>CAZFER010000013.1:0-56320 GCA_964517495.1 uncultured bacterium | reverse complement strand
GTAATCGCCAGGTGGGATGGTGGACATATCTATTTGTCTCAACTGGAACAACTCGTTATTCCCATCCGACGGCAACTTGAAGCAAAAATGAATGATCCAGATAAAATACAGAAAATCCTGATCGAAAAACGGGGAGAGAAGTTACGTAATTTAATCGACAATTATCTGCTCTTGTTGGAAGCGAAAGATCAAGGCATCACCCTCACCGATGGAGAACGTGAATCTGTTCTTCGAACAGCTAAAAGCAAATTTGAATCAGAAGAAGCATTTAACCATCAATTGGCACGTATGAATCAAACGGAAGATGAGTTGGTTCGTTTTCTGTCTCAAATTGAAATTGGTAAAAAGTTGGTAAACCAAAAGGCCAAAGAGTTATATGATGATATGACAGAAGAAAAACTCAAAGCGTTCTATAAGAAACATATACATTTGTTTACTGGAATATCCCGCTCTGAACTGAATCGGGTGGATATACGGGCTAGTGAAGAACGTTCCTTGGAAGAAGCCGAAAAATTGGCTCAAAAACTATACGAGGAAGTTCGTGCCAAGATGGGGAAATGTAACTCGTTTGATGAGAGGCGAGATGTAATTCAAGAATATGCGTACGAATATTCAGACTCCGCGGAGGCGAAATATAATTCGGGATACATTGTGGTTTATCATAATAACAGCGCGAAAGAGACCTATTCTCCTGAGCTTTTGGAAACCGCACTAAAGACACCCAAAGGCCATCTTTCACCCTTGATTCGTACCAAATATGGCTTTGGCTTTTTCCTGGTAAAAGAAAAGTATGAATCCAAGGTTCAACCTTATGACCATCCTGGGATCCAAAAACTGGTTCCCAATATGTATCTGAAGTACAATATGGATCAATGGAAAAATCAACTGAAACAGAAATTTAACTTTGAATTATTCATGGATAAACTTGAGGGAATGGTCCCCGATCCATTGGATCAGGATAGTATGTTCGCTTCCAGTCATCCCATGGCTGTTCACTCACCCAGTTGATCGCTGTTAAATATTTTAATCGCTGTTAAACATCTTATATGGGGGTTTATTCTTTGATGCCAAACGTGTATCGTGCTTAATCTGTTAGGATTTTTAAGAATGAATGGGTAGACGGTTTTGGCTTGCTGTTATATCGTGCTACGTGATATAGATCCAATGAGTGATTGATATACTTTTCCAACCTCTTTAAATAGAAACGGTAATTAGTAATGGTTGAAGAACGGGAAATTAGTTTATCTGCTGTTATAGATGTAGTTTGGGAACGTGGAAAACGTATTCTATTCTTTACAGTTGTATCCATGTTTCTTGGTATGCTCGCCACTCTATTGATTCCTAACCGGTATGCTTCAACGGCAACCATTTTGATGAGCAAATCCAAGCTGGGTGAGCAAACCATGCAAAACCCCGCCATTCCCCTCGATACGTATGTTGATATGATGACAACCGATGATTTGATGATGGAGATGATCAATAAGTATCAACTTGATGAATCCCCTTTTAATCTTCGTTATCCAGATGATATGCGTGGGCGTTTACTGGTTTTTCAGGTTCAAAATTCGTCACACCTTAAAATACAAGTGGCCTTGGAAGATGCTCAACTGGCCGCTGACGTCATTAATGATTTAGCCACCAAAGCCATTCAAAAGAACCAATATTTGATGGAACAGGAAAAAATAATATCTCAACAACGGATATCTGAGGAAATCCAGCTCCTTAAAAAAAATGTAACCCAAACTCAAAATAACTATCAAGAGATTGTGTTGGAAAATAATAAACAGGTTTTAATAAAGGAATTGGATACCAACCAAACCATTCTGGCCACTTTACGGCAGGAACTTTCCACACTCGATAACTCCATCGCTGAACAAAAGGTGAAAGTCGAATATTATAAGGATCTCTTTTATGATCCATTATTTGAGCGTCATCCCGATTTTGAAGAGAAAATCACCCTTTTCCGCTCTATTTTCAGTGACAATCTTTCGCTTGAAATGGTGAAACAAGCGACATCGGAACTTGATTTGGATTCACTCACAGAAAAAGGCATTGTAGATGAAGTGGTGAATCAGGGGTATCTCGATGTTCTCAAAGAATATACCTCGCTTCAAGTTAGTTTACCTGGGCTTATTGCGAAACGGATTGATGCGGCATCAAAAATTGCGGCTCTGGAAACCAAAGTTGAAGAACAAAACGATCGATTCCATGAAATAGATATTGAAGAAACAGAAGCGAAAGCGAACTGGGATCGAGCCTTGGAAGTATATGCTGGCATTGAGAAAAACTTGGGGTGGGCTGGCACCAATATTTACTCTGAACGCCAGGATCTCATCCTGGTTGGTGAAGCTGTTCCTATAGAAAAGAAAATCTATCCCCGCCGCTCGTTGATGATAGCATTGGTTGGTTTAGTCGCTTTCCTCCTGGCCTTAATGTATTTCCTCCTATCCGATCTTTATGGTCTGTTACGGTTTGGGAAACCGATTACCAAGAAAGATGAATCCAAGGAACAAGAAGCGTAACCCTCAGCTTTGATTATTCAGGAAAGTGATAATCTGTTCCGCTGCCAGTTGGGAGGCCGGTTGATAGCCGATTCGCTGCCGTACTTTTTTTAGATCCTCTTTCATTTCCTGATAGCGGTCAGGTTTTGTTAACAACTCATAGGCGTGCCTTGCCAGTACTTCCGGCTTGCATTGCTCCTGGATAAATTCCGGGCATATTCCCTTTTCAGCAATCAAGTTGACCATCCCGATATAGGGTATCTTCACAAATCGCCGTCCTAAAAAGATGTTGATGGGATTGCTGCGGAACAAAACAGCCATGGGTATTTCCAGCAAGGCATTTTCAACTGTCGCAGTACCCGAGCCAGTCCAGGCGAAATCCAGTTTTCTCCGGTGTTCATAATTCCTATCACGGCAAACTGAAATACATGGTGGAATGTTAAAGGATTTAAGTACCTTGGTGGGGAGGGTATCCGCCAAAATGAGCATAAATCTCAGCTCGGGGAGTGCTTGCTTTAATAATTCCGCTGATTGAATCATAACAGGCAGCAAATATCTGAGTTCATTCTTACGGCTTCCAGGAAGCAGCCCGATATGAGTGGGATTCAATTCCTCTTCATTTCGAGGTTCTGGTAGGGGTATGCGTTCAACCAGAGGATGGCCAACGTATGTTGTGGGAACTCCCCTTGTTTGAAAGAAGTGTTCCTCAAAAGGGAATATCACCAATAATTGTTTAACCCATTGCCGCATGATTTCCACCCGGCCTTCTTTCCAGGCCCATGCCTGCGGGGCGATATAGTAAATGATGGGAATGCCCATCTGATGAGCGATTTTAGCCAGACGAAAGTGAAGGCCTGGGAAATCGACAAAGATGATAAGATCAGGTTTTTCTTCCAACCAGCTGTTTTTTGCCATGGATTCGAGTTTGAATACAGTCGGTAAATGCTTGATGACTTCCACAAAACCGATCAGAGCCATCTCTGGTAGTGGAAAGAGTATTCTTACTCCCTCTTCTTTTAATTTATCCCCTCCAAAACCGTATAATTCAATATCTGGATTGTGCCTCTTAAGTTCATGACAAAGCCGGGAAGCATGTAAATCAGCCGATTCCTCGCCAACCGAGATAAATATCTTGAAAGTTTTCATTGCGTGATTTTTCCCCATCTATGGAGTTTAATTGGTTGAGTTTGTCTCTTTGAATTTCATTGTAATGTTGTGTAAATACTTATTTCCACATAAAGCCTTTTCTTTCCTGAGGTGATTGGTTTAGAAGTATATCCAGATTGTTTTTGGCTGTTTGGTAATCCGGATCAATACGCAGGGCTTCACGAAAATCAGTCTGGGCTAATGTAGGTTTGTTTAATAATAGGCGCACTATACCCCGTTGATTATAAAAAAGAGATAGCCGGTCACTTTGGGTTTGAATCATACGTGTTAACACGGTCTCGAATGATTGCAAGTAAAAAACACGTGTCTGACCACGCCGAAGGGCGTTTTCAAAGTAGTAATAATCCAATGGGTGCCATTTTTTCATATAACAGATCATCCCAATATACATCCAGGGTTGAGGATGCCGAGGTTCGGTGAGGGTAGCCGCTAAAAATGCTTTCAATGCTTCATTTGTCTTGCCGGTGTTGGCTTTATAAAAACCCTTTTCGAAATAAATTACCCATGAAAAACGATCTCGTTGAATATAGTCTGAACAATCAGCCCCTTTGATGGCAGAACGGGTGTTTTGGGTTGCCAAAACACTCATGCTGACTAAAAGAAGCAAAAATCCATACAAAGCCACGAGCGGAATGCGTGGATGTTTTGTAAGGAATTGGCGATAAAGAAGATAAGTTAAAACAAAGAAGCATAAAACGACACCACAACCAATAAGTCGTTCATGAAAATGATTTTGCCATTCATGGATAGGAATATAGTTCGCTAAACCTTCAAAAAATCCTAAGGGAATGGCGTGGATTATTTCAGTCCAACTTTGATAATGATCAAGCTGAATGGTTCCACCCAATTCTGCAATCAAAAGCAGATGAGTCCAAATGGCACCTGTGATACAAATGATCTTCAACCATCGATCAGGAAAACGTTCCAATAAGGTTGCCAAACCTAAAATGAATAGCGGGGCACAGCCAATCATACGCCGGTTGCCAAAGGATCCCCCCGACCACCAGGCGATATTGCATGAATAAATGTAAAGTTGAAGTAATACGGGAATCAGGTAGGGAATCCACTTCTTTTTGAAAAATAAGCCTAAAAGACCTAATCCAAATAATGGAGACCATGAAATCATTCCATGAAAATCAGAAAATAAGGTGTTGAATAATTGAGGATTAAACCATCGAACATCTTCCGAGCGTGGAATCGCCAGCCAGGAGCCATACAATGTTTTCCAAACCATCAGCTGGGGAAGAAATACAACCAAAGCAATTATTCCCATAATGACAGTGGAACTCAATTCCCTTATTTTTCGCCGTGAAGTGAAGTGTTCCAAGATAGGGGTCAGGATGAATAGGACATTGTGAGGGCGTACCAGTGCTGCTAAACCCAGAACAGTTCCGGCAGATATCAGCAAGGCCGTTGATCCTTCTTCTTTGTAGCACTGCCAAACAAAAAGAAACAGAATAATGAAGAAGGCGGATGGAAGATGGGAATCAGCGGAATTGACGAATAAATGATAGGTTAAAGAACTCCCTAAACTTAACAAAATCAACGACCAAATCAGTGGTTGCGTTTTTAAGTTGGTTTTTTTTCCTAATCGATAGGTTAGCCACAGAGTCCCACATCCAAAAAAGAGCGTTGAGCCATAAGTGACGATCCATTTATCAAGCCAATTGAATCCATTGGATAATTCCTGGTTTCCAAAAATAGAAGCGAAGTAGTGCCAGATTTGGGAAATCAGTAAAAAGGGTATCCAACTTAATCCTGTTCCCATCGGCCAGTCATTGGCGGGATAGCCTTCTTGTGTCAAATAAGTTTCATGAGCCCCAAATGTAAATTGTGCATATTCATTTACAAAGCAATAATCCATGTCATAAAGCAAAGAACGCCCATACGAGTAGTAAAACGCTAAATCCGGAGGGGCAATCTTTACTCTTCCACAAATCAAGAGGAAAAAGGCCATTCCGATTATGAATAATAGTCGTTTGTTTTGAACCATCACCTCACTATTTCCCTCTGGCAAGTGATAATGCAATTTATCATATCATATTCGTGCATGTTGACAGCCCCGTTAACCCATGTAATATTACCTTCTTGTGCGTTTTTTTTTGCGTTGAATCAATCGATCGTTTATAGATGAAAAAACCAATAACGCACATGATGCGTTTATTGCATGGTTAAACGTTTCTTTTTAAATAAGTGAACGTTTTTAACATCGAGCCGATCGTGCTCAAACGCTTCTCTTTATTTTTCCCAAAGGAGTTTATCCAATTATGCAGAGGCTTCCGGTTTGGAGAATAGTTTTAATCGTCGTCGTGATTTTGTTATCCCTCTGGTTTCTCATGCCGACGATACAATTTTATTCCTATGATCCAGTGGAACGAAATAAGCCGGAGGAAAATTTACCATCCATTGTCCAGTTGGAAGAGCAATTTGAGGCCAATGAAATTGAATCGAATGTATACCTGGAACAAAAGAAACAAATACTTGAGGATTTCCGTGAGCTGAAAGATAACGCGCTTCGCCTGGGGCTTGATCTTCAGGGAGGTGTGCACCTTGTCATCGAACTTGATCTTGAACAGGTGGAAGAAGCCATCCGGGAAGATGATCCGGACATTGAAGATAACCAGTTGGATGTTGAACTCCAATATGCGCTGGGTACGGCAGCGGAGATTATAGGAAACCGTGTGGACCAGTATGGATTGGCGGAAGCGGCGTTGGTTCGCCAACCTCCAAGACGCTTGATCCTTGAAATGCCAGGGTTTAGTGATCCTCGAGCGGTGGCCAATATTGTTAGTGCCACGGCGGAACTCAGTTTCCATTTATTACCCAACCAAACTGAATTAGGGAATTTGGTTGCCGACATTGATGTCTTGGTTGAGGAAGACTTTTTATCCCTATTTGAATCGCCCACACCCAATTTTGCGGCATTGATTGTGAAGGATCCGGATAATGTGGCTATCGTTAGAGAAATCCTTCAACGTCAAGCGGTTCAAGGGCTTATCCGTAATGACCTTATGTTTAAATGGGGTGGAGTGGAAGAACCCAATCCTCCCTATTATGATTTTCCACACCGATATTTGTATCTCATGCAAAGCAAGCCTGAACTGACCGGTAAACTGTTAGAGGATGCGTTTGTTTATTTTGATCAAATGTCGGGGAATCCGGAAGTTTCACTACGATTCAAGCCGGAAGGCGCCAATATATTCGCACGTGTCACTGGTGAAAATGTGGGCAGAAACCTGGCGATTGTAATGGATGACCGGGTTTATTCAGCACCCAATATCGAAAATGAAATCCGTGGTGGTAATGCTCGAATTACCGGAATCGGTGATTTCAACGAAGCACGCCAATTGGCGGTTGTGCTTCGAGCTGGTGCGCTTCCGGTACCGCTGAATATTGTGGAAAGCCGTGTGGTTGGTCCTTCGCTGGGGCAGGATTCCATCCAGAATGGGATTATGGCCGGTATTATCGGAGCGATAATCGTCCTGATCTTTATGGTGGTTTATTATGCTCTGACCGGGCTTATCGCCGACTTTGCGGTTATTTTAAATCTATTCTTCTTGATGGCCTGTATGGCATTATTTAAGGCCACGCTTACCTTGCCCGGTATTGCCGGAATTGTGTTAACCATCGGTATGGCGGTTGATGCCAATGTTCTTATTTTTGAACGTCTACGTGAGGAAATGAAAGGGAAATCCAAAACCATACAATTGGTATTGGATAAAGGCTATGGCCGTGCTTTCATGACCATTTTCGATGCGAACATTACAACATTGATTACCGCCCTGGTTCTCTTCCAGTTTGGAACCGGGCCTATTAAAGGATTCGCCATAACACTTTCCATTGGTATTTTGGTCTCCATGTTTACCGCGATTTTTGTTTCCCGTGTTATTTTCGATATCATGGTCGCTAACGGGATGAAAAAATTGAATGTCGGAACCTTGCGTATTTTAGGTGAAACCCACATCGACTTCTTTAAAAATCCCAAAGCCTTTTTAGGTACTACGAGCCTTATAGGCATCATCGGTTTTGTATTCTTGTGTGCCAATTGGCAGAATTTTAAAGGGATTGACTTTGCGGGTGGAACAGAAATAGTAGTTGCTTTTGATCAACCCATTGAAGTTCAAACCGTTCGAGATGAGATAGAGAACGAGGGGCTGACTGATGCGGTCATCCAGGAAGTATTGGGTGAAGAAAATCAGATGCTTATCCGTGTCCGTGAAGGAGTGGTCGAATCAACGGATGAATTGGTTCAACATGTACAAACGGCAGTTCCCGATAACACCTTCACGACGCTCAGCTCTGATAATGTGGGGGCCAAGGTGGGTAGTGAATTGCTTTATAAAGCCATCCAATGTGTGCTCTTTTCAAGCATTGGAATATTGCTGTATATTACCGCCCGTTTTGAATTCCGATTCGCGGTGGCCGCGGTGGCTGCGTTGTTCCACGATTTGTTCTTTACCTTGGCCATATTGGCTTTTACACAAACGGAGTTTAATTTGCCCATTGTCGCGGCCTTATTAACGGTCTTGGGGTATTCGCTTAACGATACCATTGTTGTGTTTGACCGAATTCGTGAAAACTATACGTCCAGTCTGCTTAACTTCAGGGAAATTGTAAATCATAGTATAAACCAAACCTTAACACGTACCTTCAACACCTCAATAACAACCTTCTTTGTCATTTTGACATTGTATTTCGTCGGTGGATCGGTTATCCATGATTTCTCATTCACATTATTAATTGGTATATTAATTGGTACATATTCATCTATCTTTGTTGCCAGTCCGCTATTATTAATGATTGGCCGGCAGGGGCCGAGAAAAATGGCGGCCGAAAGCTAATCTTGAATCGTGATCTTTAATCTCCGGATGTTGCCAGCATCCGGAGAAATGGCCGTGGAAAAAAAGGCCCGCTTCCAATGGAGGCGGGTATTTCCTTTTTTAACGGTTTCGCATTTTTACCTATTAATGAATTATCTTGGATGTACTCCATTGCATCATGCCGTTATGGCTGACAGACTTGATTTTGGTTAATATAATCTGGTTGGAACAGGAAACGTTTGAAATGACGAGGTTGAGGAGAGGAGGATATGATTCGTAATTTTATTATATTCATATTAATCGTTGCGGTGATTGGAACGTTGTCTACGGTTGTAATTATTACAAAACAACGTCAGGCGCGAGAAGAACTCATTAATAAAATGGATCTGGCTGAAGCCATGATCGACTCGGAGGATTATAATAGCGCAGTTAAAAATCTGTTGCCTGTGGTTGAGCGGGGAAAACGGTTTGAAAAGGCCGATAAAGCTCTCTATCTGCTTGCCAAAGCCTATGAAGGCATTCAGGCGCCAGAAGCCAATGAATTATGGCAGCGTATTGTCGATGATTTTTCTGACTCTGAATATCGCTACGAAGCCTGGCTCAAACTGGCTCGTTCCTCAGTTAATGAGGATAAAGAGAAAGCCCGTGATTATTTCGAAAAAGTTAAACAAAATGCTGGTCCCCCATTGAGGGATCAAGCGTTGTTGGGTATTGCGCAAACCTATATCGATGAAGATGTAGAAAAAGCCCGGGAATTATTTTACGGCATTATTGAAAGTGTTACTGATACACAGGTTGCCGCTCAAGCCAAGGATTTTTTGAGCAAGGTGAATACAGAGCGTTTGTGGTCACCGGTGTTGGATGAATTTTGCAAACTTTATACGGTTCAGCCGGGTGATTCCAATGCCAAGATAGGCCAAATGTTTAAAACGACTGCGTGGTTTATTGGAGAGGCAAATGATGTCAAGCCCAATCAACTCAGACCAGGACGAACGCTGAAGGTTCCTAAAGAACCATTTCGCATTGTGGTTGATAAAAGTAACTGCCGTTTAAATTTACTGACGGAGAGCGGAAAATTTGTTAAGTGGTATCCTGTGGGAATTGGTGAGCAGAGTTATAAGACGCCAGCCAATGAATATTATATCAATACCAAGGAGATTAATCCCACCTGGTACAAACCTGAAGGGGGTGTGATACAGCCGGGTGATCCTGAAAATGCCTTGGGTTCGCGTTGGATGGGGATACGAACCGAAGAACGTGAACGTACTGGATTAGGAATCCATGGCACCAATGCTCCGGAAACCATTGGCTACCGAAAAAGCGCAGGATGTATCCGTATGTACAATGAGGATGTCGAAGAACTTTATAAAATGGTCACCTATGGAACGAAAGTAACCATCGTTGATGATATGGAGAATAGCAACTCATGAGTAGTAAAAACAAATTGAAATTAGGCCTTCCCAAGGGAAGTTTGCAGGAATCCACATTTGATCTCTTTAAAAAAGCGGGTTTTACTATTTCGGCAAAAGATCGATCGTACTATCCTCGTGTGGATGATGATGAACTTTCCATTGTACTGTTGCGGGCGCAGGAAATGTCCCGCTATGTGGAAGACGGTGTGCTGGATGCGGGTATTACTGGACAGGATTGGATTACTGAAAATGATTCAGATGTCCAGACTATATGTACATTGTGTTACTCCAAAGCGACCGCACGGCCGGTAAGTTGGGTGCTCGCTGTTCCAGAAAAATCGGATATCAATTGTGTCAAGGATCTTCAAGGCAAGCGTATTGCCACTGAATTGGTCAATGCCACCAAACGTTATCTCAAAGAAAACGGGGTCGAAGCCGAGGTGGAATTTTCATGGGGGGCGACAGAAGTGAAAGCACCTCAGTTGGTTGATGCCATCATAGAGGTGACGGAAACTGGTTCTTCACTGCGTGCTAATAACCTGAGAATCGTCGAAACCCTTTTTGAATCTCGAACCACCTTCATTGCGAATCACACTGCGTGGAAGGATGATTGGAAACGGGATAAATTGGAGCGTATCTCCCTCTTACTCCAAGGGGCAATTGAAGCCAATTCGAAGGTGGGCTTGAAAATGAATGTTCGCGTTGAGCACTTGGATAATATCCTTAAAGTGTTACCGTCCGGATTAACCAATCCAACTGTCTCTCATCTCCATCAAGAGGGCTGGCGTGCATTGGAAATTATTGTTGAAGAATCGATCGTGCGTGAAATTATTCCTAAATTGAAAGAGGCGGGTGCTGAAGGTATTATCGAATATCCTTTAAACAAAGTGATTTATTGATTCCAGGTTTATCAAGATGAACGAACGAGAACTGTTTTCCAAACATCTGATCGAAGCGCTGCCCTATATTCGCAGTTTCTATGCGAAATCGGTGGTGATTAAATATGGCGGAGCCGCCATGAGCCACGAATCACTGAAAAAGGAATTTTGCCGAGATGTTGTGCTCATGGATTATGTCGGGATGCGCCCCGTGGTTGTGCATGGTGGTGGCCCCCAAGTGACTGGCTTAATGAAGCGATTGGGGCAGGATACCCGTTTTATTGATGGGATCCGGGTGACCGATAAGGAAACCATTGATATTGTTGAAATGGTTCTTGCTGGTTCGGTGGGGAAAGAGATCGTTGCCCATATGAATATGGAGGGGGGGAAAGCGGTTGGCCTTTCCGGCAAGGATGGGAATATGATTCGAGTTAAAAAGTTGATGCATCGTACTCAAGCCGATCCAGAGACTGAAATCGATGTTGGATATGTTGGCCGCATCCAGTCAATCGATGCCAAAGTATTGAATACGCTTGATCAAAATGGCTTTATCCCCGTGATCTCACCGATTGGTATGGGAGAAGAAGGCCATGCGTATAATATCAATGCCGACACCGTGGCTGGTGAAATTGCCCGGTCCATCATCGCCGAACGACTTATTTTACTCACGGACACTCCGGGGGTTTTAAAGGATATTAGTGATCCCACCTCTGTCATTTCTTCGCTGAGTGCCAGCGAAACCCGGGAACTTATTACCACTGGCACGGTTGAAGGCGGGATGATTCCCAAGTTGGAAGCCTGCCTGCGTGCTCTGGGAGGTGGTGTTAAAAAGGCGCATATTATTGATGGCCGGGTGCCGCATTCTGTCTTGCTTGAATTGTTTACGGATACTGGGGTTGGTACCCAGGTTTATCCTGATCCATAAAGATTATTTATAAGTGATCAACCATTTGAAGCACCATTCCCCTCCCACGATTGGGAGGGCTAGGGGAGGGCCGATACGAAATCGATGGGTAAAATCCTTTAACCCCCTCCTAACTTCCCCCATTTCATTGGGGGAGGAATAGTGGGACAGATTATAGTTTTCACTCCCTTTCCACTTCATATGGATGACATGTTACGATTATTTTAAATAGAAAGGTGTTTTACTTGACATGGCTATCGAATCTCACTCGACGCTCGCCGATACTTATTTAATGAATAATTATGGTTCCCGCAATCTTACCCTGGTTCGCGGTGAAGGTGTATACGTGTGGGATGCTGATGGGCGGCGATATGTTGATTTGCTTTGCGGATTGGGCGTGAATAACCTTGGACATTGCCATCCCAAAATCGTGGAAGCCATTAAAAAACAAGCTGAAACCTTGCTCCATGTCTCCAATCTCTATTTGATCGAACCCCAGATCGAGTTGGCGCGTATTCTGGTGGAACACAGCCCTGCTGATAAGGTCTTCTTTTGTAACAGTGGAACTGAAGCGGTTGAGGGAGCCATAAAAATGGCACGACGCTATTCCTTTGATCAGTTTGGCGAAGGAAGGCACCGTATCATTGCATTGCAAAATTCCTTTCATGGCCGAACATTGGGTGCTTTGTCCGCCACTGGCCAGGAAAAATACCACCAGGGTTTTCAGCCCCTTTTGGATGGCTTTATCCATGTTCCCATTAATGATATTGAAGCCATGCGAAAAGCCATTGATAAATCCGTGTGTGCGGTTTTGATTGAACCCGTTCAGGGTGAAGGCGGCATTCATCCATGTGACGTTGAATATATTCGCCAAGTGCGAGAGTTATGTGATGAGCATAAAATGCTGCTTATCTTTGATGAAGTCCAATGTGGTTTGGGCCGGGCCGGTCATTTATTTGCCAGTGAGGAGTATGGCATCGAGCCGGATATCATTACGCTGGCGAAGAGTTTGGCAGGTGGCGTGCCAATTGGAGCTCTTCTCGCCAAGGCGGAATCGGCAAACGCGTTTGTTCCAGGTACACATGCCGCCACCTTCGGTGGGAATCCGCTAGCCACGGCGGCTGGTATTGCAACTATGAAGGTGTTGCTGGATGAGAAATTACCTGAACGTAGCAAGCGGTTGGGGGAAATGATGAAACAACAACTCAGCGAATTGGCTAACAAGCATAGCCGGATTAACGAAATTCGTGTCAAAGGACTGATGATCGGGATTCAAATGGAAACCCCTGTTTCAGACCTGGTTGGAGCCATGCGTGATAAGGGTTATATCGTTGGACAAGCCGGACCTAATGTGTTAAGGTTCTTACCTCCACTCAACATTGATGAATCAATGTTACCGGATGCAGTCTCGGCGTTGGATGAGTGTCTGAATGCTTCGGAATAAACGGCACTTATCTCATTCTTAATTGATTAGCAGGTTTCAATTTCTAATACCGAATAGGTGGATCGAATTCTTGCAACGAATTCGAAACGTATTCGTTTTTTAATAATAATCATCCACTGGAGTATGAATCATGAAAAAAAGAGACTTGAAAACCATAACGGATCTCAATAGAGATGAACTTTGGGAGATTCTGAAACTTACCGCGGAGATGAAGGACAATCCCCAAAACTTTCGAACAAGCCTGCAAGGTAAAACCATGGCTATGATCAATGAAAAACAATCTTTGCGAACCAAGGTCACCTTCGAAGCTGGGATTCAACAATTGGGTGGGTTTTCGGTCTATTTGACCAATAATGATATCAACCTTGGTAAACGGGAACCTGTAAAAGATATCGGGCGTAATTTATCCCGCTGGGTCGATATTATTGTTGCCAGGGTGTTTAATCAATCAACCATCGATGAACTGGCGGAGTTTTCCACCAAGCCGGTCATCAATGCGCTATCAGATGAAGGCCACCCCTGCCAGGCCATCGCTGATATATTCACCGTGTGGGATTCCCTAAGGCAGCGTGATAGCTTAAATGGATTCAACCTGACCTATATTGGTGATGGGAATAATGTTTGTAATTCGCTTATTTTTATATGCAGCATTATGGGATTAAACCTGACGATTAGTTCACCGAAAGGTTATGAACCGGATGATTCCATCATGGAAAAAGGGATGGTATTGGCAAAAACCAACGGCGCCAACATTTATTTTGAACGCAATCCCAGAAAGGCGCTTGAAAAAGCCCAAGCTGTTTATACCGATGTATGGGCAAGCATGGGACAGGAAAGGGAAACCGCCCAGCGCTTAATTGATTTTCATGATTATCAATTAAACGAGGAACTTTTTGAAGGTATTTCAGATGAAGTGAAATTGATGCATTGCCTGCCGGCTCATCGAGGACAGGAAGTGACGGAGGATGTGATTGAATCACCGCGCTCCATTATCTTTGATCAAGCTGAAAACCGCTTGCATGCCCAAAAGGCGATTATGAAATTTTTATGTCATGCTTCTTCAGGATGTTAGTTATATGTAGGAAGGGTGTTTTTTAAGGCGGCGCCCGGATTCGAACCGGGGAATAAAGGATTTGCAGTCCTCTGCCTTACCACTTGGCTACGCCGCCATTTGAATGCATGTAAAAGGAAGAGGGATCACTGCCTACGTGATCCCTTCATTATTATCTAATGCCCCTTCACCCCTGTCAACCGGTATTGTGAATCTGGTGGTTGTGGATTGATCTTTTTTTCGTTAATTGGATTTCAATGAATTCTCTGTAGGCGGGTGGTGGTTCACATCTGTCCGCCTTCACGGAACCCGTAGGAAACGATAGACTTATTATTTAATCTATTACTTGACTGGAGTGAGTAATGCTATGTCCATTCGTGTCGGTTTAATCGGTTTGGGGACTGTTGGAACCGGAGCAGTCAAAACACTCTTGGCTAATATGGAGATTGTCAAAAAACGCGCCGGGACGGATATTCAATTAAAATCAATTGCTGATCTGGATTGGCAAACAGATCGAAATATTGATTTATCCAATGTTGAAAAAGAAACCGATGGATGGAAACTGATCCAAAATCCTGAGCTGGATGTCATTATTGAATTGATCGGTGGTGATACTCTGGCAAAAGATTTTGTGAAGGGTGCCTTGGAAAATGGCAAAGATGTCGTAACCGCTAACAAAGCATTATTAGCGGCACATGGCCCGGAATTATTTAAATTGGCATCCGAAAAAGGCCAGAAAATTCATTTTGAAGGTGCAATTGGCGGGGGAATACCCCTTATCCAATCGTTTTATGGTGGATTGGCCTCCGCTGACATAACGGAAATCCATTCCATTATAAATGGAACCAGCAACTATATTCTTACCGCGATGGAAGAAAAAGGCGATTCCTTCGAAAAAATACTATTGGAAGCGCAGGAATTGGGTTACGCCGAACTGGATCCCACCTATGATGTTGATGGGATTGATGCCGCCCACAAAATCACCATGATGGCCTCAATCTGTTTCGGTACACAAGTAAAATTGGTCGAAGTATTCACCAATGGAATTCGCGATATCACCGTGGAAGATATCAAATTTGGACTACGCCTTGGTTATCGATTGAAATTGCTCGCCATTGCCAAGGATTTAGGCGATGAAATCGAGGTTCGGGTTCACCCAACTTTCATACCCAAATCTCAGCTACTCGCTTCAGTAAATGGTGTCTTTAATGCGGTGAATACATACGCAGATGGATTGGGCTCAACGATGCTCTATGGGCGGGGAGCGGGGGATCTTCCCACCGGGCATGCGGTTATTAGTGATTTGATCCAATGTGCACAGGATAGCATAGCACGCCGCCCGCTTTCATACGATAACTTCTTTATACCTAAAAAACGTATGCGGCCCATGAGTGAGGTTATCGCCGAATACTATATGCGTTTTCTCGTGAAGGACCAACCGGGTGTGTTGGCAAAAATAGCCGGGATATTGGGTGAACATCAAATAAGCATTCTTTCGGTATTGCAAACCGAACCCAGCCGGGAAAGCATATGCCCTATCGTCATTATGACCCATAAAGCACGCGAAGGTGATGTCCTTCATGCGTTGGAGCATATTCAAGAATTGGATGTCGTCATGGCACCACCTAAAGTGATTCGGATTGAACAGATGAACAGTCGTAATCAATAAAGGTGTTTTTATAAGGTAATTCAATTCAATGATGAAATACATTATCGCCATCCCTGATGGCGCCACCGATACTTTAAAAGCTTATACAGATGGTCTAACCCCCCTGGCAACGGCGGAAACGCCAACCATGGATTACCTGGCTGATTTCGGCAAAGTGGGATGGGCGCGCACCGTGCCCGAACATTTGCCACCCGGCAGCGATGTGGCTTGCCTATCCATCTTTGGATACAATCCCGCGGAAATCTATACTGGCCGCGCGCCATTAGAGGCAGCCAGTATGGGAATCAATCTCGGCGACCGTGTGGCGTATCGATGTAATTTGGTCACCATTCAGGATGGCCGTATGCGTGAATTTACGGCTGGACATATCTCCACTGATGAAGCAATCCCACTTATTAATTCTCTTAATCAATCGCTCAAACAGGAAGAGGTTGAGTTTCACCCTGGTGTGCAATACCGGCATATCATGACCGCTTCCTTTGATTCTGGTGAAGTGGAATGTACACCCCCCCATGACATTCTTGATCAGGAAGTTATATCTTTTCTCCCCAAAGGGGCGTCACAAGCCAAAATACGGTATTTGATGGAACAATCAGTAACGGTTTTTGCCGATCATCCCATCAATCAAAAAAGAATGGCTGCAGGCAAACCCCCGGCAACACAAATTTGGCTTTGGGGGCAGGGAACCGCTCCCCAATTCGAGCCATACCATAAACGATATGGTTTGACCGGTGCGGTTATCTCAGCGGTGGATTTAATCAAAGGGATTGGAACATTGGCCGGTTTGGAGATTATCAACGTTCCAGGTGCCACGGGTCTTCCGGATACGAATTATGAGGGTAAAGCCGATGCGGCCCATGCTGCGCTCAAAGAAAAAGACCTGGTTATGATCCATGTGGAAAGCACCGATGAAATGGGCCATAAAGGTGACGAAGCCTTGAAACGGCAATGTATTGCTGATTTTGATCAGCGAATGTTGAAACGTTTGGTTGATGCCTTGCAGGCTGATCAAACACCGTTTCGTATACTGGTCCTTCCTGATCATCCCACACCCATTTCATTGCGTACTCATGTTAATGAGCCTGTACCTTATATTCTTTATGAAAGTGTGGATGATCAACGCCGGGGTGAGGGAGGATATTCGGAAATTTCGGTTCAAAAAAGGACGAACCAAATCATTCCAGGTTATCGGTTGCTTGATTTGTTAAGCGAAAAGATGACTCTTGACGATTTGGTCAGTTGAACTCCTTTTTATTATAATCTCAGAAATAGGGATAAATCATCATGTCGATTATCGTGCAAAAATTTGGAGGTACTTCGCTCGCGGATACTGAAAAGATTCAAAATGCCGCTGCCAAAGCCGTGCGTGAAGCGGAAGCGGGGCACAATGTGGTTGTGACAGTATCTGCCATGGCTGGTGAAACTGATCGCTTGCTCAATTTGGCCAATGAAATCGATCCAGCCGGTCCACCCCGGGAACGGGATGTGTTAGCGTCCGCTGGTGAGCAGGTTTCCATCGCATTGATGGCCATGTCAATCGAAAAATTGGGCCGGCCGGCTATCTCTTTCACCGGTCCTCAAATTGATATGCGAACCGATACAGCATTCACCAAGGCTAAAATCCTGAGTATTGACGATCGCAAAATTCAGGATGCTTTTGCCAGTGGAAAAGTCGTTGTCATTGCTGGTTTTCAAGGCGTAACCGACACCGAAGAAATCACTACCCTGGGCCGTGGAGGTTCGGATACCACTGCGGTGGCTTTAGCTGCTGTGTTAAAAGCGGAGAGGTGTGATATTTATACGGATGTCGATGGAGTCTATTCAGCCGATCCCCGCATCGTCTCGAATGTACGGAAAATACCGGCATTATCTTATGAAGAGATGCTGGAGATGGCATCCATGGGTGCCAAAGTATTGCATACACGCTCCGTGCAATTTGCGGCCAAGTATAATGTGACCATTCAAGTGCGTTCCAGTTTTCAAGATATCCCCGGCACCTTGATAACAGAGGAGGTTAAAGCCATGGAACAGGTTGTCGTCAGTGCAATTACCCACAATGTGAAAGAAGCCAAAGTAACCCTCAGCCAGATTGCCGATAAACCCGGCACGGCGGCTACGTTATTTAAATACCTCGCAGACAAAAATGTTAATGTGGATATGATCGTTCAGAACGTCGGTGAAAATGAACAGGCGGATATTTCCTTCACCGTGGAACGTACGGATCTTCCTTATCTCAAAAAATGTGAAGATGAACTTCGCAGTGTTATTAACGCTCAAAAAGTCAGTTATGACGATAAAATCGCCAAAATCTCCGCAATTGGTGTGGGGATGAGAACGCATGCTGGTGTGGCCTCTCGAATGTTTGACGCCTTGGCGGAAAAAGGTATCAATATTCTCATGATCAGCACATCAGAAATTAAAATCTCCTGCGTGATCCATGAAGATTACACGGAACTTGCTGTCCGTGCTTTGTGTGAGGAATTTGATCTGACAATTGAAAATGTAGAGTAAACAAATGTCCAGTGGCAATGTTTTTTTTATTTGCCGCTGTCATTTTTTTATAGGCGAAAAATATGAAATGGACCGTATTGTTTAATGGAATTGCTTGTTTTTTATTTTTTACTTTTAGTCCCTTTGTTTTTTCGATTGAGAACAACACGAATACCTCCCAGTGCTTTGTTGTTTTAAAATCAGCCCCTGTTTTAATGATGCAAAAAAGCCTTGGCGGAGGGGCGCCGATTAACTCTCCCGAGTTCAAGGCGAAACAAGCACAAGCCCGGAGATATGCGACCACGCTTCAAGCTGAACAGAATGTGGTGTTGGGCCAAATAAAATCCATTGATCCCAATGCGGTTGTTTTGTATCAGTATACGGATCTCGTTAACGCTTTAGCCGTTCAAATGGCTTCGGATCATATCGAGTGGTTAAAAAATATTCCCGAAGTCGCTTATATAGCTCCTATTCGCCGTGCTCGCCTTTCTCTCACCAATAGCCCTCAAATCGTTCAACTGCCCCAAGCCTGGGAAGGGTTGGGAGGCCAGGATTTAGCGGGAGAGGGTGTATTGATCGCGGTGGTGGATACTGGCATCGATGTAACTCACCCATCCTTCAGAGATGATGGTTTTACTTATCCAGAGGGCTACCCTATAGGCAATCCTTTATTTACCAACAAAAAGGTTATCGTTAATCGCGTATTTGAATTTGTAGGTGGTGGGAATGATAGTGATCTTACACCGTTTGACCGTTCTGGGCACGGTACCAATGTGGCTTCGATTGCTGCATCAAATGGTAATGTTGATTCTCCCTTGGGATTTATCTCGGGAGCCGCTCCCAACGCTTATTTGGGGGCATATAAAGTGATAACCGATAATCTTGTATCAACCTCTTCTAACCAAATCATTGCAGGGGTGGAAGAAGCGGTTAAGGATGGGGCGGATGTTATTAACCTGAGCCTGGGAATCCCCCTTTTTGCTGATCCTCAACATGATCTTGTTATCCAGGCTGTGCGGAATGCCAGTGATCTTGGTGTGGTGGTCGTGGCTGCGGCAGGCAATGCGGGAAGGGGATTCGCTATCGATAATCCCGCTCAAGCTGAAGAAGTGATTGCGGTTGGTTCTGTCACCAATAGCCACAGACAAAATGCACTAACTGAAACACTGATATTGAGTTTTTCTGTGTTCATTGAAAATGAGTTAGTTATTGAAAACACCGATGCTGCTTTTGGAAACGGGGGTACTGATTTTATACATCCTATCGTAGGTAAATTCCCAATTAAGGATATGGATCTTCTTGATGGAGGTGGTTATGGAGGATTGGACGATGGATTGTTATGTTCAAATGTGAATTTATCCAATCCGATAAATAGCTGGCTATTAGTGCAACGGGGCGATTGTAACTTTTCTGATAAAGTGGATCGTGCTCAATCTCTTGGTGCCCATGGGGTTGTGTTCATGGACGACCAAACCATCAGTCCTTCCGAGAATATTGACCGCCCCAAAGTTAGTAATACCTCTCTTCCCTCCATGATGATTCGCCGGGAAATAGGGCAAACCATAAAAGATGCCTTAGCTGATGGATTGGAGGTTAAAATAGAGATTGAGGGAGAGGATATTAATGCCAGCATGGCAACCGCTGACCGAATGAGTACATTTAGCTCAATAGGGCCATCGGTTGATTATAAACTTAAACCGGATTTAGTCGCTATTGGCGAACAATCATATGGGGCGACTCAAAATGACGATACCACCCAAGGCCATTTCTCTGCCTCAGGTTTTGATTGGTTCTCTGGCACCAGTATGGCGACCCCTCAGGTCGCCGGCATTGCCGCACTGTTCAAGCAAAAATACCCGGACTGGCCAGTACAATGGATTAAATCAGCCCTTATGTTAGGGACGGATCGAAATGTTTTTACATCGGCAGGCACCTCTCGCGCCAGTATTCTTCATCGTGGTACAGGACGGGTAAATGCCAACATTGCTTTAAAAGTCGATACCGTTGTAACTCCAGCATCTATTGGATTAGGTAAATATATGATGTATAACGATGAGGAAACCGTTGAATTTATCACTGTTACAAATGTTTCTGGCCAAACATGTGACTATACGTTAGATAAACCGAGCGATAATTCAGCGATTAACATCCAGCTTTCTGAAACGTCTTTCACATTGGACGCGGGAGAGCGTGAATTGATCCCAATTACCTTCCGCTTGCTCAAAACCTCGGCCAGGCGTGATTATTCAGATGATTTTGTTTTAAATAATGAGACCACTGGTTTCTCATACCGTATTCCTTATTGGGTTCGCCTCATGCCTGTGCTTCCATCAGACAAAGATGTCCTATTTGTTGATGATGACGATGGGGCAACGTGGGAATCTTTTTATTCCGCGCGTCTGAACGAGGCCAATATGTCGCATCTGAGCTGGGAAGTGAATGCCATTGGTGAATATCCAACTCAAAATTATATGTCACAGTTTAAAACAGTGCTTTGGGTGCTTTCTCAGAAAAGTTTAAACTCGATCACTGATGAAAATAGTGTTGAATATGCCCAGGAATTCAATCCCCGCCATTTGTTCGAAATGGAACTCATGCAGTATTTAATGTCGGGAGGCAGTTTGTTTTTAACGGGCCAGGATTATTTTGATGATAAGGAGACCGCAGTATTCTCTCAAGAAATCCTGGGCGTGCAAATGGTAGTCAGAGATTACGGGGCTGATAAAGTTGAGGGCCATCCGATAAGCCCTGTTTTTTCGGGTATTGGAGAAGTCTTTTTCTCATTCCCCAGTGGATTTGATAATTTCCCCGATTATATTAGCCCTCTGGAATCTCGTGATATCGCTACCCCTGCCTTTTTTACGGAGGATAATCCCTCTATCAATATGGGAGTGACGATTGATACAGATGTTTACCGGGCTGTATTCCTGGCTTTCCCCATGGAAGTGTTTACTTCTGATATTGATGCCACCCTCATTCTCAAAAAGGGAATCGAGTGGCTTCAGGAAAAGGAACCTGTTTTACCAGCGCTTCAAAGTGTAGAACCTGATACGATTCAACTCTCGGAGGTTAGTGGCTCCTTTTCGTTAAGTATCAATGGACAAGGTTTTACCTTTGGAGAGGGGTATCGCGCCTATTTGGATCATATACCCGTTCGAGACTTGTCGCGCCACAGTAATTCACTACTCAGAGGTGAAGTGATGGTGGATGATCTGAAACCTGGTATTTATAATCTGCGAGTCCAAACAGGCGATGGGAAAAATCATTGGCTTGAAGATGCTGTAACAGTTAAAAACAATCCCAATAGTGAGATTAAAGATTGGTCCATGCATTAAATTGAATCGTCTGGTTATGAATGGATTTAATCTCCATTCCCTTACTGTAGGCGTTCGGCTGGATTTCATTATACGTTATACTTTCATCTCATAATAAGCGATTTATTAATGAAAGGCGGTGGTTTCTTTGTCAACACGAATCGAGATTTTTGATACCACCCTGCGTGATGGAACACAGGGGGAACACATAAATTTCTCGGTCGAGGATAAAATTCGTATAGCCCAAAGAATGGATGAATTCGGCATAGATTATATTGAAGGCGGTTGGCCCGGATCGAACCCCAAAGACATTGCTTTTTTCCAACGATCAAGGGATACAACATTTAAACATACGAAAGTGTCCGCCTTTGGAAGTACACGCCATGCCAAAAATGCGGTTGAAAATGATCCCAATATTCGGGCTTTGCTTGAGGCCGAAACCGAAGTGGTGACCATTTTCGGCAAAACATGGGATCTTCATGTCACCGATGCCTTACGAATTGAACTTGCCGATAATATTAACATGATTCGAGACTCGGTTCAGTATTTGAAAAGTCAGGGGCGGAAGGTGATTTACGACGCTGAACACTTCTTTGATGGATATAAAAACAATCCTGAATATGCTGTACAAACAGTTCAAGCGGCAGTGGAAGCCGGGGCGGATGTCGTAGTTTTATGTGACACCAATGGTGGGTGTCTTCCCCATGAAATGACTGAACTCACACGAGCGATTAAGCCATATATCGCCTGCCGATTAGGGATTCATACCCATAATGATGCTGGTTGCGCGGTGGCGAATACTCTTGCCGCTGTTCAAGAAGGGGCAACCCATGTTCAAGGTACATTTAATGGATTTGGTGAGCGCTGTGGAAATGCTGATTTGTCAGCCATTATACCAAATTTGATGTTGAAGATGGGCTATGAGGTTGTTCCACAGGAAAATTTGCGTGATTTGACCTCTCTAAGCCTTTATATAACCGAATTGGCGAATATGCAGCCAAGGCATAATCAACCGTTTGTGGGTTTAAGTGCATTTGCCCATAAAGGGGGTATTCACGTCAGCGCCGTGCAGCGCAATGCCAGAACCTACGAGCATATCAATCCTGAAGATGTCGGTAACCACCAACGGGTGCTTGTTTCTGAATTGTCAGGCCAATCCAATATTTTGCATCGGATTAATGAATTGGGGATTGAATTCGATAAAACATCCCCTATAGGCCGAAAAATCCTGGATAAAATCAAGACATTGGAAAATGAAGGTTATTCGTTTGAAGCCGCTGATGCCTCACTGGAACTTTTAATCCGCAAGGAACTGGGAACTCACCGATCATTTTTTGAACTGGTTGCCTATCGTGTGTTGGTTGATCACCATGGCTCACGAGGAGAACTGTGGTCAGAAGCAACTGTCCGGGTCAAAATCGGAGATGAAGCATTATATATGGCTGGCGATGGGGATGGTCCCGTCAACGCATTGGATAATGCCTTGCGCAAAGCACTTGAAGGCCACTATCCCCAATTGCGCGATGTGGAGTTGGTGGACTTTAAAGTTCGCATTATCGATACCGGACACGGTACCGCTGCCAAAACCCGCGTGCTTATTGAATCCACAGATGGAGAACACGATTGGATTACTATGGGGGTTTCGGAAAATATTATAGAAGCATCATGGGATGCTTTGGTGGACAGTATTGATTATAAGCTGATGCTCGATGAAAAATAAATTACGATATGCCATCGTTGGTGGCGGAGCGGCTGGATGTACATTGGCCTGGCATTTAACCCGAAATGGCCATGAAGTGGTGGTTTATGAACGCTGGGAAGGGTTGGGGGGGCTTGCCTCTGCCATACCCTTTGGCGATACCCAGCTGGATCGTTTTTACCATCACATTTTTACCAGTGATCGTCACATTCAGGCCTTTATTGACCGGCTTGGACTCACAGAACATTTACATTGGTGCGATTCTTCCGTGGGATTTGAGTATCAGGGCGATCTGTATCCATTTACCACACCAGTTGACCTGCTTCGTTTTAAGCCTCTTTCTCTTTTATCACGATTTCGTGTGGGAATTTCCGTTCTTAAAGCCAAAAGGATAAAATCCTATAAGGAATTGGAACATATAACAGCGGAAGAATGGATTATTTCCCAAATGGGGGAGGATGCTTATCGTATATTGTGGGAACCCCTACTTCGTTCCAAATTTGGTGACCGTTATCGTGAAGTGTCGGCTGTATGGTTTTGGGGTAAGGTAAAACTGCGAGGAGGCACGCGTTCAAAAAGTGGGACGGGAGAATGCCTTGGTTACCTTAAAGGGGGATGGGGGCAAATCTTTGAACGTTTGGGGGACCAAATAAGCGAGCAAAACGGTATTTTCCGCTTTCGGGATGCAGTCAAGCAAATATCCAGCACCTCTTCCGGCTTTAAAGTTGTGAGCCGCAAAGGAGAGGATGAATTTGATCGGGTTATAGTAACTCCCAGCGTCCCCTCTTTTCTGGAAATTACCCCTGAGTTATCCGAATCTTACCGGCAACAGGTCTCTGTTATACCTTATCAAGCTAATATCACCATGGTTTTAGGGTTAAAACAATCCATTTCACCCTATTATTGGCTTAATGTTACCGATCCAGATTCGCCTTTTGTGGCTTTAATTGAACATACCCGCTTGTTTAATGACCCTGATTATGCAGGGATGGTGCCAGTTTATTTATCACGTTACTTGAGTTCAACACATCCCCTTTTCAATGCACGTCCAAAAGAAATTAAAGAACAATTCCTATCCTATCTGGAAAAAATTATCCCGCCCTTCCAGCGGGATTGGGTTCTCACAGAAACGGTTTCCACTACGGCTTATGCTCAACCGGTCATCGGTTTGAATTATTCCCGTCTAAAACCCCCCTTTGAAACACCTGTCCCTGGCCTATATCTTTGCACAATGGTACAAATTTACCCTGAAGACCGAGGTATGAATTATAGCATGAAATTAGCTGAAGAATTGCTTTGTTATCTAGGCGAATTGAAGGAAATGTCAGTTTGAATCGGGCTTAAAAATCTTCCTCTTCGTCCAGATCCAATCCTAAATCGTCAAAGTCATCATCATAATCATCTTCAAGGTCTTCGTAATCCTCATCAAAGTCATCTTCATCTTCGTCTTCCTCTAAGAGATCGTCGTCGTCTTCATCATCATCGATCAAGTCTAAATCATCGTCGTCAAATTCTTCCTCATCATCATCCCAACCTAATAATTCCGGTTGGAATGGGAAGTATGAACGTTCGCTATTTACTTTCACGATATTGAACAACGGGGAGATCAACATGCCTTCTCGATCACCAAAGACCAGAAATAGCACGGAGCCCAGCTCAGGAAGATGTAGACAACCAAAGAATGTTGACGTCACATATTTTTTTTGATAAAAGCGATGATTGTCTCCCATATTTATACTCCTCATTAATGTTGCGAAATTGGGGAACCCTCGCTAAAGATTGAATTTTGGCCTCGTTCGCTACATTACACGCAAGTCCATTCAAGTCAATAGCTGATTTTAAAAAATTATCGATCAAAATACAGGGCTGAAAAAACTACCGCCAGCCATAAAAATCCGTTAAATAACAATGGTTTGTCATTCAATAATAATTCAGCTGGGTTCCCACCTTCTTCCTTTCGGTATACTAGATAAAGGTACCTTAACAAGCCATAAATGACAAAGGGTATTGTGTATTTCATTAAAGGATAATATTCTGTCGAGCCCGTGGCGGGTAAAATACAATATATCGAATAAGAAACCACGGTAGCCGTCAAGACGATGGTGATGATTTGATCGAGAAATTGGACAGAATATTCCTGAAGGATCGCACGGTGCTGACCAGCGTTTTCCTCTCCCAATAAAATGATTTCATGGCGACGCTTGCAAAAAGCGAGGAATAATGAAACGAAGATAGCGCAAACATAAAGCCAGTCAGAAAACTGGACGCCAATAACCACCGCCCCCGCATATGTTCTTAATACAAATCCAAGTGCGATGATCATCCCATCCACAATCACCACCAATTTCCACCAAAACGAATAGCAGATGTTGGTTATCATATATAACAACCCAACTAATAAGAACTGAAGCGATAGCCACGCCGAGATCAACAATGCGGTTATAAATAAGATCACACATAAAATGATAACACTGGTTTTATCGATTCGGCCTGAGGGTAAAGGGCGGCGGCATTTCTCCGGATGCATTTTATCATGATTATAATCGGCAATATCATTGATCATATAAACACAAGATGAATAAATACAAAACATTAGAAATGCAAACAGGGTGCGTATCAACGACTCAATATCACTTATCTGTTTATCGAATATGAGCGGGGCAAATACAAATGCATTTTTTACCCATTGTTTGGGTCTGGCAATTTCAAACAAGGCTCTCGCCTTTTCAGCTAAATTAGGCATTCCCTCTCCCTTCTTGCTGGATAAATCGGCTAATGGAATTGCTTAAGCGTCTTTCGGTATGTCATGCCACATTATATGCAGAAATTCATCGAACCCAACTTTTTTCCAAAAATTGTATCCCTTTTGATTGTGGGGGGAAACATTAAGTTGAATCACGGTTATTCCCCGCCGTTTAAACCATCGCCTGACATGTTCCCACAGTTTTCTACCGCAGCCAGAGCGTTGTCTCGATTCAGAAATCATCATCTCAGCAATGAATCCATATCGCACCAACGCAAAAACCGTCGGATTGGACAGAATCATCCCAATAGTATACCCGATGATTTCATCGCCTTCTTCAGCCACGAACACAGCGTAATCATAATTTTCCTGAATGGATCGCAAATACTCCTGATAGGATTCCTTATGGTCTACCGCCAATTCAAAACGTGAATCAAACGATAGATGATAACTCATCATCTCAATCCATAGTTCCGTGATGCGCTGAAAATCAGTCTCTTTTGCTCGTCGTATCTTAAATTCCGCCATTTTGTGGATTCCCACATTGCTTGCAAGGGTAGATGTAATATAAATTCAATTTATTGTGGATGATAGGGAGCATATTTATCTCGTGTCAAGGTTTGAATCCGTCCCTTTTTGCATTTCAAACCCTGGGAGGTACAAAATCAACATACCCAAATAGACTTTATGTTCTTTCAATAACTTGTATAAGAGCCTTTATCTTCGACTTTAGCTATGCTAATTTGCATATAGCTAGTCAAAAATTCCTCCTTGGGGAGTTTTTTTATGAAAGCATGATTTGGAATTGCATGCATATGCACTTCCTATACAACATGGAATCGAGGAGTAAAAGCAATGAGTGAACAGAAAAATATGGGAGTGAATCGAAGGGAATTTGGTAAACATGCGGCTCTCGGAGCAACCGCAGTTGCTGGATTCGGAATTGTGAAAAATGCCCATGCTGCCGATCCACTCACGATTGGTTTGATCGGTGCGGGTGGACGTGGCAAAGGCGCTGTAGGCAATGCGATTTCCGCCAATGAAAATGTCAAATTGATAGGAATCGCCGATGTCATGGAACATACCGCGAAAGGGGCGTATAACCAATTAAAAAACAAATATGAAGACCAAGTTCAAATGGATGAAGATGCTGTTTTTTGGGGGTTGGACGCCTTTCAAAAAGTGATTGATCTCAAGCCGGATTACGTTATTCTCGCTACCCCTCCAGGCTTTCGTCCCCAACACTTTGAAGCCGTGGTTGACGCTAAACTGCATTGCTTCTGTGAAAAACCCGTCGCGACCGATTCGGTTGGAATGGGGCGCTTTATGAAAGCCGCCCGAAAATCAGAACGCCTTGGTCTTTCCGTTGTGGCAGGTACCCAGCGCCGCCACCAAAAAGAATATGTCGAAACTGTCCAAAAAATCCACGATGGCGCTTTGGGAGAAATTGTTTCCGGCTGCGCTTATTGGAACGGAACGCTACCCCATGCCCGTGATCGTAAAGAAGGCATGGATGATTTGACCTATCAGCTTTATAACTGGTATAACTTCTGCTGGATTTGCGGTGATAATATTGTTGAACAGCATATCCATAACCTCGATGTTATAAACTGGGTACTTCGCGCTCATCCTATCGCTGTAACCTCAAACGGTGGCCGTGCATGGAAACCGCTTGATGATCCCAAATACGGTAATATCTGGGATAACTTCACCTGTGATTTTGAATACCCCAACGGGATCCACGTCCTCAGTATGTGCCGCCACTGGAATAACTCAGCCGGTAATGTTTCAGAGTTGGTGACCGGTACCAATCGTGACTACCGAAATGGTCAAAGCCGTTGTAATGATATGGCTTCCGATCGGGTTGGTGGCTATGCCTATGTTCAAGAACACAAAGATCTGCAAGACAGCATCCAAGGCAATGGCCCCAAATTAAATGAAGCCATGCAGGTTGCCATTAGCGTCTTCACCTCCATCTTTGGGCGGATGGCCGCTTATTCTGGAAAGCGTTTGACCTGGGATGAAGCATTGAATATGGATTACAACATTTTACCCAAAGACATGGCCTTTGGTGTTGATTTACCACCTGATCCCATTCCCGTTCCCGGTAACTCGAACCTGCACAAAATTCCCGTATAATTCTCGCGATTATATGTATCAGATAACAAAAAGGGCGGGAGATTATTTCCCGCCCTTTTTTCATTGTATCCTTAACAGGTTTAGTTTATTTTTCGTGCGACTGCAGCAATAAAACTGGGGAAGTTTTTGCGAAAGGTGTCACACAATGAATCCCTACGGCTTAACTTGTTCAAATCGGAATAACTCAATTTCATAACATCCGGCCGGTATCGCAATGGCTCTGAAGAGCGTTGCCCGATGGCATTAGTGGTGTAATACGTGAGTTTGATGATATATTGATTATTCTTGATTTCCGCGGTAAAAACGACCAACACATGGCAGTTGGGTTCCAGTTGATTTCGATTGCGATTGATCTCAATATGGCGAATGGACTCTGTTCGCTGAAAATTTTGAATTGCAAAATCAAATGCTGGCAGGAGTAAACTGTCGATCTTTTCGGCGAACGATTGTAAACGCTTATCGCTGTTTACCACCAAACCAATCCTCTTATTTTTATCGTCAAGAGCCTTTAGGTTTTTGATAAACTGGTGCCAGATATCGCTATTATACGAAATGTTATTACTCTCATCATGCCTAAAGTAATAATAAGTCAAAATGGAAACAACAATAACCAAAATGACGGCGACAATGATAATCACTAAAGGTAATGGCATTTTATCTCATGTTTCCTTTTCCCTAAAAAATTCAGTAACAAGTTTTAAATCCACAATGATGACAGGCTTCCCGATTCAAGGCATACAATATCCATTAAAAACGAGTTATTCTTATTGTTCAAAAAAATGATAATATTTCAAGGAATATTAGTCCTTTTTCCCTGTAAAATTGTTCATAATGTATTTTTTTAATGATCATTATTGTTTATTAATGGGGTTATTCATTTTCCAAAAAACTGCAATAAGTTAATGAGGAATAATACGCTTTCATGTGATGAATTGAGTGGAATGGATCTTACCTTCAGATTTCTCAAGTGGATGATAATCTTAAAACCAATTTGATCCAGTCGTTCAATCCTCCCTTTTCATTAGGTCAAATTGCCCTTCATTATGATAAGTTTTGATACCATCACGATGTAAAAGGATACCTTTTTTTATTATTTTGGAGTGATTAATTAATATTCTGTAGTGAAATATCAAGCACTTCATCCATATCCTTTACGAATTCAATTTCTATTTTCTCCATCACATTCTTTGGTATGTCTGGAAGGTCCTTTTTGTTATCTTCAGGTAAAATCACCTTGGGAATTTCAGCACGGTGAGCAGCCAATACTTTTTCTTTTATGCCGCCTACTGGTAAAACGCGGCCACGTAATGTGATTTCGCCTGTCATGGCAATGTCTTTGATCACGCTTTTGCCGGTCAACGCTGAAATCAAAGCAGTGGCTATGGTTATACCCGCGGATGGCCCATCTTTAGGAATTGCCCCTTCCGGTACATGAATATGGATATCGAAGCGTTTGTAGAAATCTCTCGCCAGATTTAAATGGCGAGCGCGTGTCCGGGCATAACTCAACGCGGCTTTTGCCGATTCCTGCATCACTTCCCCCAATTTTCCTGTCAGGGTTAGCTGTCCAGTGCCTTCCATTATCGTTACTTCAGTGGTCAGGACTTCACCTCCGACACTGGTGACAGCGAGGCCAGTGGCGCATCCAATTCCGTTTTCTTTTCCTTGAGTGGGTTCGCGGTAGCGTGGAATGCCTAAAAAATCATTGATCATTTTTGCGGTAACAGATTCATTTTTCTTTAATGTTTCGCTCGTGGCGCGTCGTGCCAATTTACGGCAGACTGTGGCCAATTCGCGTTCCAGATTTCTTACCCCGGCTTCCCGGGTATAGTCGCGAATCAACTGAACGATGGCCTCGTTTTTAAATTTGGGTTTATATCGCTTTAATCCATGATTTTCTATCTGCTTGGGGATTAAGAAATTTTTGGAGATTTGGATTTTATCGTTTTCGGTATAGCTGGGAATCTCAATAATTTCCATACGATCCAGCAACGCTGGGGGGATAGGATATGTCACATTGGCTGTGGCTATAAAAAAAATGTTCGATAAGTCAAACTCAACTTCAAGGTAATGATCGCTGAAGGTGTAATTCTGTTCAGGATCCAACACTTCCAGCAAGGCCGATGAGGGATCACCTCGAAAGTCCATACTCATTTTGTCAATTTCATCCAATAAGAAGACGGGATTATTGGACTGAATTTTCTTTAACGATTGGATAATTCGGCCAGGCATCGATCCAATATACGTACGCCGATGCCCACGGATTTCGGCCTCATCTCGAACGCCTCCCAATGAAATACGGACAAATTTACGGCCCATGGACCGAGCGATGGAACGTCCCAGCGAGGTTTTTCCCACTCCTGGAGGGCCAACAAAACAAATAATTGGACCTTTCAAATTTTTCTTTAGTTTATGGACCGCCAAGAAATCAAGAATGCGTTCTTTGGGTTTTTCTAGTCCGTAATGATCCTCTTCCAGGCATATTTGGGCTTTTTCAATTTCCAATTGATCTTTTGTCGATTTGGACCAGGGGAGGTCACATAGCCAGTCCAGATAATTACGAACCACCGTCGCTTCCGGAGAAAGAGCGGGCATGGAGTTCAAACGCTCTAATTCCTCTAATGCCTTATTCTCGGCATCTTTGCTCATCTTTGCTTTTTTTATCCGGTTCCTATACTTGCTCCAATCCTCTCCACCTTCACCGTCTTTGCCTAATTCCCGTTGGATCGCTTTGATTTGCTCATGCAGATAGTATTCCTTTTGGGATTGTTCCATCTGCTTGCGTACTTCCCCTTTGATCCTTTGTTCCATCTCCAGTATTTCCAATTCGCTGGTGAGAATTTTGGAAAGCTGATTTAGCCGGGTGCTGGGAGAGAGGCTGGATAATAGGCGTTGTTTATCGGGAACCTTAATGGTTAAATGGGCCGCAATGTTATCCGCCAACTGGCCGGGATCATCAATGTTCATGATGGACAACAGCGTTTCTTGTGGTACCTTGCGGTTTAATTTCACATAAGATTCAAACAATTCATTAACATGACGCAGCAAGGCTTGCACTTTGGTGTTATTTTCTCTTTTTTCTTTTAAGGGAGCAGTTTCAGCCAGGTAAAATGGTTCGTCTGAGATGATTTTTTCAATCTTGATCCGATCCAATCCTTCAACCAATATTTTGATTGAACCATCGGGGAGTTTTAAGAGTTGCAGTATATTGATTAGTGTTCCCACTGAATACAGTTCATTGGGGGAGGGATCATCGACATCAATCCGTTTTTGAGCCACCAGCACAATTCGCTTATTGCCTTGCATCCCCGCTTCCAGAGCGGATACGGATTTGCTTCGTCCCACAAATAAAGGAATGATCATACCAGGAAAAATTACAACATCCCTTAAAGGTAGTAATGGATAATGGCTGTCATCGGATAAAATTTGATCGTCAACTTGCATCTCACTACTGAAGCCATGTTTTGCGAGCTCATCGGATAAATCCTTATTGATGTCATTTGCTCGATTTTCCTTTTGTGATTCTGTCATAATGCCTTCTCATTCAGTAAAATTGGATTTTCTACACAATTGGCAAATAATAAAGCGGCTGTCATCGACAGCCTGCAAGATTAAATTCCAATTCGTATTTGATACTCGGCCTGGTTTTCGTCATTCAAGTACTCGCGATCGTTGGCCGTGGCGCTTGTTCTTCGTAAAAAACCCCCATTTTTCGAAATCGTTGATAACGATCCTCAATTAATTGTTCAGCATCCATCGATTCCATCTCACTGAGATGGCGTAAAATGGCCTCTTTGATATTCTCTGCTGTCTCAATGGGATTTCGGTGAGCGCCACCAAGAGGCTCAGGAATAATTTCGTCAATTATGCCGAGTGATTTCAAATCTGAAGGTACAATGCGCATGGTACCAGCGACCGTGGAGGCTTTGGTGCGGTCTCTAAGAATAATGGCGGCGCATGCTTCTGGCGTACAGACCGCATAATAGGCATTTTCCAGCATAAGAACACGGTTTCCAACTCCAATGGCTAACGCACCACCGCTACCACCTTCGCCGGTTACCACGCTAATGATGGGAACTCCTAATTGAGACATGGACTCCAGATTTTCTGCAATAATCAAATGCTGGCCACGTTCCTCCGCGCCAATCCCGGGAAAAGCCCCCGGTGAATCAATAAATGTGATAATCGGCAGTTTGAATCGTCCAGCGGTCTCCATCACCCGTCTGGCTTTTCGAAATCCTTCTGGATGCGGCATCCCAAAATTTCGCCGTATATTTTCATCGGTGTCCCGCCCTTTTTGATGACCCACGATAGCCACGGAACGGCCATCGATTGAACACATTCCACTCACGATGGCTTCATCATCTGAAAAAGCACGATCACCATGTAATTCCACAAACTCATCGGCAATGGTATTCAAATAATCCAGGCAATAGGGCCGATCAGGATGCCGAGCCAATTGCACACGCTGCCAAGGGGTCAAATGAGAAAATATCTCTTCCAGTAAAGTGGATAGTTTTTCTTTTAAAGGTTGAATTTCGTGAGATAAATCGATATCTCGAGAGTGAGCATACACTTCCAGCTGTTCGATCTTTGATTCGATCTCTCTTAATGGTTTTTCGAACTCCAAATACCTCATACGTTCTGACCATCCATTATTTTTTTATATTTAAACCATTTCGTTATCGGGGAATAAACCTTGAGACCAGTTTCTCTAACGTTCTAATTCGAGATAAAAGGCCACTTACTTTTTGGCACCTTGATAATCAAATAGACCTAATATCCTCAAATTCAGAAACTTAATTTTACTTTATTTCATGTTTTAGTTTACCTGAATTACCCCCATTGAACAATGTGCCTTTGCGGTTCTTCAAGGATGATTTTTAATAATAGCCATGATTAGACATCCTTAAACATGGTCGATTCGTTCTCGATAGGGCGGGGAGGTGAAGCATCCAACTCTTCGGTTTTGATAGGAAGGGGTGGAGCGACCATCCCGCTGGAAATAATCATTTTCATGGCATCTTCAACTGAAATATTGATAGGGATGCAATCATCCTCCGGCATCATAAGGAAATAACCGGATGTTGGATTGGGAGTGGTTGGGACAAACAAGTAGATTAGTTTTTTATTGATAATCGGATTCATTCGTCCATGATCCTGTGCAGTAATGAATGCCAGCGAATAAATCCCTCTTCGGGGATATTCAATAATGACAACTTGTTCAAATATTCGTTTTCGTTTGCCCATCAATGCTTCGCTGACTTGTTTTATCGCTTTATAGATGTTTGATATAACGGGGATCCTTAAAAATAACAGCTCCACCAGATCAAACATTTTACGTCCAATATAGAGCTGGGTTGTAAATCCAAGCATGGCAATAATGGATAAGGTCAGCATGAAGCCCAGACCATATTGAGGAATCCACCAACCACCTTGTTTAATGGACTCCTGTAAACCGTAATGAATCAGGATATTGTGAAACCAAGTGTCAAAGATACTGAATATTTTCCATATAATCCAAATGGTGAGTCCAATGGGAACCACGACGATAGTGCCAGATAAAAAATAATTTCTGAAACGTCTTAACATGGTATATTTTTCCATGATTACGATATTAAAACCCTCTTGCTTTCCTTGGTTTTGTGAATTGGGGTAATGATTTATATCCAGGCGAGGAGTAAGCGGTACGCTCTCACGTTACTGGTTAGTTATTTTCAATTTTTGATTCATCAGTTTCATCAAATTTATTTTTCTCATTTAATTCCTCTGTCTGTTCTTGCCGGATGATTTTAACTTGTTCGATGCGCCGCTCGTCAGACTCAAGAATGATAAACGTTATATCTTTATAGTATACCTCTTCACCAACGCCGGGAACAGTTCCGGAAACGGATGTAATGAAGCCACCCAATGTTTCAACGTCTTCTTCCGGAAAATCAATATTCAGTATATCACCTAATTTATCCAGATTGATTTTTGCATATGCAACAATTGTGCCGTCTTCATGAAGCTCATATTCAGGCAATTCTTCATCATACTCGTCCTGAATATCGCCAACAATTTCCTCCAATGCATCTTCAATAGTAACCAGTCCTGCGGTTAATCCATATTCATCCACCACGATGGCCATGTGGTTTTTCTCTTTCTGGAACGTCTTCAATAAGTCACTGACTTTCTTGGTTTTAGGAACAAAGAGCACGGGGCGGATAATATCTTTGATGTTGAATACCGTGTTTTCGTTATCAACTCGCAATAGATCCTTTACGAACAAAATTCCAATAATTCTATCCAAATCCTGTTCATAGACCGGTATGCGGGAATGACCATGTTTAACGGCTTCCTCTCGCACTTCCTCCAAGGTTAAATCACTGCTGATCGCTTGAAAATCAACACGAGGCGTCATGATTTCTTTGACATGCAGGTCACCGAAATCAATGATGCTGTGAATCATTTCCCGTTCTTCTTCTTCCAAAACGCCTTCTCGTTCACTGATTTCAATTAATGTTCGAATATCATTTTCCGTTAAAATGGGCACTTCTTTGATTGCTGGACCGCCAAAAATGCGAATGACGGTATTGGAAATAAACAGGAAAAAGGCGATAAGCGGCCTTAGGACCTTATAAAGCGCATTGAGTGGTCCAATGGCAAATTGGGATATCCGCACCGCATTTTCTTTGCAATATGTTTTTGGAACGATTTCGCCGAATACAAGTAACAAAAAAGTTGTGATGGCCACCGCTAACGTGGAACCGTATGCCACCGATGCAGACAATGAGAAATAATTCAGCATAATGCTTTCACAAATATTGGCCGCTAAAACGGACGCAAGAATATTGACAAAGTTATTCCCAACCAGAATGGTGGCCAAAAAACGGTTTGGTTCCAATAACCAGGGTTCCAATTTGCGATAGGTATCCTCACCTTCGCTGAACAACCGTTTGATTCGGATTTTTGTCATTGAGGTAAGAGCGGTTTCTGAACCGGAAAAAAAGCCTGAGATGACCAGGCATATAACAAAAACGATTACCTGGCCGCTTATATAGGTTTCTTCCGCATAAATCGGTGTAGGAATCTGATTCATAGTTGCTGATGAAATCATGTTTGATATGGTATCATTGTTATCTTGCATCATATATCATGTGACGTCTTTTATCATAACCAAAAGGCGGATTGTACGTCAACGAAGCCTCCCCTCTGACTCTGATTGGTGGGTAATTGTTTCTGCTTTAATTCCATGAGGTATATATATGGCATTTATCTTCGTCAACCAATGTTTTAAACATTGCTCCTGTTCATTCCATTGCTTGGGATTATTCTCATGATCATAGCCAAGAAGGTGAACAAATCCGTGAAATAACAATTCATAAACCTCCTCTTCCAACCTATGCCCAAATGAATAGGCCTGCCGTTTAGCCGTATCCAAGGAAATGACGATGTCTCCCAATAGGGTGGAGACCCCTATCTTATCCCCTTCGCGCATACAAAAAGACAACACGTCAGTGGCGTCATCAATTCCCCGATAATCTTTGTTTAACTCACGAATGGTTGTGTCATCAACGTATCGCAAACTAACCTCACTTTGCTCTTCGCCGGCAGCTGCGAGCAATTGATTTAAAAAGATTTCGGAATTATTTGGGTTGAAATTGTTTAACTCATAATCAACTGTTACATCTATCGTCATTGTATTAAGATTCAAGCTCCATTTGATTTGAAATCATCGTAAATCCTGAACCTCCATCCCGTTTGCCCTGGCGGCTCATTCTTTTTTTTGAGGAGGAAGATGCTCAATTGTTTTTCCTCGTTCTTTTTCTTTCCCCGCCTCTTTATCTTCGGCTTTTTTGGGTGCTTCTGGATAATCAATCCGCTGATGCATGGTGTGGAGGATTGAATCTGAAAATGAAATAAATAATGTATGGAGGTCTTTTAAGGTCAGGTTGCATTCATCAAATTGCCCATCCATATACCGGTCGTTGATCACTTTTCGAACCAACTGCCGCACGTCCCCTTCTTTGGGTTTCTTCAAGGTTCGTGAGGCCGCTTCCAACGAGTCAGCCAGCATGAGAATGGCGGTTTCCTTGGATTGCGGTTTTGGTCCAGGATAGCGGTAATCTTCTTCTTTTACGGTTCCTTCCGTTTCCTGGGAGGCCAATGCCTGATGATAAAAATATGTCATCAAGGTCGTCCCATGATGCTCGGGAATGAAATCTGCAATCACTTTGGGTAGATTATATTCTTTGGCCAATTCCATGCCGTGCTTGACATGATTACGGATAATCAAGCAACTCATGGTTGGTTTTATTTTTTCATGTTTGGCTTTATCCGCCCGGGTTTGCTGGTTTTCAACAAAATATTGTGGTTTGAGTACTTTTCCAATATCGTGATAGTAGGTTCCCACCCGGGTAAGTAAGGCATTGGCCCCGATGGCTTCTGAGGCGGATTCAGCCAGAGTGGCAACTCTCATACTATGCTGATATGAACCGGGAGCCTCTTGTTCCAGGCGCTGTAATAATTCATTCTTTTGGCTCAATTCCAGCAATTTGATATCGGTGGTAACGCCAAAAAAGTCTTCAAATAATGGAAGGAAGGCCATTGATAATATTGAGATTAAACCACCATTCACCGCCCCCCAAATCAAAGCATATTTTACCTCTTGAGCGTGCAAAATGATTTGTTCGAAGCTCTTTTTCTGTTGCAGCGTTATAGCCAGGATAGTCAGTGTTGCCAATACAATGGCAATGCCCCCCGCCCGGTACAGATCACTACGCTGACGAATGCGTGAAACCGTAAAGATGGCGCCACATGAGGTGATGATTGCCACAATCACATAGTGTAAACTGAGAATTTCGGTTCCACCGCTAAAAATGATTCCCATATATAATGCACTGATGACGCACAAAAACATCGCTAAACGGGGGCATGCTAAAATAGTAATAATGACACCCAACGCGCCAACCGGCACACCATATCCAACCTGCTTTAACGTATTACTTCCCAAATCCAGCAACGATAAATTCTCTACAATACGGGATAAGATCAGAACCAGGATGATTCCGGCAAAAATAACCATAATTTTTTTGGAATCCTGCCGAATATCCCGATTATAAATACTGACATAATTCAAAACTACAATCACAAGCAATAAAGCCATTATAAAATAGCCAATTTCGGCATAGATCGAGATGCTCATCTGCTCTCGCAGTGCTTCCAATTTTTGCAGATGGCTTTCTGTAACTATGTCATCTTTCCCAATGATGGTGACTTCTTTATTCACATGAATCGTAATGGGATCAATCCGATTTCTAGCTGCTTGCCGTTTCGCTTCGGTGGTGTCCTCTTGAAAAATTAAACTCGGGCCAGGAAAGGCGCTTTTTACCAGATCGACTGCCAATTCACGGGCGGCATAATCTTTGTTTGGATTCGGAAAGGAATCCTCCATTCTTTCACGAAAATCGCGAAGATACTCATCCTTTGTTTTTATCGCATTGATCGCAGGATTGATACTGATCGTTCCATCCGGCTCCACCAATTCTGCCCCCACGATCAAATCGTTGCGGGAGGAATTTTTTTCCCTTAGTGGTTCAACATTATTGGCAATACCCAAACCTTCCGCTTCTTTGGCGTGTTTTAAAATGTTCGTCCAAAGCGATTCGTAATTTTTGTAAAAAGCGATACATTCGTAGGTGGATTTGGGTATATCAGCCGGTAAATTGCCTGTATCGGCATAGAGACGGTTTTCGATTTCAAACGGTAATTGGCCGACAACGGTTTGTACCCATTGGTTAGTTGTCATTGATTCGGGACGTGTTGTAGAACGGATTAGTTCAACCGCCTTTTGAAGCCGCTGGTGAAAGGTTTGAGATTGCTCCGGTTTTTTTTGGTAAATAGGCGGTACAAACTTGGCTTCCTGGTCCCGCTTGGCCTTGGTGGCTTCTTTATCCACATATTCAAATTCGAAGGGGGCCTGAACAACACGGGGAGAACGTTGATTGATTTGAAAACGATTCAGATCGATGGCCGACGGGGGGCGAATCAACCAAAAAACTGCCAGGACAGCCACCACGATCGTCGCGTAATGAGAAGCATGGGGCTGCAAGTCCTGCCACCATTGTTGTAGAACCTCTTTAAACGTCTCCCGCTTTTTTTTGGTTCGGCGGGATGATTTTTTTTCCATTGATTTTGCCGGTGTATTCATGATTTATCCGTGGAACATGGGTTCATTTTTGTTAGAATGTTTACCGGCATTGGTTGAATTATTTTCGGATGATGATTGTTTCTCTTCATCCCGTTTTTCATAGGCGTCAATAATTTTTTGTACGAGGGGATGCCGCACCACATCCTGTTTCCCGAATCGGACGAAGGATATTCCCTCAATTCCACTCAGCAAGTCAATAACCTCAATCAATCCACTTCGTTTTCCTGAGGGCAAATCCACTTGGGTGATATCCCCCGTAATCACCGCTTTTGAATCAAAACCCAGACGGGTTAAAAACATTTTCATCTGCTCACTGGTGGAATTTTGGGCTTCATCCAATATGACGAATGAACTGTTCAATGTTCGCCCCCTCATATAAGCTAAGGGAGCGATCTCCACTGTTCCTTGTTCAATATAACGATGCACCAGGTCAACATTGAGCATATCATGAAGCGCATCATAAAGGGGGCGTAAAAATGGATCCACTTTTGCCTGTAAATCCCCCGGTAAAAAACCCAACGATTCGCCTGCTTCCACCGCCGGTCTTGCCAGAATTATCCGTCTGACTTGTTTTCGCTCCAAGGCTGAAACCGCTGCCGCCATCGCCAAATACGTTTTCCCTGTCCCTGCTGGACCAATACCAAAAACAACATCATTTTGGCTGATGGAATTGATATATTGACGCTGCCCAATGGTTTTGGGTTTGATGACGCCCTTTTTCCCCTTTAAAGGCATGGTGATCGGGGTAAAAACATCTTGGATGGGTGATGTCGATTTTTCTTTCGAATATGCAAGAATATATTCCACATCCCGCCGTGTTATTCGATCTCCCTGACGAACCAATTTTAGCAAATCTTCAAAAACCCGTACCAGTTCATTCACCTCATTCGCATTCCCTAAAATGGCGATCGTTTCTCCCCTAGCCATGATGCGAGCTTTGAATTGATTGCGAATCAGGCGAAGATTCTCATCTCGAGGTCCAAATAAATCCTGACTTTCCTCGACATTTATGAGTTGAATCGTCTGTTTGATTTCTACATGGTTCTCAGTTGCTTGCATAACTTCTTGATTCTCCTTAAGTTCTTCCATAATCACCTGGTTCTCCATAAGCTTGGTTGCGTCCTCATTATGGGGTGTGATGGATTTGCAAACGGTTGTGAGATTGAGCATGATTGGACGGATAGAATAACATGTTCTATGAGGTTTGGATCATTGATTCGAATAATGAGTGTGGAACAAAAATGAAAAAACGGGAAAAAACCAATATTCCCGCTCTTTGCCGCAATCCAACGCCATATATGGAAAAAGACATGCCGCTTGTCTATTTGGCCGCGTTTTGCGTTTTTTCTTTTAAAATAAATTTTATCCGGTAGGCCGGATGATGGGACCACCCCATCTGTATCGCTTAAATTTTCATACATTATTTAAGAAAGTTTACCTGACCTATTTTCCCTTGTCAATCAATTTATTCACTTAAACGTGACACCTTTATAATGCCACTAAATGGATGAAAAAACCAATGGTATTCGTTACTTTCTGAACGAAATTGAAAGGCTTTACACTTTTCGTTACTTTTATTGACTTTCAATGACTCAATCACTTATCTATTATCTATTTTATAGCGTTAAATCTCAGGATAAAAAAGTGATTTTGAATTTTTCTCGGCAAATAATTTTAGAGTTCAATGTTTCATAAAATAAGGAGCCTGATGAACATTCGTTCAATTTGTGATAAAATGAGGTTGATTTCACCAATCATCACAACATTTAATATTGATCCTTTAAAATAGATAGACTTAATAACCAAGGTTAAGCAAATATTTCGATTCTTGAAATTATTATCCGCAAATTGCGTATAATATGGTAGGTTAAACTGTTGCTAAAGTTGAAATGAACAATGTTTCACTCATTGGTTTCGATAATAAGATTGATGAATTCACTGGGAAAGGATTCGCATATATCATGTTTGGAATATTGAACTTGGGGATGTTTGAACTTTTTATATTTTTACCCGTTGTATTGATTGGTTTTGCACTCCCAATAGTATGTGTTGTGCTCATTTTTTTGATTTATATGAAGGTCAACCGAATTGAAAGCCTGCTTCAGGAACGAGAACATTCATCGGATAGCAAATTAGTATAGTATACGGATTTCAAGGCTTTCAAACTTGGATTTTTTGGTTCTACACCTTGGAATCCCATAAGCTTGCGATAAAATTTCCCACTAACTATCATTATACAATTAACACACTAAACGTTAATGATTCTCTTAAGTGGGAGACATCGAGATCATGCAAAAGAAAAAATCAGCAATCCTGGGCGCCACGGGTGTCGCCGGTCAGCAATTTATCGAAGCCCTACTTTGCCATCCGTGGTTCGAAATTTCCGGACTTTACGCTTCCTCGCGTTCGGCGGGTAAAACCTATGGTGAAGCGGCGGTGTGGCATTCCCCCACGCAATTGGATAATTCCATCGCTTCCATGCCGGTTTTCAACACGGAAGCTTCGATCAACGATCTGGACAAATACGACATTGTTTTTTCCGCCCTGCCCTCTGACGTGGCGGGCGAAATTGAAGGGAAATGCGCCCAACATAAACCAGTGATCAGCACCGCTTCCGCCTTTCGCTATGAAGATGATGTACCCATTTTGGTGCCAGAGGTGAATGCGGATCATGCCCCATTGATCGAAAAACAACGCAAAAATCGTGGCTGGAAGGGATTCGTCGTACCTGGCCCCAACTGCACTACCATGGGGCTTATTATTTCATTGAAACCAATATACGAAGCCTTTGGTATAAAACGGGTGTTTATGACCTCGCTGCAAGCCCTCTCCGGCGCGGGTTATCCTGGCCATCCGGGATTGGATATACTCGACAATGTCATCCCCTTCATTTCGAAAGAAGAGGGAAAGGTTGTGCTGGAGACGGTTAAATCACTTGGTAAACTGGATAACGATGTCTTCAAAAACGCCGATTTCCAGGTCAGCTGTACATGTACCCGGGTTGCCGTCTATGATGGACATATGCTCTCCATTTTTGTGGAAACTGAAAAACCCTGTACCCCCGATGATTATCGCAAGGTTATTCAGGACTTCAACGCTGCATGCCGTGAATCATTCGGAGAGCTTCCCTCTGCTCCACAAGAGACCATCGTTATCAAACCGGAAGACAACCGTCCCCAACCTCGTTTGGATCGTGAATTGGGCGATGGCATGTCCACCGCTGTGGGACGCATTCGCCAGGATGAAGTATTTGGCAACCAGGGGATTAAATATGTCGCTCTTTCCCACAACACTAAACGTGGAGCCGCCAAGGGTGAATTACTCGCCGCAGAATATTTGATGACCAAAGGTTATTTCTAAGCGGTTTGCACATTTACCCATTGGTTTATAAAATAAAAGGGCAGGAAACAAACCTGCCCTTTATTATGTTTGCACAATAATTATTTGAGGTATCAGGATGGAAATTACACGCGATCAATTGGTTCGAATTTTAGGCGAAGAAAAAGTGAAACAGGCAGAAACCATGCCTGATGAGGAATTTCAGCAACAAAAATGGGATCGCCTCTCTGAATTGTTAAATGCCTATGAAAAAATCTACCACACCAACTTATTTGAAGCACGCCGGTCTTTTCTGCTTGGTCTGCCTGTCCATCTTCAAATTCTTCTCGTTCGCCATATTTTCGACGAAAAAGAGATGAAAACCTTTTAAATTCTTGTGAAAATCTACCCCACAACCTGGGACGGCGTCTTAACCCCATGACGATACCGGTCGTAGGCTTCATTATAGCTGATAAAGATCATGTTGTATTTTTTAGCGGTGATATATTGATAGGCTTCCGTAAAATCAAGTTGAGTCTGCTTCATTTCACTAAACACTTGTTTAATATCCTCTGGTTCCAAATGGACGATGTTAACCTCACCATCCACAAAAAGATCAACGGTAAATCGTGAAAATGCATCGTCTTTTTTTAATCGGCTCATCACAGAACTAATCCCTAACCAACTCATATCTGACATGGAATAGGCATCCGACGGTGATTGCCTCAGGAACCGATCCACCTCATCGGATCGCTCTCCATCCAGCAGACGTTCAAACCATACATTGGTATCCACTAAATACATATAATTACCCCTCCTCGCTCAATAAAGCCGTCTTTTGCAGGCTGACTCCATCGTATTTTTCCCTGAATTCGCGAAGTGTTCCCGCCCAATCCTGCTTGAGATACACACGTGGACGCTGGGTTTGGTTTTCCACCAATCCCTGCACATAGGTTGCCACATCTTTCTTTTGCTCTGCACTCAATTCTTTTATAATGTCATCCAGGTTATCCATTACGTTCTCCGATTCGTGTATTTGAAATATATGGATTTATAAACAGGTTTCATGAGCTCTCTACTAATACATAACCTAATTTTCTTTTCAGTCAAATTGAATTATTCTTTTCCTGATTGCGGAAAAGGCTGGAATCGCCTTTTCATTCACGATACGATTGATAATATTGAATGATGAGTATTTCGAGATGCGCGTTTTTCAAACCATTTAATACAATAAACTGTAACATTTCACTCGGAACATTCGAGGTTGAGGGCTGTGGTTGATCCAGTAAAAGAAGAAATACTAAACAAAGCCGATATTACTGATATTGTTGCCCATTACGTTCAGTTAAAAAACCGTGGTGGGCGCCTGTTCGGCCTATGCCCTTTCCATAAGGAAAAAACACCCTCATTTACCGTCAATCCTGATCGCGGTTTTTTCCATTGCTTTGGTTGTGGCAAGGGTGGTAATGTGATTGACTTTATCATGAGCATGGAGAATCTAACCTACAGTGAAGCCCGCCGCTATCTTGCCCAAAAATTGGGCATTCGTATTGTTTCCTCTGGTCCCAAAAAGCCTCACGAGGAAATCGATCGTTTTCAGGTCATGGATATCGCCGCGCAGCAGTTTTATAAATGGTTGCCTGATCATCCCGCGGCGTTGGAATATGTTCAATCTCGTGGATTGACCAAGGAAACCATTAAACGTTTTGGCATTGGGTTTGCCCCTGATGGATGGGATAACCTCTACAAAGTTCTGAAACAACGGCAAATCCCCGAAAAGGTGATGCTCGAGCTCGGTCTGGTGGTTCAACGTCAAAACGCCTCTGGTTGCTATGACCGCTTTCGCAATCGAATTATCTTCCCCATTCGCAATACTATCGGCCGGGTGATCGCCTTTGGTGGACGGGCCATGAGCCCCGATGATTCCGCTAAGTACCTCAATAGCAACGAAACGTCCCTATTCAACAAATCCAAGACGCTCTATTTGCTTAATCATGCTAAAAATGTGATGCAGGAGCGCGGAGCTGTGCTGGTTGAAGGCTATATGGATGCTGTTTCGCTCCATATCCAGGGATTCGATCAAACTGTCGCCAATTTGGGAACCGCCTTGACGCGAGACCATGTTAATGTGCTTAAGCGCTACACTAATAACTTTACCCTCCTTTATGATGGAGACAATGCGGGAATAAACGCCGCAAAAAAAGGGGTTGAAACCTTTTTCGAAGTGGGGTTGTCTCCAAAGGTGGTTCTTCTCCCCCAGGGAGTTGATCCGGATGATTATATCAAAGAGCATGGCGCGCAGGCGATGCAAGAACTCATCGATAAGGCCGTCGATGGTTTCGATTTCTACCTTAGCCTGGCAGCCGGCCAAAACGATCGAACCTCTCCGCAAGGGAAAAAAGCCATCGTGGAATATATGCTGCCCCTCCTGGCACGCATCACCGAAGAATATATTCGCAAAGATTATATCCGGGCGATGGCCCGCGAAATTGGAACTGAAGTCCCCGCTCTTGAAAGCGCCATTAAACGTAACCTTAAAAAAGGAACCTATAAAACCTATCAAAACCAATCCCAACAGGAAAAGAAAACGGAACCAACCAAGAAATCGCCCCTTCAAGTCGCTAAAGAGGATTTAATCCGTCTCTTATCATTTCATCATGGCCTTTCCTTACCACCGGATATGTCACCGGCACAAAAACCGCAGCTGTTTTCACTCGATGAGTTGCAATCCGAAATCCCTGAACTTTTAAATAAGCTTAACGAGAACCATGTGGTGGATTTCATTCTGGATAAATTGCTAAACGTCCCTAATTTTCAGGGAGATAATTGGGCAGTCCAAATGGATACTCTTTTTCCGGATAATGCCCAACTATCCATCTTTCTCGCGTTGATAGAGGCTGAACCATTACCTTCCACCGAAAAAATACTGCGTAAATTTCACGATGAAATTATCCATCGTCTGCACCAGGAACGGGATAAAAAAGTAAACGAAGAAAATCTTCGCCAGGCTCAAGGCGATGAAAAAAAATACTTGGAAGAAGTCAACAAATTTTTGCAACAAAAGAAAGGAACTATTCGTGAATCTTCATCATTTTTTTAAAACCTTTGTCCAGACGGTATCTGCCGATACCGTACTTGAACATACCAATAAAATTTGGAACTTGAATAAATGGGCCGATTTCAATAAGTATAACGATGTCGTGGAATATCTGCTTCAATTTTTCCACGATTATGGCTGGCACTGCGAATGTATCGATCTTCCCGCCGATGGTGAAACCGGTTTTGGCGATGCCATTCTCCCCTTCGCCTGGAATTGCGAAGAAGGCAAGGTTGAACTCACTGCCCCCAATCAAAAAGTGCTGGCGGATCGTGCAAACCAACCCAACTGTATTGGCATGTGGTCGCCCTCTACTCCTGACGAAGGCATCGAGGCCGAAGTGGTGGTGATCAAGTCCGATGATCCTGCCCAATGGCAAAAAGTCGACGCTAAAGGCAAATGGATCGTCACCCCGCTTCGTTTTCAATCCATCCGGCAATCCGCAATTAAAGCCGAGGTCGCAGGTGTGATCAGCGGCTGGACATCCAATCCCGATGCCAAAGAGGAAATCCAATGGATTAACTCCAACTCCGATACTCCTGCAGGGTGGGGAACCCGCAAAAGCGATAAACCAATCATCGCCATCTCTCTTTCTCCTCAAACGGTTGATGAATTGATGAGCATGGCCCATGATCAATCCGTCTCCCTTAAAGTCACCATTAAATCAGAAAATGCATCCGGTGTGCTACCCTTTGTTCACGCTCATCTGCCCGGTGAACCTGGTGAGCAGGAAATCCTGCTTATTGCTCCTATTTTCGGCCAGGGCGCCAATTATAACGCCGTGGGAACCGCTTCTATCCTTGAAATGGCGCGCATTTTTCAGTCTGCGATTGATCAGAATGCTCTACCCCGTCCCAAACGAACCATACGGCTTTTGCTTGTTCCAAAAGTGTACGGAACATTGGCCTTCGCTCATGACCAGAATGGGCGTGAAGCGTTGCAAAAAACCTTATTCGCCCTTTGTTTTGAAACGGGGGCCGGTAATGCTGACCATGCCTGGAGCCGCTGGCGTTTTCATCCAACTCCCACAATTCAACGCCACTTCAGCAATGGCCTGATCTGGCATATTGCCCAGGAGTATCTCCAGGCCTGGCGTCCGCAGCGCCATTTGGAAAAACGCAGCATGCGGCTGCTGGCCGATGTGTTTTACAACGATCCCCAAGTTGGTGTACCCACCTCATGGCTTCATGGGGGTACCGACAAGGAATGCAAAAACTCCAGCGCCGATGATATGACCGCCATCGACCGCCGCTCCTGCATCGATCTTCCCGCCGCCGCTGCCGCAATCTTCTATACCGCCGCTACCGTTGGAAGGCAGGAAATCCCCCACCTGGCGATTTGGAACTATGACTTTGCTTTGGAAGCCATTCATCAAGATATGCAAACCTTAATTGATCAAGCCGCTGAGGCGGATAATCTCGATGAATTGGATGAAATTCTTGGACAGGCTGACCGCATTTTACCGTTGCGCCTTCAGCATGAAAAACGCGCTCTTGAATCGTTGCATTCCCTCACTGAAGAATACCATGATTCCCCCGAGTGGGATTGTGTGCATGAACTCATGACTGCGCTCAACAACGCGGTTGATACAGCGGCTGCGGTGGTCAAAGCCCGCGCCGAAGCCCGCGCCATCGAACTCGGCGAAGATGCTGGCGATATTTCACCCAAACAGCACGCATCAGAGGATGAACGCGTTCCCCACCGCATCGTTGACGTGGTGGGCACCGTGTTGATTGACCATCTTCCCTTTGACCAGTGGACCGCACCGCTCAAAAAATCCCCACGCTATAATCTCCCTTACATCGTCTCTTGGTGGCTGGCTGATGGCGAACGCACCATCGGTGAGATTGAACGACTGCTTCAGCTCGACGTAAGCGACTATAAAGAAACCATCGCCGATTGGTTTGATTTCCTTCAACGCCACGGCTATATCTCATTCGAGAAAGAAGCCCCGGCTGAAACTCCCCCCATGGACGAAACCCAAACACCTCCACCCCCCATCGAACAAACTCAACCGTCAGATACCACACCACCCGCCGGGGAACCACAAACGCAATCCACAAGCGATGAACCACGAAACGAAACCGGTCAACCGGCAGAGACTCAGCCATCAGTTGAACAAACCACACCCGAAACGCCCCCAGCCGGTGATGACCAACCCCAGGAGGAAACCCGGCAAGAGAATATGGAAACTTCAGCACCTTCTGATGAAGAGAAGAAGGAAGAATAAGATAAACGTAGGGGTAGACCAATGTGTCTACCCCTATTTCACTTACAATCAAGGGAGGGCGACGCTCCCGCGGAGCCGGTTATACTTTACAAAACGCGATAAATATTAGATGGGGGTGAAAATATCACCAATGCATATTCCAATTGTGCACTGGCGATGTCTTCGCAAAATACCCGGTTTTGATCTCATGGTATGATGTGTTGCCGGAATGTACCTGATCAATCTTTTGCGGAATCTCCAGATGGTCTCCCCGGTGCCAGGTCAAATACTCATCGATGAGATGTCCGCCATAATCCGGCATCCTGGCGCCATCGATAATTCGGTTTTCATCTAAATGGACGGTGACTCGAAAACTAAGCAGAGAAATTGTATATACGGAAGGAATATTTTTACTTTTCTGGATGGTGGCTTCCGGCCCAATTTAATAAAAATGTAGGTTTTGTCCATATTCTGCACCCCGGAAAGGAATCATAGGAGAATTATTTGTTGTCTTTATGTGACAAGTCCAAGCGTTTTACAATCCATTCTGGATCACGACGACAGTCAAGGATGGCATATATCTCAATCATATCATTCTTTAATAAGTAGTAAACAGCAAATGGAAATCGCTTGGCCAGCATTCGATAAAAGCCATTTGAAATTGAATGGATTCCTGCGTAACTCATCAATGATTGTATATCATTTTGAATATTATCTAGAAAATAATCACCCAATCCTGTAGATTGTCTGTCGTAAAAATTCCAACCTTCCCTCAGGTCTTCTTTTGCAGTCTCAAGAAGTCGAATTTCCACGAACCTCTTCCCTCAGCTCAGCGATGGCTACATCCCAATCAAGAAATTGTAGATTTCCTTCTTCGACCAGACGTTGGCGTTCTTTCAGCACTTCTTGATGCCAGGATGGTGAAGGAAATTCGGAAGGTTCTTTTGAAATATCAGCCCAGAGCGCTTCCATTACTTCTAACTTCTCACCAAGAGTCATTTTATCAAGGGGGAGGTTAATTGACATAAGATACTCCATTTTATAGACTAATTGCACCTAGATATTATAGATAAAAACAGGACTTTGTCAAAACAATTCTATGCTATAATTATAACGAAATTATAACGAAAAAGTTCAATCACAGGTGATAAAATGGCGCCCACATTCACCAATAGAAGACAATTCACAACTCATGAATTCCACCGCATGGGTGAAACCGGCATCCTCCACGAAGATGACTGTGTTGAACTCATCGAAGGGGAAATAATTGAAATCAATGCAGGTTCTTCAAAATAACATCATAATCAATCGGCTCCCCAACCAAAAAAGTATCCTGCTCCGGCAGTTTGATGATGAAATTAAACGATTTCTGCGTCTGTACAGGCAACTGGATGAAGAGAAATATTGATAAATATAATAAAAGAATAGAGGTTTGTTAACCCATCGTGAGATTAAATCGCATTGTTGCCAATCCGAATATCTGTGGAGGTGAACCTTGTGTTAAAGATACAAGAATCCCTGTGCATATCATTCTAAGCCACCTCGCTGCGGGAGACACCACACAAACCATTCTAAATCAATTTCCTTCTCTTTCAGAAAAAGATGTTCAAGCATGTTTGGAATATGCCGCGTATTTTAATGTATTTCTCCATGAATAACCCAATTCAAAAAATGGAACAGTTAAAAAGGTTAATATACCTGGTTATGTGTTCCTACGCGGATAAATTGAACTAACTCATATTTGTTCTTTTCAATGAAAATTAAACGAAGATTACCGCCAGCAGAAATAGCTCGCTTTCCTCTTTGATCACCTTGAAGAGGGTGGTTTTCAAGGTCAGGATTGTGAGGATTTATTTCGAACATTTCTAATGCTTTATCCACTCGCTTTTTCTGATTGAGGGTTAGTTTTTTCAGACCTTTCCTGAAATTTTTATGGAATATAATTCGCATATCACTGTTATTCAGTTAATCCAAGAGCCTTTCGCGCTTCCGTCATCGATGAATATTCCTCGATATTTATTCCTTTTTCACAATCATCCTGATCCTGATCGAGTTGGCTCATAATTTCAGGAGAATAATGTGTTGTGTTTGAGATATTTTCCCTTTTGGTCTCCACAAACTCAAACACAACCTTCTTCTCATCCGGTGGAAGCTTCTCGATTTCCCTAATAATCTCCTGTGCGTTCATTAAACAGTACTCCAAATCGGTAAGAAATCATTCAAGTATATTTTAAGCTAAAACAGGACTTTGTCAAAACAATTCTATGCTATAATTATATTGAAGAACTTCAAGCACAGGTGACAGAATGGCGTCCACATTCACCAATAGAAAACAATTCACAACTCATGAATATCACCGCATGGGTGAAACCGGCATCCTCCACGAAGATGACTGTGTTGAACTCATCGAAGGGGAAATAATTGAAATGACTCCAATAGGGTTACGTCACAGTGCCTGTGTAAAACGGCTCAATAACCTTTTTATGCCATTAATGGCCGCTAAACAAACACTTATCAGCGTGCAGGATTCTCTCTTTCTTGACGAACATAATGAGCCTCAACCGGATATTGTTTTGCTGAATTATCGTGAGGATTTTTATGAAAACAAACAGCCTGATGCGAATGATGCCTTATTGGTCATAGAGGTATCAGAATCCTCTCTTCACTACGACCTCAATGTTAAGATTCCACTCTATGCAAGATACTTCATCCATGAACGATGGCTTGTGGATTTGCAATCCAATACCTTGCAATCCTACCGCTCTGCAAGTGGCGGAGTTTTTCAAGAGAAGCAACGGTATAATACGACACAGAGCATCATCCCACTCGCTTTTCCTGCCATTTAGTGTCACCAGTGTTGGCGAATAAATAAACAAGGGATTCATCCCCACAATGGTAAAAAAGATTATTTAAACTCTCATCGCATTTCATCCGATTCTAATAAATTTATTTGATCAGGTATACCGCCATCAGGGCTCTGATTTTTTGATTTGAGGCGCTACCTTATGGCATCATGAAATTTCTTCGGAACAAATCACAATTCTATTATGAATACAAAGGCCTGCTTATCCTCTCGATGCTGATGGTGCTGTATGGATTCTTCTTTATTTGGAAAAGTTCCTTTATCATCGCCTCTGACCGCTACTTTGCCCTGTTTGATGATGCCGCCATCTCAGCGCGTTATGCCAAAAACTGGGCCCAAGGCTGTGGATTGCTTTGGAATTGCGGTGGCGAAAAAGTCGAAGGGTATACCAACTTTCTATGGACAATGGTAATGGGAGTAATCCATTGGCTACCGTCATCGGATAAATATTATCTGTTGGCTATTCAATTATTCAGCGCCCTTATCATGGCATTAACCATGATTTCGTTTTATGGCCTGTTACGATGGCATGGACAACGTGTATCAGTCAGTTTATGGGCCACATTGAGTTTTTGCTGTTCATATGAATGGATTTACTGGACCATGATGGGCATGGAAACAGGCTTTTTAAGTTTCTTTCCAATTCCCGCCATTTTACTTTTTTTTAAAGACTCTCCTTCAGCTAGATTTATTTATTACGGAGCCGCATGCCTGGGTATCGCATCATTAATACGACCAGAAATAGTATTGATTCTGGCTTTTATTTGGGGCTATGGTTTATGGAATCCTAAAATAGTATCTAAAAAAACACTCATCCTCTATACAACCATCCCCATCGTAATGTTTTTGTGTTTTCGCCTTTGGGCTTATTTTTATTATGGCGACATCTTACCCAACACCTATTACCTTAAGCTTCACACTCCGCTTATATATCGATTAAAGCGTGGATTGGATTATACCCTTGAGCATACCTTAAGTGTGTATTATTTCCCTTTGATCATCGGTGTTTTTGGATGTCTGATCATGCGTAAATTACGTTTACTCTATTGGCTGGCACCCTTTGGCATCATGCTGGCTTATCAAATCTGGGCGGGTGGAGATGCATGGGCTCGCAATCGTTTTATTATTCCCGTTTTACCCTTTGTTTATATTCTCAATGGAATCGTTATATCAAAAGGGATTGAATCTTTCTACCAAAACAAATTAAGCAGCAAGGCGGTTTACACTAAGACCGCTTTATTCATATCATTGTTTCTCATCCAAATGCTCTCAGTGAATTTTAGTTATGTGGGAGAACTAACGTATCAATCTCCATTGTATACAAAAGAGAACCGTGCCAATCTTGGACGCGCCTTGTTGATCGAAGAGATTGCTGAACCGAATGTCAAAGTCGCGGTGCGTTGGGCCGGATTAATCCCCTATTATACGGATTGTGTTGCCATTGATTTGCTGGGGAAATCCGATGCGTATATTGCCAAATTGGAGGTCCATAAAAATCCCATTCCAGGTCATTCAAAATGGGATTTTCAACATTCCGTGATGAAATTAAAACCGGATATTGTGGTGCGATTCACCGGTACCCGCAAGGATATCCGCACATTTATCCAATATTATACATGGTACGCTTTTCAAATTGATGATATTGAGTTCACCTTGGCATTGCGGAATGAGAGCCTGAATATCCGATGGAACAAGGTCAAATCATTGGGTACAGTTGTTGAATAATAATTATCCCATATGAGTGTGACTTAACGATTGGTTTGGATTATTTCAACTTCATCAGCCGTTTTAATTCCGGGCGGAACAAAAACCAGCCACTCCCCCCGAAAGCAGCCATTCCCAGCGGAACACCTAACATCACACGCAGGATGTTGCCCCACGGTGTTGCGCCGCTGATGGGAAAATAAATACCAAAGCCATAACAGGCCAGCCCCATGACAACGCAGGCTAAGAGTACTCGCAAGGCGAATTGTATTAAGGGAAGCATTTTGAAATGGAGCATCTTGTATTTCAACCATATAGCCAATAGTCCTCCATTTAAACTACTGGCTAGCGCGGCAGCCAACGCTAACGACCACAATGGCCACTGCATTGAGACAAACAGACTGCATAAAATAATGTTGCACACCATCGCTGCCGCACCGGCAATGACAGGTGTACGAAAATCATGATTAGCCTGAAACGTGCGAACTAATACTTTCACCGAGGCATAAGAAAAGAGTCCCAAACTATAAAATATCAACAAATAATAGGTTGGCCTTAATCGCCCTTCTGCCCGGAACTCCCCATAGTTGAAAATGGCGCCGACTATATCTTCTCCCAGCACAATTAAGCCTACCGCGGAGGGTATCATTAATAACAATAGGTATTTTAATACATCTTCAAGAGTTTTAACCGCTTTGTCCTGACGCTGCTGTTCGAGGTGTTGCGCAATTTGAGGAAATGAGGCGGTTGCCAGGGCGACGCCGATGATTCCCAAGGGAAACTGGATGAGTCGAAAGGCGTACTGCATGGTGGATATTCCGCCTTCCCCATATTTGGAGGCAAAGTAGGTCTGTGTAATCAGCGCATTCAATTGATAAATGGCAAGACCAAACACAGTGGGTGCCAGCATTTTAAGGAATACCTTTACCTGAGGGTGAAACGGCGAAACTGCTCGGGGGGGCATACACTTGACCTTCCCGATTTGAGGCAGTTGCACAGCATATTGCAACAGCCCCCCAAAAACCACCGCCCCTCCTAACAGCCACATGAGATCAATCCCGTCAAAATAAAACGCGCCAATGATGACTCCAATAATCAGGCTTACATTAAAGAAAGCCGAGGCCACGGCTGGCATAAAGAAGTAACGATAGGTATTCAACAATCCCATCGCCCACGCTGAGAGAGCCACAAAAAAGAGGAAGGGAAACATAATTTGGGTTGTACGAATCCCCGCATCAATACGCCAGTTGCTGGCTTGATCTGGATATGAAAAGGTATAACCTTCCGGAATGGTTTCCGCTTCTTTGGGGAAGTCTAGTATGAAAGGCACAAACCAGGGCGCCAGAATGATGGCTAAGATCACCACTCCGGCTACTGTTAACGCCAAGGCGTTAAAAATGGCGAAAGCCACTTCCTTCGATTTCTCTTCCCCCTCACGTTCACGTACCCGGGTGAGCATGGGGATAAATGCCGCCGACAGAGCACCCTCAGCGAATAACTGTCGAAAGGTACTGGGAATTTTCAGCCCCGCCCATAAAATATCCTGCCAGGCGCTGGGTACCAGCGCCGCCACACACGATTCACGCACCAATCCCAAAATCCGGCTCAGCAATGTCGCCAGGCTGAAAAGACTTGTTGATTTAAGAATGGAATCCTTTTTCATAGCCGCTCCATCATCTTTAACGGAAGGCATTGTAGCTGAGTATCGGAGGAAAGAGAAGCGGCTCAATGTCAAAGACTATTCATAAAATATTCATAAATTGTCAGCTATGTGTAGTTCCATTCACCTACCAAGATTGGGAGGGGCTAGCGTGACTTTATTATAGCCCTGGCGGATCGGTTTATATAAGTCAAACAGAATAAGGTGGTTAGTTTTGGTCGGAAGTGTATACACTAACGCCTTCAAAGTGAGGACGCTTGACATGAGCGGTTAGTGGATCAAGTGCTTGCAAAAGGTCTTGTTCTTGGGAAGAGTATTCTTCGAGTTGATGACGGACCGGTTTACTCTATGTGTAAGAGCGCGTTGATTGAACATACCGGTTAATCAGTTCAGGAACCTGGAGAATGGAAGCCGTCTGCAACAAAGCGGCAACCGCACCATGAGAATAAGATTTGACCGCCACCCATCCGGCAGAACTCTCCAAGCGTAAAAGAAGATCCTCGGCTTTTCCGAGATAGGCAAGAACCACAGGGCGGGGTTTACCGTTAACCCGGCGCGATTCGACAATATACCAATAGCGATGCCCTTGTGAGACTTTGGAATGAAAAGAGGCCATCGGCGTTCCCCACTCATGTTCAGTGTATACATATAGATGTCATAGATGGAATTTAAAATAAATCAGAGGATAATAATGTTTTAATGAATATATTTTCTGAAAATACATAGATCATGACAAAATCTATAACCCTCAACAATTCAAAGAGTTATGGCTTTTCCCATTTGACTTGATCGTTTGTTCTATAATAAAATCATGCCAGGTGGGGTGCATCGAAAGAAGAAATATTAATAAATTCTGATATGATTGAGCTAATCGCCGATTTGAATCCGTATTCTGACACAGTTTTCAAAAAAACGTGCGTGGAAAGATTCTATGGCGAAAACAGGATGGTATATAATTAGAATTCGTGAGAGCTAAGCGCTATTTTGGGAAGGTTTTCAACATGGTTAGATTAACAAATAAACGAACTCCATATCGTGAAAATATCTTATGTTTTAATTATATTCTTGGGTTCGTGACCGCGCTCTTTGGAATAACCCTTATCTCCGCACGCATGGTTGCTGCCGACTCTGTAATTGATTCGAATTCAAGTGCGGTTATTAGCTCTGGGGCGGAGATTGATTATCCGCCGTTTAGTATTGTAAACGATGCCGGCGAGGCTAGTGGTTTTTCGGTGGAATTGATGCGTGCGGCCTTAGCGGCCATGGGACGCGAAGTGACTTTCCGTACCGGTACGTGGTCCGAAGTGCGTGGCTGGCTGGAACAGGGTGAAATCCAAGCTCTGCCTTTGGTAGGACGGACGCCTGAGCGGGAATTTCGCTTCGATTTTACCGTACCTTACATGTCCCTTCACGGGGCGATCGTGATCCGTAAGAGCGAGACCGGCATCAACACCCTTTCCGATCTGCGTGAGCGGCGGGTAGCCGTAATGAAGGGGGACAACGCAGAGGAATTTTTGCGGCGAGAGGATCGAGATTTCGACATTCATACTACATCTACCTTTGAAACTGCCCTGCATCAATTGGCTGATGGCCAATATGACGCAGTGGTGGTTCAGCGGCTAGTGGCGCTGCGTCTGATTCAGAAGACTGGCCTTACCGAACTACAAGTCATCGACCGGCCCATAGAAGGTTTCAAGCAGGATTTTTGCTTCGCCGTTCGAGAAGGCGACCGCGATACCCTGGCCCTGCTCAACGAGGGATTAGCTATCGTGATGGCCGACGGCACGTACCGCCATTTGCACGCCCAATGGTTTGCCGCCATGCAATTACCCTCGGATCGCCCCATTGTGGTCGGTGGCGACCGGAACTTTCCACCTTTCGAATACTTAGACGAAAACGGCCATCCCTCTGGCTACAATGTCGACCTGACCCGCGCCATTGCCCGGGAGATGGGTTTAAATATCGAGATTCGGCTTGGCCGCTGGCCGGAACGGATGGACGCGCTTAGAACCCGGACAATCGATGTGATTCAGGGCATGTTCTATTCGACCGGCCGCGATCAATATTTTGATTTTACCCCGGCACACACCGTGAGCCACTACGTGGCAGTGGTGCGCAAAGGCGAGGGGCCAGCGCCGCAAACCATCGAAGCATTGGCTGACAAACGCATCGTGGTGGAGCACGGCGACATCCTGCACGACTTCGCCATTGAGCATGGGCTGGAAAATCAAATCACCATTGTCGGGGACCAGGAAGAAGCTCTTCGCGAACTGGCCGAGGGCAAACACGATTGCGCATTAGTGTCGCGGATCACGGTTCTTTTTTTGATCGACAAACACGGCTGGACCAACCTGGTTACGGGGAAAAAACCACTGCTTGTTTCTGAATGCTGTTACGCCGTAGCCAACGGCCAACAAGCCCTATTGGCCCAATTCAGCGAAGGATTGAAGGCGCTGGAGAACAGCGGAGAATACCGGCAGATTTATGACAAGTGGCTCGGCGTGTATAAGAAACAACCGATGTCTTTTCTAACCGCATTGCGCTATACGGCCATGATTATTATCCCGTTGCTGCTTATGTTTTCGGCTGCTTCTATTTGGAATTGGACATTGCACCGGAAAGTGGTGGAAAAAACAAAGGCATTGCAAGAAAGCGAGGGATACCAGCGAGCTGTGATCGCCTGCTCACCCGTAGCCCTGTATACCGTCGATTTGGATGGAAACGTACTAAGTTGGAACCACTCTGCGGAAAAAATATTTGGCTGGCAGGCCGAAGAAATCATGGGTAAGCCGCTACCGATTGTCCCTGACGATAAACGCATGGAATTCGACGCGTTGCGGAAGCAGGTCCTGGAAGAAGGTGGTTTTTTCGGGAGAGAACTATTGCGGTCAAAAAAAGACGGGACCTCAATCCCCATCAGTCTTTCTGTTGCGCCTGTTCGTAACGACCGGAATGAAGTGATCGGTATTTTAGGTTCGGCTGAAGATATATCGGAGCGTAAAAAAGCCGAAGCCGAGCACGAAAAGCTCCAATCCCAGTTTATCCA
>CAZFER010000012.1:85236-111127 GCA_964517495.1 uncultured bacterium | reverse complement strand
GAATCGGTAGCTGATACAACGGAATTTTTTCCATTCACAGAACCAACGTGGACTTTTCCGGTGAACCGAGTTTACTTCCAAACTGAAAACGATTCACTATTTTATGCGACCCCGTCCATTGCATCTGGTACGGGTGTTGCTGCTTATAGTGGAACACAAGCTGGATTCGATGGAGTCTGGGAGTGGGAAACCAAGAAGAGTGGTGATGGTGATAACGGTCAACGGAGTGTTTATTTTTTCTACGCTCAGTTACCGGATCTTAACCTTGCAGCCCATGGGGTTTCAGAAGTTACGACGACCTATGTTTTTGAGCATGGTTTACCGTCACCTAATGAAAATAAATGGGTACTTTCACGAATCCAATCGACGATTCCCGAAGATGCGACATCGGGGACAAAAATTTCATTAGCTACATTTTCTGTTGATAACAGTTTTGATTTGAATACGTGGCGTCAGGTCAAGGTTTCCTTGAAAACCCGTGAGGTACATACGAATTCTGCTTCTATGATCATTGACATCACGGCAGAAGTCGATGGTGACGTGGTCATGGCGATTACGGATTCACAGATTCAAAGTGGAACGGCTGTTAGCAATGCATCAAGTACATTCCGAATCAAGGCTGCAGCAGGTTATTCCACTCAAAGAAAATATTTCCGTAATATCAGGTATAATGGTGAAACCACACCGATTATTCCATTAACCGGGCCGGATAGTGAAACCATCCTGGGTTTAGGCTCCCTGACGGATGCGGCTTTTAACTCAGATGGAACCAAGTTTTCATCATATGGTGGTGTAGGTACATTAACCTGGGAAACAGAATCGGGCGCTCTCATTGGATATGCAAGTAGTTCAGTGGAGGTAACCAATTTTGCATTTCATCCCAATGATAATTGGTTTTTCCAGGGAGGTTCATCATCAGCGGCTAATGTTCGGCTGATCGGTGTTACCAGTGATGATATTATTAACCAATATGATGGTAAATTCCTTGCCGTCTCACCGAATGGTAATTATGTCGTAACTGCCAAATGGCAGGATGCCATTGTTTACAATGTGGATAGTGGTGATGTTATCAGTATCCTCAGTGGCCATTCAGGTGAAGTAACCCATGCGGTCTTTTCATCCGACAGTTCAAAGATTTTAACAGGCAGTGCGGATGGCACGGCGAAATATTGGTATACGTTGACGGGTCTATTTATCCACACCCTGGATGGACATGATTCAGGCAGCACGATCACTGATATATCGATCACATCGGATGATGCCAGTATTGTTACAGCAGGCAGTGATGGAAAAATCGTTGTGTGGAATGCCAGCACGGGTGCCTCTTCCCTGACGTTTACGGATCATACCAGTTCAATTAACGATATAGAAATATCGCCGGATGATCTGAAGGTTGTTTCGGGTAGCGATACAGGATCCTTGGTCTGGAATGTTGATGGATCGGGTAGCGCTGTGGTGTTGGATTCAACCACGGTCGTCCAAAAAGTACGATTTGGCACCAATGTGGCCTTTACCAGTTCGGTAACTGATTCTGTCTATACAACAAAATACTGGACCGATACGGGTACATTAACGACCACGTATAACGGCCGCCTGTTAGAAGTCGATGATGATTGGTCTCATCTCATACTCGACAACAAAAAAGATATCGAATTATGGATTGTGGGAGCACCTGGTTCAGCTGAAGAAGTTAAAAGCTTTGATGGTCATAGTGATGCAATAGAGAAGACCATCTACTCTCCTGATCAATTAACGGTCTTGACGGTCGCTGAGAATGGTGTGCTTAAACTTTATGATGCGTTCACAGGTGTGGAAGAAGCACGAATCAATGCATTGGCAGGTGCCTTCTCACCGGATAGTTCAAAATTACTCACCGGTGGTGAAGATGACAAAGCCAGATACTGGAATATATCCACTGGTCTGCCGATATTTACCTTAAGTGGTCATACCGATGATGTGGTTAGTGTCGCTGTTTCTTCAACGGGTAACCGCTTATTGACAGGTAGTAATGATCAAACCGCTCGTTTGTGGAATGCCAATAATGGAAATTTCATCGCTGAAATGGCTGGGCATCCTGGCAACGTCATAAAAGTGATGTTCTCTAACGATAACACACGAATTATTACAGTCAGTGATAATCCCACCGTCTTTATCTGGGATAGTAGCGGTAACCTGGTTACCTCAATCAGCAATGTGAATTTCCTGGCTCAAAATCCGGCTGGAACCCAGATTCTTCTTGGTTCAACAAGCGATAATACGGCAGCCATTTACAGTTTAACGGATGGTTCTCTTGTATCCACGCTTTCCGGTCACACCGCTCAGGTGACATCGGGAGATTTCTCACCGACTGGAAGCAATGTGGCAACGGGCGCCCAGGATAATGATGTAAAAATTTGGTCAGTATCTACTGGGACGCTGTCAAAAACACTCTCCGGTCATACAGGTGCTATCATCAGTGTGGATTATTCATCCGATGGTCTATGGGTAACATCTGCCAGTGAAGACGAAACGGTGAAGATTTGGACAGTTGCTGATGGAACGGCCTTCAGAACCTTCTCAACTCATACGTCTGAACCGAATACTACGGAGATATCAGAAAACCTCCAGTTTACTCTTACCTCAAGTGATGATGGAACAGGACGTATATTCAGTATCACCAGTAGTGGGACTGACTTTACTCTCTCCTTGGTAGCGACCAACGACTTGATTATTCCTGGACGGGATCAAGAATTTACTGTTCAAATTGACGATGCCGAAGGTATTACCTCCTATCGTATTGTTCTCTATGCAACGGGAACAGTCGTGACAGATGGTACTCAACAGACGATACCTGCTGGTGTATCAAGTTCAGATATTCTTTCTGGTTCGTTTGGTTTGTTTGGATTTACGACAACGAATACAGCTGCCAGCAGTTGGGGTACCTCCAATATGACCATTTCAGCAGTGACCACTAATCCATCAAGTTTTAATTGGTATTACATTACCAATTCACGTGGCAGCAATTCACCCTTAACAGAAGGAGAAGGTGACCTGCTTCGCTTCCGTGCACGTTTCCCATCTAATGCACCTGCCAGTACAACGGCATCGGTTGCTCTCTTGATCGTTGATTCAAGTGGTACACGTATCGGAACAAACACTGTAACCGCTTCTCAGATTGAGGATGCTACCTGGACAGGAACCACCGAATCCTTCCTCTGGGGTGATATTGATGCCGATGGAACACCGGGCAGCAGCGATGCTGACTTGATCCTGCAGTACGATACATTCCAGATCGATTCCTTCTCCGGTCATGCCGAAACACGGCCTAACTTCCCGGCGGAAGCGGACGTGGACGGTGACGGTGCCTTGGGTGCGCAGGACGCTGACGATATTCTGCGATTTGAGGCCTTCCTCATCACTAAGTTCGATGCGGATACCAATGGAGACGGTTATGGGCCTGAAACATTCTCCAGTAAGACGGCATCTCGCAGGGCGGCACCATCGGATGGAACAAAACTGCTTGCCAAAGTGGTGCCTGCTGGCGATGGTTCCTGGCTTGTCAACTTCTCGGCTGAAAATGCCAGCGAAATTCGCACCATGCGTCTTGTGGTCAACTACGACGCTTCGAAGTACAACGTCAATCCAGAAAGCATCAAATGGCTGGTGGACGATTCGGGCGCCAAACTGGTCGTGAATGCGGATATTCCAGGAATGCTGGTGGCCTCCGGTATACTCAGCAATACCCTGACTTCCGGACCCCAAAACCTGATGTCTGTCCAGTTTGATGAAATTCGCTCCTCCGGCAGTGCGATGCTAAGAGTGGATAACGAACTGACCCGCCTGAATGATGGACAAATACCCATCGTGGGCGGCGACCTCGTCATCGACCTTTCGAGTGCTTCAACACTCGAAAACACGGGAATCGGAGATTGGATGGTTCACTAAACAATCCCCGAAAACCTGAAAAAGCTGTGATATAGTTAGGGGAGGGCGCGATTTCGTGCCCTCCTCTTATTTTATTCATTAAAGATAATTTTTTAGGGAACGAAACTATATCCGAAAGGTATCACTCCATAAATCGAGGTGATCGAGAGTCATGAGCGGGAAATGGATCAAAGGGTTGAGTAAAAAAACGTGGATTTATACCTCTATTTTTATGTTATGCCTTGCTTTAGGAGGACCTGGCGGGTGGGCACAGGTCAGGGAACTCTCGCTATCTCAATTGTCCGTGGAGCCAGGTAATGAGTTTGAAGTTGCCATAACCATTGATAATGCGAATAGTATGCGATCGTTTCGAGTTGCCTTAGACATGCAAGAAGATTTTCCTTTTGATTATGTTGCAGATAGTCACTCCACATTGGGAGCACTTACAGACGGATGGACAATTATTGTTAACCCGGCAGAAGATAATCCGAACCTGCGTGCCCTTATCATTGTTGGTGCTGCTGGAGCCTTTCCCACCTTGGGAGAGGTGGGTGGTCAATTAATTCGTTTTAGATTAAAAGCGAATGATGATGCTCCTGAAGGTGAATATGAACTTATTTTGCAGCAGGATAAAACTAATTTGGGGGGTGAAGAAGGAAATCTTGAATACACTGTCGATACCGGTCTGGTGGTTATTGGAGGTGATATCACCCCTCGTCCCACTAATACACCAACCATAGGTCCTACGCCTACCCATGCACCTCAAGTTACTCCCTCTCCCACCCCAACGAAAACTCCCACTGTCACACCAACCGCACAACCGACTTCCACTCCCACACCCACACGTGATCCGTTGAAACCAACCAATACACCGCGTCCTGGCAACATTCCTCCCCAAATTTCCTTTAGCCCGGGCGATACATTTATATTATTAAAAGATGAGCCGATCGAACTTTTAGTGGTCGCATATGATCCGGACCGAGGGGATGAAATAGAAATAACTCACTCGAATGGAGCACCCCTTGATTTTATCTCGAGCGAGCAAATTCCTCACTTTGGAGTGGCGGAATTCAAAATCGATACGTCTGAATTGGGGACATTTTTCTTTAGTGTATTTGCTTATGACGGCAGCCATGCCACAGAACGGCAAGTGGTGGTAGCAGTGGTAGAGGATCCGAATGCTCCGACATTTACTCCCAAGCCACCAACCAGCACACCGACGCCTTCGGTTACACCAACATCAACTTCATCTCCAACGTTTACCGAAGGTCCAACCCCTACCAACACTCCAGTACCATCAAATACACCTATACCGACTGTGTTTGTTTCTCCCACTCCCAGACCCACTAAACCCGTCTTTGTCTTTGTAACTGATAATGCCGAGACGGTTGAAGATTTAACCGGGAAAACTGATTTTGATCCTGCTGAACAACGCCAGTTAACTGTTCGCTGGACGGTTAGTACAGCGGGGGCAACAGACTGGCATATTTTTGTTCGCAGGGGATTGGACGGAATGAAATTCCTGGGCCGAACGGGGAAGGGGAATGAACGCCGGTTTGATTGGGAAGCAGACAATCCACTTGTTCATTCCAATTTTAAAAATGGCCCCAGTTTTAATTCATCCTATATGTTTCGAGTCATTCGTATTGACAATAAATTATCCCCCAATGATTTTTTGGACATGGAGGAGCCAGTTGGTTATAACTTGACTGATGGAGATGCCATTGCATTAACTCAGCCAGAAATGCCAGTATTAAAGACCACAAAACTTTCCATCTATGATGATTTATTAGGTGGGGATGAATTGGTTTCACCAGGTGGTGAAGGCAATGATGTTGATCATCCTGACCGTCGGGCGATTTATCTGGCGTGGAACCTCAATATTGATGAAGATGATGCTCTCGATTATCACGTGGAAGTGAAAGTAAACGATGGGGATTTTCAATTATTAGGCATGACAAATGATTCACGCTTGAATTATTTTCGATGGTCTGCCTTGCAAAATTTTCAGACCATGAGCGGGTTTCGGGATGGTCCCCAACATGGGAACACGTATCAATTTCGTGTAACCTATGTTCCTGTGACAGGACTCGGGGAAAGCCTGACAAGTGGGATTTTGCATTATTTTGTCTCTGAGGATAATACACTGCCCACGGTACCTATAGAACCAACGGCTACGCCTATACCCATGCCAACTTCTGAACCTTCATTTACGCCAACTGCCACTGCAACCCCAACTTTTGGCCCTACATTGACACCCACACCGGTGCAAATGATTACACCGGAACCGTTTACAATTTATCCCCATTCACCGGAAGCCAAGGTGATTACTGTGGTTTTACCTGGTCTTCCCACTTCGGCCAAAACACTGGATCTCAATTTATTGGAGCCTGGAGAATATATGAGAGGCAGTCCAACCAGTGAGCGTGGAAGAGAAGTGGACGAAGGGCCCCGTCATAAGGTCACGCTTTCCAAGAACTTTTATATGGGGGTGTATGAAGTCACCCAGATTCAATGGCGTACCCTCATGGGAAATAATCCTTCATGGTACGATGATGATATCAACAAACCGGTGGAATTGGTGACATGGGAGGATTGCCAAAACTTTGTCAATGTGTTGAATACTCAAATTGGTAAAGGGACCTTTCGCCTTCCGACCGAAGCTGAATGGGAATATGCCTGCCGGGCTGGAACCACAACCCGTTACGGGTTTGGTGACGGCCTGGAATGTGCTGATACGGGAAAAGTATTCTGTTCATTATTTGATCAGTATATGTGGTGGCGGGGGAATAACACCTATGAAGGAACCCAAACGGGCACCAAGCCTGTGGGTGAAAAAGAACCCAATCCATGGGGACTTTATGATATGCACGGCAATGTTCAAGAATGGTGCCAGGACTGGTTTGGCCCATATACAGAAGAACCAAAAGTGAATCCAAGCGGGCCTGACGAGGGTACAGAAAGGGTATTGCGAGGGGGTTCCTGGAACGCCGACGCTGTTTTGAGCCGCAGTGCCCGCAGGCTTAGTGGTGAACCGGATCAACGATTTGTAACAGTAGGATTTCGTATCGTATGGCACGTTGAATAAAAGGTAAGTGGTCAGCCATGAATGCTTCCATTCCCCTCCCAGGATTGGTAGGGGCTAGGGGAGGGTTGATAAATAACCCTGGAGTAAAATCTTTTAATCCCCTCCTAACCTCATTTCATTGGGGAGGAATAGTGGGGCCAAATATAAGTTATCCCTCCCTTTCCACATTCATAGGGCTGACATGTTAAAATAAAAGAATGGAATCTAATACTGTGAAAATGACCATTAAATATAAACAGCAACATTCTTATATTGCTCTTCCCGTCAAGCATCACGGAGGCTGACTGCATGAACATCTTCCGATTGTGTTTGCTTATCTCTATTTTGTTTTGTACTTCTTCATTACAGGGATGGTCTGCCTCTCCGTCTTCGATTTTATTCTCGCCATTTCTAACTTCAGCGACTCCCGCGTTAACCATTAAACCGGCAACCACTGTTCATACTGTTGAAAATGAGTTTGTCGCTTTGGAATTGGAAGTGGTTGATCCAGGCCCCGATCCTTATCAATATTCTTATACTCCTTCTATCCAAAACGCCACCTTTGATGCGGATATAGGATTATTTTCCTTTCGTCCTGATTTTGAACAATCGGGTACTTATGTACTGAATTTCCAGGCCAGCAACGAAACCGCCACTTTAACTGAATCCGCAACGGTGGTTGTGGCAGATAATCTTCAATCCAATCTGTTGATCAAACCAGCAACGTCTACCACTTTAAGTGAGGGAGAAACGGTGGCACTCAGTCTGGAAATTGAAAATCCACGCGATCAAACCTTTACTTTTTCAGTATCTCCTGAAGTGAAAAACGCCCAAGTGGATTCTGAATCGGGGGTGTTTATTTTTGAACCGGATTTTCAACAATCCGGCTCATACGTTTTTGAATTTACCGCCATCAGTGATTCCCAAGAGTTGGTGGAAGAAGCTTCCATAGAGGTGGTGAACACGCCAGGAACGCATCTTTTTGTGAAACCCTCTGATCAGATGACGTTAATGGAGGGTGAACCGCTTATATTGACCTTGGAGATTGAAAATCCTGGTACAATACCTTTTACTTATTCTGTGACACCCGAATTACCCAATGCAGAATTTTTCCCGACGATCGGAATTTATTTTTTTAACCCTGATTTTTTACAAGCGGGCAATTATACGTTAACGTTTACGGCGAATAACGGAGCTCAAGTTTTAGAGAAAGAAGCGGAGATCACCGTTCTTGATAATAATCGTCCCCCCGCTTTACAAATCAATTTTCAGGATGTTTTATCGATCAAAGAGGGTGAAAGTTTTCTGGTTCATATGAGCGGTGTCGATCCGGATTCTGACAACATCTTAACTTATAACGTCGAACCAACACTGCCGAATATGGTGGTGCAACCAGAGATTGGAGATGTGCTTTTCGCCCCGAGTTATTCCCAGGCGGGGGAATATGAAGTCGAATTTCAAGTCTCTGATGGCCATACCACCACTTCCCTTACACGAACTATTCGTGTGGTGGATATCAATCGGCTCCCCAATCTTATCCTGAATCCAACAAGAGGTAAAACGTTGGAAGTGGGAGAAGCATTCAATCTATTGGCATTTGCCACAGATCCGGACAATGACGAGTTAACCTATCATGCACAAAATTTACCCCCCAATGCAGAATTTAACCCTGAAACCGGGCGCTTTTCTTATACACCTGTGCTTGAACATTTTCGCCAGAGCTATGAAATTAAATTTTCAGTAAACGACGGGAAAGATATTGTTGGACAATCCATCGTGTTGGATGTGACGGCACCAGTTACACCCATATGGGAATTTAACAATGATGAAGATGATGAGGGTTGGCAAACCAGTTCTGAAGTGCAAGCCCTGGTGGTGGAGGATGGTTTGTATAAAGCAACCACAGTGGGTACTAATCCGTTTATTTTTCGTGGTGGTTTGGATGTTGACACCTTTTCCACTCAAAAACTTATTCTTCGCATGCTTATCACCGAAGCCCGTCCGGTCGAAATCTCTTTTATTACCAATGATCAGGAATTTATCGGACCGGCTGTAATTCAGACGGATGTGGTTCAACAGCATATAACTTACGTGGCTGAATTTCAATCGTTGTTTGAAATGCCGACCATTATTGAAACATTGCGAATCGATCCCGGTGATAAATTTAACAATTATTTTGAAATTGATTTCGTGGGTTTTGTGCGTTCCTCTTTTGCCACTCGAACCCCTACACCCAATCCATCCTTTTCACCCACACCGACCAATACGGTTCCGCCTACACCGACATTTACCCAAACACCAACATTGACCCAAACACCGACATCAACACCAACTAAAACATTTACACTAACACCAACGTTGACTCCGACCATTACCCCGACTCCGACTATTACACCAACCATTACCCCTACTCCAACCATCACACCCACGCCCACCATTACACCAACACCAACAGTGACCCATACGCCAACCTTGACACCCACACCGACTTTTGCCTATTTTGATTTTGATGAAATAGAAGAAATCACCGACGATTTTGATATTACCACGCCCGAAGGCTTTGAACCGGCTTTTGTATTTCCTGCCGATATAGGCGATTCCGACTTGTTTTCGGACAATGCATTGTTTGTTCAAGCCAAACCGGGAGAAGCTTCTTTAATGATTGGCAATGAAAGTATTTTTGTAGGAACTCAACCCGTTCTGGTCAAAAGTTCAATTTGGAAAAGTTCAGAAGTGGCAAATGCCGCTATCATTGCCTTTAATGCCGATGACAACCACGAGATCGATGGACAACTGGGATACCACTTGATCAGTAATCGAGCCATTCCCTCCGCGTCTGAAAATGAGATCAGCATGATTTACCGTGCACCCAATGCGCGTTTAAAATTGGGCGTGCAGGTTGCCAATCCTCATCAGGCGACGGAAACCATCAATGTTTTATTTGACCGCTTGCGGGTTGAACACCTCAAACCGTTGGATCGTACAACCATCCCACTTGATCCAGATGGTTCGTTTGAAGAAGACCTGGTTTCGTTGCTCAGTAATATCAACAATGATGACGGAAGTGTTCAAGCTTCCTGGGAAGCGGATGAAAAGGATTGGGCGATTAAACTGTCCGTCAATCCCTTCGAACGGTCTGCCAATATAGGAGTATGGGCCGATGCCGCCAATCTTTTTATCCCTGGACTGTTTCTTGCCGAGGTCAAGGCACGCCGGATTTTGGGCAGTGAAGGAATGATCGCTATGGTGGTCACCAATGGATGGGAGGAAATCGCTCTTTATGAATTTGGTGCGAATTTGTCTCAGGATGGTATGCCGTACCAATTATTGATCGGTGGGGATATGGATGTTCCCAACACAGCATTTCCCCCATTTATTGTTGTCCAAAACGCTTCAACAAATGGTTTGACATCGATTTCAGTTGATGATTTATCCCTTTACTCGGTCAGGCCGCGTTCGGCCACCGAAGAGGAGGGTATGCAATGATTTTGCCGCTTTGGATTGTAGGGCGGGAGGTGTAAAAATGCGATATCAACATGGTTTCTTTCAATGGTTTTGTATTACACTATTCCTATTAATGGTTGCCGTTTTCACCCCGGCGTTTGCACAGGTGGTGGATCGTTATTTGATCCATACCTTGACAGAGCATACGGATAAAATTACATCTGTGGCGTTTTCATCGGATGGTGAACGGTTACTTACCGCCAGCCTCGATGGCACTGTCAAATTATGGAATGCGGAGACGGGGGATGAAATCCAAAACTACATAAGTGGTTGGCACCTGGTCTCCATTACCTTTTCTCCTGATGGCACCAAAATGCTCACCGGCAGCACCAACACCACTGCCAAAATTTGGGATTTGGAAACCGAAACTGAATTTCGCACCTTAAGCGGCCATACCGACACGGTATCCTCTGTAGCTTATTCTCGCAATGGATTACAGGTACTTACCGGCAGCCATGATAATACCGCCAAATTATGGGATGTGAACACCCAACTTCTTCTACAAACCTTTAGCGGTCATACCGATCGAGTGTCTTCCGTAGCCTTTTCGGCTGGCGGGACGCAAGTATTGACCGGGAGTTGGGATAAAACCGCCAAATTATGGGATGCTAAAACGGGTGCGCTAATTAAAACCTTTTCCGGCCATACCAGTTCCATTCTTGATGTTGATATTTCACCGATTGGATTAAAGATCGTTACCGCCAGCGGTTCGCCTGAAAACGTGGCAAAAATTTGGGATATAAATACTGGTGATGTCCTCTTTGAACTCAAAGGCCATACGAGTGCGATAAACTCGGTCGCTTTCTCCACCGATGGCAACCAAGTGATGACCGCCAGTAACGACAACTCGGCCAAATTATGGAATACCATTACCGGCGAGGAATTTCGTACGTTCACCGGCCATTCCGATGATGTTACTTCGGTGGCATTTTCTCGCAGCCCTGATGACAAACAGGTTGCCACCGCCAGTGCTGATGGCACAGCCAAAACATGGTGGCTTTGGGATTCATTATCGGTTCGAGTGGAAGATCGTGCGGATGGGGCGCTGATTTCCAACGCGACGGTTACAGTTCAAACTGGGCAGCAAGGGCGGCTTATCTCAAATGGAAACTATAGTTTTGGTTATCTTTCTCCCGGCACATACTCAGTGACGGCTGTCGCACCCGGCTATCAGGAACAAACGGTTGAAGGGATAGAAATTACTGAAACCCAAACCACCCAAGCGGTTGTACGACTGCCTTCTTCTGGCCCTTTAAATATTACCAGTACCTCTTTACCGAATGCCATCACGGGTCAGTCCTATTCAGCGGTCATTCGAATGGGGGGCGGTATCTATCCATATTCATTTACGCTCGCTTATGGCAATCTTCCTCCCGGACTTGTTTTGGATCCGGATCAAGGCATTATATCCGGCACACCAACAAAGCCCGATACCTATATCTTTGGAATTCGAGTGACGGATGATGAAGGTGACTTTGCTGAGAAAGAATTTAGAATTATCCAGACCGACCCTCTTGTTTTTCAAAATGAGACAAATTTAAAAAGTGGTGTGATTAATGAAACCTATAGCAATAACATCCTGGGAAATGGAGGAATGCCACCCTTCACGATTACGCTGCAAAGTGGCCAATTACCAACGGGAATAGCTCTTGATAGCACGGGAAAACTATCCGGAAAGCCTACCAAATTAGGTGCTTTTAATATTACGTTGCGCGTTACGGATTCATTATCCAATACAAAAGATAAATCGTTCATATTAAACATTGTAAATCCTATCACCGTTACCAATACCTCACTAATTGATGGCGTGGTGGGCCAACCCTATACCCAACAATTAACAACTTCTGGAGGTTTTGGCAGCAAATTTTGGGAAATATTCGCAGGCAAACTACCTAATGGATTAACCTTGAATGGACAGGAAGGTGTAATTGAAGGTACACCGGAAAATAAGTTTTTTGGCGCAGCCGGTTTGAAAGTTACCGACCAGCATGGTCATAAAGGGTATAAAGATTTTACAATCAGGGTGAATTATCCGCTTGAAATCATCACCACATCACTTCCTAAAGCCACCAAAGGGCAATCGTATTCAGAAATGGTTCGGGTTCGAGGAGGTGTGGGTGATATTTCTTATGTAATCACTGGCCAATTGCCGGATGGCCTTAGCCTGGATACAGATACAGGTGTGATATCCGGTGATCCTACCGCGGTACAGCTTAACAATATTAAAATTACTGCTACTGACAGCAATCAACCCACGGCTGGTTTAACCTCAAGGGAATTTAAGCTCAGAGTTGATTCAGAATTAGGAATCACCACCTCAGCGATTCTTCAAACAGCAAAACAAAATACCGCTATTTCCGAAATCACGCTCTCCGCTCAAGGTGGGCCAAAGCCATTCATATGGAACGTGCTACATGGCCATCTCCCTCCTGGAATTTCCTTAAGTTCTGACACAGGGAAACTCTCAGGAACACCCACATTTGCCGGAGACTATTCATTTGTGATCCAAGTAACGGATGCCTCAAACCAGACCACTCAAAAACGTTTTTTATGGACAATTGCCGAACCTTTAATAATTCAAACCGGTACGATTCCCAATGGGGCATTGAATGCACAGTATCAGTTCCCCCTTATTGCATTGGGTGGTGTCTCACCCTATACATGGAGCCTTGCCTCAGGAAATCTTCCTTCCGGTATTTCTCTTGGTGCGAATACGGGTGTGTTAACTGGTCAGCCGACAAGTGCGGGAACATTTACATTTACTATAAAAGCGACTGATAGCAGTAATTCAGCACAAACCGCTCAACGCCAATTCACCATGACCATTGCAAGCGGTCTTTCTTTAATTCATTCAGGTATTCCAGGCGTTCGTGTCAACCAAAAATTCTTTACCTTGTTTCGGGCTGTCGGTGGTGAAGCACCTTATACCTGGGAGAAAATCGATGGGAGTTACCCAACCGGTCTGGATATTGTGAAAACGACTCAAACCGCCACCTTGGAAGGCACTGCCACTCAAGCGGGTCATTATCCCTTTACTTTAAAAGTGACGGATAATGGAGCACCCCCTTTATCAGCCACCCGCGCTTTTAACATTAGTGTGACAGATAGCGTGAAAATTGAAACCACCACCCTGGAAAACATGGTTGTCGATGCCCCTTACAAAGATATTCTCTCAGCAACTGATGGTATACCACCTTACACGTGGAGTGTGATTGGCGGTGTTTTACCCGAGGGTTTGGCATTAAACTCCCAGACTGGAGAGCTGTCTGGTATTCCAACTCTTGAATTGGGGCAGGGGGAGACATTTAAAGTACAAGTCACCGACTCCATTTACCCAAAATCGTCGGATATCCAATCATATTTTATTAAAGTGGAAGATAGTGTTCGCGTCGCAAGTGATATATTGCCTCAAGCCATTCAATTCACTCATTATAGCCAGTCTCTTATTGGATATGGTGGAACCACACCCTATAAGTGGTTTTTATTGAATGGCTCTCTTCCGCCTGGGTTAAGTTTAAATGTGAATACCGGGGTCATTTCCGGTATTCCCAGTGAGGCGGGGACTTATGATTTTACAGTGCAAATGCAAGATTCTTCGTTAATCCCTAAAACCGATACCGGTGAAGTGACCATTACGGTTCAGGAATCCTCTCCCCCCGATTTAACCATATCCGCTGAATATATCGTGGATGGTGAATCCCGCGGACCCTTTAATAACAATGATGTGCTTAGCGCGGTTTTCCCTAATCAAGACATTGATATTAACGTCGTGGTTTTTGATCCCGCTCAGGGTTTTATTTTGACACCCACCATCCAAACCGATGGTGAACAGGGACACTTCACGATCTCGGAATCCAAACCGGGACAGTTGAGCGGGACCTATAATTTCAGGGTATCGGCTGATACGCAAACGGGATTCAAACAAATTACTCTTGAATTTGATACGTCATTCGGCCAAAGTAAAACGCTTTCATTTACTTTTCAATTTATAAGGCCAACCCCTACACCAACACCTTCCTTAACCCCTACTCCAACACGCACACCCACTTTTACATTAACACCAACGGGGTTGTCTACTTCCACGCCGACCATAACTCCTACGCCTACTCGTACCCCAACAAAAACGTCAACACCCACACTTTCTGGATCGGTTACACCATCCATGACTCCTACGCCCACACAGTCTATCAACCTCCCCACCACCAAACCCAAACAGGCGGTGGTGGCGGATAGCCTATCAACATTAACGGATTTGACTGGCTCGACAGATTTTGATCAACCAAACCAGCGTGAACTGTTCATCTTCCAAAATGCTGACACCCAAAATGCTCATAATTGGCACTTTTATGTTCGCCGTGGGTATGGAGGGGCGCGCTATTTAGGGCAATCTGGTTCCGGTAGCCAAAGCTACCTGCGTTGGTTCCCTGGTGCTTCGTTGCTTAACAGCCAGTTTCGTAATGGACCCGATTTTAATTCTGCCTATTCATTTCGTATCATTCGAATTGATGACGCTTTGGGTGTAGACGATATATTCGAACAACCCGGTTTCGTTGGTTATAACATAGAAGGTGGTAACCCAATTTCTCTCACTCAACCCACCATGCCACGGTTAGGTTTACGTGAAATCGCCATTTATGATGATATTCTGGGTGGGAATGATCTCACGGGGCCTTTATCAGATGGGATCGATCGCGATCCATCCAATTGGCGTGCCATAATGATTGCCTGGAATTTTGGTATCGATCCAACCCTGGTGCGTGATTATCACCTTCAAGTCAGTATTGATGGAAGTGATTTCTTCTACCTTGGCCAAACGGTGAGTGGCCACATGAACTATTTTTGGTGGACCCCCATTAATCAATTTCAAACCAACAAGCGTTTTGCCGATGGACCTCAGCACGACAAAGAATACCAATTCCGTGTCGTTCTGGTTCCGTTTCAAGGCCAGGCAGATAATTTGACAAGCGATATAATCAAATATATTGTCGAAGAAGATGACGAAACAACCGTTGATCCTCTGCGTAAAGTTAGTATTTACGATACCCCCGCTGATTTCCCCAATGATTTAACCGGTGGTATTGATTATGACACCGCGGATGATCGAAACCTGACCGTCGCCTGGTCAAATTTCAGCGGAAATCCCATGGACTGGCATGTCTATGTGCGCCGGGGTTTTGGCGGATACAAATATTTAACCAGTACAGGTAGCGGGAGCCAAAATAGCGTCAATTGGCAAGTCCATGAAAATGCCGCTCCTACGCTATTTAACAAGGGACCTGATTTCAATTCAATCTATTCATTCCGTGTCGTAAGGATCGATGACAGCTTGACTTCGGATGATTATTTCAATCAAGGGGGATTGGTCGGTTATAATCTCGAAGGCGGTAATCCTGTTCCCCTCTTTATGCCTGCCATGCCTGATTTAAACGAAGGCCAGGTTGTGGTGTATGATGATATCTTTGGCGGTAAGAATCTTGTCTTGCCTGATGAAACCGCTCATGACCGTGACCGCACCAGCCGCCGCGCTATCCAAATCGCCTGGAACTTTGGCGCCGATCCTGCCACTGTTCGTGATTACCATGTCCAGGTCAGTGTAAACGGCAATGACTTTGAGTTCCTGGGCCTCACGCTTAGCGGGGATGTGACCTATTTTTTATGGGCTCCCAACAGCGATTTCACCACAGCCAAAAAGTTCTCGGATGGACCGCAACATGGTCATACCTATCGATTTCGTGTGGTGAAAATTCCCAACACGGGGGATAGAGAAACCCTTACCACAGGTTACATGAATTACACCGCTGATAGCGATGCCACTCCCACTGCGATGGCCACGCCAGCGGCTACTCCAACGCCCACCCCAACCCCTTTCAAGCCGCAAGAAACCATTGTGAATATCCCAGGCCTGCCTGATGATGTGAAACCACTTACCATGATAAAGATCCCTGCCGGTGAATTCATCATGGGCAGCACAAAAACCGAGCGTGGCCGTGAAGTGGATGAAACTCCGCATTGGGTAACACTCACTCGGGATTTCTTGATCGGAAAATATGAAGTAACTCAAGCTCAATGGCAAGCGGTGATGGGCAATAATCCTTCCTTTTTCTTCGATCCGGACCGTCCGGTCGAGCGAGTTAGTTGGATGGATTGCGTTCGCTTTTGTAATCAATTAAGCCGAATCACCGGACGCACACCTGCTTATAATGAATCCAATTGGAAGGTTCTTCCCAATACAAATGGTTTCCGTCTTCCATATGAGGCGGAGTGGGAATTTGCCTGCCGTGCCAATACCACCACTCGCTTTTCTCATGGCGATGCATTTTTCTGTAATGATGAATGTTTGTTCTGTGAGGAACATGATTTATATATGTGGTGGTGTGGTAATCAGGGTGGTGTTGGAACTCACCGTGTCGGCTTAAAACGCCCCAATCCGTGGGGGCTTTATGACATGCATGGAAATGTATGGGAACTCTGCCAGGATTGGTTTGACTTTTATTCTTTCGAAGCCCAGGTTGATCCCACCGGTCCTGAAACCGGTATGGTGCGCGTTAACCGTGGCGGCAGCTGGGGCAACGAAGCCTGGTTTTGCCGTTCCGCCAACCGAAGCTGGAGTTCCCCCAACCACGTCAACCAATTCCAAGGCTTCCGCCTTGCCCACTGGCGGTGAACAGGAAATTAATATTCCACAGGTTCAAAGGAGGTTATAGGGGCTTCGATGGCGCCTGTGGCACTCACAGGCCATGCGGAAAATAAATAGTCATGACCTGATTGGGGTCCGGAAATAAACTGGGGATCAATTTTCGGATTATTTGGCTTCCATTCCATGTGTCCTTCATGAAGATTTTTTGATTCTGCAAGAAATTGCCTCTTTCCACCATCGGCTTGCACATACACATGGATCGCTTCAAAAACATCTTTGTAAAAGTTCCAGTTTATGACAATTTCGTTTCCTTCAATTCTTTTTCCTGATTTATCCTCTTTGGAATCAATTGAATCAGATACCCACAATCGTTGTTTGAGTTCCAATTGATTTAAGATGGCATTCGCGATCATTTTGGCTTTCATCTCATCGCCAAACGCAATCAAATGACATTGGTCAACAAAATAGTCAGTATCATGCTGTAACATTTCTTGTGTATCACAGAACATTATATTGTTGTTATGGGCATATTTTTTCATAACAAGATTATGTTGATCGGCGATTCCAGCCATTTGTTCATTTAAGTATCCCTTGAGGGTGTATGCCATTCCAGCCAGGATGAGTGTCGTTCCTTTTGATTTGGTTATATGATGAATGGTTTCAATTCCGTTTTTATAATGACGCAGGGTTTCATCAACAGGGAAATCATCCATGTTGATCCACTCACCATGTTTGGCTTGAATGACGGTCCAATAATCCAAATCCGCTATGGCATAGCCTAAACGAAGTTGCATCCAGGCAACAAATGAACTATAACTTGCCAATTTATCGCTCCAGTTTAAACCAGTAAAACAGAAGGGACGCCGGTAATGTGATAAATCGAATTTATAATTGTTACGCAATCGGGGAGCAATGTCATTGATTCCATGATGAAGAATGACAATGTCAGGATCAAATGCCTGAACACGAAGAACATAATTCATGGTTGATTCAAGCATTGTCCATCCCTGGCAACCCCAATCCATAACTTCAACAGAATGATCAGGAACACATGGTTGAATGATTTCCTTTAAATATTTTGGGTAGGCATTTTTTGTGGTGGAACCTCCTAGACAGGCTATTCGGATTGTATTCTCAGGTTTTTCAAGTAAAAAGGTTTCATAACCAATTTGACAGCCATTTTGGGTGATTGATACATCAGATGGAGTGTAGGACAGATAAGGATTGCTTTTAAAACGGGGACCATTCTTAAAACTTTTTCGAACAGCGTCTTGTTGTTGATTAACTCGTTCCAGGGTTGTTTTATTAAAACTGAGATAAACCCACGTTGATAATTCAATAACCACCAAACATACCAATATACTAAGCAAAATTAAAGAAGTGTTTATTATGGATGATTTAAATTTCATTTTATTCATCGATTGGATTTATGGGATTATTTGATTCGGATTCCCCCAATGGAGCCACAGAATTTTCTCATCATTTAGTTGAATATTATCATACGAAAATGTGTTACGTCAAGATAGATTAAATATCCAACCAGTAGAAGATTCATGTTTTGTGAGTAAAAGCGATTAAATTAAAAAAGGGGATCAAACGATCCCCTTTTTCAAAAAGGCTCTGTTATGTCAAAATTGTTAAAATACTCACTCCGTCGTAATCGACTCATCTTCCCCCTCGATGGCGGCGCGCATGGTGTGCCATGCCAGGGTTGCGCATTTAACCCGCATGGGGAAAGCCCGTACTCCAGAAAGTGCTTTTAACTTGCCTAAAATGTTGGAATCATCAACCTGTTCTTCATTCCCCGCTACCAATTCATGGAAATTCTGGAAAATCTTTTCTGCCTCTTCCACGGATTTACCTTTTAAACTTTCGGTCATCAATGACGCGGAAGCGGTTGAAATCGCGCATCCAGCGCCGGTAAAGGAGGCATCTTCAACTTTTCCATTATTGACATGGAGATATATGGTGAACCGGTCACCACATAAAGGATTATAGCCCTCGGCGTGATGATTGGCATTATCAATCTCACGAAAATTACGTGGCCGCTTGGAATGATCTAAAATAACCTCTTGATACAAATCCTGTAATTCAGACATTAGTGAAAAACCTCGATTACTTTTTCTATCCCTTTGGCCAGTATATCAATTTCTTCGCAGGTATTATAGAACGCCAGCGAGGCACGTGCAGTAGCGGGAACACCGAAGCGCTCCATCACCGGCTGGGCACAATGGTGGCCAGTCCGAATGGCAATGCCCTCACGGTCCATAATGGTTCCAATATCATGCGGGTGTGCGTTCTTCATCACAAAGGTGATGACTCCTGCCCGATGGCTGGCTGTTCCAATCCTTTGTATCTCGGGAATATTATCCAAAATTTCGTTGGCATAATTAAACAGGCTTTCTTCGTATCGCGCGATCTTTTCAATACAAATCTTGCTGATATAATCCAACGCCGCTGCCAGCCCGATCGGACCGACAATGTCAGGTGTCCCTGCTTCAAATTTATAAGGTAAATCATTATACAGCGTTTTTTCAAAGGTGACTGACTTGATCATGTCACCGCCACCTTGATAGGGGGGCATCGACTCAAGCAATTCTGCCTTGCCATACAACACACCTATACCTGATGGTCCATACACCTTATGACCTGAAAAGACGTAGAAATCGCAATCCAATTCCTCGACGTCCACCTTCATGTGAGGAATCGCTTGCGCTCCATCAACCAGCACTGGAATGTTTTGTGAATGTGCCATATCGATAATTTTCTTCACAGGATTGATTGTACCCAGCGCGTTGGAAAGATGAACCACACCCACCAACTTGGTTTTAGGTGTCAAAAGCCGTTCAAACTCTTCCATGATCAGCTCGCCGTTATCATCGATCGGCGCGACTTTTAGCACGGCACCCGTTTGTTCGCACACCATCTGCCAGGGCACGATGTTGGCATGATGCTCCATATGCGTGATCAGAATCTCATCGCCTTCTTTAAACCGTGGCCGTGCATAGCTTTGTGCCACCAGGTTGATCGCCTCTGTGGCATTACGCACAAAGATGATTTCATAGGGATGAGCGGCATTCATGAATTTTTGAATGGTCCCACGTGCCAGGTCATGTTCCTGGGTTGATAACTGGCTGAGCAAATGAACACCGCGATGAATATTGGAATAATATTCAGTATATGCTCTGGTTATCGCATCGATCACACACTTAGGCTTGTGCGAAGTGGCGGCATTATCCAAATAAACCAGCGGCTTGCCATGCACCTGACGTGATAAAATGGGAAAATCCTTCCGAATCTCATCCACGTTAAAGGCACAGCAATAAGCATTCGTACGTGGAGATATTTCATCACTCACAGTAGGCTTGGTGGGATTGATGGTGGTCAATGCGGCGCTGTTCATAATGGCTCCTTCAAAACGAATAGCATATATATACTATCTTAGTTCTTGTACTCGTGTGATAAACGTTCATACAGCATTTTATTTGCAATTTCTTGAACTGGTTGTAAACCAATTTCCTGTACCATCTCACTGGCAAACGCATACGTTAACAATGCCCGGGCGGTGATATGATCAATCCCCCGTGAGCGTAGGTAAAACAAGGCATCGTCATCAATTTGGCCTGTCGTTGCCCCATGCGTGCACTTCACATCGTCTGCAAAAATCTCCAACTGCGGCATGGCGTTGGCTTCCGCCTTTTCTGAAAGCAGCAATGAACGATTGCTTTGCTTGGCATCGGTCTTTTGTGCTTCTTGGGCCACAAAAATACGTCCACGGAATACCCCACGCGACTCATCGTCCAGAATACCCTTATACATTTCCCAACTGTTGCAATTCGGTTTGGCGTGAACAATTCGGGTATTGTTATCTGTATGTTGCTTGTTTTTAAGCATATAAATGCCGTTTAATGTGCTATGAATTCCTTCTGCATTCAACACCTTGGTAATTTCGTTGCGGACAACCAATCCACCGAACATAAGGGAATTGTGAATATAGTTGCAACTTCGATCAAGATTGATTTGGGTATTAGTCACATGAAAGGCGGCTTCGCTTTCCCGCTGATATTTAATATGTTCAATGTTGGCATTCTCGCCGACAATCACTTCGGTCACCGCGTTGTTAAGATAAATGCTGCCATCGCTTCCGATATACGATTCAATCACCGTACCCTTGCTGCCATTTCCAGCCACCAACAAAGTTCGTGGATGAACGATATAAGGCTGGTCCTGTTCAGTGCTTAAATAAAGAATCTGAATCGGCTTTTCCACCACTGTGTCTTTTGAAATAAACACACACGCCCCTTCATCCAAAAAGGCCGTGTTCAGTGATGCAAACGCTGTCTTTTCGTAACTTTCTTTACGGGCAAGATAAGGTTCCAGACGCCCTGAGTCATCTTTCAACGCTGCTTGCAGGTTCTTAACCATTACACCTGAAGGTAAATCCTCTGTCTGGGATAATGATTCCGAAAAACAGCCGTTGATGAAGACCAGCTGCAGCGCATCCAATCCAGGGATTTCTGCCTTTTTAAAGGCATCACTCGCCCCAGATTCATCTAACGTCGAGACGGTTTGATAATCTGTCTGTAATATCGGTTTAATATTGGTTTGCCGCCATTCTTCATGTTTCATGGTTGGGAAACCAATTTCCTTAAAATGAGCTATCGCTTCTTTGCGAATCTCATGCAACCATGTTGGTTCTTTATCTTCAACACTCTTTTCAAATTCATTGAATTGAGATTGATACAAATCCACTTTTTCTTGGTTTGCTTGCACATTAACCATATTTATATCCCTAATAATTACTCAAATTTGTGTTTCGCCATTCATTCTATTATCGAGATTACACTCCAACCGGAACCGCTTCTCCGGAATGTTCTTCAATCCGGTTATAACCTTTTTCTTCCACTTCGAGCGCCAGTTTACTGCCACCACTACGAACGATTTTCCCATTCGAGAGGATGTGGACTTTATCCGGAACGATATGATTCAATATCCGTTGATAATGGGTAATAACCACGATTGAGCGATCAGGTGAACGCAACGCATTCACACCATTTGCCACGATGCGCAACGCGTCGATATCCAATCCCGAATCGGTCTCATCCAAAATTGCCAATTTGGGCTCCAAAACTGCCATGTGGAATATCTCATTGCGCTTTTTCTCTCCACCAGAAAAGCCTTGGTTAACAAATCTGTTCAAAAAGGATTTATCCAAATCAACCAGTTTGATTTTCTCTTTCACCAGTTCCAGGAAATCAACAGCGTCCAATTCCTCTTCACCGCGTGACTTACGAATGGAATTAACGGCTGTACGCAAGAAATATGAATTGGAAACACCTGGAATTTCGACTGGATACTGAAACGCCATAAAAATGCCTTCACAGGCTCGTTCTTCCGGCTCCATCTCGAACAGATCCTTGCCATGATAAAGGATCTCACCCTCTGTAACCTCATAATTCTCATTTCCCGCCAATACCTGGGAGAGCGTACTTTTTCCCGAACCATTTGGCCCCATTATGGCGTGTACTTCACCGGGATTGACCTTCATGTCGATCCCTTTCAATATCTCATTGCCTTCCACGTTCACATGCAAATTTTTAATCTCAAGCATCATATAATCTCCATAAATTGAATAGGTTAGTTTCGTTATGTTATAAATTCCGCTTATCCTACACTGCCTTCCAAACTAATGCTTAACAGTTTCTGTGCTTCAACTGCAAATTCCATCGGCAGTTCGCGGAACACTTCCTTACAAAATCCATTGACAATCATGCTAACCGCATCCTCGGAAGATATACCACGTTGCTGGCAATAAAAAATCTGATCCTCGCCGATCTTGGATGTGGTTGCTTCGTGCTCCACTTTGGATGAGTTGTTCTTCACATTGATATAGGGGAAAGTATGCGCACCGCATTGATCACCAATCAACATCGAATCACACTGTGTGAAGTTTCGCGCATTGGTGGCATTCCTTTGGACCTGTACCAAACCGCGATAGGCGTTTTGGCCACGGCCAGCGGAAATTCCTTTGGAAACAATGTTGCTGCTGGTGTTTTTGCCAATGTGCACCATCTTTGTCCCGGTATCCGCCTGTTGACGCCGGTTGGTCAACGCAACGGAGTAAAACTCACCCGTGGAATTATCGCCTTGCAGAATACAACTGGGGTATTTCCATGTAATCGCTGAGCCAGTTTCCACCTGGGTCCAGGAAATCTTTGAATTTACGCCAGCACATTTGCCGCGCTTGGTCACAAAGTTATATATCCCGCCTTTTCCTTCTTCATCACCGGGATACCAATTTTGAACCGTGGAATATTTAATTGTCGCATTGTCCAGCGCTACCAATTCAACAACCGCGGCGTGCAATTGATTTTCGTCACGCATTGGCGCCGTACAGCCTTCCAAATAACTAACATACGCCCCTTCTTCCGCGACGATCAGGGTACGCTCAAATTGCCCGGTTTCTGAAGCGTTAATTCGGAAATAAGTCGATAACTCCATCGGGCAACGTACACCTTTGGGCACATAAACAAACGATCCATCACTAAACACCGCTGAATTCATGGTGGCGAAGTAATTGTCAGTATATGGAACCACTGTTCCGAGATATTTCTTCACCAGCTCAGGATGGTTTTCCACTGCTTCAGAAAACGAACAGAATATGATCCCAAGATCGTTCAATTTATCTTTAAAGGTGGTTGCGACCGAAACACTGTCAAATACCGCATCAACCGCCACACCGGCCAGCATTTCCTGTTCTTTCAATGGAATACCCAATTTGTTATAGGTTTCCAATAGTTTGGGATCAACTTCCTCTAAATTTTTGGGTTTATCCTTATCCGATTTAGGAGCTGCATAATAGTGAATATCCTGAAAATCGATTGGCGGATAATGCACGTAAGCCCATTTGGGCTCCTTCATCGTTTGCCAATGCTTAAAGGCGCGTAACCGCCACTCCAGCATAAATTCCGGCTCATTCTTTTTCGCCGAAATCAATTTAATGGTTTCTTCGTTCAGCCCTTTTGGAGCTTTCTCTTGTTCAATATCAGTAAAAAACCCGTACTTATAATCTTTCAGGGCTTCTTGGATGGCCTGTTCAGAAGAAGACATGTAATCACACTCCCTTTTAATATTGGTTTATATTATTTTATATATTGTTCTCTTTATAATATATATTGTAGCCGATCCCCTGGAGAGGAATAAAATTACTTTTTTACTTGACATAGTCAACTATACTTTGATTACTTGACTACGTCAAGTATTTTAACCAACTTTTCTAACTTTTTTTGAGGGACGTGATTGTCATTACTAATTGGCAAGTAATCGATCCATTGATTTGGAGTTCAATATACCAGAATCATTTTCATTTCTTCCATTGACTTTTTTTTATAAATAACGATGATTAGAAGGGAAAAATGAAATATTATCGGTTTTTATAAGCATTTCTTGCATGAATCGAGGATATATTTAGGTATAATGTTAATCGAATTTTCTCTCACAAACTTCCGCTCTATCAAAGATAGGCAAACTTTAAGTTTGGCGGCCTATAATCGTGATAAGAATTTACCTCAAAATATCATTCAAAAAGATCTTCCAGGTCTTTCCAACACCCAATACCTAAAGAGCGCTGTTATTTACGGTGCCAATGCTTCTGGGAAAAGTAATTTTTATAAAGCCGCTGAATTTTTTTATCATCTTATTGTGAATTCCGCCACTGCTCTCAAACCGGATGATGAAACCGGTGTATCACCCTTTCGCCTCGATGAGAAAAGCATGAATGAACCATCCGAATTTGAAATTACATTCGAGTCAGAGTGGATTCGATACCAATATGGTGCAAAATTAAACAACGAGCAAATCCTGGAGGAGTGGTTGATTGCTTATCCGTATGGGCAGCCCCAAAATTGGTTCCATCGAGAATTCAACCCAGAAAAAGTGGAATACGAATGGTCGTTCAGTACAAAATATTTCAAAGGAGAGAGAGATTCTTTAATAGCCAAAACAAAAACAAATACCTTGTTTTTGTCTGTTGGAGCACAATTTAATCATGAACAACTCGGTGAAGTGTATAAATGGTTTAGGAAGTATTTTAAATTGATTGATTTTTCTGAGGAAGTATTTGATACTGGATTTACTACTTATTTATTGCACAATAAACCTGACCTGAAAGAAAATATTATTTCATTATTATCTCAAGCAGATTTAGGTATTAACGATATTCAAATTGAAGAATTAAAACCGGATGGAATTTTTTTTCCAGATGAAATACCAAATGATTTAAAAGATAAGATATTAAAAGATATGAAAGAAAAGGTTAACAAAGGCAGTGTTTTTTTAGGTTTATTATTGGGACATAAAAATCGAAACTCGAAAAATCCTATTTATTTCGATGAATTAGACGAATCTATGGGGACTCGTAAATTTTTCTCCTTACTTGGCCAAATATTGTTTTCATTTAGTAATAATCAGGTATTATTTATCGATGAAATTGGTACTAAAATGCATCCCCTCTTAATGAGAAACATCATTAAAATGATTCACGATCCTGATTTAAATAAAAATGGTGCACAGGTGGTTTTTACCACTCATGATACAACCTTGTTGGACAATGAACTCTTTCGGCGTGATCAAATTTGGTTTACTGAAAAAAACAATGAGGGTGCTACGACTCTTTACCCATTAACGGATTATAAACCGAGAAAGGATGAAGCACTCCAAAAAGGCTATCTTGCCGGTCGATATGGTGCTATCCCTTTTTTATCGGAGTTTAAATTTTGAAA
>CAZFER010000012.1:0-85136 GCA_964517495.1 uncultured bacterium | reverse complement strand
GAATTCAAATTACATCCAGCTCAGATTGAAATCGTCGATGGGGAAAAACGCAACGCCCCCATAAGCGTGGTAGATGAAGCGATAAATCGGGAAAAATCAAGAAAAAAGGATTCTGATCCAGATTTCGATCAAGTATGGTGTGTTTTTGATAAAGATGAGCATGAGAGTGTTTATAGAGCAAAAATTAAAGCAAATGATCACGATTTGAAAGTAGCCTTATCAACTCCTTGCTTTGAAATCTGGTGTTTACTTCATTACACATATACAACCAGACCATTTAAAGATAGCGAAGACATAATGCAGGAATTGAAAAAACATGATGCTGGCTATGATAAAAAACTAAAAAATTTCGAAAAAATTCTTGGAAAGATTGAGATTGCCCTAAAAAATGCTCAAAAGTTGCGAGAACATAATAGAAAAACAGATAGCAGGAATCCAAGTACTGATGTGGATTTACTTGTTAAAGAATTGCTTAAAATAAAGCACTAATACCATTTCCTTTCCATACACCCTTCAAAATTGATTGATTCTTCTCCCAAAACAGAATGTTTGCCGGCTCGAAAAAATCCCAAATTTTACCCCAATTTTTATCTAGACATGCCTTTTCTAATATGTTATATTCAATCGATATTTCAATCAATCATATTAAAAAGGGGAATAAAAAATGAAACAAACGGTATGGATTGTAGCAATTGTATTGTTATCAGCAGGATTGGCATACGCTGATCGTGCAACCTTGGATGACACCAAAACCCATGTCGCCATGCCCTTGCCGGAACCACCGACAATCGATGGCATCATCGATACGGCTAATGATGAGTCATGGGTTTATGCTGGTGGGGCTCAACCAAATGGCGCATCCTATTGGACCTGGAGATACGATGAAAACGCATTGGATTTCATGCAAAATGCCGAAGTCGCTTCTGGAGACGGTCCTCTCTTCCCTGAAGATTTTGGAGCGGATGTATATGTTGGTTACGACGAAAACTATCTCTATGTCGCTGTTCGGGTTATTGACGACGAAATTTTCAATGACACCGCCGAAGCCGGTTCCCAAAACCAACAAACCTGGCTGGATGACAGTGTCGAAATCTTTGTCGATGGCGATAACAGCAATTACGATCAACGGGATACCGCGGGCGATAAGCCGGAAGGCTGGTCAACAGGTGGACAATATGTTGTAACTTTCAACAATGCTTATCGTGAGAACGAAGCGGGGAATCCGGGATACGGTGAGAATGCCTCTTGGTATGGGCTTTCTGATTTTGATGCGGATGGCAATATGAATTATGAATTCCGGGTGTCATGGGATATTTTGGGTAATCCCCAACCGGGTGACATCATCGGTTTTGATATTGCCGTCAATGACGATGATGATGGAGGAAATACCCTGGAAAATCAATATACGTGGTCAGGCCAAACCCATGTTGAATCCTCCTATGGTAATCTTATTCTTGGTCCCCGCACCTATACGGCCCCTAAAACAGCCGCTCCTACACTCGATGGTGTAATCGAAGACGGTGAATATGGCGATGCACCCGAAATCGTTGTCAACCATCATACTGGTAATTACAACGGCAATGAAGAAAATTTGGATGGCTCCTGGGTTCTTGGGGATCACGACTGGTCCGCCTGGGTGGTTCATGATGATGATGCCATTTACGTCGGTGTAGCTGTAATTGATGATAATGTGGTAACCAACTCAGCGGATGCGGGTTCTGAAGATGGACAGACCTGGCTTGATTGACAGTGCGGAAATATTCTTTGATTCGAATGACAGCAATGATCGGGGCCGTAACACGGGTAATGAGTACGAAGGCCAGTTTGTCATGACTCCTAACGGCGCCTGGCGCGACAACGAGGCCAATAATCCAATCTTCGGTGAAAATGAGAATTGGTATGCGGTGAGTGACACTAACACTGAAGGTTATGTGATCGAGTTTAAAATCCCCAAAGCGACGCTTTTTGAAATGCAAAATACGATGGGATTTGATATCGCCGTCAATGACGACGATGGAAACGACCGCAAAACTCAGCTCGCCTGGAATGGCCGCCCTCACAATGAAGCCTCTTACGGCACCCTGATCCTCGGCGGCGGTACGCCTGTCACTGAATGGTCCTTGTATTAACCCCACATAACGCTTAACGTGAAATCAAACAAAGGCGGCCTCAACCCAAGGCCGCCTTCGTGTTAGAAATGGAAAGTAACTCCTCGCTTTTTCTGATTGAACTTTACGAGAGGAGTTTAAACCGGCGGCTTCTTGAGTTGAATTCTTGAAGAAATACCACATATATATGTGTACAAACTTGCGTACAGGGCTTACTTCAGAAGAAAATTTAATCGACCGTAAGTTGAGTAATTTCGATGGTCGGGGTGATTGGATTTGAACCAACGACCCACTGCTCCCAAAGCAGTTGCGCTACCAGGCTGCGCTACACCCCGACTTGTTATTGCCGATAAGATTTTAGCCGCTTGAGGCTCATATCACAATATGTCCAATTCAAAGTTCTTCTATCATTTTTATGATTATCTCAGCCGCTCGTTTATGGCCTTTTGGGTTCCAGTGGCTGTCCAAAGGGAAGTAGAGCAGTTCCCCCTCCTCCTTTGCCAGGGTTTGGAAAGGTTCGGTTAAATCCACATACGTGATGCCATTATCCTGGCAGAATTGATGCATCAGGCGGGGGAGGTTGGAGCGGTTGGCCTCTAATCTCTTCATCCGTCCATCGGCATCAAGGGGGATTTGATGGGGAAATTGTTGCTCTAACACATTCTTCAGATTGTACCGATCAGCGATACAATCAATATAAACGGCAATTTTTTGGGGGACCATACACAATACAAATTGAATATCGTTGGCCTGACTAAGAGTGTTCGCCTCACCAATGGCATCCAGCATGGGTTGCCATCCCTCATAATTGATAATGACCTCTTCCGATTGCATCAATATATATAAGTTGGTGTGGAATCCCATTTTTACAGTTCGATCCTCTAACCGAATTTGTACAGGTTCATGAACATGGGATCCAGTAAAACCGATCGAATCTTGAAAAAACTGAATAAGGAAATTACCGGTCAAAAATAGGGGTGGTATTGATCCGATTTCGTCTTTCAGGAACTCGGCATAGGTTTTCCCGGAGGCTTTCCAGCGTAAAAAGCGGGCGGTATCGTCCAAATCGTTGCCATAAAAAAACTGCATCACGACCAGATCAGGCTTCAAGGGCAAACCAAAGCGTTTCAACACAAGGGTTTCCTGCACGGGAGAAAATCCTGACATGGCTAAATTGACTTCACGCAAGTGGAAGTGATCGGCGACAATTGAAGACCAAATGGCCTCACGCTCAACATGCGGGCCGTGGGTGAATGAATCACCCAAGGTTACCATATCCACACGCTGATGATCTGCATCATTTCGAAATCCATGCGAATCAGAGCGGTATTCCACCGCTGGCGAAGGTTGATCACGCCATTCGCTTGGTGGGTAATACTGCCTTAAATCAAAAGGGGTTTGAAGGGTGGGATTATGCTGGTTGGGTGGATTTAATTTGCCCAATTGGTCATCGGGAATTCCCTCACTCATGGCCAGGTGAAGTTGTTCACGTGTCATCACCGGGTTGGCTCCCAAAACAAGCCGGGGATGATGGTGCAAATAATACTCGGTTAATACCAAGCCTGCGGATAGGCTATAGGCGACGATCAAACCGGCTTCAACACTGATTTTTAGCCATTTTTGCCAGCCAGAGGCGGGTGTTTTAATAAAGTGAATCACCAGCGATGTGGCAAAAAGAAAAAGGGTTAGCAATAAGAAGAAATATTCCGTGGAATAACGTCCCCAAACAATCCAAAAGTTATTCGAGCGATGCCAGTCCAAATTTGATTGCCTGAATCCCAAGATCAAAACCAGCAGATAACAACAAATGGGAACTGCCCACTTTATATACTTTCTCATCAAGTCACCCCTATTGCACACGTTGTACCGTCATCATGGCTCAATATCATCGATTTCAGCAAACCACTGACAGGTGCTTGTATAAAACTATGGAAGCCAAGTGTTTTACTCATCAAATTGCATTATACCGAGTGGGGATTTGGATTTAATAGGAAACGATAGGTTTAGGGATTTATAATATAGATCAAACAGCTTATTCAAGTGTGAGGTAAACATTTCCATTTTGAAAAAATATATTGGTTTTATCTGTATCGTGTTTCTAATCAACTGCCAGCCAGGGAGTGAACCTGGAAAGGAAGATAATATGACTGAACATAAACATACTAACCGCTTAATTAACGAAACCAGCCCCTACTTGCAACAACACGCCCATAATCCAGTGGATTGGTATCCCTGGGGGGATGAGGCGCTCAACAAAGCCAAAGAGGAAGATAAACCCATATTCCTAAGCATTGGCTATTCGGCATGCCATTGGTGCCATGTAATGGAACGGGAATGTTTTGAAAATGAAGAGATCGCAGCCCTAATGAATAAATACTTCATCAATATCAAGGTAGACCGTGAGGAACGGCCCGACCTGGATGAAATCTATATGAGTGCGGTTCAAGGTTTGACCGGCCAGGGTGGATGGCCTTTATCTGTTTTTCTCACCCCGGATTTAAAGCCATTTCATGGGGGGACATATTTTCCTCCCCAGGATATGTATGGCCGGCCTGGTTTTCCACGGGTTTTGCAGGCGATTGCCACTCATTACGAAGAAAACCGCGATGATATTAATCAAGCCGCCTCCCGGTTGGCAGAATATGTCGAACAGGTGACAAACATTCAACCAGGAAAGACCGAGATTAACTATGATTTGATCCAATCCTCTTACGAAGAAATGAACCGCCGCTTCGATGAAATGCGCGGTGGATTCGGTACCGAACCCAAATTCCCACACAGTATGGATTTATCTCTTCTACTGCGCTATTACCACCGCACTGGCGATGAGAATGCCTTAAAAATGGTGGAACTCACGTTGGAAAAAATGGCACGTGGAGGAATGTATGATCAGATTGGTGGGGGATTCCACCGCTATTCCACCGATGCACGCTGGTTGATTCCTCATTTCGAAAAGATGCTTTATGACAACGCTTTGCTGGCCAAGACCTATCTGGAAGCCTATCAACTGACGCAAAAACCATTTTATAAACGAATTGCCAAAGAAACGTTGGATTATGTGTTACGTGAAATGACCTCACCTGAGGGGGGCTTTTATTCGACTCAGGACGCGGATAGCGAAGGAAAAGAGGGCAAGTTCTTTATCTGGACACCGGATGAGATTCATGGAGTGCTGGGTGATGAAAAAGGCAAGATTGTATGCCGTTATTATGGTGTGGATGAATCCGGCAACTTTGAACACGGAACAAGTGTGTTGCACGTTTCTGAAGAGCCTGAAACGGTAGCCAAACGTTTTGATATCGATGTGGAGGAACTCAACCAAATCATTAAAGAGGCCAATTGTAAACTGTTTGCCGAACGCGAAAAACGAGTCAAACCCGGACGGGATGAGAAAATCCTGACGGATTGGAACGGATTGATGATATCCACCATGGCGTTTGCGGGTAATGTGTTGGACGAGCCTCGTTATGCCAAAGCAGCCGGGGATGCGTGTGACTTTCTATTTGATAAATTGATGGATGATGGCCGCCTTTTACACACCTACAAAGATGGCAAAGCCCACACCTCCGCTTTTCTAAGCGATTATTCCTCGGTAATAAACGGCCTTATTGATACCTATGAAACCAACAGAAATCCCAAACGGCTTGAGCAAGCAATCCATTTGAACAAAGCAATGATTGAGCGTTTTTGGGATGAGGGACAAGGCGGCTTTTTTGTCAGCGACGATTCACACGAAACACCGGTGGCTCGCTCGAAAAGCCCATTGGATAACGCAGTGCCATCCGGCAATTCAATAGCAGTATTAAGTTTATTACGCCTGAGTGAAATGACTGGTGAAATTGACTATCGCGCCAAAGCGGAAACAAGTCTGCAATTCTTCTCTGATTTGATGAAACAAATACCCGCCGGTTTTGCCCAAATGATGTGTGCACTTGATTTTCTATTGGCATCACCCAAGGAAATTGTATTAACCGCCCATGAGCAAAATGCCATTGATGATTTTCAAAAAGCCCTATTCTCAAGGTTTATTCCTGACAAAGTGGTCTTGTATGCCGATTCTCAATCGCGCGATCAATTGGAAGCCATTTCACCGGTTGCAAAAGATAAAAAGCCATTGGATGGGCAAACCACCGCTTATGTCTGCCAAAATTTCACTTGTAAAGAACCGGTATTGAGTATTGATGCATTGATGGATCAGTTGGAGGTTTCTCCACAATTTCACTTGGAATCATTGTCAGAGAAATAATATATACAAAGGAATTTATAGTTAATTTTTCCTGGCAGTGGATGGTGTGGGGAAGAGTTAAAATAAAAGTTTAAAGTTAGAGCAGCTATAACCCTCTGCTTCCATATCCGCCACCACGGCTTCCGCTTCAGATTGATCCAAGTGCAAACTATACATGTTTGAACCGGAACCGGATAATAATGGACGAGTGGGAGAGATGGAACAAAATGTTTCATATGCTTCTTTTAATGATGGCTCTGCTTTATAAATTACTGCTTCAAAGGCATTGAATAAATGCTTGTTCAGGTTATCCCATTTTCCTTCCATCAATGTGTTTAACATTGGTATAGGTGATTTATGAATCTTTTTACTGGCTTGATCCCATAACCGATATGCTTCACCAGTCGATACAGTACTGGCGGGGGAACACAACACCACATGAATATTCGTTTCGCGATATGAATTATGCAATGAAATTGGGACGATTTGCTCCCCTCTTCCACGAATGTAACAACAAGCGTCTGCAATAAAAAACGGGACATCCGCACCAATCCCCTCGCCAATTAACATTAATTCATTCACTGACAGCGGTTCACTTAACAGATGGTTAATTAAAAGCAAAACCGTAGCGGCATTACTGCTTCCTCCACCCAAACCCGCACCGTAGGGAATGGCTTTATCAATACGAATCTGCACCCCATATTTGGAATGGACCTGCTCCAATATTCGGGTAGCGGCTTGAAAGGCGGTGTTGCGTGAATCTGTGGGAATACGGCTGTCGGAACACAACACAGTTACCTTATATTGGGGAGTCATCATGCAATGAACTTTGTCATGTAATGATATTCGAGCATTGATCATACACAGATTATGGTATCCGTCATCTCGTTTATCCAAAATATCCAAAAAAAGGTTAATCTTGGCATGAGAGAGTGCATGAAGTGTTTCCATGAATCAATTACCCCCACGATTATTATTGGGTTTGGCACAACAATTAATTAATTTATAAATTAATTAATACGATCCGCCTGATCTGTGCTTCAAACTCACAATCGCCTCTGCCAGACGATAATCATCCGGATGAGTGATTTTGATATTCAAATATGAACCTTCAATCATTTTTACTGTCTCACCAGCCATTTCCATAACCTCGCCATCATCGGTAGGATAAGGTGGTGGCTGGCATGACTGATAGGCATCTAAAATGGATTTAAAGCGAAAAACCTGAGGGGTTTGAGCCAACCAATAATTGGAACGGTCATGGGTACGTAAAACACTTTCATCAGGCCTTATTTCTTTCAAGGTATCCTTTAAAGGTACTCCCACCACGCAACCCGGATATGATTTCAGTGCTTTTATTGTATTTTCAATGAAACGTGCTTGAAGAAATGGCCGAGCCGCATCGTGGATTAATACAACATCAGGGGCTAGGTTCTCAAAATACTTTAAACCAATTCGAACCGATTCAAACCGTTCCGCACCCCCTTCAACAAAATGTCCGTTTGCTTTCGGGCAATAGTCATGAACTATCGTTTTAATATCATATTCATCCTCTTTGCGTCCCACAACCACCACATGATTAACCTGGCTGGCGTGTTGGAATACATCCAGCGAATAGGACAAAACCGGCCGTTTACCTATCAGAGATAGGACTTTATTTTTACAGCCACCCATGCGGGAACTATTTCCAGCAGCCACCACAACCGCCGTTGTTAATTTCGTCATAATGATTGTTCACTATTTGGCATTTTGGCTAAAATCCATGAAATAAAAAGAAAAGCCCCGCTGATTCAAAGGAAATGCGGGGCCGGGGTTTCCTGGAAATCCAAATGGATTATTCCTTTTCCATGGTGCTGACCAATTGCATCAAGCGGGATTTATGGCGCGCCGCATTTTTTGCATGAATAATATTTTTTTTGGCGGCTGTATCCAGTTCGGAAACAGCTGAATTCAAATAATTCCTGGCTTCGTCCGGATTATTCTGTTTAACAGCACCTCGCACTTTTTTAATCAAAGTCCGGATTTTCGATTTTATCGCTACATTACGGATCTGGCGTTTCTCGTTTTGTCGAAGACTCTTGGCAGTCGCTTTGTGATTTGGCATGAATAGATCACTCCCTATTTGAGATAATCGTTTTTTATTTGTGCGTAAATGAAAGCAAGGCGATATTCCGTGAACGTTTAATCGCCGTGGTTAACATCCTTTGATGCCGGGCACAATTACCGGTTATTCGGCGAGGTATGATTTTACCACGCTCTGTTAAAAAATCTTTAAGCAATCGATAATTTTTAAAATCAATGTATACCACTTTATCCACACAGAATCGGCATACTTTTCTGCGTGAGAATCGCCGACGCGAAAATCGGCGCCTCGGATTTGAAGATTGATAATTTTGAGCCATTATAAAAAAATTCTCCTATCGTTTCTACATTATAAATTCATCAGAAGGGGAGATCATCATCCTGTTCACCGGATTCATTATCATTCGGTGGCGGGGGAGGGGCATCCTGATCAGATGGAGGGGGGGATGATCCAGAATCTCCTCCACCACTACGGCCACCCCGATCAAGAAATTGAACAGAATCCGCCTGAACTTCATAGACCACTCGATTATCCCCTTCGTTGGTTTGGTAGCGGCGCATCTGAAGAGAGCCTTCGATTGCCACCATATAACCTTTGCGAGTGTATTCATTGACCAGTTCTGCGGTTTTCCGCCAGGCGACGATATTGATGAAATCGGTTTCCCGCTCACCGCTGGCATTTTTGAAACGCCGATCCACTGCCAAACGAAAATTGACAACCGGGATACCACTTTGGGTATATCGAATTTCTGGATCAGCGACTAAACGTCCGATTAAAATGACGCGATTTAACATGATTTTTAAGCCTTGTTTTCCTCAGTTGCTGGTGCAGATTCACTTTCTGATGCATTCGACGGCGGAGAGGTAGAGGCTGTTTCACTTGTGGATTCAACGGGTTGGCCCGGGTTTGTTTCCTGAGCCTCTTGAGGAGAAACTGTACTTGTCTCGCTCACTTTTTCAGTCTCTTTTTCTTCAACCGTCTCGGATTCACGAGCCGCTTGGGCTGCCGCTTCAGCCGAAGCAGCCTCAGCTGCGGCTTGCCGTGCCCTTAGTTCTTCACGTTCTTTTTCTGCTTGCTCCAATTCACGTTGACGCTTGTCCGCATCCAATTTTTCTTGAAGCAGCTTGGCTTTGGGGATCTGAATCACCAGATGCCGAAGAACACCATTGTGTGTTTTAACAAACTGAGCAATCAGGGACGGCGTTTTTTCAGGTGCTTTGAATTCCAAATTGATAAACACGCCATCTGTTCGTTTTTTAATTTCAAACGCTAACTTACGTGATCCCCAATTTGATTCCTTGGTGATTTCCCCTTGATTTTCTTTAATAACGTCTTTTACCTCATTCGCAAGACGTTGAATAGTGTTTTCATCCAACGTCGAGTCGATGATGTAAAGCATTTCATACAAATGTATTGCCATATACAACTCCTTTGGCCCTTTGGCGACTCATAACGAAATGTATCGTCGCAGGAATTGATGACACGCAAAGCGTGACAAAATTTGATTCTTTTTTTCCTATTTTTTAGGATCAAACATTATATTTAACATTCACCTTAATGACAAGGCAAGGGTTATGATTGATACGATTTAATTTTATTTCATCGTGGCATTCAGAAATCAATCCAAAAAGACCGGCCAAAATAATAACGTACGATAAAACCGGCCATGAGGAGCTATCCATCATGGCCGGTCAGAATCCGTTTATTGACTGGATAATTATACTATCAAAAGCGGAGCTAAAACAAGCGAAATGACTGCCATCAACTTGATTAGGATATTGATTGAAGGCCCGACTGTATCCTTGAGAGGATCACCAACCGTGTCACCTACTACGGCAGCCTTATGGGTATCTGACCCTTTTCCGCCAAAGTTGCCTTCTTCGATATACTTTTTGGCATTATCCATTGCACCACCACTGTTGGCAGCCTGGATACCCACAACCAAACCTGAAATAAGTGTTCCCAATAACACACCAGCCAAGGCTTCAGCGCCTATACCAAAACCAATGAGCGGTGGAACGATAATGGCGATAGTTCCAGGTAATAGCATCCCTTTAATCGCACTATCTGTGCTGATTTCCACACAACGGGCGGAATCCGGTTTTTCTGTACCCTGCATGATGCCTGGTCTTTCTTTGAACTGGCGTCGGACTTCATCTATCATGGTATAAGCCGCTCTTGAGACGGCACGGAATAATTTAGCCGCGAAGAAATAAGGGAGCATACCACCAAGCAGCAATCCTGCAATCACTTTGACATTGATCAGGGTAACGATTTCGGCTGCTATTTGAGCGGAAACCAGGAACGCGGAAACCAATCCGATCGCCGCGAAAGCCGCTGATCCGATGGCAAATCCCTTCCCGATTGCAGCGGTTGTATTTCCAACGGAATCAAGATTATCCGTAATTCCCCGAACCGAAGGATCCAATCCCGCCATTTCAGCAATACCTCCGGCGTTATCCGCAATGGGTCCGTATGAATCCACGGTAACCACCATCCCAGTTGTTGCCAGCATACCCAAGGCGGCCATCGCCACACCATAAAAACCAGCTAATTCAAACGAGGCCAAAATTGCGATGGCAAGAACGATGACGGGTATGGCTGTACTTTCCATTCCAACCGCAATGCCATCTATAACTGTAATCGCGGGGCCACTTTGTGAATTCTCCGCCAATTTTTTTACGGGTTTATATTTTGATGAGGTATAATATTCACTTATAAATCCGATAATCATACCTGTTATGACACCAATAACCGAAACATAGAAAGGCGCCATTTTACTGTAAGCTGTTCCATCAACTTCCCAGGGTTCACCGATAATGTAAACCACAATTCCACTCACAACAATGGTTAAAATTCCACTGATATACGTGCCACCCATCAACGCACCCTGAGGATTAGTTGATCCGATCTGTTTAACGTACATCACACCTGCAATTGACGCGAGCATTCCAATAGCGGCAATCGCAAATGGAATAACCAACAACACTTCCGGTGCATTCCCCACAGTAACCCGCACAGCCGCAATGGCCATGGATGCGATAATGGCTTCAACATAAGATTCAAATAAATCAGCGCCCAAACCAGCCACGTCACCGACATTGTCACCGACGTTATCTGCAATAACGGCTGGATTGCGTGGATCATCTTCGGGGATTCCCGCTTCCACTTTTCCCACCAAATCAGCGCCCATGTCCGCCCCTTTGGTGAAAATTCCGCCACCGCTACGGGCAAACAACGCCATTAAACTGGCTCCCATAGCGTAACCATTCGTAATGACCGGATTTTTGCCAGAAACCAAATACACGATAACCAGCCCTAGTAATGCCAGCCCTACGACCGACATCCCCATGACCGCACCACCAGAGACAGCCACATCCAATGCGCTCTTTAAACCACCTTCTTGAGCGGCTTGTGTTGTCCGGCAGTTGGCTTTAGTCGCGATTGACATGCCTATATACCCTGCGATCGCTGACATAATCGCGCCAAAAACAAAGGAAAGCGCTGTTGGCCATCCCAATTCAATGTCTTCCAGAATGGAAGGCAATATGGTAAAGAGGATGGCAATAACAACAACAAATCCAAAAACCCATGTATATTCTTTCTTCAAAAATGCCCGGGCTCCTTCTTGAACCATATTGGAAATATCCTGCATGGTCTCGTTGCCCGGATCTTTCGCCAAGACGCCTTTCGCCAGAAAGACGACCACGACCAATGCTGCGATAGCTGCAATTCCTGAAATGATGAGTGTAGCTGTAAACATGAACCTTTCCCTTAGATGTAGAATGTATACCCTATAAAATTAAATTTAAATAAGGTATCAATGCAAATTAGTGGTAATTATACTTGCGATTGCCTGAGATGTAGAGGTGTACAATCAACGATTGAATTGATTCATGGATTTCTCAAAACCCTCTAACAAAAGTATTTCGATTGCATCCACGGCCCGTTCCACCGTTTCATACAAGACCTTGCGTTCCGCTTGTCGAAATGGACTTAATACATAATCAATCCGGTCCCCACGTTGAGCATCACCAATACCGATACGCAAACGAGGTATATCCTGCGTTCCTGCCGCCTCGAGAATCGATCGTAAACCATTATGACCACCATGGCTCCCCTTTCGACGCAAACGAAGGGTGCCTAAATCTATGTTGAAATCATCATGGATCACCAGGGTTTCTTCCGGCGATATCTCAGCTTCGCGCATTAAACGCATGAACGTGGCGCCTGATCGATTCATATAAGTTTGTGGTTTTACCAACAAAATGGGGATTTCTTTAAAATCCCCTGATCCAAAATAAAAATTGGGACCTTTTTGATTGACAGGTATATTCCATTCATGGGATAGGCGGTCAATCACTTCAAACCCGACATTATGACGGGTATTCTGATACCGCGTTCCCGGATTTCCTAAACCAAGCATACACCACACGGTAAAATCGCCCGTTTACCCTTCAGACTCTTCGCTCGCCTCTTCAGTTCCTTCTTCCGCCCCTTCTTCAGCGCCTTCTTCGAGTTCTTCCGTAGGTGTTTTCTCACTTTCTGGTTTGGTGATTGATGCGATAGTACGTTCAGGAGCGGTCAGGATAGTGTATAGGGGATTTTCCGGAATATCTGAAACATGGAGAGTTTCACCAATTTCCAAGTTTGATACATCAAATTCAATGTAATTTGGGATTTCCAAAGGTAAACATTCAACTTCCACTTCCCGTAAAATCAATTCAAACACCCCCCCCTCTTTCACCCCTTTGGCGGCACCTGCAGGGTGAAGAGCAACGGTTGTAGCAATCTTTTTGTCAACCGAAATTCTGAAAAAATCCAGATGCTCCAACTCGCCACTAAGGGGATCATGCTGCGTTTCCCGCACAATGGTAAAATCTTTTGTATCATTATCTTCATACAAAACATTCACAATGATATTTTCCGATTCACCACTACTGTGTTTGAGCGCCCGTTCCATCTCCAAGCGATCAACCGATACCGATATGGGTTGATCTTTTCCACCATATACAATGGCTGGAATTCTGCCGGCACGGCGCGACGCTCGTGCGCTTCCTTTGCCAGATAGCTCACGTTTTTGGACTTTAACATCCACCTGTTTCATGGTTGCCTCCAGTTCGTTCCAATGGAAAATATTCCATGTTTCACAATAGAATTTTTATTCTTTATTTACAAATGGCTGGGCATAAACAATTTCGCCATGCTGCAAATTGGCAAAAGGACCAATGCTCATTCCGGGGGGAATACTGCACCCACGAAGATAAGAACTGTTCACCCGGCATCCCTTACTTATTTTACAATCATATATTTGTGTCATGGGGCCAATTTCACACCCATCCTCAATTTCAGTCTTTCCAAATATATGTGTATTAGGTTGAATAATTGAATCAATCCCGATACTCACACTATCATCAATAAATGTATTGGATGGATCAACAATAGTAACTCCCGAAAGCATCAAGCGCTCTAGAATCCGATCCCGCATAATACGTTCGGCTTTTGCGAACTGTACCCGGTTATTAATTCCCATCGTTTCAGCGGGATCTTTGGAAATATAAGCTTCCACTCGCTTTTTCTCATTGACCATAATATGGATCACATCCGTCAGGTAATATTCACCCTGCTCATTGTTCGGTTCAACTTTGGCCAATGCTTCAAATAGATCTTTGCAATCAAATACATAAGTACCTGTATTTATTTCAGTTATCTTCTTTTCATATATATTGGCGTCTTTGTCTTCAACAATCGATAATACCGTATGATCCTGATGCCTCAAAATCCGGCCATATCCTGCTGGCCTTTTCATTTTGGTCGTCAAAACCGTAGCTGAGGCATCCTGGTGGCGATGCCGGTCAATAAGTTTTTCCAAGGTTGCCCGGGTTAATAATGGGGCATCACCCACTAATACCAATACATCGCCATCACACTCTTCAAACTGCGTTTTGGTGCATAATACGGCATGACCGGTTCCCAACCGCTTTTCCTGTAACGCAAAGTCGATTTTGAAATCCTTCAATGCTTCTTTGACTAATTCGTTAGCAAAACCGACAACCACCACGTTTTTATGATCAATAAACCCCTCAATGGACCTTAAGATATGGACGATCATGGGGCGGCCGCAAATACGGTGTAATGATTTGGGAACTTGAGAACGTAAACGCGTGCCATCTCCCGCTGCTAAAATGATAGATGATAATGATTTTTGTGCCATATAAATCGCCTGCTTTTCACAAAAAAACAGCCCGCAGTATACCCACGGCCTGATTGATTATTCCAGACTAAAAGAACAATTTTAATTCCCCTAACTCCTCTTGGTCAAGCCATGTGAAATAATTGTCTTCTTATCGGACTGTGTGTCTGCCCTATGGGTGGCATACCTTATGTTTGGTGACAGGGAGGGTGACGCTCCCGCGGAGCCGGTTTCTGATAATTTGATAAGAAATGAGAAGAATTCCCTTCAATCATGCAAAAAGGGCAAGGGCATGGCTCTGTCTATATCACACGACTTTTTCATTTTCATCGTTTCCCGTGGCGTGAAACCATCCGGGTGCCTTGTCTTGGCTTATTAATACCAATTCCCGTACCCGATTTTTCAATCTTGGGTTTTTTCTCAAATTGAATCCCTCGTTCACGCAGTTTCTCGCCATAGGTATTAAAGATCGCTTGTTCAAAGGCCATCAACTTATGCAACTGTTCCATGCACGATTTCAAACGGTTATCAAAAGACATCAATCGATTGCTTTGTGCTTGAATTTCTTCTCGATATTCAGCCAGGTTTTTTGGAAGTGGTTTCTGCCCTGGATTGGCGGGAAGTTCGCCTGTAGCCATCACCGATTGAGTTTGCATCAAAATCGTATCCGCCAGTTCTGGTTCTGTCTCCCGAAAGACAGAGGCCATTTTTCGCAGGATGCCTTCCGAGTGTTTACGCCCTGCATCCAACAAACCTTTTTTGATGCGCAACACTTTTTCGCGATGCCGGCTCATTTCCAACTGCCATTGCGCCATTTCCAGTAAATCCGGAGCCAGCGAACGCTGTGCAATCCGAAGTTTGTTTTGGGTATGATCCGCCAGTGTGGCTTTGGTGTTTTCAAGTTTCCGTTGAATCTCATTATATTCAGGTGAATAGCGCTCGTGTTGCTTTAATGTTTCTTCAAATCGCTTGACCAGCACTTGCAATTTAAAAGCCATCACAAAATCAGGATGATTCCGCTTTTTCTCGGCAATACGCTTTTCCACATCAACCAGCGATCGTGCAAGATTGGAGGCAGGATCCAAATAATCCGATAAAACCGGGATCGCTCTTTGAATTTCCTTACCTGAAGTCCCCCGTTCACGGGTCATATCAGCAACCAAATCAAGGCAATCGCCTAAGTCTTTTCTCAAGGGCTGTAAATAAACTTCAATATCAAAAGCCAATTCCGCTTCGATATTTTTAAGGCATTCACGCGCCTTTTGAGAAGAGAGCATCTGCTCTATTTTCTCAAACGACTTATTAATCTCTTTCTCGTTCAGCAGGTCAATATGATTGGCTGGCATCCATCCATTCCTTCAATATAAAATCATCCAATTCCAGCGAAAAAGGGGACTAGACGCAGATAATAACACAAAGTATTACCTTACTCCACTAAGTATAGCCCAACCCGCTAAAATCATGTACTTTAAATTTGAGAATTTCCTTCACAAAATCAAACAAAACAGTTGGATTTTCTTAAACTGAAAGGTACTTCCAAACCATGATCAAGCATGAGTGCTTCATTTGAAAGTATTTGTGCTGCGGGACCATCTGCCACGATACAACCTTCATCAAAAACCAATACTCGATCACATGTTTCCAGCACAAATTCAAGATTATGGCTTGATATGACCCGGGTGATCGTTAATCGGTTGAGAATTTGCACCAACTCACGGCGCCCACGGGGATCAAGATCGCTGGATGGCTCATCCAATAGTAAAACTTGGGGCTCCATCGCCAATATACCCGCAATGGCAACCCGCCGCTTTTCCCCTCCGGACAGGTGAAAAGGCAATCGATCCTTAAAATCGGATGAAAGACCCACCGCCTTCATTGCCGAATCAACCCGGCGGTGAATCTCCTCGTTATCAAAGTTCAAATTCATGGGGCCAAACGCAATATCTTCAAAAACACTGGAGTTAAACAGCTGATCATCGGTGTTTTGAAATACAATCCCCAGTTTGGTATGCACCTGCTTACGCCCTTCCGGAGAGGTTAAATCACAACCGGCTACTGTTACCGAGCCTGTAAATTTATCCACTACACCGGATAAAATCACAAATAGGGTGGTTTTGCCTGCCCCGTTAGGGCCAACCAATCCCACACGTTCGCCATGCTTGATATGAACACTAACCTCCTTTAATACCGGAGGACCGGTGGGATATTGAAATGTCAATCCTTCAACTTCGATCAAACAACTCAAGGGTTAATTCCTTTGGTTTTAATACATGACTCGATCTATACATAAGAGCATTACACTCAGAGAAATCAATACGATCGATATTATCACGTCCGGCCATCGAGTTGAAAAGGTTTGCAGAGAACACATATACCCGCGATATCCACGGCACACCATGGCCTGATAAACACGCTCCGTGCGCTCAAGGCTGCGTATAAGCGTCAATCCCACCATGTTGGCCAGTATCTTGTATGACCGCATGGCTGTGCGATTACGAAAACCTCGAGTTATCACGGCCCTGCGCATTCCAGCCAAATCATCCGCGAGCGTGAAGATATAGCGGTATGTCAATAAGGTGATTTGTATGAAAAACCGGGGAATTTTCAAATGTTCCCCTGCCCGCAATAGATGATTCATGGGTGTTGTATATATAAGCGCCAAGGTTGCGGATACAATCGCCACCGCCCGCAAATAAAGTAAAACCGCCAACATAAACCCTTCCCGGCTAAAATGCACCCGGGTCTGCTGCCACGTTTCTCCCGATACCATTAGGGGAAAAAAGACGAAACAAGGGATTAAAAAAAGATGAATAACAGCCAGTCGTTTTAAAACGACATTCAAAGGCAGTTGCCCAAATAAAAGAAGAACAAGGCTTAAAATCAAACACAACAACGCCGTGCCAGCCTGGTGCACAATGGCTGTAATCAAAATAAACACACTCAATACCACCAGTTTCCAACGCGCATCCCATCGATGCAGGATCGAATCACCCCGGGCCAGCAGTTCCTGTTCAGCTTTCATCGAAACATTGGATCCTTTTATTTGCGGGTAATATCAGTTTTTATCCCGCATTTTATGTATAGCATCTTCAATCGCAGATAGTTTTTGGTTATTACGATAACTCATCCATGCCGCACTGGCTGCCAGGATAAAAGTTAACCCAAGAATCGTGCGTTCCGGCATTCCAAACTGGTCCTGTGTTGAACGCACATGGGAACGAGTGGGTTGAGTATTTTGAGACTCATGCGTTTTATTCGATACAACATCTGTCCCTGATTCAACCTCTTGATTGACAGGCAATGAGGATGCAGAAACTTGTTTTGCTAATTCCTTTAATTCATCAGCGCTTAGTTCGATCGCTTTTTGATGACCTCGCTCGGCATAAACCTGAACGGTTAGATTTTGTATCAATTCAATGGGCCAACGGTAGCGCCCATTTTCATCCGTTACACCTGAGGCCAGGATGTTGCCGGTATCATCCATAAGGGTTACTTCCCCTTCCACAACCGGATCATTCCCTCCCATCCAGGCTTCAATCACCAGATGGTCTTCCTCAATATAATAAGCCAAATCAAGCCGATGAGCATTAGAAATTGAACATGCAAGCATAAGCAAGAGGCTACTCAAAGCAATCGGTTTCATGCACTTTCCCCTTTTATTAACACGGGTTGCACACGCTCCAGGAATTGAACCGTAAAGCCTGTCACAATTCCTTCCAAGATCATAAGCGGTAAATGCAAAACGAAAATGAACTGCGCCCAGGTATGAAATGTATCACCTTGTTCCCACAGAACCATCATAAACAACGTGGCAGCCAATAATACTCCCAACGCTCCGCCTAATGCACCAATGGCAAAATGCCACTTGTCATTTGCCTTGGCCTGCAACCACCCATAAATCGGCCAAACCAACATCGCGGGAATCCCAAAAATACAGGCATTAACCCCCAACACCGAAAATCCAACATGAACCGATAGAGCGGTTTGCAAAAAAAGCCCGGCCACAATCGCCAAAAAAGCACGCCGCCCCAAAACCACTCCCATCAAACCATTGAAAATTAGATGAACACTGGATACTCCTACCTTGAAATGGATGGAAGACGCCACAAAAAAAGCGGCGGTAAATACCGCAATTCGGGGAATTTCCTCATCCTTTATCTTGTACGCAGACCAGGCGCAGGCCGCGGCAGCCAATGTGAATCCGCCAACAATCGTGGGCATGGAAACCACGCCGTCAGTTAGATGCATGAAGTCAAACTCCATTGTTGAAATGAAAATCCATACACCTTATATTATTACGAATTTTAAAAATTTATGAAGATGGAAAGCGAAGATTCCCTATAGCAAAAATAAGATTGACAAATGATGGTAAATATACCATCATATTCATATGAGGAGAACTACTAAAAGAACAATATCTTGGATCAGAGCGATTTTGTTCGGATTCGAAAACCGGACCTTAAACGTTTTAGCATTGACCGCTTGATTAGCATACTCAACAAGTTCGATAAGCAGGTTCATATTGATCTTACGGTTACAAACCGTTTACACAAACAAGAGCCTATTTCAATACAGGTTTGAATCTGATGTTATACCAATTTCAAACAATACCTTAAACAAAGATTATAAAGATTTTCCTTCCACGGCTTTTAGGGACATGATGGATAGTTCAATGCAGTGCAGGAAGTTTTCAAGAAGCGAATCCATATCGGTGATAATGCCATCATATTTCGTTTTCATGCAGGCGAGAAACGCCCGGGGGGAATCATCCTGGGGACGGATAGACTTTTGGCGGCGGAAATAAAGCGGCTGAACGGTTGTCCCCATAAAGCCTTCAAAACGGGGATCACCTACCATATCCAACCATACTTTATCAAATGCGTTCCAGCGCTCCTTGGCTTCTGAGGAGGATATATCACCCTTGTCAATTAACTCTCCCCATTCATTTAACATACGTTTCATTTGGGCACATGAATCACGGCCATTTTTTAGCACCTCGAGTCCCTCATTCAACTTTTTTATAACCGAGTCAAAATCCCCTGTACGGGATTGGCGCCGATAGGCATTGAATAATTCACCAACACCTCTCTTATCGAGGCTTTTTTGTAATGCCTCTTTTAGGGGCATACGAATGGAGCCTTGAAAATAGGCTCCTCCTTCTGTGGCGTCAATGATATCGATGTCACATTCAGCAATGGTTTTTTCAATCGCTTGAATATATTGCTGAAAGGGAACCGTGGTTGGCACCTGATCGCCATAATACCCTGGAACTAAAGCCATGGTGCCTGATTCTTCAATGGTTTTCCCCTCTTTTCCGCCGATAACGACTGTTCCATCCTCAAGCATTTTTTCTACCCGGCGGGACAGAGCGGCATCCATCGCGTGGGTGGCGCCCCCCCCTCTTGGAAAGGCATAATCAAAGCCAACCAGAATGATTGGCGAACACCCCATATGACGGGCAAGATTAAAGGCAATATGCCCAACATTCATAGCACGCGGGATTTGCCCATATATATTCTGCACATCAAAGAGGTAATCCAGCAAGGCTGAATCCTTGTCAAAAAGGGGAAGCAGATAGGGGTGGCGAAGATACTTTTGAGTGATCTGTCGATTGGCTTCAGGATGAAAAGCCAGAAACGCATCGCCAAGATTATCAATCGCTTCAAAGTGGCTGAAATTAAGTGGCGTGGGATCAGCCGTGACAATAACACCCGGTTGAATTCCCCTTCGCCTAAACGAAATCTGAGCTGTATCGACAATGAATAATCCTGCACGATCATCAAGCCCGGACAAGCAATCAATGTTTTTATCCAATGATGGGCCTGCTGCCACAACCACCCCAGGATACCCATTTAACATCCCTTCGCAATCCTTCAACGCATGGCCATGAAAAATGGCGGGAATGTTCATATAAATGTTGAATTGGTTGCGGCCCTGGCTTTCAAAACTGGTGCGAAGATTAACTTCATCACGTGTAAGCGCTTTGAGAAAATGTTCGCGAACCTGGTTATAGTATGCTCCATAACATCGCATGGATGGATCATGGGGCATAATATTGCAGTTATGCAGAATCATATCTGCCCGGGCATCGGCGAGTGTTTCGGGAACATTTTCTGGGGATTCATTAATCAACCAAACGGTGCCAGGATGTGAAATAACAGACCGCAAATCCAGCGTCATCATCGCCAGCCTGAAAATACGCGGATCCCGCTCAATCACAACCACATAACGTAAGTTCTTTTGATGCCGCTTGATTAATGCCAATAGGTGGTAGCCTAATCCTGTTCCCAATACAATGGCATTCGTCGCTTCTGTAATGGGAACATTCTCCACCCAGCGCATGGCTTCCCGAATGGGATCATATGCACTATGCAATAAGATGGATTTATCAGAGCCTTCAGGCACCACCCGCGCCGATACGGCATTGGATTTTGTTTTGAATGCTTCGACTTGAAAACCATCCAATGAGCATCCGGAAATACATTTCGCCGCGTCAGGTGAGCGGGATTGCAGCGCACTTAAATTGTTTTGAAAGATAACGTTATCCAAGTAAGCCTCTACCCTTTATTACAAAACAGCCTAATTTGATCCCTGAGTGTTAGGTACCAATTCGTTTATATCCACCATCTCTTTTTGCTCTTCACTGCCTTCAAGTACGCCTGTAATCACTTCGGATTGTCCACCCTGTAGTAATACAATTTCAACTCGCCGGTTCAAGGCTCGATTTTCAACACTATCGTTAGGGTAACGGGGGCGGTAGGGACCGCATGACATGTAACTTAACCGGGATTCGCCTTTCTCCAATTCCTTATCCACATTCCCATAGTTTTTCAAAAACAGCATGGTATTAAACGCACGAGCCTCCGCCAAACGCCAGTTATCCATATAGGGAGAATTAAAGGGGATATCGTTGGTATGCCCTTCCACACGAACATGGAGGGTTGGAAAATCGTTCAATATTTCTGCAATGTTCATCAAAATATCCTTGGCATCCTGCTTGATAATGGCCACCCCTGGCTCGAACAATAACCGGCCGGCCACAGAAAAACGAATGCCTTCTCGAACACCCTCCACAATGATCTCTTTGGACCGCTCATCGGCAACCAGTTTGGATCGGGCTTTTTTGGCGATCGCTTCCTTGGCCCGTTCGATGGTTCGATTTCGCTGAACGGGTTTGACTTTTTGAGGCTGGATGGACAGGGGCTTGGTATAGGAAGTATTGAACATATTCGGAATACGCCCCAATGCCCCCTGGATCGAGCCGATCGCTTGAACGAATTTTACTTTTTCGATGGTGGACAGCGAAAAAAGCAGAACAAAGAAACAGAGAAGAAGTGACATCATATCCGAAAATGTACACATCCACTCTGGGGCGCCACCTCCACCTTCTTCTTCCTTTTTTTTACCCGGCATTATTCACTCCTTGTTGTTGGGTAAAGAAACTTGGATCAATAATGGGTGTTCTGGGATTCTTTAACCATTGATCGGTATAAAAAGTACCATCGCCTGCATCGGTCTGAGTAAGGGTTATATCAACGCGTCGGTTTAATTTACGGCCAATTTCTGTTTCGTTGCTGGCGATGGGTTTATATTCACCAAATGATTCATAGGTAATGCGTTGGGAGGCAACTTGTCCCCATTTGTTGCCCACATCAGTCATAAACTTCATCACATTATAAGCCCGTTTTGCGGAAAGGGTCCAATTTCTATAGGGTTCATCCTCGTTTTTGGTTGCATCGGAATGTCCACTGATTCTGATTGGATTTTTTGGGAATTGATTCAATTCATCAATAATATAAAGCAAAGCCAAAATCCCCATGGAGGTCAATTCCGCACTGCCTTGTTCAAAGGTTAAATCACCTGACAAGCGGAATGTAATCCCTTGCTCTGTTCCCGTCACCTCAATCACTTCCTGCAGATTGCGGGATTTAACCTTGCGTTCTTCTTCTTGACGCAATTCATCTTTTGCAAAGGACTTTTCGCGCCGGGGTTGAGATGGCTTGGATATTTCCGGCTTTTCCTTTTTATCAGGAATGGTCTCTGTGATATAAGGTGCAGGAAGACCTCCAAACGCTTTTCGGAGAGAGCCTTCTGCTTGAATTAGTTTCTTCTTCTCAATTGTTGAGAGTGAAAAGAGAAGCACGAAGAAACAAAGCAGCAAAGACATCATATCCGAAAAGGTGCACATCCATTCCGGTGCTCCAGCTTTTTTCTCTTCTTTGCGAGGCATGGTTTGTTATCCTCTCATGCTTCCAGCATTCTTTTTAATCTTCACGTGGCGGACGAATATTTGGGGCCAGGAAGGCGAGAAGCTTTTGTTCAAGAATGCGTGGGTTATCACCCGATTGGATTGACATAACACCTTCGATGGCAACCTCTTTTAACAAGATTTCATCTTGTGTTCTTGATTTAAGCTTACCAGCAAGTGGAATCCATGCCAAATTGGCCATCAGTGCTCCATACAGTGTAGTTAAGAGCGCAATGGCCATCGCAGGTCCAATGGCGCTTGGATCATTCAGACTCTGAAGCATTTTAACCAATCCCACCAGAGTTCCAATCATTCCAAGGGCGGGGGATGCCGAGCCCATGTAGGTTAGAATCCCTTGCCCATTGCGATGGCGATCCTCGATGAAAGCCAATTCCGTCTGCAGAATATCCTTGATCAATTCCGGTTCCACACCATCAACCGCGAGCCGGAGGCCGGTTCGAATAAAATCATCCTCGATTTCATCCATTGAACCTTCCAGGGCGAGAATCCCTTCGCGGCGAGCGCGTTCGGCAAAACTGACCAGCGTACTGACCGTATCTAGGGGGGAGAGTTCCTTATAGAAGAAGGCATTTTTAATGACGGAAAAGAATTGGGTCATGGTTTTAAGGGGAAAATTAACCAGGGTGACCGCAAAGGTACCCCCAACGACGAGAATCATGGAGGGAATATCAATAAATACCGTGAGGCTTCCTCCCATGAGGATTGCAGAAAGCACCAGACCGACTGCCAAAACCAGACCGACAACTGTTGAAGAATCCACGCGTTAACCTCCCACAGCGTATAATCTCCGTCACGTAGTGTTACTGTGAATTTCCCGTTTGTAATCCACACACCGGCGGCGCACTTCGTCCACCGGTTCTTTGGCGATGTATTTCCGCCCATTCACCAGGGTGATAACCGTATCCGGGGTGGCTTCCACCGTCTCAATGAGTTCGGCGTTGAGCACAAAGGGGGTATCATTGAGTTTGGTCAGGTTAATCACACCCGTTCTCCTCACTAGCATACCGGGAAGAAGTTTTTTGACTTCGTCTGCAGACATGGGTGTAGCGAATTTTGTTTCCAAAATGCTTCGTATCTTCCGGATTCGCTCTTCGTTTATGGAGCCAAAGTTCATCCCACATTATCCAGTTCGTCCATGATTGGATAGACTTTTATGATATACGCTGAGCCTGTTCATCGTCTACGTATATATAACCCTAAATCCGCTTTAAATACCATGATAATCTCACCTCATATCAATATTAATATAAACCAAATTTAAAAAGATACAACTTCTGGATTATAAATGATTTTCAGCAATTTAGAATGAAAGGTGACGTATCATACCCAAAATAGGGTGAAATCGCTCTATCTATTTGCTTTCATTGCACTTAGGGTGCTTATGGTTACTTGTTCCTGCATGATGTGCTGAAATGGAAGATGCATGGAGGAGATCGGTGAATTCAAGAGATGCGAAAATTTTTTGCTATAAAGAAATGAATGGATTGAAAATCCGTAAATAAAGAAATACGAGTTACTTGATTGCAAAATGTATTATAAGATCGTAACTTTATTTAAAAAAAATTTCGCTTGACATGCTTCGTATATTACAATAATCTTTTAAATAATGTGACAGTGATCCGATTACTCAATCGTGAACGGTGTGGGAATTCACACGGGGATCAGGATCATTGGGAATTCTTTTAATTTTATATTTTATTACTTGCCTGGAAGCCTGCCTTAGAATTTGTAAAACCACCGGTTTGTTTTGAACAGGTGGTGCGGATGCTTGTTCATTGTTTAAAAATATTTTTCAACAAAAAGACGTTAATAGATAGATCAGAAAGGAAAATAAATCATGAAAAGTATCAGAAAGGATCATAATTTAAAATCTTTTTTTGTTTTTCTTTTCTTTATTGTGATTTCTGTGTTAATTGCATATGCTAGTACTATTATGACGACACAAATGTACAATTTTGATGAAGATCAAGTTGCTGGAATTATTCAGGAGGCTGGTAGTTGCGAAATAAAAGCAGACAGTTATTTGCAGAAGGAATTCTTTGAACAAGCAAGTATAACTTCAGTAAATGATCTGGTTGCAGAAGCAAATACTTTACTCCAGCAATTTATAGGGATGATTGAGACCGAGTTACAGGTTAATTATCCTGGTGGTTTTGCAGCATGGAGAAGTGAAGTAATTTCTCCACCTCCTATTTTTAAAAATCGTGGCATGGAGTATGATGAACTCGTATCTGCATATAATTCCTATGGACAAGAAATGGTGAATTTTAATTCAAAAACAACAGAATTGATAAGGGCTAGACAAGATTTAGGAACTTATGCTTTATATGTGATATTGAGTATAGAAGCGGAAGCTGTTTTATTTGTAATTCCAGGAGTTGGGACACAGGTTGTATTGATAACTATGGGAGCGACCTTTTTGAGCGAGGGTTGGTATTCATTAGATTTGGTTGTTGACATTCAAGATGCTAAAAATGATCGTACTGCAAGCTCTGGAGTATTGAATAACCAATTTCTTAGTGCTGCATCTGAAGGAGAAGATATTAAATTTATGTTAGTAGGTACACCTTATTGGACATCAAGCATTAATGAGAAATGGGGTGAATTTATTGACAAAAATATAGAGGTGCAAACATTACTTCAGTACATTTTGACTATAGGAGGAGACTGCGAAACAGATGTATTTTATATACATAATGGTGCTGAGTATTGGTATAATGAGGAAATTTGGGTAAAACTTCAAGAATAACCTGCATGAACATCAAATTGAGATTTGAGTTAAACGAATATGACTCAGTTTATGGTTGTTCTTTTAATTTTCGTAAAAACTTTCAATTCTAAAATGAGAAACGATATGATAACATATTTGATTATAAAACACTATTCGAATTGTATTATGATTACAAAAAAACTGGTAAGATAAACTAGTAAATTATAGTTGAGCGCCTTATTCTGAAGGAAAACAAGACGGTAAATCTCCAGCTTATTTAGCTCGTTTTTTTGTTCGAACAAAGGAACACATGTTATGTAAAATTTACTTTACTAAATATAAAGAATTCATTCTAGGGGAGTGAGTGTTATAATGAGAAATATCTTCAATTTTGGAATCGCTCTTTTTGTGGTTTTGCTTACAATTTCACTGATTTATTTGGCAGGAATTCCTAATGGATATGAGCTAGATGAATTGGAAAAAACTCCAAATGAAATGGACAGATTGACACGAGGAAGTATAGATGAGAATAATTTTGTTGATATAAGTGGCAATATTCGGTTCATTCAATTAACAAGAAAGAACTATAAAGCCCCTTTGGCAACGGCCTATCAGATAGATAAACAGGAAAAACGTTTACTGAATCCCCCAAGTAGGAGTTGGAGACTGAAATTTGATGATATGCAAAAAGGCTATTTTCTTAAAGTTTTTTTTAAGAATGAACCAGCATTAATTTATTCAATCTTTGACATTTCAACTTTGGGTAACAAAGAAATATTTTTAGAATGTCCACCTCTAGCTAATATCCAATATCGTTTTACTGAATTACCTGAAGAAGAAAATATAAAATTAATTCAGAAATGGAGACATTCATATAAATATCCACCTTTTAGTGATTCTGTGTTACCTTTACCGCTAGAAAGTAAGATTATTTTATCTACAACTTCTGATGAAAAAATTTATAAAACATCCATTCATATAGGTTCCTTGAATTCAATTGCTTCAGCATCATATGGAGCTTTTTACCCGCCCAATCAAGAAAATCAGATTGAAAATAACAATATCCCTTCTGAAATAACATTTAAATATTCCACAGGCATCACTCTCGATATTGAATTTCGAGCCAATCAATCAAAAGAAGGCTATGAACCGTTGGCCCCCCCCCAACTGCGTTCTTTAAGAACAAATGAATTATTCACCAGCGAAATGCATGATGGGGAAAATTCGTTTCGTTTTACGGGATTACCTTTCGAAAATTATGAATTTGTAACAAAACCAGGTGAATTATTCGTTCCTCTTGATTCTTATCAGCTCCTTGAATGCCGTAACGAAAAGACCATTTTTAAGCCGGAGACATATTATCATGCGATTCGTCTCTGCCATATTCAATTGACACCCGTGCGATTGATTTTGGACAACAATTGGTCTTCCAGTGAACTCTCTTTTTCGATGCAACCCAAACAAATAAATGGGCAAATGGATTCAGCATTAAGTATGGGTTTGCCTGAAAAATACAAATATTTTCATGGAGATTTTCAAAACGCTGTGAATAATAATTCCATTTCCGTTAATATGATTCCGGGAAGGTATAAATGCGCCCTTATCGCTTTGCAACGAACGGAGCGATCTGAAATGGAAAAAATAGGATACCCCCCTCAACAATTATCCATTACGGTTCCTAAACAGGATGATTGGTATGAAGTGAGATTGAAATTCCCCGCAACAGGACGCATACAGGGTGAAATTGATACAACTTATTATGATCATTATTCAGTGATTGTTGATCCCGTCAAAGATAACGTAAAGAACAATGGCAAAATACAATTGATCGCAAGCGATAAAGTTGTTAAAGATAAATTTATCGTTCCCCGTGTTCCTGTGGGTGTTTATCGTATCAGGCTAACGGCTCCTAATGTGGGAACACAATTAACGAGCGATTCTTTTCAGGTCGAAGCCAACAAAACCACAATTGTCCGTTTCACAACAACTATTCAGGATATGAACTATTTCACTTGCCGTATTGCCGATTTTAAGGGACGTCCTATTCGTAATATGTCTGTTCAGTTACAACAAGGTTCTCATGCAAGTTTTGGAACGTCTGATGAGAATGGAAACCTGATGATACCCTATAGAAAAAATCTGGAATTAAATGCGGATTTAATGATTCGTTCTTCAAGTGGAACCATTATGCCGGATGATGGTGGGAGGCAACCCATTGATATACAGGCAGATTTAGGAAAAGAAATACGTTTTGAAGGATTAACCCGTTTTCGTTTTCTTGTCCTCGATGTAGAAGAAAAGCCTTGCCGTAACTATTACATAAAATTCGAACATGAAGATTCCGGAAATCTACGTCCTTATATTGATACGTTGATTAAAGATTCTGAAGGCTGGGAAGAAATTGAGGTTGTGCCCAAAGGGGAGACAAAAATTTATGGCTCAATATTAAATGAGCAACATACCGGAGGCCTTAAATTCCGTCCACAGTACCTCATGACACATACCATTGAAGATATTAGTAACCTACAGATCGTCATGACAGAACCTAGAGAATATAATTTGCAATTTTTTGATCAACGCCGTCAACCGATTCAAAATGTTTCAGTTCCACCGCTTCGGAAGGCTTTTCTCACGAAAACGGTTGAATTGCCTAATTGGATTGATCGAATGAAACAAATTGGATACCGAACAAACCATGAAGGAAGGATAAACTTTATGGCAAGTGGGAGCAAAGAAGAATCCATATGCCTTTATTATCATGATAAATATGGGCTGGGTTACATCCGTCTTCCAATGAACGGACCTTTGGAACACGAAATTTATCTTATGGAACCTTCCACGCTTTCCTTTGATGATGTTGATTTTCAATTACCAGCCATGCATTACTTATCCATTCAAGTTCCATCACAAATAAATCCATTTTTATTTCATATTCATCTCAGGGAGAAATCATTACCCGATTTAAAATTTCAACCAAAACGTTGGCAGATGGTGATAACCTCAACCCAGGGAGATTTTGAAAGAAATTTTGATCCTTCTTCCCTGGAAGAGTTGGAATTGCCAATTGGTGGAACATTTACACCATACGATATTCAAAAATTAAGAAAATCACGGTTTGATAAATAATTTGCGAAAAACTCATGGAATTAGCAAGTAGGATGAGTTGAATTGTTCAACCCATTGAGTTTACTAGATGCTAAATTAGAAGTGTTTGCATGGATGGATTGAAAAATGTGATTCATCCAAGGAATTTAATGGATCACGTTTGATCCATCGAGGAGAACATAAAATCAACGCAAGGGCAGACCCAATGTCATTAACTTAAGCCGTTTATTCTCTCCAAGTCCCCCCGTTGACGGGGATTTAGGGGGGAAATCCTAACTTAATGACACTAGGGGCGAACCGATGTGTCAACCCAGTTTTGTATCAACCCTGATAGCGTAATCTACCAGTCATTCATGTCCTTTCAATTATTCAGTATTAATAGCGATTTCTCCTTTAAGGACTTGAAAGGCCACTTTGAGTTGGGGATCACCTTCGAACAGGCGCTCGGTGCGGGGAACATCGGTGTAGTCTTTATCTCGTATTTCTTCCCACTCATCTTTATTCAAGGGATCCACTTCGATATCGGGCTTGATACCTTTTTCATGAATACAGATGCCGTCAGGTGTGTAATATTTGGCCACCGTTAAGCGGAGGGCGGCCTTGGCGTTGAGGGGGAACACTTCTTGCACGGAACCTTTTCCAAAACTGTTTTTACCGACGATAGTGGCTCGTTTATTGTCCTTTATTGCACCCGTAACCACCTCAGATGCACTGGCCGAGAATTGATTTAACAGAATAACCATTGGGATTTGCTCGAATCCATCATCGGGGGTTGGCCCTGCATAAAAATGGGCGGGTTTGGATTTTCGGCCGGATGTATACGTGATCAAATCACCTTCATCCAAAAAGAGATTCGCCACTTTTACGGCCTGATCCAGGTATCCACCGGGGTTGTAGCGAAGATCGAAAATCAGTTTTTTCATGCCTTCCATTTTCAGGTAACGAAGCGCATCACGTACTTCTTTATCGGCGTTGGCGTAAAAACTATAGAGCCTTAAATGGCCCACCTCATCATCCAGCATCTCTTTGGATAAATGCAATTCAGGGTTGATCGGTTCACGGGTCAGGGTGACATCGATGGGTTCAGGCGAGTCAGGTTTCCTTATTTGCAATACCACTTCGGTGTCTTTTTCACCTTTGATTTTTTCCACGGCCCGTTCAAGTTTATCCTGATAGGTCCCTTCCCAGTCTTTAAAAGATTCCCCATTTACACCAATGATAACATCACCCGCTTGAATATTGTTTCGTTCAGCCGGGGTGCCGGGTAGGGGGGAGATGACATAAACACCTTCATCACTGCGGGTGTCCCATTCAACGCTAATGCCCACACCAAAAAACTGTTTGGATTCATCTGGCTGGCCAGAAAGGACGCGCTGCAATTCTTTGGCTTGTGCGGGAGGCAGAAACTGGCTGAAGGGATCTTTCAGCCCCATCACCAATCCATTGGTGGCAGCATTCCACAAATCCAAGACAGTGGGGGTGGCATCGTCAGGGCGTTTTTTGATGGAATGCTCAAGCGTGGTTTCAATTTTGTTGACGTAGAATTTTTGAACTTCATTTTTGCTGGCCAACTGGTCGTAAGTGGCTGGGGTTACTTCACTTGCAACTTCAGCGAGGGTGGCGGGTAAAATTTTTTCCATCGCCGACCATGCCGTGTGCAGAATATCCGTTAAAGGGACTTCAGCATCATATCGTTCTTTAATAATTCGAGTGACTTCGAAGAAATTGCGTTGGCCCAGGCTGTAGTCGAATCCGGGTCCCGCCATTGATTGAAGGGGGATGGAAGAACAAGCAAATGCAATCAACAAAAAAAATAGGGTAAAGCGTTTCATATGTTTAACTCCAGGGGGTTTTTTTGTCACGTTTAGTCATCCTATTTATTTTATCGCAAAATCATTGACTTTGCTTACAGAATATTAGAACGTGATTATAGTCGCTTAGTTTAAACCCAAGAGACCTTTTCGTGAAGCTATTTCCTCCTCATTCTCTTTCTATGGAAGATGGAGTGGAAATCGGGAAAATTCCCACACCAGGGTGAAAGAAGGATTCAATTGTTCGAGCGGCACTCCGAGTTGGTGTGCCATGCTCCAACAAAACAGGCATTCATTGGGCCGTCCGGTTAACCAACTCATAAGGCCTGTATAGTACCACAATTCGGCGTTTGATTGCAGTTTCTCATTATTTGCTAAATCGGCCAGCAGTTTATGGGCGTCTTTGAGTTGGTAATTTTGTAAATGACGGAGCAGGGTTTTGGTTAATTCCTGAATGAAATACTGAGGTTCCTGATATTCAGCCAGGCCTTTAAGCATATAGGCAGCCATATCCAAGCGATTGATCGAATGATAATAATTCATGACATGGGTAAATACTTTAAGACTTCGTGGCCGGGTTGTGGCGGCCAAATCGTAAATCATGCCTGCGGTAACCAGATCACCGCGTTGGTGGTATTTTTGTGCCCATTTCAGCAATTCATTCTCAACAAAACCAGGAAAGCGCAGGAGCGTATCGGAAACGAATTCGATGCATTTCTGTGTCTGTCCACTCTTCCCCAACAGGATGGCAATTTGTGCCCAACCATTGTAATAAATGGGATAGATAGAGACTGCCCGTTTAAAGTTGTTGATGGCTTTATTCAAATATTCCTCATTTTTATCCATTTCCCACAGCGCCTGATAGGCTTTTCCAATGTAAGCATATTGATCATAGAATGAGTAATTTTCCTTGGAGGCTTCAAAATACTGGATGGCTTCATGTAACAGGTTGGGATCATTGGCGTTAAGGCCGCGATAATAGGTTTCAATACCGAGGTTATAAAGCGTTTCGCCATCGTGGGAAAGGTAGGGCAGGGCTTTTTGATAAGCTTCATAGGCCCATTGCTCGTATTTTTGGGCTTCATCAATATTCCCCTGCTGCCGATGAAAGCGGGCATTTTGCTTATAGCGGGCGTTTAGATGCTGGGTGTAGTCGCCAACAATATAACGGCTTACTGGATGAAAAAGAGCAATGAAGAGTATAATTCCAAGCACCAGCGCCCATCCGCGTGTTTCTTTCCACGGTTTATCCAGCCATTTTGGCTGCCATTCCCATTCCTTTTGGCACATATAATAAGAAACCAAGCCTAAATTTCCAACAAACAGGCAACTGGCCGCCGCCTCATGGAATGGAAAACCAAAAATGGCTCGGATCATGGTGCCAAGCGTAGCTGAAAAGGCAACCAGGCCGGCAATGTGGCCTGTTGGATGTTTGAGGAGTTTTCTTAAAGTTTTGAAATGAATGAAAATTAGCCAGAGGATGAAGAACAGGCCAGGAATACCCAGTTCCGCCCATGCCTGGAGATAATCGTTATGGCCCCGTTCGGTATATCGGCCATTGCCTTCGGGTAGAAGCTGGGGCAGGCCGATACTGGTGTTGGGATGAGCGGTGAACCATTCTTCCTGATAAAAAGGGTAGGCATAAGGCCAGGATGAAAAGCCCACACCAGTTAAGGGATTATCCTCTGCCATCAAAACTGACATAAGCCAAACCCGGGGATAGGTGCCGGATAAAAGGTCTTCTTTTGATTGCTTGAAGCGGGAGAGGACATTATCAATCCCTTTTTGGGCAATAGGGGCTTTGAAGAGAATGACGGTTGCAATCACCACAATTAACAGACAGGAAGCTGAGAGGGGCAGCCATCGCCTTTTAAGCCATTCGATAAAGGGGTGTTCGGATTTAATGAAGGTGATTTTGTAGCGGCGTAGAAGTCCCCAACCGATTAGAATCAGAGCAGGAGGAATCATTAAGGCAACCCCCCGGCTGCCACCAAGGAATACCATGATACCACCCAGGACGAGGTAGATAGCGAATAAGAATGAATTCGTGTGACGGCGGTATTGGTACCATAGCAAGAAGGCATAGAGCATTGAAATCCAGATATAGGCCGAGCTGGGATTATTGTGACCGAGGAAGGATCCCAACTTTTGCCGCTCATAACTGCCGGATGTGAGGGTTAAAGCGGGGAAGAAACTCCATGAAAATTTTGGTTCATCCCAGAAAAGCTGGCGTAAAGCACCGATCAAGACAAAACCACCAGCCACGAAGACTGCCCACATAAATAGATTGCGGAATTGCTTTTCCCGAAAGCAGGTTACCCACAATGGGAAAGCAGAAAAAATGGTGAAGAAGACATAGAAGTATTGCAAAGCCCCTGGATTTGGGGCAGTGTAACCTCGAATGAATGACCAAATCACAAATCCAAAGGCAGGGATGTAATAGGGGCTCCAAACGAAGATGAATCGTTTTTGAATGATGGAACGGAGGAAATAGAAAAACCAGGCGGTTAAGGCCAAAAATTGGCCGAGGAGGAGTTTATGAACCAAGGGATTGGAAAAATACGCATTGAAATAAGTGGCAGTTGTTACGAGCTGGACGCATAAAATGGTATACAGCGTGTTGTTCAGATGTTGAATGATGGCTGGTTCTGTTTGGAATGGATTTCTCCGTGCCATTTATTCCTCTTCCATTTCGTATAGTGGAATACTTACAGTAAAGGTTGTGCCCGCCCCAACGGTACTCGCCACTTCGATGCGCCCTCCAAGCCCGGTGATAATTTGATGGACGATGGATAATCCCAAGCCGGTTCCTTCTGCGCGTTTTGTAAAAAATGGGTTGAAGATTTTCTCCATTTCTTCCTTTGGAATGCCAGTGCCTTCGTCTGAGATATCGACTAAGGCTTCTTTACCACGTGTATGCATATATATGTGGACTTTAGCCTTCGGCGGGGATTGTTCCATACTTTGGAGTGCATTCAAGAGCAGATTGACAAATACTGCTAATAACTGGCCTTCATTGGCGAAAATAAATACGGGTTGATTCGGGAAATTGCTTTCGATTATGCGTTCGCCTGCCTGGTATTTGACCAGTGAAACCGCTCGCTCCATCAGTTCACGGAGGTCATGGACCGCGGGAGTATCCCGTTTTGGGGAAGCCAGAGAAAGAAGGCGGTCGATTAAGTTTTGACAGCGTTTCACCTCTTCTTCGATAAGATTGTACTCTTCCCGATGGGGATCGTCTTCTCTGGATTTTTGCCTGAGATATCCCGCACATGAGCGAATCACACCCAAGGGATTTCCTAATTCATGGGCCAGGCCAGCGGCGATTTGTCCGGCGATGGTTAAACGATCAGAACGAAGAATCCCGTGGGTTTGGGGCAATTCGGGATTTTCTTCCTGAGCCAAGGTGATGCAATAACGCTTGCCGTTATGGATAAAAAAGGTGGGAAAGAGCTTGACCGGATGGGGATAGGTATCATCGGGAATGGTAATGGTATCTTCGATTTTTGTTTCTGCATGGAACCTTAAAAGGAGCGCATTTCGAATGGCTTGAGAGGTTTCTGGCCATTCGGTGTTATTGTCTTCAGGGAGGGTTAGTAGTTTTCGGGCCTCTTTGGAGGCAACCTCGATGGTTCCATGTTCGTCGACCAGGAAAAATTCAGTAGGAAAACGATGTAAAACTTCACTCCACAATGAATTGATTGAGTTTACTTTTTCAGAAATTTCATTCATTTGATCGATCCAATTCCGAACAAATCGAATGACCACCCACATGAACATCAAACCAGCCAGGCACAAGAGATATTCAGCGGGGACATAGCGGGGAGGTTCGGTTTTGGAATCATAGGTTAACAATAAGCCGTAGATAGAGATCAACAACACCGTCGCCGCTGTGCCATCTACCACCCAATTGGCGTATTTTTCCACTCGTGGGATCAAAAGAGCCAGGGAAAGTGGGGGAAGAAATAGAAACCACAATGAATTGCCTGTATAGGGGACAATAATCAGGAAAAATACATAGAACATGTCCACGGCAAAGGAGAGTAAACTGAGGAGCAAAATCCAACGAGTTAACGGCTTTGAATTCTGAGTGTTGGCGATGCGGCGATGGGCAAACCACAGCAGGATGATCAATATCAGCGAAATAGATGTGTAAAAAATGGTATAGAGAGTGTGATTGTATACCCCAGCCCGATAAGGGGATGTGGATAGTAGCCATTCATAAGCAACTGAAGTAGGGATTAGAAACCATTTGTTGACGAGCAAGAGACGAAAAATCAAACGTTCCCGCTCTTCAGCTGTGGCATAACTGATTGTCGAATCCATGCTTCCGATATCCCCACTTGCATTGAGAAAACGATGGTTAACAATTCAATACTATATCACAATGAAATTGATTGTCGTCCTTAACCGGATAATACCATCAATACAACGTTTATGGCCATACGCATGGCTTGTTCGCGGATTTCTGCCGAATCTTCCGGATGAACGCCTTCGCTTTCCAATCCATCACCAATATCCGTATTAAATGTATAGATAACCGCCAGCCGGTCATCTAAATAGATTCCATATAAATGAGGCGGGCCACCGTGGTGTTCATGAATTTTAGGAAGCCCATTATCGAACTTGTAATAGATTGAATAAATGGGGTGATCATTTGGAATTTCAACCAGGGGATGGTTGGGTAAAACTTTGGCAATTTCAGGGCGGAAAAACTCATCCATGCCAAAATTATCATCCGCCCATAGGGTTCCACCCCGGTATAGATATTCACGCAATTGTTTGACATCCTCATCGGAAAATATGACTTTTCCGTGTCCATTCATATACACCAGGGGATAACTAAAGATATCCGCATCACTGGGGGTAACGATGGCTTCTTCCGGCGGGGTGTTAAGGTTATCTGTGGTGTAGATACCAATTCGCCGTTTTAGTTCCAGCATGAGGTTGGGGAGCGAGGTACGGTTGCTGTACCAATCACCGCCTTGGTATTTTAAGCGGGCGATTTTGACGAATTCGGATGTTTGAGAGAATGCAGGTATGACCATGAGCCCCGCAATGAATACAAAAATTAATCGTTTAAACATAGATTCCTCATAGTTATAAGTATTCAAAGAACATTGGTTAGTATTTAAACGTTCTTTTCCCCTAAACGGAAGCGTATCCGTTCGTTGTAAATGGCGCCTTGGGGATCAAGGCGGCTTTCCATCAGGTGAAATGAATCCACAGGGAGGATTCCCAAAGAGAATTGCCTATAGTGATTATAGGTTTTTGGTGACAATGAATAAGTGCGTTTTCCCCGGCCAATGGTTAAGTGAGGGGAAAAGGGCTTTTTGTCGAATTTTACCTTGCTTTCAATCAATTTGGTGCGAATGGCTTTTTCCAGTTCCATTAATGGATCCGTATTGGTGAGAACACCCACCCATAAAACCGACAAAGGGCCTCGTGGGGGGAATTGTCCAATCCCACCCAGTTCAATCTCGAAGGGATATGATTCATTCGCCACGGGGGCCAGTTGATGTGAAAGTTCCTCAACAAAAGATTCTTCAACATCACCGAAGAATTTGAGGGTTAAGTGGCAATTTTGGGGTTTCGTCCAGCGTATATTTTTGACTTCATGGTTCAACTGGCTTTGCAATTTCGTGATAGCTTGATGGATGGGATCGGTCAAATTGATTGAAAGAAAAGCACGCATGCTGATGGTCCTTTTTTTATCGATTATCCCGGTCTTCTCGGATAAGGTCAACACTATCTGTTTTTTGTGGACCCTATTGTGGGTTCCAAGTCCACCATCCATACTTCTCCCCGTGAAGGTGATAGACTAGTATTCGATGATGTCACCGCTGCCGATATCCTCTTCTATATAATGTGTAGCGAGCCCTTGTGCTTGCTCTTCCAAAATTTTCCGTCGGTGTTCAATAGGAATCCGCATAAATGCTTTTCGTTTTTTCAAAGTAGAGTTTTCATTCTTGGAAAGGATTTTTTCACCAAGCATTTTTTCCGCTTCCTCATCACTAAGCCAACCTTCAGCAAGGCCTTGAAATGTGACGCGTTTTTGCCATTGAGGAATTTCACGTTCAAGTGTATTTGGTTCTTTGTCGTGCCAATTCATTTTGTGGAAAGTTTTTATCCATTCACGAAAATGAGACTCGTTAATGATGCCCACATCCTTTATTCGATAGATTAATGCTTGCATACTGATTCCAAAACGCTTTTTCAGCAATATCATTTCTTCAAGATTGATGAATTTTCTTTTATTACCAATCGATTGTTTTAACGTTTTTCCTGGTACTAAAAAAGCTTCAGCAAATCGCTGGGCATTTTTTTCGTTAATTTTATTATCGTTTTCACTTTTCAATACCAAGTGTCCCAGTTCGTGTATTAAATTTAAGCGTTGATGTTCTCCAGAGTCCAAAAACCTTGTTATTACTCCTACTGCTACCAATTTATTATCTTCGTGAATGGTTACAGATTGTCCATCAAAATCTTTGGAACTATCCAATTCTACAACATGAACATGATGATCTTCCAGCATTTCAACAACACTGGCAATAGGAGCAAGTCCCATATCCCATTCTTTTCTTAACTTTAATGCAGCTTCTTCTATGTCGGTTAATGACGAAGCCGAATATTTGTGAATGGGAAACCTAAGAGGTGAGTTTGTTCCACAAAGTTTTTGAAGTCGAACACGTTCTTCCAATATCTGTTTTATATGATATTGAATTTGTTCTTGTTGGCGTATCCTTAAATTTGTTTTTTTTCTAAAACCAATGAAATGAAATTTCAAAGAAGATGATTCAAAAAAATAGGAGGTTTTAACACCAAACTTAAATGAAATGTGGTTCAGTACTTTCGTGCTTGGCTGACAGATTCCCCTTTCATATTTTGAAAGGGCCTGTTTAGAAACAATTCCATCAATTTCACAAACCATTTCATCAAGTGAATATCCCTGTGATAATCGTAATTGCTTTATACGGGTCCCCACATTCATTTTTTCCTCCTATCTGCCATAGTTTACATTTTAGCAGAAAATTGATAACAACGTCAACCAATTTAAGCACTATAAAATATTCCTTTGAGTAAATTATTAGGTCTGGTGTTCCTTGACCCCCAGTGATGTCTCTTTAAGATTCATTTCGGTAGGGAGATATGCACATGTTCTTTATCTTATGGACGGCTGTATTTTTACTTGGATGTGTGGCGCAGTCACTCATTCTATCCCACATTATTATACCTGGTGTGCTGGTATATGGTTTGGCGGGTGTTCTATCTTATCTGTTGCTATCGTTTCCCCAACAGGTTGATTACGTGCAAGCATTGGATGGAGAGCGGGTGAGGAAAAATGACTTGGATGTTTTGGCCGGTTCTCTTGCCCTGGTTTTGCTTTTCGTATGCCTTTGGCTTATCGGGACAGGCTCGCTACCGGCTGGCAGGCATTCAGGGCGGTTGTTGTATGGGTTGATATTTTGGATTGGTTTTGTGGGATTGATAATCTTGTCGGTGCGGCGGCCGATTTTGATGTATTTGCAGCGCACAACGTTAAAATCCCACACGCCATTATTTGTATTGATTATTCTATCGTTTGGATTGGGACTCTATAGACTGACGGACGTGCCAATCACCGTGCATGGTGATGAAGGAATGGTGGGTATTTATGCACGGGCATTATTGTCGGGAAAAGTGGAGACCTTTTTTTCCACATCGTGGTACGCGATTCCCCAGTTTTTCTATTTTATCCCGGCGTGTGGCTTGTATATGTTTGGTGACAGTGTCTTTGGCCTCCGTATAAGCACCGTATTGGTCGGGACATTAACGATCATTCCATTCTATTTTCTTGCCCGTTCGTTGTGGGGAAAATGGTCGGCCTTTGCAGCGGGGTTGCTATTGGTAACGAACCATTGGTTTCTCCATTTAATGCACTGTGGGGTAAATTACGTTCAAGCATCTTTCTTTGCTATAACCGTTCTGGCTTTATGCTTTTTCGCCAATCGAAAGCGTTCGATCGCGCTGTTGGTCTTGGCCGGTTTAGTAATCGGCATCGCTTTACAGTCATACCAGGCGAATCACATACTTCCCCTCCTGTGGGTGGTTTCACAAGTTTGGTTTTTGATTTTACGTAAAATCTCATGGAAGTGGTGTTTGGCATCATTGGGCATTACCTTGGTAGTGGCCTTGTTGACGGTTTCCCCTTTATTCTTGCATGATTATGTTAAATCCGGCAATACGGCGATGTTTTCGGCACGTGCGCAAGGTGTCATTGCTTGGAACGAACAAGGGCAAAACCATTTAAACAGTGTCTATCAAGCCGGGGGAGATCATTCCAAAATCTGGCGTGAACAGGTTAAACGCGCCTTATTGGCTCCTATCCTTTTTTCTGATACCAGTATGCAATATGGGGGACAGAAACCTTTTTTGGACCGCATCACCTCCGTTTTATTCATGCTGGCGTTTTTTGTGATGTTGATCCGTTTTTATGATGTGCGTTGGAGCTTGCCTTTTGGCTGGCTGCTGGCCATTTTGATCGCCGGGGGCGCCCTCACAGTTGACACGCCGTTTTATCCCAGGCTTGCGGGAACCACCGCGCTTTACTTTTTAGTCGTATCGGGACTTATTTCTGCCGTGTTGAGTTCAGGCAATCGATCAAGAGAGATCAGCTATTCCTCAGCTATGTTTACCAGCGTGGTGGTTTTGATTGCCATGGTGATCAACCTGCATGCTTATTTCATTCATTTCGCAAATGAAACCAGCCCGGTCAATGTCCATTATGCACAAACCCGGCTGGCCTATTATGCCAAAGAAAAAGGGCCTCAAACCACGTTTTATGTGTTATCGGGATCGCATTTCAAATTCAACAGCGGAACGGTTCATTTTGTGGCCCCCAATGTTCGAGGATTTGATTTGGAACAGTTTCCTCCAACTATTGAAAGTGGTCCCGTGGCGTTAGTAGTGGATGAATCGAAGAAGAACCTTATTCCTCATGTCGAGGAAAAACTGCCGGAAGCAGAAACGCGTGAATTTTACTCACCGGTGAACGGGCAACGGATGTTTACCACATTTTATCGGGACTGATACTCCTTTTACTCTTTATCCAACACGTCCCGCAGTTTTTCTGCCAGGGATTGCAGCGAGAACGGTTTTTGAATGAAATTCACCCCCGCATCCAACACACCATGATGAGCAATGACATTGGCTGTATAGCCAGACATAAACAAACGCTTGAGGTTGGGATACATCGAAAGTAACTGTCTGGCCAGTTCCCGCCCATTCATTTCTGGCATAACCACATCGGTAATCAAAAGATGGATTTCATCAGCGTGTTTTGACGCAAGTTCGATGGCTTCACCGGGTGTGCCAGCGGTTAAGACCCGATAACCAAGTTTCTCGAGCATTTTTTTGCCCAATTTCAAAAGCGGCGGTTCATCTTCGACCAGTAAGACTGTTTCATTGCCATGCTTTTTTAAATCCAATGGCTGATCATGGCTTATGCGTTCTGATTTACCACTTTGCCGCGGGAGGTAAATTTTAAATGTCGATCCCTGCCCCGGTTCGCTATAGACATTAATGAATCCTTCATTTTGTTTAACAATTCCATAAACAGTCGCTAAACCTAATCCTGTCCCTTCACCGGTATTTTTTGTGGTAAAAAAGGGATCGAAAACCTGTTCGATGACTTCTTTCTCCATTCCACATCCATTATCACTAATGGAGAGTTGAACATATTCACCGGGAAGGAAACCAACATGTCTAACACAATAGATTTCATCAAAAGACGAATTTTCAGTTTCGATGGTGATTTTTCCTATTCCTGTAATGGAATCTCGGGCATTGATACACAAATTTACCAGGAGTTGATCAATTTGGCCCGGATCGATTTTGACTGGCCATAGGTTTTTAGCGGGCATCCATTCCAACTCAATATCTTCACCGATCAGCCGGCCTAACATTTTAAGCATCCCTTCCACGGTAGTATTAAGATTAAGTATTTTGGGAGCCACTGTCTGTTTACGGGCAAAGGCCAGCAATTGGCGGGTCAGACCGGCTGATCGTTCGGCCGCTTTGACCACTTCCTGAAGATCGGAGTGGAATGGTTGCGAGGAATCCATTTGTTCAAGGATCATTTCGGTATGGCCAAGAATGACTCCCAGCATATTGTTGAAATCATGAGCGATCCCCCCTGCCAGCCGTCCCACCGATTCCAGTTTTTGAACTTGACGCAATTGGGTTTCAGCCCTTTTTCGCTCAGTGATTTCATGGCCAAATTCAACCAGTCCAATAACATCATTATTTTCATTAAAGACTGGATAACCCCGCAACGACCAGCTTCGGCCATCGGGGGATTGAACTTCGCCCTGTTGGGGTAATTTTGTGTCTTTGGCTTTCTGAACAGGACAGTCAGGACATATTTCCTCTCTTTGATGCCAAATTTGATAACAGTGTTCCCCAACCAGTTCTTCGGGTGATTTCCCTACGGATTCACCGGAGGCCCGGTTTGACCAGATTATTCGTAAATCGGTGTCATAATATGCGATCATTTCCATGCTTGAATTAAGAATCAGGTTTTTTTGCCGTTCACTATTCTGAAGTTCTTTTTCCGCTTTCTTACGCAACGTAATATCGGTGAGTGAACCAACAATAGCGGCAACCTTTCCATCTTTTATTATGGGGGCTTCATTGACTTGCACCCAAATAATACGGCCTTCTCTCCCTCTGAGTTCAAGTTCATAAGGAGGTTGTTTCTCACCTGTTTCAATAGCTCTTTCTGTTAGTCTGAAACCTTTCTGGTTGACCGGATTGTCCGTTACGAATTCAGTCCATTTGATCATCGCTTCTTCAGGTTCGCGTTGGAAGAAATAACGGCTTTGCGGGCTGATATAGGTTAATGTATGGTCTGGAGTGTGAGCGTAAAATAAATTGGTACTATGTTCTATGATGTTTCGCAGTCTTTCTTCATTATCTTGAAGGGTTTTCTGTATTCGATACGCTTCGGTGACATCGCGGAAAACAAGTACTACACCTGCCAGGGATCCATCATCTGTTTTGATGGGAGCTGCCGAATCGGCAATCTGATACTCTGAACCATCTTTGGAAATGAGAAGAGTATGGTTCGCAAGTCCAATGATTTTTCCAGTTTCAATCACGCGCTGAACGGGATTTTCTGAGAGTTCCCTTGTGATTGAATTAACAATATTGAATATATCGTTCAGCGGTTTCCCATTTGCTTCCTTGATGGACCAACCGGTGAGGGCTTCCGCTACGGGATTCATGCGAATGATATGTCCCTCAATATTCGTAGTGATTACAGCATCACCGATGGAATGAAGGGTGATTCGCAGGTTCTCTTCGTTCTCATGCAATTTTTCTTCCGCTTGTTTGCGCTCAGTGATATCCAAACCATGTGAGATAATCCCGGTAATTTCACCTTTATCATTTCTGTAGGGGAAGTAGCTCATCGCCATCCAACGTCCGCATTTACTCGGAAAATCAACTTGAACTTCATAATGAATACATTCCCCGGTCAGGCATTGGTCAAATCGAGGTTTAATTTCGTTTGTGAAGACTTTCTGCCCAAACAACGCAGAAATTTCCTTGCCCAGTATTCCAGATGATTGGGTCTTGAACAACTCGGTGTAAGCATTATTGACGGCCACATATCGGTAATCACGTGATAAAAAAGACATGGGTTGAGGAATGGTGTTGACAATGTGATTGAGACGCTGAAGTTGTTCTTCCGTTTCAAGTCTATGCAAAGCAAAGGAGACATCATCAACTAATTCATTGAATAGGTCTTGCTCTTCTGCATCAAATGCATACGCATCAGGAACAGATACAGAAAGGGTACCATAAACCTGGTTTTCGAAAGCCAAACGGCGAGTGAATCCTGACCGGCCGGCGTATTCGCATGCCAGCGGGCATTCGGGGCATTCAGACGGTGGATCTTCAATCACCACCAAATTATCGTGGTCCAGTGTTTGGCTTATGCAATGAGTGAATTTTCCTTGGTCAAGGCGTTTCCGCATGGAATCGAATTTACCATCAAAACCACAATTTGTGGTAAAGGTTACTGTGGTGGAGGATTTCTCCAGTAGAGCGATCCAGGCGTTGAAAAATCCACGAGTTTCGACAAGCATCCGACATGTTTCGCTTAACAAGCGTGCCCTGTCTTTTTCACGGGTAATGAGTTGGTTTACGTTTCGTATGGCAGCCAGTATCCGATTCAAGTGATCCAAACGTTTGTTAAGATTGATTCGGTGTTTTATTAATTGAGCGGCAATATGGCCAAATACGGCAAAACACCCCAGGATAAGCAATCGAATATAGAGTTCATGCGTGGGGATATGAAAGATAAGCAATTCCCAAAATGTGCTTTCGTAAAAGAAAATACTATCCAGAACCGCATCTGCAATCCACACAAGCAGCCCTGATAAAAATGCAATCACATAAATCATGGTTAAACTATTCAGGAAGAACGGTCCTGATTCGGAAGGTTCGGTGGGTTTGTGTTTTTTCATGTTGATCTCCCACACCAATTTGTATTTAATAACTATCATACTAAAACATGAACAATTTAAAAAGGTAAACCAGTCAAAATCCAGATGAATGTGAATAATTTTAGTTAAATAAATTGAAACGATGAGGCATGGGAGGTGAAAGCATCATCTCGTTAAAGGGGGATTCACATTTCATGTTGATAAAGCTATCTTCCATATTACCATAATATGTGTTAAATTGTTCTCCTGTGGCGGTCCAGTAAAAATTCACTATTTTGTGTTGTGTTGCCGTAGGGGCAGGTTTTGAGCAGGTTTATAACCTGTCCGATATGTGGTATATGCCTGAATATTTTTTCCCAACCGCTATCAGATCAAATCAAAATATGGATCAACATACAATGCATGGAACCTTACGAACATTTTATCAAAGCCTTTTTAAGCATACCAAAGAGACAGGATCGATAGCCCCCAGCTCGCGATTTTTGGCGGATGCCATTACTCGCCATATCCCATTCGGTGATTCCCCATTAACCATTTTGGAGGTTGGGCCGGGAACAGGGCCGTTTACTCAGGTGTTAGTTAAAAAAATGGGAGATGAGGATCATTTACATTTATGTGAAGTGAATCCTGCTTTTGTGGAATGTCTGACCAACCGGATCGCCACGGACACCGTCTGGCAGCGCCATCGGGATCGCATTCATATTCATCCTATCTCAGCCCAGGCGCTGGAAGAAGAACAACGGTATGACTATATCGTTTCCGGCTTGCCCTTTAACAATTTCGAGCCAGCCATTGTTCGTGATATCTTGTCGGTGTATACCCGTTTAATCAAACCGGAAGGCGTATTGAGTTTCTTTGAATATGCCTGGGTGCGGGTGTTCCGAAAATTGATGTCGAGCGCCGCCCATCGAAAAAGAGTGGATGCGGTCGGCCAGGTGTTGCAGGAATTTTTAACAGAGTTTGAAGAACAGCGGACATTTGTGGGATTAAACTTCCCCCCATCGTATGTTCATGTCTGCCAAATCCCGCATCCCTTCAAATGAAATATTCATCGTCCGTGGGTGGATTATGAATAATCTGTTCCAGGCTGTTGACTACATCCGGATCAAAAGCCCGGCCCGCCAGCCGGGTTAAAACACGAATCGTACGTTGATTGGCCACCCGTTCCGATGTACCGCGTATCGTGCAGCGGTGAAACAACGTGGCATAGGTATACGCCACCGCAATGATTCGTGAACCGAGCGGAATCTCACTGCCTTTCAAACCGTCAGGATAGCCGGTTCCATTCCAGGCTTCATTGGCATGGTAGACAATCCTGCCCACCTCATGATGTAAACCCAAACTCTGTACGAAACGCAAACTGAGTTGAGGGCCTTTTAAACGCTGCTCGTCACTGGGAATTTCCGTTTGAAATGCTCGCAACATGCCGGTATCGTGTAACAAGGCGGCATAGGTGGTGTGGCGAGTCTCTTTTTCATTCAAATTCATCTGATAGCATAACCGTTGCGTCCAATGGCAAGTGGTCGCTGTGATGCCTGGACGGGTGGGATCATGGGTTTCGATCAGATTGGCGATACTGCGAAGCGCTTTGACGGTGACGGTTCGCTCGCCTTCATGGATACGGGTATTGCGCATCGCAATCACGGCTTGTTCGGCAAAGGTGGATAAAATCTCCCGGTCGCCGGGGGTGAAGTCTTCATCCTTCTCCGCAACCATGATCACACCTTCTATATCGGCATCAAACAAGGCTACAGCCATATAGGCTTCGGATGGATATTGCTCACCACTGTCTCTCCAGGGTGGTTTGCTTTGATTGCGTGGATGATAAATGACCGGATTGAACTCACTTGCCACCCAGCCAGGCAGGCCTTCTCCAATGTTGAGTGGTTTATGTCCAATTTCATTTTTCTCAAGCCCCAAGGTGACTTCGGGTATTAATTGTTGTTTGGTTGAGTGAAGCAAGAAAATAGCACATTTCTTGACTTTCAAGAGTTGACGGGTTAATTGGCCAATTTTGGGTAGTAAATCCCTGAAGGTTATACTCGAAGAGATCAACCGATGGACCACATGGATGGTGGATAAGGCTCGTCTGCGTTGGTTCATCCGCTCAAGGGTCAACGCATTGTCAATCGCCACCGCTCCACCGGTGGCAAGCAGCTTGATGATATACTTCTTTTTATCGGAAATTTCCTGAAACGAAGTTGGCAGAAAAAGGAATAAGCCAATAAGATATGTTCCGCGGTAGAACGGAACCGCCATACAGAGATCGTCTTTGCCAGGATTTTTTATCTGCTCTTCATTCAACGATTTGAAAAACCAAAGTCTTAAAGGATCCTTGTTGTTTAATTGATAGACGGTAGCTTTGGGATTGGGAGAATACTCCAGGTAATCATAACGTGACACATCCACGTTTCTCTTTTTTAATAAGGCCGGACCCAATCCTTTTTCTTTGGCCGGGTGAAATTCACCGTCTTCGTTAATCAACAAAATCAAACCCGAATCCAATTCAAGGGTGGAGCATAGTTCCTCCATAATCCTTTGCAATAGTTCTTCCAGATCGATGACAGAAATGGTTTCTGACCAAATACGTTGAACCAATTCAAGATCGTCATGATCTTCCATGGTTTCCATGAATAAGGATAAATAACTTACCAATATCTTTAATACCGATTCAAGAAGTAACTTTTTGTTCTCTGGTATATGGGTAACGCCAATACCTCCCCCAAAGAGGTCATAGCGGGATACCCCTGTGAATCCTTGCACAAAACCTTCACTGTTTGGTCCGATAATGTGTTTTGCGTTAATTTTATCAAATGTTGATTCTTGGGATTGCGATTGGGCTAAATAGTGAAACTCGATGGCATCTTCATGGTTGGCGATGCATTGAGCCGTGGGTTGAGCGTTGAATGGAAGGGAGTAGCGATTAAAATCCGTGTCTGTTATCCACCATGAACCATCAGGCAAGATGGATCGTAATCCTTCGAACATCTCAGGGAAGGATGGATTTTCTTTGATACTTCGGATTAGTTTTGTTGCTGGTTTATCAGGATTTTGCATAGTTGTCGCTGGTTTCCAATACCGATTTGAGGTCTTTCGTTAGCTCTTGAACGGCTGAATCATCCTGGATTTTTTCCCCCTCGTAATTCGCGATATAAAACACATCAGTGGCACGATTCCCTTCGGTAATGATCCGTGCAAAGTAAATGTTTATTTTCTTATCCGCCAGGGTGGACGTGATATCTTGCAATAAACCACGACGATCCGGACATCGTATCTCCAATACTGTAAATTTAGCAGAAATATCGTTTAATAACCGGACTTTATTCTCAAAACTGGTCCTGCCAAGAATTGGTGTTCCCGGCACCTTGGGAACCCGGGGCAGTTTGCCATCGGTATTCAGGACACGTTCGAGTCGATCCAAAAGCAATTGCTCACGTGATTTATTGATCAGTGAATCTTCTAATACATTTCGGATGCATATGTTGTTGACCACCAATCCATCAGATCGTGTATTAAGACGTGCTTCTTCAATCGAAAAGTTTTCCAGCATAACCGCTGTGCAGATTTGAGAGAACAGCCCAACTCGATCATGAGTCACCAGAACTATTTCAAGGCAGGCCGAATCCATATGTGGATAAAAATGGGCGATAATTCGCGATCCATCATATTCCTGAATGGCTTTTAAATGGCGGCGAATGGTTTCCACCGGTTGATTCATCATATAACTGGGAGGAAGGCGGTCAAAGTGCGTTTGCAGCAACTGGCGATTGAATTCCGAGGTTAATTCATTTATCAGTTTTTCTTTTCTGGAAATTTCATGTTCCCGAGTTTGTTCTGAGGTGGGTGTTTCACTGATAAAAGTCTCCCGGCATGCCAAATATAACTGCCAGAGGAGATTGTTTTTCCATTCGGTCATCGATTCAGGGGAAACTGACCGCATATCAACATATGTTAACAGGTACATCATGTCCAAATCCTCAACCCGGTCAAACGCATCGGAAAAATCGGCTACCACTTGTGGATCCGCAAGGTCCCTATGTTGTGCCGTCCGGCTCATCATTAAATGATTTTTAACAAGGAAAACCAGTTGTTTGCGCTTGCGTTCGGTAAGCCTCATCCGCCGTGATATATCATCCACCAAACCGGCGCCGATTATACTGTGGTCACCATGCCGGCCTTTACCAATATCATGGCATAATATCGCCAGCCGCAAAACATCTTTATCCTTGCTATTCCACCACAATAAAAAACGCTCTTGAGAAAAATTCAAGGTATCGTCGTATAAATGCTCCAAATGGTAAAGGCTTAAAAAGGAATGTTCATCAACGGTATAACGATGAACCAGATCATAACGAATCAGGTTGGTGATTCCACGCCATTCCGGGACAATTTGTTCTAAAACACCGGTCTCCCGCATTTCCTGGACGGCGACATCAATGCCGTGCGGGATGTTAAAGAATTTTCTTAATAAAGCCGCATTATCCTTGTCGTGCAAAAAGGCTTGATCGATCAAATCATGGTTATCGTGGATGGCAGCGACTGTCTCTTCGGCTAAGCGGGCTTTTTGTTCAGCGGCATGGACAAACGCCATTAATAACCGTTGGGGGTAGTGTTCAAAAAAATGCAGATCCGGTGGAATATGAATTTCCCCATTGCGCAAATAAAAACCATCGGAAAGAGGTTTTTTGGATTTTAACTTTAGCCGCGTCCAAAATGATACCGGCGAGCATTTCTTTATCATGCGCTCTGCAAAGTTTGAAAGGCTTAGCGCGTGCTGATAGTATTCACGCATCATGGCTTCTTCTGCCAGACGGCCCCGGCGGTCTTGATAGCCCAGGCGAAGGGATAATTCATGTTGAAGAGGCATTAACAAAATGTCTTGTTCTTTACCGGTCATAAAATGAAGATCATTCCTCAGCCGCCATAAAAATGTTATTGCTTCTTCAACGCGGCTCATCAGTTGATCATCAATAAAATGGCTTCGTTTAAGGTTGATCAGGTTAAGCGTACAACAGCGGTGTAGTGAGCCAATCCACAACCCGAAATGATAATCCCGCAATCCACCTAAACTCTCCTTGATGTTGGGTTCGGATATATTGATGGTGTGGCCATACCGGGCGACACGTTCTTTACGTTCAGCAATTTTTTGGCGAATGAGTTCCATTCGGTTTCGTTTGATGCTGTTCCATAAGTCATGCTTGAAACTTTCAAATGTACGCCAATCACCTGCCAAAAAACGGCTTTCCAGCATGGCGGTCTGGCTGTGCGTATCACAACTGGCCTGTTCAATCGCTTCTTCCACACTGCGGCAAGTGTGGCCAACTTTGAATCCCATATCATAAAGGGTGCGGTAAAATTCTTTGATGACATTCTGCTCTTCATCGGTCAGTGGAGAAGAATGAAGGAACAGAAGATCAATATCAGATTGAGGATGTAATTCACGGCGCCCATACCCTCCTTGCGCTAAAAGGAGAATATGATTGGGCAAATCATCCTGATCCAGGTTCTTTTTTAAAAATTCCAATAATAAACAGATAATGAGCGTATCCGTCACATCTGTAATTTCACGGACGATTTCGCGCGGGTTTTCATCCGATTCATGCAAATGCCGGATGGAAAGCATGTCGTTTTTGTAGTGCGCAAATAATCGAGATAATTCTGTGTCTAAGGAAGGAGCAAGAGCCATAGCATGATTTTTATTCTTTCTTTATCACTCTCCTATAATACTATGAGTGGGGGGAGCATCGGTCAAGGTTGTAACTTATGAGGATATTGTTAGAGAGATTCATTGAATGCTGTTCTCTATACCATCCTCCATAGTATTTTTCGTTACTCAATAGGCGTAATAAAAAATGGGAAGTGTCCTTCTTGAAACGAACACTCCCCACATTTATCTTGAATATTGAATAGAAAGAATCGGATTATTTCTCTTCTTCTTTTTTCAAGGCTTCCTTCACTTTGGAGTGATTGACCTTTTTGACAGCTTGCTCAAAGTCAAAACCTGTGGTTTCGCCATTCTCCAACTTATATCTCTTCGGATCCCAGTTTGGATTACCTTCTTCTCGGTGGCATTTTGTACAAACTTCTTCTTCCACTTCCCAGGCGTGTGGAATGACTTTTTTGCCGCGGCGGGATTTAATATGCTTTTCACCCGGACCATGGCACATTTCACATTGGACACCCACCATCTTCTTGGAACCTTTATCCTCAATACTCTTGAAACCGCCTGGTTCACCATAACCGGTTGTATGGCACTTCACACAATCGGGATTCTTTTGCTCTTCTTCGCTCAACAACTCAAACGCTTTAGCATGAGAGCCTTCTTCCCAATCGTCATAAAACTTGCCGGTCGATTTTAGGTTGTGGCACATTTTGCATCTCATTGCGCCCACAAACTCCAATTTTTCCTCTTCTTCTTTCTTTTCCTGACTCGCGATATCGCTTATCGGGATCAAAACGAACGCGAGAAAACCAATTAAAATTCCTAATTTTGCAATGTCTTTCATAAAAGAACCTCCAGTTGTGTTTTCTAAGAACCAAATGGTTTCTTTGATTCTTGTATTTTTGATTTTACCATCTCTATCAATGGTGTTTATTTTCATTGCTCCATATTATAATGCAAATCGTATTCCAAGCGCTTGAAGATATAATACAATAGCTTTTTATGAATTTCTATACATTTTTTGTATATTTATCCCAGAAATGCGGGTATATTGACACGCAGAGTGGGGGATATGACCCAGCTGGATTAGAGATATGAAACCATTAAAAACCATTTTATCTGAAATACACGAACATAGTCTGGCTGATCAAACGGCCTTATATTACCTTGCTTACCCAGGTTTTGATCAGTTGGTCATGAACCAGACCTCCGGGGAGGGCCGCACTGACCGGCGATACTGGCGGCCTTATTTTAGTGAACATAGCACCATTCAACGCATTCGAAATTCAAACAACCCCCTCATCGTATCCGGCGAGACCATCACAGGGGTAACTGAAAATACTGTGGTGGTTCCCATCGTGAATGGCGAAGTGGCCATTGGGGCTGTGATTCATAGTTTTAATGGAGAAATAAAGAAAGAATTGGATGAACTGCTTGAAAACGTCCAATCCAGGACCAGTGAGTTTTTTAATGGATGGGTGGAATTCCTCGTCGCAGAGCAGTCTAAACCATTATCAGTGCTTTTGAATATCGCAGGAAGTATCTCATCATCATTGGACTTGGATCGGGTTTTATTAAGCGTGGTTGAACAGGCCACTTTTCTGTTCCGAGCCAAAATGAGCTCACTTATGATGATCAATGAAAAAACCGATGAACTTGAAATGATAACCGCCTATGGGTGTAGCCTTGAATATCTTGATAAACCCAATCTCCCCATCGAAGGTTCAATATTGGGGCGGGTGGTCAAAGAAAATCAAATGATCCAGGTGGAAAACATCTTTGAAGAACCTTCATACCTGCATAAAGAACTCGCTTCCCATGAAGGTGTTTATGCATTGCTGGCAGCCCCTATCTCGTTTCAAGATGAAGTGTTAGGGGTACTTAATATATATTCCGCACTCCCTCGACGATGGCAGCAATCAGAATGTGAATTGTTGCAAACTTTTGCAGATCATGCCGCCATCGCTATTAACAACGCAAGGGTGCTCGAACAAAACCTTTCGATGGAAGAGCAGCTGCACGTCTCTTCACGCCTGGCCACCTTGGGGGAATTGGCCGCCGGTTTGGCCCATGAAATACGAAATCCACTCGCTGTTATCAATATGCTTATTCATTCATGGAAAGCTTCCCCTCCCAAAGCCGAGGATTTTGAACATGATGTCAACGTAATCTCTCAAAAAGTGAGTGATTTAAACGCCTTAGTCTCTGATTTGCTTAACCTGGGCAAATCCAGGCCTTTAGACCGCCAAAACCATGATATCGAAGAGACCATTGACCGTGTCTTGCGCCTTCTTCGTCATCGCATCAATCAACAGCGCGTTTCTGTAAAAAAGAAGGTGAAAACAAAAAACAAAACCCTTCCCATCGACCGCGAACGGGTTGAACAGGTCTTTTTGAATTTGTTGCTCAATGCGCTCGATGTCACTCCAGAAGGCGGATCTGTAGAAATCATGATTAAAACCAATGATCATTGGATGACGGTTGATGTCTCAGATTCGGGACCTGGTATCCCTGAGGAAAAGATCCCTGAACTTTTTAAAGCATTCCGTACCACCAAAACAAAAGGGGTGGGCCTTGGATTACCTATCTCCCTGCGTATTGTGGAAGAACACAAAGGCGAGTTAACAGTGACTCGCAACGGTCCCGGGGGCGCAACATTCTCCGTTTTGATACCTGTGCATGATACGGATGAAAAAGAATGAATTATAAAAAATGTGTTACTCATGTCGTTTCAATGAGCTGAAATCCTTGTATTGCTGTAATGATGCTTTCATAATCAACAAAACATTTGTTAATTTCCATATAGTAGGAACGTTCTTTTACACGCCGGGTATCGTGTCGGCCATATGCATGGAATAGATTGAAAACTTTCAATTGATCTCGCTATTCCTCCCACCATGAAATGGGGGAGGTTAGGAGGGGGTTAAAGGATTTTACTCTAGGTTGTCTTATCAACCCTCCCCTAGCCCCTCCCAATCTTGGGAGGGGAATGGTTCTCGATGCAGCTGATCTCTTATTACACTGGCTTGATTAAGGATGATTGGACAGATTTGTTTAGGGTAGAACGAATCTTAAAGCGGATAGGTTTGTTCTTGGGACGAAAGCCATTCTGAAAAATTAAAACGGGGATGCCGAATGCTTTTATCTGTTGTAATGCCAGTCTATAACGAAAAGAAAACCATTGAAACGATAATCAAGCATGTTTTGGATGAACCAACACCCAAAGAACTTATTGTCGTCGATGATTATTCCACCGATGGAACACGTGATTATCTGAGTTCACTCAAAAATCATAATATAAAAGTATTCATGCATGAAAAGAATCAGGGAAAAGGCGCCGCCATACGCACCGCTATCCAACATGTATCCGGTGATATCGTTATCATTCAGGATGCGGATTTGGAATATAGCCCTGAAGAATACGCACGCCTCATAAAACCGATTCAAAGCGACAATGCCGATGTGGTTTATGGCTCCCGTTTTTCCGGCCCCGAACAACGGGTTTTGTATTTTTGGCATGCCTTGGCTAACAAAACATTAACCCTTATCTCCAATATGTTTACCAACCTAAATCTCACCGATATGGAAACCTGTTATAAAGCCTTTCGCACCGAAATCATTAAAAAGATCACCATTGAATCCAACCGCTTTGGCATTGAACCGGAAGTGACCGCCAAAGTCGCCAAATTAGGCTGCCGGGTCTACGAAGTGCCCATTTCCTATTATGGCCGGGAATATGCCGAAGGAAAAAAGATCACTTGGCGTGATGGCGTCGCGGCTCTATGGTATATTCTTAAATACAATCTTTTTCGATAGGAGGCATCCATGAGCCAGAAAAAATTGATTCATGTTTTTGTCTCCGGACGGGTCCAGGGCGTAGGTTTTCGATATCACACTCAACGGCTTGCCAAGTCTCATGGCTTGACGGGTGAAGTGAGAAATTTAGGTGATGGACGAGTTGAAATATACGCCGAAGGAGAAGAAAGCGTCTTAAAGAAATTTCTAACCCAACTGGAAAAAGGCCCTAATGCCTTTGCCCATGTTTCTGATTTACAAGTCGGTTGGTCGGATTCTCCTGGCCACTATAATGATTTCTCGATCAGCTATTAATCCATACAAAAACCACACTCCAGGAGCATGACATGCAGGTAATAACCGAACGAATTCAAGTATCCACTAAGGGCAATACAGATATAATTGATCTAACCCGTGAAATTCAAGAACGGATTGATCAAAATGATGTCAGTGAAGGGCAGGTCACCGTCTTTGCCCCCGGCGCCACCGCCGGCATTAGCGTGGTGGAATATGAACCGGGATTACTCCAGGACATTCCCGAATTGCTGGAAAAACTCATTCCCTCCAAGCAGGTATATCATCATAACGAAACCTGGCACGATGGAAATGGACACTCACACTTGCGCGCCACTTTAATCGGCCCTTCGCTAACCGTGCCGTTTCAGAAAAAAACGCTTATTCTGGGAACCTGGCAGCAGGTTATTCTGTTGGATTTCGATAACCGCTCACGAAACCGCAGCATAGTCGTTCAAATTATGGGTGTATGAGGGAATAAAAACGATGGTGCGCAAGGATTGGAAAATAGCCCCCGCCAAAGAGCGGGCAAAAAAAGTGATAAATGAACTCGCAAAAATTCACGAACCGGTTTGTGCGCTTCACCACAAAAATGCCTTTGAATTGCTGATCGCCACCATTCTATCGGCCCAATGTACCGACGAACGGGTAAACCAGGTTACACCTTCACTGTTTGAGCGCTTTCCCGATGCCCCAACCCTGGCGCAGGCCGATCAAACCGAACTGGAGGAGATGATCCGCTCCACCGGTTTTTATCGCCAAAAAACCAAAAGCATCCTGGCGGTTTGCCAGGGGCTAGTCGATAAATTCGATGGCGAAGTCCCTCAGGATATGTCAGATCTAACCGCTCTACCCGGTATTGGCCGCAAAACCGCCAACGTGGTTTTAGGCACCGCCTATGGCATCCCCGCGATCATGGTGGACACCCACGTCAAACGATTATCACACCGTTTACAATTCTCTGACAAAAAGGATCCGGACAAGATTGAAAAAGACCTGATCGACATCATCCCCGAAAAAGAACGCACCTTCTTTTCTCATCGTTTGATCTGGCATGGCCGGAAGATATGTAAAGCCAAAAAACCGCTTTGCGGTGAATGTACTATCGCCCCTTATTGTCCCTCCGAGGACATGATTTGAATTTAGGATAAGGATATGGAGGGAAATCACCCGCCAACGGCTGAATCACAACAAACACTTGAACGGGTAATTCAATGCGATCACTTCTATTACGAAGGCTCGAATAACCACTGGCGGGATGCCTTTGCCCGCATTTCAAACTTACGTCCCTTTGATATCGTCACCCAACCCATACAGACACTATGGGATTTGATTAATGATCATAAACCGCATCACATCCATCTGGGGATGAGTGTGAAAGGGGATTCGGTTCCCGTTGATTTACTCGCCGCCGCCAAACGCAAGTTTGGATGCAGTATCTCCCATTTTTATGGCGACGCCCGTTTTGTTCCTTATCATTTTCGCACCGCCAATGTGGTTGACCGGGTTTATTTTACCAATACCAACTTTTGTGAATGGGCACAACATAAAGGAAAAACCAACTTTCATTACCTTGTTTGTCCCACTGACCCGAATATCTTTTATCCAATGGATTTACCCAAAATCCATGAAGTGGTTTTTGTGGGGAACAACAATGATCCCGAACGCCCACCCATATTAAAAGAGGTCGCCGAACGATTTAATCTCACCATCTATGGCACTGGCTGGGAAGGCACCGGTTTACCCGCCAAACCCGCCGCCTACCATCATCAGTTTCGTGAGATTGTGTCCTCATCCAAGGTTATCCTTAGCATTTTTAGCCGGCGGTGGTGTCATCTCAAGCAGTGTTTTTCCAACCGCCTTATCAACAGTCTGGCATGCGGTGGAACTGTGGTGCAGACCTACACCCCTGATTTGGAAAACGTGTTTCAGCATAAAGAACACGTCCTGCTTTTCCAAACCTATGATGAAATGTTCGAGATGATTAAACTGGCGCTCCAGGATGAATCGCTTCGAGAACAATTAGGGAAATGCGGAAAAGAAGAAGTCTACGCCAAATACACATACGACAAATCCGTCGCTCGTGTCTTGAACGAGGGAAAATGGGAGCGTGAATCCCGCCCCCAAATCGCACATTTCCCGCCTAATCTTACTGATCAAACCCTTGTGTTATCTCAAGGGGGCTTATCATTGGCATCCTCACCTCAACCGTGTGCCGAATGTCCCAAACCGGGTGAACTGTGGCGGGACCATCTGGCCATCATCACGCGGGACAGGATAAATATCTCGCTGACGGTTGATACTATCCCCGCCGATGTGATGGATCGACTGGACCGCTGGCGTGAATGCCGCCGGCTGATTCTTTCTCCCGGCCACCTAACACTCAATGGTGAGACTCCAAACATCAGCCGGTGGAAAGATGAATTGCGCTTTTTGGGTTTTTTGCCTGAAAAATTACAAAATGACGAATATATATTCAAGAGAGGAAGCAATCCTGATTCCAATCTGGACCGCTGGTTTGATCAGTTACGGGCAGCCTATCAGGTGCGCTTTGGCCATAAGCCCATCGAGTTGTTCAGCATGGAGTGGTGTTTGAACCATCCGTTGACAGACGCACTAAAAACCAGCGGTTTATTAAAAGGTCGCGTTCTCTATCTCTGGTCCTATTTAGGCGACTGGCCCTTTGCCCTGCAATGGCTTGGCAACGATATGTATATGATTGGCCTGGAAGCCTCCTGGAAAGCCATCGACTACGCCACCGAAACCTACGGCCATAAAAACCTGCGCTTTTTACCCCCGGTCCACGGTTTCTTCTCCGATGATTATTTTGATACGGTTGTGATTCTATCCATGCCGGATCGTTTTACTACGGTAAAGCCAATCCTGCAAAATTGGAAACGGATCACCAAACCCACCGCCAAAGCCTTTATCGGTCTCTTTCCCGCTGACAATCCCCTGCCAACCGCCATCATGAACGATCAATGGCTCAAAACCACCTTCGGCGAACCCTGCGTGGAACATGTCTCCCTCGAAGCAGGCTGCTTCGCCGCCGTGTTAAGAATCGCAGACTCACAGCAGGGTAGGGAGGGTTGAAAGCGGAATCCGCTCAAGCGGATGAAGCGTAACCCACTCACACGCGTGATGCACAGGTGCCAAAGGTAAAACGTCGTTCTTTACATGGTACAACGATAAGAATTCATCAATGTTTTTGGTGCAGCCAATCAACCCCTTCTTAATCTCCCTCAATTTTGGGGGAGAAATGGGTAGACAAAAATGGTGGGTTACTTAAAGACTACAAATAACATAATAATTACAAATAACGAATATGCATTAAACGGCTTTGGCTTTGCTTCCCCAGGAGAGCAGGCGAAAGCCGGCTTTGGCTTTGCGGCGGAATTCGCTCCAACTGCGGAGTTCCATCACTCGCTTGAATAAATAACCGCCACGCATATAGAAACGGCGGTATCCCCATTGCATGAGGTTAATGAGTTCCTCGCGGTTCATGGTCTCTTCCCATAAGGCCGGTTTGAAATTGGGGGTGGGATTGGTGGCAAATTCACGCCAATAGTCATGATTATAAATGCCCCGTTTTAGTCCAAGTCGATACAATTCAGTGGCCGGGAAGGGAGTTGCCACGGAAAGATGAATGAAATCAGCGTGAAGGTTGCGCGCAAATTCGATCGTTTCCATCGCTTGCTGTTTGGTCTCGCCGGGATTCCCGATCATAAAATACCCAAGTGTGGTGATGCCGTGCGCTTTGGTTTTCTTGAAGACTTCACGAGTGCGATCCAGGTTGATACCCTTTTTCAACACTTTGGTGATCTCTTCAGTGCCCGCCTCAACGCCATAATGGATACGTGTGCAATTGGCCGCCGCCAGGGCATCCAAAACCGGATCGGATATGGTATTGATATGGGCACGCACATCCCAGGCGATGTTGATCCCTCGCTCGACTTTCTGACGGCATATTTCAATCACCCGGTCACGCCGAATGGTGAAGGTATCATCATAAACGAAGATTTCACGTATCCCCATTTTCTCGCAGGCTTCCATTTCATCCACCACACTTTTAGGGCTGCGGTAGCGAAATTGCTTGCCCAAATGGGGGCGGTCGCAAAAGATGCACTGCATTGGACAGCCACGGCTGGTCATCATGGTGGTGATGGGAACTGATTTTGCCAACACGGAATAATAACGATGTTGGGGAACCAAATGTCGTGCAGGCATGGGAAGGGTATCCAAATCCTGGTTCAAGCCCACCAGGGGAGTGAGTTTGATATCACCCTGATGATCCCGATAGCCAATGCCGTTAACCGTGGATGGATCGCGCCCTTCCGCCAGGGCGTCGATCAATTGGGGAAAGGTGACTTCGCCTTCACCCACAACAATATAATCCACTTCCGGAATCTTCATGGTTTCTGAAGGATAAATAAACACATGGGGACCGCCAAACACCACGGGAATGGATTTATCCACTCGTTTCACCGCTTTGGCGGTCAAGGTGGCGTCGATCACGGTAAAAGTCATCGCCTGAATACCCACAATATCCGGTTTGCGGCGCCGTACTTCCTCTTCGATCTGATCATAGGTCAAGGTATCCAAATGAGTGTCAAGTATCTCGACCTGATGCGAGGTGTTGTGCTCAATAAAGGCGGCCACATATAATAATCCCAGCGGTGGATAAGCACCTGTCTCTTCATCCACCACACTGGGGACATTGGTGGTGATCATATGAAATTCAGGCGGTTGTATCAGTAAAACCTTCATAAACGTTCTTCCATGTGTTTTTTAGTTATATACAGATTAACATATTGTGTATTAGCCATTATGATAATGTTCTTATATGAGATTAGCCATTTGAAATCCATTCCCTGCCAGGATTGGGAGGGGTTAGGGGAGGTTTGATATGGCTATCCACGCATGTTGTTACTTAACCTATTAAATCGTAAATACTTGACTATGTCAAGAAAAAGTGTTGATTTGATAAAATCCCGGAGGCTTAAATCACATGATTGAACGTTATACCCGAAAAGAGATGGGCTATATTTGGAGCGATACCTACCGATTTGAAACCTGGCTCAAGGTGGAAATTGCGGCCTGTATCGCCCAAAATAAGCTTGGCGTTGTGCCGGATGATGATTTGAAACAGATTCAGGACAAAGCCTCATTCAGTATTGAACGCATCCATGAAATCGAAAAGACGGTCGATCATGAAACCATCGCGTTTTTAACAAACGTCGCGGAAAATGTTGGACCCGCTGCGCGCTGGATTCACTATGGTATGACCTCATCCGATAAACTGGATACTGCGCTCGCCCTGCAGCTGGTGGCCGCCTCCGATCTACTTATAAAAGGCCTGCAAGCCCTTTATGAACATGTGGGGAGATTGGCGCAAACTCACAAACATACCCTTATGGTGGGCCGTACTCACGGTGTTCATGCTGAACCGACCACGTTTGGTTATAAAGTGGCGGTTTGGTATACCGAACTGGGCCGTCACCTGGACAGGATGAAGCACGCCCGCCAATCGGTTGCGGTCGGCAAAGTCTCCGGCGCGGTGGGAACCTATTCTCATATTGATCCGAAAGTGGAAGAACTGGTGTGTGAGGAATTGGGACTGGCCCCAGCGCCAATTAGCAATCAGATCGTGCAACGTGATCGCCATGCTGAATTTCTGTCCACCATTGCGTTGATCGGTGCGACGCTTGAAAAGATGGCGGTGGAGATCCGCGGCCTGCAAAAAACCGAAGTGCGCGAAGTGGAGGAACCGTTCCCTGCCGGTCAAAAGGGATCATCATCCATGCCCCATAAAAAGAATCCCAATCTAAGTGAACGCATTTCCGGTCTGGCGCGTTTGCTGCGTGGTTATGCAATCACCGGCTATGAAAATATTGCCCTGTGGCATGAGCGTGATATTTCACATTCATCTGTGGAGCGGGTATCGCTGGCGGATGCATCGATTCTGCTTGATTACATGCTGGATCGGATGGACTGGATTATCCGCGAGTTGGTGGTGCATCCTGACCGTATGAACAAGAATTTGGAATCGTCCCACGGCCTGGTTTTTTCACAGAAAATATTGCTTCTCCTGGCGCAAAAAGGCATGTCCCGGGAAGAGGCTTACCAGCATGTGCAAAGCGCTGCTTTGAAGGTGTGGGACACAAATTCATCTCTGTTGGATGAACTTAAAAGCAATGAGGATATTCTGCGATACGTCACCCCTGAAGAACTGGAACTCTGTTTTGATGTGGGTGATCTCCTTGAACATGTCGACATGGTTTTCAAGCGCTTGGGCTTGGAGTAATTATTAAATACGATAGACAAAAAAAAAGCGGAGTCTATATGAAGGGACTCCGCTGTAGCCAAAAGTGGGGAGGAAGAAAAACCTAAGTTTTTCTATGTATATGTTGTATGTGTAGGAGGCGAATCCTATACATGTTTTATTTAATCCAACCAGCGTATATCTTTATCTGTGGATTGGTAAACCAACCGGGTTGGACACCCGCGGTTTTCCAAAAACCGCTGGAATTTTTTAAGACGCTCGTTTGGTTCGTATACTTTATTCACCCTCTCTTTTGTATAACGAGTGGATGGGCGGTTTCGTTTCGGTTTTTGTGCATGACCCAACATTTTTTTTCTCCAAACCCATTTAAATGTTGTTTTCTCTTATTCATATCGTTTGAATAGTGACGTTGAATAATATTTTTTATCCACGCGCGTAAAAAGAAAAAAGAGTTTGTTCACTTTGATGTATTTTTCATTGGCTGCTCTTGTCAATTAGTACGTATGATCCCCTCAAAATGTTTCAAAAAAAGTTTCATTTTTTGTATTTTCCCCCTGTGGGAAAAATCTAAGTTCAAATTTGATAGGATTATATAGAGGAAAATGAACTCAAGTTTTTTTAACGAGTAAAAAACACCCAACGAGCAATAGGTATGAGGATTGAGCAATAATTGCTCAGATAACAATTATTGGAGGAATCAATATTCGTTTATCTGACATTCGCCCAATTGAAGCGGGCGGAAAGGGCGTAGTTTCGCAGCTGAAAATCGGCGAATCGTCTTAGTATGTCATTCGAATCTTTTTGTAACCGTGCTAAATGATTGAATACATCTGGCGTGGCATAACTCGGAATCCAAATCGGTTCAATTTCAGAATTGTATGTCAATTTAATGGTATCGTTGGTTTGTTGTTCGATTAATTCCTTATCAGATAATTCCATCCATGATGGTTGTGTTTGTTCGGTTGTGATCGAAGGGTTGTTTAATCGCAAGCCATCAATGGGGAAATATGCTTTGTCGTGGATAGTATAGGTTAATGCAAAGAAAAGCAGTAATCCGATAAACAGTCCTCTTGAAGCTAAAATCATTTGATGAGGGGGTTGCACGCAATGGGGATTCATGTTCCAGCGGTTGAGGACCAGCAAGGAAAATTGAATGAGCACCAGGCATTCCCAGGCAAAGGGTAAAAAGCCTAAAAAGCCCAGGAGTGGCATTTCAAAGTAACGGATGGTTTGTGTGACGGGGACGGTGTATAGCCATTTAGCGCCCGCCCAGTAGTTCCAGAATTCCCATAGCAGGCCGCATATGGCTCCTGCGATAAACATTAGCCAAACGAATTGGCGTCCCCCTGCGAACCATAAACGTAAAAGCGAATAGCCTCCCCCTTTGCAACACACTGGTTCCAGGCAGAAGACGAATCCCACCCATACAAAGCCAAACAAATAATGCTGCACTTCACGATTGGGGATGAAGAGTGGCACGGTGATGCAAAGCAGACCAATCCAAAACCAGGCCCATAGGGTAAACCGGCTGGGTTGACGGTTTAAATCCAAAGATTCTTGTGATGGCCATATGGTTAGAAATAGTTCATAGGTTAACAATATCGCCGGGGTAATGGTGGCAAAGGAGAGGGCATAACATATATAGCGATGAATAATATTTTCGGGCAAACCAATGTATACCCAATTTTCCAGATAGCAATTATAAAATTCAAAAACCAGCCACCAAAACAGAGATAGAACCGCCATGACCACAAAAAAGCCGGGCCGGTTGGCTAAAAAAGAAACCCCGCGTTTATACTTGATAAATCCATCGAGACACAGGATGTATCCCCACCATACGATCAATGTAAAGTGGGTGTAGACTGGCTCGATTTTAAGAAACATCAATAGTTCAGATAAGATGATGACAATGATTCCAAGCCAAAACCACTTGGGGTAATGGGGTAATCGTTCCTCCCACCCTAAAAGATCATAGGCGGGATGCGTGCCTTTTTCCAAAGGGGTTGTGCTCCACATGATCAGGCCACCTTGTTTTCTCGTTCAGGCGTTTGTGTCGCCAGGTCCATGATTTTTTCCTGGGTGGCTTGTTCGCGTGAGAGTTCACCGGCCAATCGGCCGAAGCTCATCACCAGGATGCGATCCGCCATTCCCAGCACTTCCGGCAGTTCGGATGAGATCATCAGGATACCAGCGCCACGCCGTAGTAGTTCATTCATTAACAGATAGATTTCACGCTTTGCCCCCACATCGATGCCGCGGGTTGGTTCATCGAAGATGAACAATTTCGAATTGGCCAGCAGCCATTTGGCCAGGACCACTTTTTGTTGGTTGCCGCCGGAAAGATTGCGCACCTCGGTTTCGCTGGAGGGGGCTTTGATTGATAGTTCTTTCATTGATTTGGTGGTGGTTGTGCGTTCCACTTTATGGTTAATAAAGAGCATACGGCAAAAATCACTTAACTTGGGTAGCGTGACATTCTCGCGGATTTTTAAACCCAAAACCAAGCCTTGATTTTTACGGTCTTCTGTAAGCAGGCAGATCCCCAAATCAATGGCATGGCGGGGGGATCGAATGGTGATCTTTTTGCCCTCGAAAATGATTCGGCCCTTATCCGGCTGATCCGCACCGAATATCATGCGTGCTGTCTCTGTACGTCCTGCCCCCACAAGGCCAGTTAGCGCGACAATCTCGCCTTGTTTAACAGAAAACGAAACATTTTTCACAAAGTCACGGGTTAAATGTTCAACCTTCATAATCTCATCTTTTGCATCGAAAATTTCTTTGGGGAACTCGTCGGTGATTTTACGTCCCACCATCATTTCGATGATTTGTTCGCGGTTGATTTCAGCGACGGGGCGTGTGCCGATCCATTCACCGTCACGCAAAACGGTTAAGCGATCACAGACTTCAAACACTTCTTCCAACCGGTGTGAGATGTAGATAACACTGATTCCCTGGTTTTTCAGGGTTTTAATCAGCGAAAAGAGGTTCTTCAGTTCGTGTTGAGTTAAGGTGGCGGAGGGTTCATCCATGGCGATGATTTTGGCTTTGATGGATAGGGCTTTGGCGATTTCCACCATTTGTTGTTGGGCGATGGATAAATCGAGGACTGGGGTATCCAAATTCATTTCGATACCCAATCGGTTCAAGATTGCTTTGGCGCCGCGTTTTTCTTTTGCAAAATCCACAAATCCAAAGCGTGTTGGTTCCCGGCCCAGAAAGATGTTTTCAGCCGCGCCCAGTTGGGGGACGAGATTGAATTCCTGATAGATGATTGAGATGCCAAGGGCTTGGGCATCGTGGGGTGTTTCGATCCTGGCGGGTTGGCCATTGATGGTGATGGTTCCACTATCCATCGATTCCGCACCCGCCAGGATTTTCATTAACGTTGATTTACCCGCCCCGTTTTCGCCGACCAAAGCATGAACCTCATCCTGATTGATTTCAAAATTCACTTTTTTAAGGGCTTGAACGCCGGGGTAATGCTTGACGATATTGTTCATCTTTAACATAGGGTTATTTTCCGGCATGAAAAGGCATCTCCTATCTTTGTATGCAAATAAGTAAGATTTGCATGGGCTTCTTTATCATTTCATCCTTATTCCAAAGCGACATTCAGGTCTGGGGAAGTAAACATTTCGCGCTTATATGTGATATAGAGCGCATCCTGATCGAACTGGGTGTATGTCCGGGCGGTGGTTCCATCGACAAAAACGGAGTCGGCGGCTGTTAAGCCACCCGGATCTTTTCCTTCCTGATAGGGTTCAATGGCACCTGCCATCACGCCCACCATTTGGAGGGAGATGGAAGTAAATTCATTGATTACACCATCTTCATCCAAATTGGGGAATTTTTCCTGAATTTTTTGTAGGGTGTTAATGGAGAAATCGTTGTTTAAGATCATTTGTGGATTTTGTGGATCCATTTCAGGAAAATTGGCGGTGCCCAGGATGGAAGATTGGGGATTATCCCACCACCAGCCAAGAATATATGATTCAGGAAGTCCCATTTGACTGTAGTTAGGAGGGAAGGTGGGGGTGTCAAACGATTGGATGTTCATGCCACTCAAAAGATTTCGAGTAGCTATTGGAAGTTGATTTGAAATAATATCACGGACGATATTAATTTCCTGTTGGGTGGGAATGTTGTCGGACTCGGCTGCTTTGGAATCCAATAAAAGCCAGGGTACCTGGTTGGACAAATTGGCTTGAATGTGCACATTTTCGCCGTGGAAATCGATTGCAATTTCGCTTGCTTCCCGAAAGATAACATCGTAAGCATTCATATTAAAGCTGGAGGGGATGACGGTGGTATCCATGCTGGTACTTTGAGCACCAGAGAAAACAGAACTAACATGCAAGTGATGGTTTTCGCCTTGCACTCGTAATCGGACATTGTCTGAGGTTGCGGACATAATTAATGAAAAGGTCCCATCAGCATTGGTGGTTCCATGGCCCAAATCGGGTTCGCTGGTGACTTGGCTTACTTTGTATAACGCGGGGATAACGGCCACTTCGGAATTGGCAACCGGGCCGCCTTCTGTTGCGTTGTCACCATCTATCAAGTAGCTAACCTTGCCAGTCAAAGTGATTTCCGGCTGCGGGGTTGGTGTATTGGTGGCTGTTGGTGTGAAGGTGGGGGTTGGAGTGAATGTACGAGTAGGGGTGGGACTGGGTGTTGGGGTTGAGGTAAATGTTGGTGTGACCGTTGGTGTTGGGGTGAAAGTGGGAATTAATGTTGATTGATCGATCTCGTAATCAACCGGGCCGGTTCTCATGATAACGGTGTTCCCATCTGTTTTCCAGGAAACAATCATAAACCAGTAGGTGGTTTGATGTTGGGGGCCATCGGTGAAATCTTTATGTGTTACAAAGGTTTTATCATCATCAAAGCGGTAAAAAAACAGGTCAGCCGCACCAGTTTGCCCTATAAAGGTGAATGTTTCTCCATCAGTGCTGGCGAGGATGTGTGAATCAAAAAATTCACCTTCACCCGGGTTGAATTTCAGGCCGATGGCGGCTTCCAATTCACTGTCAACATCTTTACCTTCGCTCAGGTCGGTAGAATGGAAGAGATCGTCTACCACCACCGCGGATTGAGCGGGCAAATCGTCTGGATTGGCGAATTTTTTCAGTTTAATAGCTTCGCCACCGGCCAGGTTGAATCCCATTGGTCCTGGTTGGTTAAGCACGATGCGGGTATCATCAAATTTGATGCCCCATACGCGGAATTCGAATTGGGTGTTGATATCCGGATTATTCCAGGTAAAGGAACGAGCATCAGGATTGGTTGATGCGTTTAGGAAGAAAAAACCACCATCGTTCTTTTTTACGTAGACATGCCAGGCAGATACATCATCTCCATCATAGGCCCAGCGAATGGTGAGTTTCATATCATCGATTTCATCGAAATCGGTTTGGAGAGTGAGTGCATCGGGAGCGTTTTCGTCGTCAAACACTTCGACAGTATTATCTGGTACGCTCTGAGCCCAGGATGTGGATGAGATTGTGATTAAGAGCATGATAACGATTAATGAGTTAAGTCTATTCTTTCCAGTGAGATAGTTTTTTGTGATCATTTTCCTCTTCTTCCTCTTCAATAATGAAATTGTTACAAATTTTGGCTTTAATTCATGTAAATGTAATGAATGATAGCGTTGCTTTAACACACTATATCAACAATCTGAAATTTTGTTTACAAAAATGAATGACTTAATCGCTTTTTGATAGAATCCTTACCTTACTTAAAAAAATAATGTGAACTCATTTCTTTGGCTTCGCGCCATAGCATGATGGCTAATTCCATGGCGTGGTAATCCCCCCACATGGATGATTCGCCACAGGGAACCTTTTGGCCTTGTGGAACATGGTCCCATCCGTTGGGGCGATGATAAACGGAATGGAGAATTAATCCCTGATGTTGATCTGAGGTGGAAAGGTAAGGTTCATCAAATAGGGCATCGCAGGTGGTGAGGCCTGCTTGTAGATATTTTTTCCCTTCATCGGGATTATTTTGGCTTAAATAGCGGCCCAGGCGGATTAAACCTTGAGCGGCGATAGCGGCGGCTGAACTATCGATGGGTTCGTGTTGATTGAAAGGATCGGATTTTTGGTTTAGGCAATCAACCATGTGTGTCAATCCCGGTGCGCCGGTATCCCAGTAGGGTATACCGTCAGTTGGGGTGTATTCGATGTAAAAATCGGCGGTGGCGGTGGCGGCTTTCAGGAAGACATTCAGAACCGATTGTTTTCCGCCTAATGCTTCGAATTCATTTTCATCAAGGGTTTCCAGGAATTCGAGTTCTTCAGAGAATCCGGTTATGGCCCATGCAAGGCCACGGGTCCAGGTTGAAAAAGGTGAATAGCCTTGTTGGGTGCTTGGGCAGCGGAAATTTCCATCGTTTCGATTAAAAACCGCTTCGTGGACGGTTCGGCCTCGCACGTCGAAGGCATCGCGGCCTTCACCATAATATATATTGTAACGTGCAGTGGCTTTGGCGTGGAGAATCAGGCGTTTTAGCAGGGAAATGGCTTCGTCATGTTCGCCCATCAAGACATGCCCAAGACGATGGGAAAGCCCGAGAATTCTTAAACTTCGGATGGTATCGACAAAGAGTGAATGGGGGCCGTTGAACGAGCAGATATAGCCCAGGCCATCGGATGAATTGGCCCATCGTGCCCCTTGGATGGCACCGGAGACTTTCAAGGCGAGTTCATAAAAGTTTCGTTCCCACTCATTTTCAGGGATGATGCCATTGTTCATCATGCGCCAGAGGTTGCCATAGGTGGAAATGTTGTTGAAGCCATGATCATGAACGCCAATATGAGTTAGATGGGGAGGCATTTTTTCAACGGTTTCTTTTCGGCCAATTTTCAGAAAGCGCTGTTCTTGAGTTGCCTCGTATTGCAACAGGGCACAGCCATATTGGAAGCCTTGGGTCCATTCGGTCCAGCCGCGGGTGGTGTATTGGCCTTCGATGGTGAAGACGGGGGTGCCTTTGCTGGCATCCCAACTATTTTCAATCGAAATAATTTTGGGAGCGGCGGCGTTGAAGAGGTTTTCGACTTTTTTTAACAGGGAATTATAGTTCAAAGACTGGTTTATTTGCATTGTGGGTTTCTCCTGGAATAGTTTTATCCCCCTATTTTCCGGAATTTGGTTGGTTGTGTCCACCGGTGGGGCGTAAATTCATGTAGATACACCTATGCCCTGGGCATTTATTGGGATTGAAAGCATTTGGGCCGGAGCCTCTACTTCTCATCCTAAAGTCTGCATTACCACAACGTAGGGCGAACAATTAGGTTCGCCCCTACAAAATATGGGGGGTGACCTATGTGTTTATCCATGTTTTAAGACAATCTCTATGTGGGTGTATGTAGTGTTTATGTGTTGCTTGTTTGTATCAAAATTCCTTTTATCTATTATTTTCTCTCATTTTTAATTTCGGGGCGCCCCGTTTTTTAATTCGGGGGGTGCCGTCGATTTATCCTATTCTTGGTTATCTCAGCGCTTTCGCGCTGACGAAGATAAATTAAATAGGCCTTTGTTCTTCGCTAAATGGTCCTCGATCCTTTCGAAGCGAGGAGGGTATAATCCTTTTTAAACGTATGCACCCGGTCATCTGATTAACGTTAATCATTTGGAAAGCACGAGCGATCTTTCAATCGCGGAGGCACGGTGTGCTTTCCTACTAATAGAGAGGAAACCGACTTTTTGGGGTGATTAGAAAATAATATAAATGGTTTTTAGTGGTGTAAGTGTTGTTTATTCAAAGAGATACAGAATAAATATAAAAAAATAAAAAAAAATTTGGTTTTGTTGTTTGGGTGGAAGTATTATGGTTTGGAAAAGTTGACCGCCCACATTTTTTGTCTGAATCAGGAGGTCCAGGATGTTAATGATTTGTAGGATTTTGAAAATCGTTGGGTGGGTGTTTTTGCACGGAAGTTAATGTGGGGATGGAGGTTGAGGTTTTTTAAGCGTGGATTAGACGGATCATTTGGATTACGCGGAATTGGGATTTTCGGAGCGTGGGTGCGGTGAGAGGAGTGGGTTGGAGTGTTTTTTGATCCAAGATGTCTCCATATTCAACATTCAGATGAATCGTTTTGTTGTCCAGTTGTTTTGATGAATTATAATAGCACTCAGTTGTTCTGTTATACAAAACTCTCTCTATACATTTCGGTAAGAATGTAGCCGGGTGGAAATTTTTCGAGGAGGATTTCGCTTCCCTTTTCGTGGCATAGATCCAATTCCGGTTTCGTGATTCCTATACAGCAGATTACATTAGCGGGATTGCCCATGAACTGGAAGGAAGCAATGCGTTTAAACAAAAATGCTGTTATTGTTGAACCATCAGGAGTAGCCGATGCAATATCCATTGTTTCACCATTTTCCAATACATTATCCAATGTGTAGTAGGCGAGGCGGCTAATGATACTAATTCCCCATGTCTCATCATCTTGATGGGCGATGGCGAGTTCGTAATTTCCCTGGGAATTCGGTGTTTGATAAGTACAGCCAATAAGTTCGGCTGTTATGTAGAGTTTCCCATTAGTATTGCAGGAGAAACTGACAACGTCGGGAGCCCCCCATGATCAAACCCAAAATCAAAGGGAATCGGTGCGTGATATATGCTCTCGTCACTTTTCCCGAATGAGGCTTCAAGTCCTTGCATTCGGGCGTTCCAGTTTTATTGCCAATCGTTATTTTCATTCATGTTGTTTCTTCTCCAATAATCAACGCTGATGTTCACCTACTCCCCATCGCTGATTAGCCAGCCCCAGCCTTGGGGGACCTGGGCGCCGCCTTTGTAATCGGCGCTGGGTTTTATGGGGGGGAGGGTGGCGACGAATTGGTCATATTTTTTGCGCATGGTGTTGACCACCTGGGGGTGTTCGCTGGCCAGGTTTTGGGTTTCTTTGGGATCGTTCTTGAGGTCAAACAATCGCCAGCCCTCCGGGTATTTTATCAAGCGCCAATTTTTCCAGCGTACGGCGTATAGGTTACGGCGCTTGGCGTCGGTGGGGTCGGCGTTGTGCCAGAAGATGAACTCATGGGCGTCACCCTTTTTCTGGCCATTCAGGTAGAGCAGGAGGTTTTTGCCCTCACAGCGTTCGGGCAGTGGTTGCCCGGCTGCGGCTGCGGCGGTGGCATAGAAATCCATGGTGCACATAAGCCCCTCGTAGGTAACTCCGGCGGGGATGGTTCCCGGCCAGGATACGATGGTGGGGGTATGCACCCAGCCTTCCAATTGGGTGCCCGGTCCCTTGCCGCCCCGGTAGGGTGCGGACGAACCGCCTTGACCCTGATTGGCGCCGTTGTCACCGGTGAGGAAAATGAGGGTGTCTTTTTCAATGTGGTGTTTTTTCAGCATGGCGAGCAGTTTGCCCACGGCGTCGTCAACCGCCACCACCGCCCCTTCGTAGTCGGTGCCGTCGCCGCCGGGGATGCGGTCGCGGTAATGCTGGGGAGTACCTTTGACCGGCGAGTGAACGGCGAAGGGGGAGAAATAGAGGAAGAAGGGCTTATCGTGGTTCCTGTCAACGAACTCGGCCATGTAGTCGCCGACCAGATCGGTCAGGTAGACGGGTGTGCCATCTTCCAGACTGCGTTTGTAATGTTTACCCGGCGCATGGCGCGCTACTTCCATAAAGCCGCGCTTGTGTGGTCCCTGCTCGTTTGAGCCGATATCCCATTTGCCGATCTGGCCGGTCACATAACCGGCATCGCGCATGAACTCGGCCAGGGTGGGGTGATCCTCAGGAATGGGCAGGCCGCGCGCCATACCGGACTTGCCGAACCGCTGTGCATACATGCCGGTCATCAGGCAGCAGCGGCTGGGCGAGCAGGGCGGATTGGTAATATAGGACATCGTGCACTTTGCGCCGTTGGCGGCCAGGGAATCAATATGCGGCGTGGGGATTCGCTTGTTGCCGAAACAGGCGAGGTCGCCATAGCCCAGGTCGTCGATGAAGAGGATGACGACGTTTGGTTTTCGGGCAGGGGTGTCTTGCCCCTGGCTGATGCTGGGGGGTAAGGTTGTGGCTAGTGTGGTTGCCAGGGTGGTTTTTAGGAAGTTTCGGCGGGTGGGGGTGCGCATGGTTTTGACTCCTGGGTGGATGGTTTATGTTAGCAAGCCTTTGATAATGGTTAAAATATATAGGTTTGTGGGAGTGCCTCAAGGGCTGGCTTTGCCTTGCCCTTGCCACCTGGTCATACGATTATTAGGACTTTTTTACTCTTGGCTTTCTATTTTAAGCGTCAACGGTGTGTTTTTGTCCTGAACTTCCGATTGAAAGATATCTTTGATATTAAGTTGAAACACGCGATTTTTGTAATCACATAGGGAAGGGCCATCGTTGATCAAATGGAGTCGCATGCGGGCAAAAGTTCGCATGTTTGGTTTGCCAACCTCTATATTGTGATAAACAGGCCAGTATCTCTTTCTTGAAGTATTCCATGCCTTTACAAAAGCCTCTATCTCTATGTACGTAAATCGGGTACATGAGATTTTGAGTGCAAGCATCTCCTCTACTACAGTTATCCATGCCGCTCTTTCTATGAGGTTCGGAAACATAGAGATTATCATATTGCGTGTCATAATACCCTGTACCACTTGTGAGCAGAGTGACTCATACAAACCTGACAATTCTCTACGTGACTCATGTAAATCCTCATCCGATTCTATGAGTGATATGTAACGAACGCCGACATTGTTTTGAATGGTCCAATTTCCTGAGCAAATATCGGTGAATTCTTGGTTATAAATCGGTCCGTGTTCTTTGAGAGCATGGATCGGTTTACTGGAGAAGAAATGTCTTTGAATCTCAGTCAGCGCCTGATGTTGGGAATTGAGAAGTGTCACGTATGCCGATAGGCATGCAACCCAGATGCCCAAAATGGTTCCAGCAAACATAGCAGGCTTCGCCAGATCAGATGTGTCATGAATGTACAGCCACCACCTTCCCACAGCAGCCAAAGGCAACAAAATACCTATCATCCATGGAAGAGCACTTGTATATAAACGGTTCACGATATCTCTTTTTCTATTGTTCTATCAAGTTGTTCAAAAGGTACAATAATATTAAGCACAATTATCTCGCAGGTCAAGCATGATTCGTATAAATGTAATCTTTGTTTCAGTTCTAATTTTCTTTTATACTGGTTGCATACTACTCAAAAGAGATAACAGGAGTCGTATCATATGAGAGATTGGGGATATACCATTATTCATTTTTAATCCGTTCTAATGCTTCCCGCGGGGACACAATAGGTATACCTTCGGCCTGGCCGAGGACAAGTAGATGTTTTATATCACCGGTGACGATTAGATCGGCCTCTCCGGCAATCGCGGTGGCCAGAATTAGATTATCTGCAGGATCAGAGGAAAGGGAGATGATCGGAAGGTTCTTTACAACAAGGGCGCGTGTATTGAGATTTTCAATGAGGTCTTCGGCCTCTGTCGGATTGATGTATTTTTGCATCCGCGGGCGGGAAATTACACGCGCCATCTCCTGGAGTTGGGCGGGGGATGTAACCAGATCGAACTGTCTACGATACCATGCATGACAAAGATGATCCGGCGGCGTGCCTCTGGTAATCAAGGCACCAATCAGGACGTTTGTATCAAGAACAATCCGCACGTGCTGCATCCACCTCTTCGTCGATCAAATCGAGGATTTCCTCTTGGTTATATGTGGCGTTGCGATTCTTGATCTGGCTCACGGTAAGATCGAAGATATGGCGGCGCACAGCCTCATTAACAAATTCGGATAAATCCCCTGTTCTGCCTCCAGAGCGGGCAAGATACCGGCGGACGGCTAGGTCGGTTTTATCTGGGACATCTATATCCCATCTGGTCATGACAAAATCTCCTTCGTATGTCTATATAATTCAATTTTATCCTGATCCTGGGTGAACCGTCAATTATCTCAACTTAGTCTCTTTATCAATGCTAAGTATTCTAATGCATGATTAATTACACTTGTTTTCGAAATGAGTTGGCGTTGGGTGAGATACCTGGTTGGAGGTTTTTCTTTTTGGGGCTGATGACCTTTTTAACAGGGCCAGGCTGATTAGGCCGCCTATAATTGCGGCTGCGATTTGATAGAGAGGGAGAAATATAAAGACAATCCCGCTTTGGGGGTCGGGATTTAGGAAGAAAGCGTTTACCAGGCAATATATCGCGAAACCTGAGATCAGGGCGGCTGTCAGTAATACCGTGCCATTCTTTCTTGGGGAAGATGGGAACAATCGATTGAAGGCCAGGAGGATTCCATAGGGGATTGATGTCCAGAGAAGGAATGGTATGGCTGTCACATACCATGACGGCGTGGTAGGCTCGCCAGCATACAGCATCAGGATGGCGGTGAATAGCACTGAGCAATAGAGGATGATGTCCGCAGCTGTTCTCATTGATTTTGCTCCAACACGTTATAAAACAATAATTGTGAATACGTAACGATTAAGGGTGCACAATGGTTATTTCACCAATTTTATAGTAATTTTGTTTATCCATGCGATTGGGGTCCAATGCAAGGAAAACGTCACGATTATCTTGTTGTGAAAAGAGTTTCATTTTGAACGTGTATTGTCCCGGGGGAAGTGAATTGGGTATGGAAAGCGTATAGTTTTCCATGCAGGTTTTATTTGATGGCAACCATCGCTGATTGTTGGCGTTCAATTCAATATCCAATGTTTTTGGACCTTCAAGCCGGATATACAAATGGTATGGATGATAGGCGGGAGCCACTCCACGGTTTTGCCATTCCATTTGGATTTGGCAATTTCCCCCAGTCTTAATGGTATCCGGAATTTTTACATGATGCAGGAAATACCAATACCCACAGCGATTCAGTAATTCGACAGTTCGTTTTGGATTTTCTGTCAGCCACTCATGGGCGTCGCCGTGGTATCCGATATAGGTGGCGTGTAACAATTCAAGCGCGCCATGAAAGAAATCAGGACCGGTTTTTCCTTTGGCGTATTGTGAGATGTAAGAGCCTTCTTTTGCTTTCCAGTTGCCATCCCGTTTTACAGCGTGATAGTGTTGCAATTCAAAAACGGTCGGGGTATTGAGGTAAGCATCTTTAAAGAATCCCGGGCTGCGTACGGAATAGGTTTCCGGATATGTTTTGACATACCAATTCACCAGTGGACTGTCATCCCGGTAAGAGATGCCTTGTTCAATGATATAGCGATGGAGTTTTTCGCGGTCTTCCAGATTGTCGATACTGTATACGTAATCATCCGTGATGACCAGTTGGGTTTGTTTGAAGTGCTTCAGGTGGATATCGATATGTTTTCTACGCGGCGTGTACCCATAATCCTTTCGACTGCCTGAGTGGGTATGGCCTTCTCCCCAATCACCAATGCTTCCAATGTCAATATATCGAATCCAGGGTTTACCATCATAACGGTCAGCAAACGCTTGAATGAAATGCTCAAGTTTTTGGAGGAACACAGGATCATCAAATACCGGTTCCCAGGGGCCGTCAGGTCCAACTTGCTTGCCGTTGCGGTAATATCCACCCTTGGCACCGGCTTCCATTACCCATTTTGGGGTGGCGAATTGTTGTTCAATACGGTCTGTGCTTGTTTCTTTACAACTGATTCGGAACGCTATTTTTAGTCCTTGATCAGTCCATTTTTTTATGATGTCGTCAATCATATCCCAATTGAACTTTCCTTCTTCCGGTTCCAGGTATGCCCATGCCAGGCGGATGTAAAGATGGTCCATCCCAGGGAAATCAAGCAGGTGAGAATCTTTTTTTATAATGTATTTGTTGATGTGGTTATCAGGATAATGGTGATACCAGCCTTTGTGAGGATTTTCCAAAGGCGTTTTATCATCCCAAAAAGGTTTCATGTCGAATTCTTTGCAACGGACCACATTGTGTGGGCACACAGCAAGCAGCAGTGCCATGAGTGCGATGAATGATGAAATGGCTTTCATACTATATCTCCTAATCACCTTGGATTACGGTTTGTTGCGGGTATTCAGATAAAAGTAATATATATGTATTAAGGGTTGGATATAAGGAAGATAAATAAATCAACGTCATTAACTTTTAATTTAACATGAAGAAAACGTGATGGTTTAAACAACGCAATCCATCCTTGTTAACCCTGCGATGCATTCTGCGGCTCTTTTTAGATCCTCTTTTTTATGGGCGGCGCTGATGGATAGGCGTAGCCTCGCCGTTCCTTCAGGGACGGTGGGGGGGCGGAAGGCCAGGGCAACGATGCCGGATTGGAAGAGGTTGTTTGCCATCTGCAGGGCTTTTTGGCTTTCACCGATGATGATGGGAATGATAGGGGTGGGATGATCGGGGACAGGAATGGTATGATCCATTAAGGTTTGGCGGAAAAAGCGGGTATTATCGTGTAAAGAATCGATTAAATTTGCATCGGTTTGAATGCGGTTGATGTTGTTTAAAGAGACAGTAGCGAGATAGGGTGAGATACCCGTTGAATAGATAAAAGCCCGGCTGAAATTGATGAGGTAATTTGTTAGTGCTTCTGATCCACAAACGAAGCCACCTTGTGCCCCGACTGCTTTGCTTAAGGTTCCCATCAATACGACATGTTCTTGCCATGCCAGGTTACAGTGATTCCAACTGCCAGCGCCTGTTTCACCTAAAACGCCAGTGGCGTGTGCTTCATCAACGATTAGCAACGCATCGTATCGTTGGGCTAACCGGTTTAAGCCGGGGAGGTCGGCCAGGTTACCGTCCATGGAGAATACCCCATCGGTGATGATCATTCGCTTTTTGCATTTATTTTCAGCCAAAAGTGCTTCTAATTCACTCAAATCATTGTGCTTGTAGCGATATAAATGTGCTCCTGAAAGCAGGCAGCCATCAAAGATGGAGGCATGATTGAAGCGGTCGCAAAATAGCCCATCTCCACGGCCTGCCAAGGCGGTGATTAATCCAAGATTGGTTTGGTAACCCGAGGGAAAAATCAAGGCCGAGGGAGTTTTTTTCCAGTTGGCAAGGGTATGTTCCAACTCTGTATGGGAGGGTAAATTACCGGTGATTAACCGGGACGCCCCCGCACCAGCTGGCCCTTTATCATTCTTGATTACCTGAGTTGATGGTTGAGAAGCAGCCAGGCCCAGATAATCATTGGCGCTCAAGTTTAAATAGCGCTTGCCATTTTTGATGAGATAACCGGGTTCAATGGCATCAAATGTTTTCAGAAAGCGATATTGATCACGGTCTTTTGCCGATTCCAGGTGATTTTCAATATACGTTTTCCAACTGTTCATTCTTTCTCACATCTTTAAAAAGAATTAGCATTGAATAATATTTAATACTTGACGATGTCAAGTAAACGATTTAGAATTAGTAGTTAGAATTACTAGTGCGAAAATTGCATAGCAAGATCCTAACGTATCTTTAGTAACAATAAAATAAAGGAGCATAGCCGAATGATCACATTAACTGATCTCGCAGTAAAAGAAGTAAAGAGGTTAATTGAAGCACAAAACCTTCCAGAATCCACGGGTTTGCGTGTCGGGGTAAAAGGCGGGGGATGTTCTGGACTCACGTATTCGCTTAATTTTGATACAAATGAGGGAGAAAACGATCGGATTTTTGACAGTAACGGCGTGAAAATAGTGATCGATTCGAAAAGTTTTCTTTATTTGAGCGGTACAACATTGGATTACACCGATGGCTTAAACGGCAGTGGATTTGTATTTAATAACCCAAACGCAACACAAAGTTGTGGTTGTGGTTCTTCCTTCTCAGCTTAAATCCACATTTAATCTGATTAAGAAAGGCTAAAACGTGGCGGCAAACGGAAATGACATGGTTATGATGGAACAAACGCACCGTTTGACGCGGAGTTTTATCCTCTTTGCTGCGGCAGTGCGACAGGCGACCAGTGGGGAAGCGCTTTCTCGGCTTCTTGGATTAAAGGTGACCGATGCGCAGGCGGATGCCCTTCGTTTTCTTGCTTTAAATGATCATGTTACCATAGGTGAAATTTCATTGGGGCTTGGCCATACAATCTCTGGAGCCACCAAAGCGGTGAATCGGTTGGAAAAGAATGGTTGGGTTAAACGAGCTCACGGAGACAATGATCACCGCTCGGTTTATGTGGAATTGACGGAACAGGGAAAGCAACTGGCGGATGATCTTTTATCCGAGACCGAAAGCCGGATGCATCGGATTCTTTGGAGGTTAAGACCTGAAACGGTTGATAGGCTGGAAAGAGTGTTGGAAGAATTTCTCAAAGACTTTATTGATGATGAACAAGTCGCTTCCAAACTTTGCATGGCCTGCGGTTTTGAGGGTGGAATTAATTGCTGCGAAACCGATGTGGATTGTGTGGTTGCCAAAACGGTAAAGACATTGGAAGATATGGATATAAAGGAATAATAGTTCCAACTGTTATACCCTCTTTATTTATGTATTTGTAATATTCCCCCATGTGGATTTAGATTTGTATCCACTCTCCCTTCAATGGCTTTGAATATCAATAATCTCAAAATTTACGGTTTAAAAGTGCTCTGTTTTTTTAAATTTTTTGTGGGGTAAAAAAACCACATTCAAATTTTTTGCTATTGGAGAAGGTATTTTCAATCAACTGATTTTTCCCATGATACGTATTCATCTTTTTTGATTTTTCAAAGTAAAGCCCCTTTATGTAAAATTAATTTGCAGATTTTTTGCTTTTCCCTCTTGGAATGTAAAAAGAAATGGTGTAATATTTTTTGACATTGTTTTTTATAGGGATAAATAGTGCAAAAAAGATGAGGAATTAAGTTTTAAAATTTGCATTTAGTCCTATTGATATTTCACGATAAATAATATGAATTAATTTATCTTTAATGGTTTAAGGGTGTTCAGAACTATTTAATCTTTATCTTCCAGGAATGGCTTTATGAATCCAAATCGGGGAAGTGAGACGCCGATGACTAGAAAAAAGGTCAGTTTTAGTCAAATCGTATGTAAAAATCCCAGGATGGAGCAAATTGTACGAACCGCTCAAAGGATCGCCAATTCAGATATGTTGGTTTTGATAACTGGGGAGAATGGAACAGGAAAAGAAACCCTGGCACAGGCCATTCATAATGCCAGTGACCGTGCCCCGGGTAGATTTGTGTCTGTAAATTGTGCGGCCTTGCCTGATGCTTTGCTAGAAACCGAATTATTTGGCCATGAAAAGGGAGCATTTACCGGGGCTGTTTATTCACGCCGGGGTAAATTTGAACTAGCACAGGAAGGAACCCTATTTCTGGATGAAGTTGGAGACATGAGTTTGACCACGCAGGCAAAATTGCTGCGGGTTCTGGAAGAAAGAACTGCGGAACGAATCGGTGGAGGGGAACCAATACCGCTGGATGTTCGCATTATTGCCGCTTCAGATCAAAATTTGCATCGGCAGATCAAAGAGGGATCATTTCGGCAGGATCTTTATTATTTGATAAAGGAAGTGCATTTGGACATTCCACCATTGCGGGAACGGAAAGAGGATATCCCTGCCTTGGTGGATTTTTTTATTAAAATGTATAACAAGCAGTATCACAAATCGATCGTGGGTATTTCAGATGCCGCTTTGCAGTTTTTGATGCGGCATGATTGGCCAGGCAATGTAAGAGAACTCCATCATGTGGTGAAATGTGCTGTTTTAATGAATGAATCTCAGGAAATGATCTGGCTGGAACATATCCCCCTGGATATTCATCTTGCCGAAACAGCCCGTTCCAGTGATGAGAAAGCGGATACCAAAGCGGATGAATTGCTGGAGATCCTATCCCTGGATGAAGCTGAAAAACGGCATATATTGCGAATCCTGGAGTTTACCCGATTCAATAAAAGCCAGGCAGCCAATATTTTAAAGATTTCACGACCAACACTCGACCGCAAGATCGAGAAGTATCAGCTTCATAACATTAAAGTTCAAGAGAAAATAAGCAAATCCTTATAATTGTTGAAAAAGGATTTATATTTTATTTAATCCAACCTTGAAAACCGGTTTATCGATTTTAAAAAATACTGTATTATAATACATTTAACAAACCGGAACTTTAAACTCTTTTGTCCAGGTTTGACGGTATCATAACTTGACACTCAATTTTTCCCGGGATACCGTTCATAGGAATAGGGAAGACGATTGAGCTTATCTGTTTTACACCCGAGCAGATAAGGGATTAATCACATGATAACTGGAATCTTACTCTACACGTTATCGTAAAGAGAAAAAAAAACGATAGCGAGGAGATGAAAAATGAGATTAAAACGTTTAGGATTAGCCGTTCTGTGTGGGATGGTTTTATTTGGCATTCACTTTCTGACAGTTCCTGCCGCCAATGCCCAATTCAGAAATAGTTTTAATAGCGGTTATAACAATAATAATTATAATCGTAACTATAACTCTAACTCTGGATACAACAATAACTACAACAACAACAACTATAACAATTATAACAACCGTTCGTTTGGCTCATCCCGAATGGGCAGTTCCCAGTTTGGGGGCGGCTTTGGGGGATCGAGTTTTAATCAAGGCGGTATGGGGGGTGGATTATCTTCTCGAGGGCAGTCAAGTTTCGGCCGTTCTGGAAGAAGCAGCCGGTATAATTCGGGTTACAACAACAATAATTATAATCAACAAGGAAATTCCCGATATAACTCCGGTTATAACACTGGGTATAATAATTCTTCTAGTTCACGTTCAAGAGGGCGTGGTTATCAATCAGATGGAAATGTGCCTCAAAGTGGACAATCCCAACAGAATATTCAACCAGGTCAAACGCAATCTAAAGGGGTTTCCAGTGATCGCCGCGGTGCACTAAAAGGGAATGTTTCAGGTCCACTTGGTAAAGGGGGTTCTGGTCCCGCTGGTTCAGAAGGTGGGATCATGGTGCAAGGTGGTGGATCATCCACCCGAAGCGCTTCAGGAAAAGGCGGTCCTGCGGCATCCGCTGCCCGGTCATCGAAGAAGAGCGGCGTTCCAATGCGGCAATCCGCTATTATGTATCTTTATACGCGAAACACGATGGTGCTGGTAAATGAACCGTTTCCCGTTGATGTCATTCTAACCAATCCCCAAAAGAATGAATTCAATGAAGTTTCCTTTGTTCTAAAATATGATCCTCAAGTACTTATGCCAGTTGCGGGGAAAGATGAACTTGATCAATGGATACCTGCCTCTGAGTTGATGCACGCTATGGAAACAGAGCCTTCTCACGATAAACCCGGAAACGTTCAAAGCCAACCCAAAACCACAGCGGAAACTCCGACAAACGAGGCCGAAAATGCCAGTGTGGAGGAAACGGAGGATACCTTATCCAGCGAGCCAAAGCAACCCTCACCCTTCTTGTTTGAAAAAATGTCAGAGGTGGTTGATGAGGTTGAAAGCCATGTTGATAGTATCAATGGCGTGATTACGTTAACAGCGGAATTAAAAAAAGGTGAAGTCATTAAAGAATCAGGATTATTGGGTCGAATCACTTTTCTCCCCATGGTGGAAGCCAATCAATCCATCATAGATTTTGTCTTTCAGGGAGAGGGAGCTGAGGAAGAAAACTCGTTAACTCGTTTAACGGATGGCAGCAAAGATCTTTTGGGATCGAGTTTTGATCCACAGGATGGTGTCATCGATCTGGAAGTGGAAGTGGTTTCCAGCATGGATCGTGGGGAACGATCTCCCCGAGTGAAAAAAGCGGGAGAACGCGATTTTGATAGCGACACCGATGCCGGTGATTATGAAACCCATTTTTATTTACTTCCACGTCAGGAAAGTGTGGAAGTGGGAGATACGGTGGAAGTGGATATTTACCTGGAAAACAAAAACGGCGTTCAGATTGATGCAGTGAGTTTGTTGATTGCGTATAATCCTCGGTATTTGGAAGCTGTGGATGGTGATGACTTTGCTCCAGGCGTCAATTTGTATGACAAGGAGTATAAAGATACTTTTCCCTTTGATTTTCCAAAAGTAAACTCTATTGATACGGAACGGGGAATTATTGATTATCGAAAAATGGGTTACAAAGTTCCCATTCGAGGTGAAGGTGTTTTAGCCACTGCGCGGTTTCGCACGCTTCGTCCCACAACGAAGACCACATTACGTGTGTTTTTGAATGAATCGGGAGAGGATCCGACAACGGGGATTTTTTATCGATACAAGGATCGTTTGGGTGATCCAACCAATCCCTTTGATGGTGTGACCACTGCTTCGCTTTCTGTGCGTGCCACGGCGGCTTACCTTGAAAAAATACAACCGGTTTCCAACTAGGGAAAGTGTTAATCCCTTCCGTTTATGGCGGTCTGTTGATAAAATCGCGCCGGTTGGTTTTATGGGAAAGTATGGATGAGTTTGGACACTCGTAATGTTTTAACATATGTTTATCTATAGGGTGTTTTGTGAAAATAAAAAACAAAGCAATTGATTGTATAAAGGTGGAATAACATGGCTAAAAGTCCCCAATTGGTTGTTGATATCGGGCAACAGCAAATTAAGGTAATGCAATTGAAAAAAGGGGGAAAAGGGGAAATTTCCGTGCTGAAAGCCGGTAAAATTCCCATCCCTGTCGCCCCGGGTGCTGAGCAGGAGGAATTTTATCAAAAGGTAAGTGAAACACTTCCCATTCTTTTGCAACAGCTTGGTATCAAAGAAAAACGTGCCATTATTTCCTTGCCGGGTCGGGCGGCATTTACCAGGCGTTTGCAAGTTCCCATTGTTCGGGGACGCCAATTGGACAGAATCATTAAATATGAAGCCCGTCAGCATATTCCATTTCCCCTTGAACAAATCAACATGGATTATCAAGTATCCAAAGCGGAAGGCGATGTACCGGAGTTGGATGTCAACCTGGTTGCGGTTCGCAAGGAGTTTTCCGATGGATACTCACAGGCATTAAAGAAGTGTAAAATCCGTTCTGATGTTATCGAAGCCGCACCCCTATCCATCTATAACGCCTACGCGTCTTCACCTCAGCGTGATGTAAACGAGGTAACGGCGATTATATGTATCGGGGCGTCCAGCCTGGATATTGTTATCGAACAGGATGGCGCCATGCAGTTTATGCGAAGTGCGCCAGTGGCTGGAAACCAACTGACTTCGATGTTAGCCAAAGAACTGCAAATTCCGACCGAGCAAGCGGAGGAGTTAAAGAAAAAAGCGGCGTCTCAATATGAAAATGAAGGCGATTTTTCGGCTGAAAAAGTATCTTCTGTCCTTGAAAAAGGATTTGAGCGGATCGTGACAGAAATCCGCAAGTCGTTCGATTTTTATGTGTCTCAAACCCAGGCACAGCCAGTTACCCGCATATTGATTTGCGGCGGAACGGCATCCATGGAAGGTGTGAATGGATTTTTGGAGGATCGCCTGGGGGTTCCGGTCAGTGTGTTGGATACAGAAAAAATCGAAAATATTTCCATTCCTGATGAGTATAAATCGATTGTCAAAAATGAACCTGTATTAATTGGTATGGCCTTGCGAACCGCTGACCGGGCGGTATGCAGCCTTAGTTTTTCACCTGCACAAATCAAAGAGAAATTGGAACTGGAACGCCGCGCTCCCATGCTTTCCATGATGGCGGTCCTTTTAATCGTGATGCTGGCCGGTGCGATTTACTTTCTCAATATCATGCTCAATACCCGCCGCCAGGCGGTTGCACAGGTCCGGCAAGTGGTGGAACCCGTTGTCAGTCAGAATGAAGAACTTTCGCAAGTCAGAAATGTGCAGGAAAAATACATGGAACGGTTTAGAAAGATTAACCAAGTTGCAGAAAAGCGTGGGTATTTATCACGCTTGTTCCTTGAAGTGCAACGGTTGATTCCTCAATATATTTGGTTGGATACCATTGAGTTAACCAGTGCCAAAATGATCATCAAAGGGCGGTCATTGCGAGACGAACAGATATCATCGTATATTCAAAGCCTTTATATGTCTCCTTTTTTTGACAATAATGCCGTCGTTTACAAAGACGCCGATATTGTTTCAGATTCCCTTAATCCCGGTCAAACTCAAATTCAATTTACCATCGAGCTCATTAGCTTTAATCAACCCACCGAATCAGAAATTAAGTTTGTGAACGATTTGCGGAGCCGAACCCAGGATACCAGTATTCTGCTGGTTAAATTTCTACGGGATGTTCCAGATGATCCAATGTCAAACAGTACGGCTTTGTTGGGTGTGTATGAAGAAGAAAGCCAACAAGAAGAAATCAATATTATTAATAAAGTTTTCACCTCATTGGTCGCGGCACAGGATGAATCAGTGACCAATATTGAAGTGCGTTTTCACAATCGTGGTTATGAGGAAGTAAAACGAATTCGAGTAACGCGTGATGCAGTATACCGCTATAAGGATGGCCGGTTAAGCCAGGATGGCCTGGTTGAAGAATTTAGTTTCATTACCCCTTCACCCAGTCCCTCGCCATCACCAACGCCAACGCCTGACCTTGAAGAAGGGGATGACACATCGACCGGAATGTATGGAATGGGTTATGGTATGAGTTATGGAATGGGCGGTATGGGTGGTATGGGCGGTATGGGTGGCCCCGCTGGTGGTGGGGGTTGATACCCCTCTGAAATAGAGAGTGGCCATCTGGCTTATGCATAAAAGGCTCAGAAGATGTAAGATTGAATATCAAGAAAAGGAAGGTGTTTGACATTGGCACTTCAAATTGATAAAGATGCATTAATTGAATTTCTAAATTCCAAAAAGGATCTTCTTTTTATATTATTATTACTTGTAGTCTTGTTGGCTGGTGGGTGGACACTTTACCAACGAAGTGCTGAGTCGGTTGAAGAAGTGATAACTTCTGCGTTGGAACAGGAGAATCGTCCCACGGGACCCGGTACTGGGGGTGATGAAGAGATTACATCCACACAAGTGGTGCAAAGTCTTCTGGAAAAACGCACTCAATCCGAGTATGAAATGAACCGCAATCCATTTGGTTCTCCCGAAGACCAGATGAGAATGCGTAAAGAGGTGGAGTCGGCTTATCAGCGTGGTGTTGAACTTTTTGAGGCTGGACAGCATAGCGCCTCAATCCAGCAATTTGAACGTGTCATCAAAATGGATGTCACCGAAACCCGTTATTCTTACCCCATTTTGCCTTCCGAATATATTCGGCGTGCTCAGCGGGAAGATCTTAAACAAAATTTCGATCGCATTTATGCGAATGCCAAATCGGATTTTGAAGAGGGGACGCGCCTGATCGAAGCGGGTAATTTACGTGAAGCGCAAACCATTTTACAGCAAGCGGAAGAAAAATTGCAGCAATGTATCGACTCCGACCCTCAAGGTGAGGCCATTGGACAGGAAAATCTCAAAAAGATTAAAACCCTCCAACAACAAACCTTTAATAAATACATGGAAGTTAGTGGCAATTTGCTGGTGGATGATCTGAATCGCGGTATGAGTGAAGCCCAAACGGCTTTAAATGGATCAGATTTTATCGCCATGCTGCGTGAAATGTTTGATTTGATGCGTCTTCAGCAGGAAATCAAAAAGATCGATCCTAACGCCAAATTAGTCAGCCGAAGCCAAGTCAACCAGCTTGATATGTTGGTCGAACAAATTCGCAAAAAAGTTAGTGACAATTTCCAAGCCCTGGTCGCGCAAGCTGATCAGCAATTTTTAGAAGCCATTCAAGAGGAAGATCCACAAAAAGCCAAAGAGGCTATTATCGCTCTTCGTTTGGCCCATAATTTCCAACCCGGCGATAAAGATCTGCAAAAGAAAATTTCTGATTATGTTGCTCGCCGTGCTGACTTAATGATCCGAGTGACGAATCAGTTTATTTCTGAGCAGCAGGCCCTGCTCGATCAGGGGCAATATAATCAATTTGATCGGCAGAAAAAAGTTCAGTTAATGAACGAGCTGATAACTCTGCGTGATTCTGTGGGGGCATCAAATTCGTCCCTTCGGAATCAAATCATCGAAGTGGAAACCAAATTAAAAGCATTGCGTTTACCCCCACCAGTTACTCAGGATTATAAAGTGATCAGTATCCAGCCATCCGCCCGTGACCGGTATCGAATTAAGTTAATGGATAACAGTTCCAGCATATCATCACGAGAGCGTACCCTCTATCTTAAAGAGGGAGAAACCGATAGACTGACACAAATCACTCTTAAGCAAGTTGACACTAACGGTGGCTTTGTTATACTCTCAAAATCTGGTTATACAGATGCAAAAGTGGAGATAAGTTCAAATAATTAGGGATGTAAACGGAATTCACGAGTGAAAGGAAATGATATTTAGGCGGGTAAAATCCCTCAGAAATGTTATTTCGATGCCAAGTGAAACCGTTTTTTTAGAATTTTTCTTTTAATTTAAAAAATTTGCGAATCGCGTACCTTTCGTGGATTTATTGTGTTTTTTTTGGAATGATTTGTTATTAATTGCAAACCTTGAGGAAGAGGTACGTTAAAAAAAGCGAATTTCTCAAGGTCTGTCCACCTGAATATGTGGACGTATGGGAGGAAGGAACAATGGATTCTCAGAGTTCCTTTTTACTCCACCCAATGCCAAAAGTGATTAAACGTAAATTATTCGGTAAACGAGTAAGGAGAAGCATAGATGTATTCAACCTTGCGATGGATGAACTCATTATCATTTCGTGGAATTTCCAAATGGCTTGTTTGCTTTTTGGGGTTGGTGTTTGTCTTCGGGATAAGTAGTGTGAATGTGAAGGCCGATGTGTGGCAGGGTGTTCTTTCCACATTTGTTTTTCAGGCGAATGAGCAGGATACGAAAACCGTAAAGACTCAAACGGGGTATTTGTTGAGCTTGGCCAAATCTGAGATTAAAAACGGAAATACGGAAAAAGGCAAAACCTTGCTTCAGCACGTCCTTGTGCTTGATCCCCAAAATAAAAATGCAAAAGAACAATTGGTTGAACTGACGAAAAAAGGCGAAACCCTGAAGGTGAAGTCCAGTCAGATTGCTGCAGGGCTGGAACTGGACAAATCACTGACACCGGAACAGATGATCAATCTCGCTGCGGCCAAAATAAAAGATGGTGATTTTGCTGGGGCATCTGATCTATTAAATCAGGCGTTAAAACAAGCCGATAGTGAGGATGTCAAAACAGCAGCCCAATCCATGCTGCGTGTTATAAATAAGGAAAGGGAACAGTTCGAGAAGAATTTTCAAACGAAAATGAATTATAACCTTTCCAAGTTTGATGCTTACATTCAAAAGGGCTTGCAATATCTGGAATTTAACCAATACGATAAGGCCGAAATTGAAATTCAACGCGCGCTTCAAATCAAGCCGGATGATGAACGTGCCAAGCAAATCTTAAATCAGATTTATGATGCACGTGGATCGGTTCAACAGGCTAAAAAAGAACAGAAGCAGGCCGTTGAAGAGCAAGAAAAATCCGGATTGGAAGAAACCGCAGATACACTTTTCGAAGAAGGCGTGCAACTTTACCGCCAAGGCCAGATAATTGATGCCGTTGATAAATGGAATCAGGCCGTTGATGTGTATCCGGATCATCAAGCCAGCTTGACTTACCTGACTAACACTAAACGCCAATATGAAAAAGCGGTGGAGAAAAAAGAAAAAGATGTTTATCTCGCCGCCGAAGAGCGCAAGTATGAAGAGATGTTGGATGAGGAAATCCACCAATACTCTACACAGGGCGAACGTGTCGATATCAAAAATGTCATTAGTACCCTCTTTAACCTCAGCAAATTGAATGTGGTTATGGGGGAACATGTTGAAGGCAATGTCGCGATTGAAATGAAAAGCACCACCCTCCGCGAGATTCTTAACATCCTCCAAAAGAAATATGGGATTGTATGGAATCGTGAAGGCAATACAGTTTTTATTGAAGCGGCATACAAATCAAAAATCTTCCCCTTAACCGAAGAACAGTATAAAACCATTGAATTGATTCTCAATGATCCATCCTCGTTGGAGGACTCCAGCAGAAATCTGGAAAATATCCTTTATGGTCCTTCCAATGAATTTAAACTTCCGGGTAAGGAACTCTATTTGAATAAGAATTCACGTTCACTTGTTGTTGTCGATACGGAAGAGAATATTCGCAAGGTTGAAGCCTTTCTTAAAGAAATGCCTGAGATCGTTGGTGATAAAAAGCCGGTTGTAACCCGCACTTATGCACTGGATC
>CAZFER010000011.1:73773-117215 GCA_964517495.1 uncultured bacterium | reverse complement strand
GCGGGAGCCTCGCCCTCCCTATTCAACGATCCAACTTGATCTTAACTTATTGACATTGGGTTCGTCTCTACACCATGGAGGGATTAACCAATGTGTCAACCCAGCTTTGAGACAATCATTGCTACATCGCCTTCCACGCAGGAATCACAGATGGTTGAACAGACTATTGAAAATGAAAATCGCCATACCTGAATGGAATCATCGGGTTTCACCCGTTTTGGATACATCTCAATGTCTTTTAATTTTTGACATAAGAGAAGATCAGATATTTCAGCGGGATGAAGCTTATTTAAAAACAAATGATCTTTTAACCCGAGCAAATCAAATCAATCAGTATGGGGTTGATGTCTTGATATGCGGCGCCGTTTCATGGCAGCTCGAGAACCTGCTCATTTCATCGGGTATTCACGTCATCTCAAGGATTTGCGGCGATATTGAGGACGTCATTCAAGCCTACCTGGACAATAGAATTGAAGAAGAACGTTTTATGATGCCCGGTTGCTGCAAACGGCGCCGCAGACGCAGAAGGCACCAATATGAACACGAGTATAAACGAGAAAGGACACCGCTAAATTGAAGGTACTCATCACTGCACAAGGACCAGATTTAAAAAGCCCTGTTGATACGCGCTTTGGCCGTGCCCAGTATTTCATTGTTTACGATACCGAAACTGGCCAAATCACGGCTCACTCCAATCAAGAAAATCAAAATGCCATGCAGGGTGCAGGCATTCAAGCGGGCCGCCGTGTATCCGGCTTGGGAGCCAAAGCACTTATTACTGGCCATGTCGGCCCAAACGCATATTCCACTTTGCAAGCAGGAAATATTACCGTTTACACCATAGAATCTGGAACAGTTGAAGAAGCGATCAACGCATTCAAGAACGGAACATTGACACAGGCCGATCAGGCTAATGTACAAGGCCATTGGAAATAAACGCATGAAAACCTATATTGATTGCATCCCATGTTTTGCCAAACAAACGCTGGAAGCGGTCCGAATGGCCACCAAGGATGAAAAGGTACACGAGCAACTTTTGCGCTCCATTTTTCGGATGATCAGTGAGATGGATTTGGGAATGTCACCACCGGAAATGGGGCAGATGATCCATCGTGAAATCCGCCGCCATACTGGCAATGGTGATCCATACCAATCGATTAAAAGCCATTTTAACCAAATCGCCTTGAAAATGTATGATGAATTGGCCAATCGTTTGGAACGCTCTCCGAATAAATTTGAAGCGGCTGCCCGACTGTCGATTGCGGGCAATATGATTGATTCAGCTCTCATCAATGACCTCTCTGTCGTCGAAATCAACCATGCGGCTAACCAGGCTCTATACAGTGATCTGGAAGGAGATTGTGTTGCATTCAAAGAGGCCATCCTGAAGGCAAAGGATATTTTATTTATTGCGGACAATGCAGGAGAAATTGTTTTTGACCGCTTACTGATTGAATATCTCCCTCTCGAAAAAATCACCTTGGTGGTTCGTGGAAAACCTATTTTGAATGATGCCACCCTTGAGGATGCAGCTACAGCTGGATTAAACGGCATTGTACGTGTAATCGACAACGGATCAGACGCTCCGGGTACCATTTTATCAGACTGTAGTGAATCGTTTCAAACTCGATTTCAACAGGCGGATTTAATCATCGCCAAAGGACAAGGCAATTATGAAACGTTAAGCCATATCGACAAGAATATTTTCTTTTTGCTAAAAGCAAAATGCCCCGTGATTGCCCGGGATATCGGATGCCGGGTTGGAAGTATGGTTATCCATAACGTCTGGCAATCATCTCAACCATTAGAACCAATCTCTCAAGCAAAAAATTCACGAATTGAAACGGAGACAAACACCATGCCAAATAAAGACGGCACTGGACCAGCCGGACAAGGTCCAATAACCGGCAGGGGTGAAGGTCAATGCCAAGAATCCCAGCCGGATGTTGATCAAATCAATCAAAATCAACCCTCCTCAGGCCGTGGCCAGAGACAAGGCCGAGGCAGAGGTCAAGGCCAAGGAGGGGGAAGAGGTCAAGGCCGCGGCGGCGGCCGGGGCCAACGACAAGGAAAACAACGTGACGCGCAATGACAACAAAAAGGAGGTAATCATCATGCCAGGTGGAGATCGAACAGGACCTATGGGTTTTGGCCCTATGACCGGACGTACTGCAGGTTTTTGCGCCGGTTCATCCGTACCGGGCTATATGAATCCCGTAGCGGGGAGAGGATTTTGGGGAAGCGGACGAGGAGGAAGAGGACGTGGCTGGCGCCACCAGTATAATGTCACCGGCTTGCCTGGCTGGCAACGAAGCGCCGCCGCATGGCCCGTTCCAAACTATAACGTTTCTCCTCCAACACGAGACGAAGAAGTGGATGCACTTAAACAACAAGCAGAAATGATGAAACAATCATTGGCAAATGTACAAAAACGCATTGAAGAGCTTGAATCTGAATCCTCTTAAGTACGTTCACCTCATATAGGGCGGTGATATGACTCACCGCCCTATCACCTCAAGCCAAAAGGATATGTGTTTTCATGAATATTGTTGTTGCAAGTGGAAAAGGTGGTACGGGTAAAACCACAATCTCTACAAATTTGGCTTACATTGCTGCCCAACATGGGATGGAGGTCTTGTATGCCGATTGTGATGTGGAAGAACCAAACGGACACATTTTTTTAAATCCTGCCATTCACAATTCTGCATACGTTTCGATTCCAATTCCCGAGGTAGATCCAACGCTATGCAACCTATGCGGACAGTGTGAATCAATATGTCAATTTAATGCCATTACTTTAGTTGGTGAGGATGTTTTGATTTTTCCGGACTTATGCCATTCGTGTGGCGGTTGTTTTTTGGTCTGCCCAACCTATGCCATCAAGGAGAATTTTCATGCCATAGGTCAAATCCGATTTGGAGATTCGCAAGGTATTCAATTCATTGATGGTTCACTCCATATCGGTAAAGTGCGGTGTACACCTATTATTGAAAAAATCAAAACATTTATAGATAAAAAGCAATTCAGCCTGCTTGATGCGCCACCTGGCACCGCATGTCCCTTGGTGGAAACCATAAGGGATTGCGATTATGCCATTTTAGTGACCGAACCGACACCGTTCGGCTTGAATGATTTACAACTGGCCGTGGAAACCCTTCGTGTATTTGATATACCATTTGGCGTGATCATTAATCGTTCTCTCCATGAATTTAGCAATGTTCACCAATATTGTATGCTCCAACACATTGAAATCCTGGGAGATATCCCTTACGACCAAACCATTGCAGAATATTACTCCGAGGGAAAATTAGCGGTTCCAGAAAACATGGAATATTACACTCTATTCGATCACCTATTCGAAACGATTATCAATCGATGTTCAAATCTTAACAAAACCAAAGACCAACAAACGTTTGAAATAGGACAACGATCAGCATGAAAACACTTGTCGTCATCAGTGGCAAAGGGGGAACGGGTAAAACATCCATTGTAGCCGGATTTGCTGCCCTGGCGCAAAATGTCATTCTGGCGGATTGTGATGTGGATGCTGCTAACCTTCACTTGCTTCTTAACCCCCGAATTGTCGAACAAGGACCGTTTTATGGCGGGAAGGAAGCTATAATTCATTCAGAAAATTGTGATGGATGTGGAATATGCGAAAACGCCTGCCGATTTGGCGCCATAAAACCTGACATTACACCTAATCAAGGATATTTCAAAATCGATCCCTATTTGTGTGAAGGATGTGGGGTTTGTTCTTATCTATGCCCCAATCAAACCATTGAATTAAGAGATAGTCTTAACGGAACCTGGTTTGAATCAGAGACTCGATTCGGTTGGATGGTTCATGCCAAATTAGGTATCGCTTCTGAGAATTCCGGGAAACTGGTCAATCTCATTCGAAACAAAGCCCAAGAATTGGCTCAAATCTATCACGCTGATTATTTACTCATTGATGGCTCTCCGGGCATCGGTTGTCCGGTTATCGCTTCAATTACCAATGCTGATTGGGTGCTCGTAGTGACAGAACCTTCCCTTTCTGCCATTCATGATCTTGAGCGCGTACGAAAATTAACTCGCCATTTCGAGATCCCCACTTCGGTGTGCATAAATAAATGGGATATCAATGAACGACTATCCAACCAGATTGAAAAACAAGCTCAAGCATGGGACCTGTCGTTTGCCGGTAAAATTCGGTACGATTCCGATTTCAATCATGCTCAAATCAATCAGAAACCCATTACTGAATATAAGCAAACTGGAGTGGCTAAAGATATCCGCCAACTCTGGAATAATATGGAAAATATCATCAAAAATAATTCAGAACAAGAACATTTAGTTCATATTACTCAATAATCAACAACAAACAATTCGAAGAATGAAAGGAATGTATCATGAAAATTGCCGTTCCCACCATGAATGGACATCTTAGCCCACACTTCGGCCATTGTCAGCAATTTTCTCTTATCGAAGTGGATGTGGATAAGAAAGCCATTCTCAATGAAACTTTTCTTACTCCACCCCAACATGAACCCGGCGTATTACCCCGATGGTTAAACGAAATCGGAGCCAATGTTATTATTGCCGGTGGTATGGGCCAGCGTGCTCAAGCCCTTTTTAATCAACATGGAGTTCAGGTTATTTTAGGCGCATCATCAGATACTCCATTAAAGTTAGTTTATGATCTTTTACATGACAATTTGCAATCCGGGGAAAATTTATGTGATCATTAATAATGTGAGATAACCATGCTTCAACAATCTAATAACCGTGTCAAGATTACCCTCCTTGTCGAAAATACAAGCCTGCAGCGAGGAATATTGGGAGAGCATGGATTAGCCTATTGGATCGAAAAAGGGAGTCATCGTTTACTTTTTGATTCTGGACAATCCGGCATCATTGAACATAACGCAGGCATGCTTAATATTCCTTTAAATCAAACGGAAGCCATTATATTGAGCCATGGCCATTACGATCACACCGGCGGAATTCCTGCTGTATTTAAACACGTCACTCCCGACCGATGTTTTATACATCCACGTGCGTTTGAACCGAAATATAGTAGACATGTCAAGCAAACAGTACGGGATGTTGGAATGCCACAAACAAGCAGAGACACATTATCCCAATCGGCTTGCAGGATCATCGAAACAGATAAACCGACCCAAATTACGTGTGGATTATATGTCACTGGTCCAATCCCAAGAAAACATGAATTTGAAAATACGGGAGGTGAATTCTATCTCGACGAGAATGCTAAAAGATCGGATCCACTATTGGACGATCAAGCGGTTTATATCAACACCATACATGGAACGGTGGTTTTACTTGGGTGTGCTCATGCTGGATTAATCAACACACTCGATTATATCAAGTCACTAACCAATAACACGACAATCTATGCCGTCATCGGGGGCATGCACTTGACCAAGGCCTCAAATACACGAATGGATAATACGATTTCCGCATTGCAAAAGGAAAAAATCCATTACCTTATTCCCGTCCATTGTACGGGTTATCCAGCAGTTCTTAAATTATGGAATGCCTTTTCGTACCGTTGCAGACCTGGCTTTGCGGGAATGAGAATAGAATTCGAATGCCCATAAAAAACGGTGGATCTTTTTTCCACCGTTCTTCTCTATTATATTAAGATTTTGGTATGTTAATCAACTTTTGACCAGGCAAGAGCCGCCGCTCCTAATATCCCGGAATCATCCCCCAGTGCGGCGGGGACAATGGCAACTCCGTCATATACGATTGAAAAACAGTTTTCACGTGCATATTTTCGAATAATTTCCAACACGGGTTCACCCAGTGCTTCGACTAATCCACCACCGATAACGACCACTTCAGGGCTAAGAATATTCAACAAACTCCCTACACCAACCCCCGTATATTTTGCGGCCCGTTCAACAGTGGAAATCACCAATTCATCATTGGCTTCAAAGGCTTTTAGAAAGATTTTGCTGGTTAGTTTGGTCCAGTCATCACCGATCAAATCAGGGAGTACGCTTTTCGCACCATTTCGAATGGCATTTTGCAATCGCTTAATCATGGCGGTCTTGCTGGCATAAGCTTCCAGGCAGCCATATTGCCCACAGCCACATTCAGCCCCGTCGTGAACCAGTTTCATATGCCCCAATTCACCGGCATTCTTACTAAAACCATGAACCAGCTGACCATTCACAATAACCCCACCCCCAATACCGGTTCCCATAAAAATACCGACAACATCCTTTTTGCCTTTGCCGGCTCCATAAACATATTCACCCAAAGTACCCACATTCACATCATTATCTAAAAAAGCAGGAACGTTTAATTCTTTTTTCAAGTAGTCAGTAATGTGAGCATTGGTTAAATTGACATTAGGGGTTTCAATCACGATTCCTTTGTCGGGATCCAACGGTCCCGGGGCACCGACACCGATGCCTGCGATGCTGTCAAACGAGATCCCCGCTTCATCAACCGCTTTTTGGCAACATTTTGCCAGACGCTCTAAAATCTCATCTGTCGGTCTTTCAGGTTTTGTTTTCTTTTTGGCTCGACTGATCACTTTGCCCGATTCAGTCACAACCGCGGCGAGAATTTTTGTTCCACCCAGATCAACTCCCAAAACAAAACGATCATCGTTCGATCCCATACGTTTTCTACCTCACTCCTTTAACCAAGACATGGAATGGCATTAACACATAAATCGGTCATACCCATCTGAAAATAAGAAATCAATATGCCACATTCGTTTTGAATACTTTTGGCCGTTTTAGAAATGCTTAAACAAAAGAGAATATAAATATGTTTACGGAGAACAGTATATAACGACGCAATAAAATGAAAAAGGAGAAATGAGATAATAAGAGAACATTCATCTAAATTAGCTTGAAAATACATTTTTACCAAGAAAAGGCCGGGCAATCAGGAGAAATATACCAGAATAGAATAAAAGAATCAAACACTCCTGCATAACACCACTCAATGCTTTTCCAAACGAAATGACATCCTGCAATCCATGCAATCCCCAATAGGTTGGGGAAAATGTGGCTAGCTGTTTAAAAAACTCAGGGACTATCTCAAGCGGCCACCAGCATCCACCCAACGCGGATAGAATCATGACTGTTAACATACCAGCATTAAAAATTTGTTGTTCTGTGCTGAAAATCGCCCCAAACATTACCCCCAAACTCCCCGCACAAATGGCTAAAGAAAGGATGATAGGAACAAGAGCAATTGGATGTTCACCCATTGATATTCCAAAAAGCCAAGAGCCCAAGAGCAACAATAACATGGCTTGTATGAGTGGCATTAACATTCGTCCTGCCATTTTTCCCACAAATATCGCTGTGGGGCTGAGTGGAGCCGCATGAAGGCGTTTATACTGTCCCCCGCTTTTATCCATAGCCAAGGTAATGCCTCCATACAACACACTGTTCATAAAAACAAACATGACGATGTAACCGGTTAAGGTCATGGCATACCCATATGGAGGTGGATGCAGGGCTTCATGAGCCATTTTTTCAACAACCAGCGATTTGGGTTTATTTAGTTCTTCAATCAATGCTTGTTTGGTATTGTCAGTCATTCGATTGTTTATCACGTCCACAGTGGCTATTGCCCCGGTAAAGTTGACCATAGCATGAGCCAATCTAGCCTGGGCGGCAAGAGTGTGCTCGGTTGATCTTCGTTTAACAAAGATCACTTCCGTTTCTTCACCTGCCATAACCGAAGCCGTAAAGGTGGCGGGAATAATGATTCCATAATACCAATTCTTAACATAAACCTCATGGGTGGCCGGTTTGACATCCAGATAATATTTCTCTGCATCAAGTTGCTTGATAAATAGTGAAGAGAGTTCTCCTTCATCCAAATTAACCACAGGCAGCCATGTGGTTTGGTCTGCGGGATTCCTCATAACACTGCCAAACAGTGAGACAAAACCCAAGGGCATAATCAGCATCCAAAAGATCAACATCCTATCTTTTGACATGCGCAACAAATCATAGAAAGCTAATCGGAGGATATTCATACCAGTCCCCCCGATTCAATGCGGCGTTTTAAAATAGTAGATCCAACTGCTCCCATAATCATTCCGCCTATTAGCAAGGCCAAACATGGCCGAATATAGTTTGATAAGGATTGTGTATGCATTACTCCATTGATTCCCAACACGCCCCATCGAATGGGAGTAAATTCACCGATCGATTTCATAAAGTTCGGCAATTCGTCAAATGGCACCATTCCCCCACCAAAGAATGCCAAGGATAGGAGTAAAATAATTGTTATCGTTTCGGAAAGCTGACGGGTTTTTGCTAAAGCATGAATACAAACCAACATCCCCGTAATATTGAGATTGATACAGAAAAATACCGCGATTAGCAATAGAATATTCCCCCATTCCATCCCAAAAAGAATGCGGGTTATAAGAACCAACAACCCTTCAGCGATAAAGCATAAAAGAAAACAACGCAAGATTTTGGCGATTAAGATTTGATTCATGGTGGCTGTAGTCACAAAAAGACGCTGAAGGGTTTTCTTTTCACTTTCTGTATAGATATCAACCATAGCGCCTTGGGCGATGAAAAAGATCCAAAATAGCATCATGGGGGGGAATATGTATTGGAATATCTCGCCCATTAAACACCTTCCTTCTGAGATTCATCAGAAGCCGAACGTGAAGTGCTCAAAATATATTGATCAGCGGGAACTGTTTTCATGGTTATAATGGGAGGAAAGAGATAGGATCGTAATCTTCGCATTTTTTCCATGGCATTATAAACGACCATTGCCACTTCCCAACTGGGTGGGTAATCATCTCCCTCAAAAAGGTCAATGCTTTCCCGGATTTCTGGCCCAATCAAGGTCACTGCCTGAGAAACACCGACGGCCACTAAATCCATACCCTGTTCCACGACTTTGGGTAAAACATATTCCGCTGGGTTGGGATAAAGTTTTATGGTGGTTGTCGCTCCGTTAAGTAGATCACTGGTCATATTTTCGGGTAAAACTAAAAAAGCAGAAACCCGGCGCTTTTCCAGCAGAGCGATACCTTCATCAATGCTTTCGACATAATGAATGTTCAGTGATTGGGGCGCATCCCCTTGCGATCCCATTGAACGCAACATCCCTCCAAAAAAATCATCATCCTGATCCCATACCGCAACATGGAGGGTAATGTTTGATTCTGGCGATCCCCCACCAAAAATATTGGCCATTAAAGCGGCCAATATCACAGGGATGGATATCATGGTAATAATTGACCATGGGCGCTTTAAATCACGCAGAAGATCTTTTTTGAGCAAAGTAATGATTAACTTCAATCTCGTAACTCTCTTCCCGTTAATTTCAGAAAGACGCTCTCCAAACTGGGTTTCTGAATGGAAAGATCGTGAATTTCAATCTTTGCCTCGCTTAAAACCTGAATAACCTGGGTAATTCCGAAATGGTTGTTTTTCAAGTTAAAGGTCGCAACACCATCACTGACATTAATAAAATCGATGTGATCCGATGATAAAGCCGCCTTCAAGGTGGAAGAGGTAAAGGTTCCACTTAAGGTTACGATATCTCCATCCCCGGTAATTTGTGCCAATTCCTGAACCGTTCCTACATCCAAAATTTTCCCATGATCCATAATGGCGATGCGCTCACATAATGCTTCAGCCTCTTCCAGATGATGGGTTGTGAAAAGAATAGTGGTGCCTGCTTTGGCGATTTCCCGGATGATATCCAGGATGTTGTTTCGTGCCTGAGGATCGATGCCAACGGTGGGTTCGTCCATCAAAACGATTTTGGGCTGGTGAACCAAACCAATCGCAAGATTCAATCGCCTTTTCATCCCTCCGGAAAATCGGCTGACCGCTTCTTTTGCTCGGTCCGTCAGCCCAACTTTTTCGAGGATATCATCAATATTGGATTTGAGTTGAGAACGGGGGAGATTATACAAACTTCCCCAAAATTCCAGGTTTTCCCGGGCAGTCAATTCCTCATATATAGCCAATTCCTGCGGGACCAAACCCATCATTCGTTTGGCTGGGATTGGGGTTTCCCATACATTAATCTCATGCATCCATACGGTACCCAAATCCGGCTTCAACAAGCCTGAAATCATCGAGAGGGTTGTCGTTTTTCCTGCTCCATTGGGTCCTAAAAAACCAAATAATTCCCCTTCCTGGATATCGAAAGAAACACCGTTGACTGCTTTTAGTTCACCATAACTTTTACTCAGATTTTCGACTCGAATCATGAAAATGTGCCTTGTTCATTATAAATAGTGCAGAAGGGATTCTCTATTTTCACTTTATTCCCCTTTTATACGAGGTGAAGATTCATAATTTTCAATTATTTTTTCTAATTAACAAATTCTTGACATCGGTTTCTTAAATAATCCGCCTCGAAATAAACTTGACACTTGACGATTTCCCATCACGTTTTACACTCAAATTAGAGTTATAATTAAAGTACCACTTTGTGGAAGCGGAGTTATAACTCTAAATTTCCCTACGGGGTAGTTGAGGCATAAAATTATGGCGGAACTCAGTGAAAAATGGGAAGACAACGCACCAGGCAAGTATTACATCGACCAAAACTGCACCCTTTGCGCCGTTTGTGTCGACATCGCTCCAAAGAACATCAAAGAGAGTGATGACGGGGATCACTGCATCGTTTTCAAACAACCCGAAAACGATGAAGAAATCGAAGCCATGAAAGAGTCGATTGAAGAATGCCCCACAGAAGCGATTGGTGATGATGGAGCGTAATTACGCCTAACCATATCCAATGTAATCCCAGAATATTTATTCCTTATATTCGTTAAATTACAGTCAGGGACAGGTGATTCATAATCAGCTGTCCTATTTGTTTTACAAAAAAACGGGTGAAAAAGAGGGAATTAACCTCTCTTCCACCCGTTTCGTGTTCATTATCGCAACCGATTAATACAACATAAAGTCATTAATGGACACTTTTTCTCCCGGTTCCACCAAGGATTCCAAATCTATAGTAGGATCGGTGGTGATGGCAATCCAATCCACCTTGGCATCTGTTTCCCGTGAATGCCAATGTAATGAATGTTCACCGGCACTCAACTCAAAGGGACGTGGTTCACCTGTGGTATCCCATAAATTGCCACCCGGTTCAATAAGTTGGTACCATCGGCGTTCATATACACCTGCATTGGGTACTTGATATCCAAAGGAATGGTCTTCGGCTAACCCATTAAAATCTACATCAAAATCCACGTAGAAGGAATCAGAATTTCCGCCCTCGCCGCGGGTTTGGGCGATTAAGTAATATGTTCCCGTTTGGAGCACATTCAATTCAAATGTCAATTCATTTCCCTCTAAAATACCACCGGATCGGCCACTATCAACTGCAATAGCATATAATTTGCTCGGGATCGATGCATCGGCTTGAACTTCAAATCCCTCAGCGGCAAAATGGGGATTTTCCGCCTGGAAGAAAACGGTTTCACTGCCAATTTCAATGGGTTCTGTTCTTAACTGAAAATCAACAACAGAAGGAACCACAATGTCACCCACAATAGATAAAACAAAACCATTTAACTGATCAATTCCTTCACCATTAAACACACCGATTGGTTCATCCTCAGCTGGTGCGAGCGTGTAACTTAATGTACCAGAATCTCCGGCTGTCCAGACAATCATTCCTTCCTCTTGTTGAGCTGTGCCTACTGTTGTTGAAAGACCGGATACCTCCCAACCAGCAGGTGGTATTTCATTAACCACAATATCCCTATCCGCACCACTTTTCATGGTGAGAATGACCGATACATCAATTGATGCAGGTAAATCACCTTCAAGATCAGGAAGAACGCGTTCTACAACAAATACCTGTTCAACTTCGTCATTGAAGCCATCAATATTTATGTCCGGATTGGTTGTCATTACAAGCCAATCTATACTGGCATCATCTTCCCGGTTTCCTAAATAGATGAAATGTTCACCAGCTTCCAATTCAAAGGGGCGAATATCCAAATCAGGATCCTCACTACTCACCCAACCACGTTCATATTGATGGTTTGAATTTATATTCCAACGTGTACTATTATCACCGGCAGGAAAACCATCGATTTCGAAATGGAAAGAGTCACTATTTCCATCTTCACCACGCACCAATCCAAACAAATAATAGGTTCCGGATTCAGGGATATTGATTGGAAATTCAATCACAGCGGATGAAGAGGTATTCATTGACATGGCAGTAAAACCATTGCTGGTTCGAGGATCGATCATTAATCCCCAATCCCCATCACCCAAGGGTTCACCATCTTCCACTTGAAACATGGTGGGAATTATAGGATGGATATCGATAAAGTCCGCGGGAGATGGAAATGAAATTTCTGCTGGTAAAATGGTATTACCTCCAATAAAGCTGGAAGGATGTACACCATCAGTAAATGTCCCCTGCCATACCGCAGTTCGATTCTGTCCGAGTTGAAGATCATAGGTTAAAGTCGCTTCACCCGATAAATCAGTTAAAATCCAATCGAATGAACCATCGGGATTTTCAGCCACTTCCCCCGCAGATGCCTCTATATTGGAGGCCACTGCTCCCACTGGAAGCATTTCATTCACAGTGGCATTAGCCACGTCACCGGCTCTGACACTAGCGGTTAGAGTGACTGGACTTAGATCTGCACCGGGTTCATATTCATCAGTGGGGAGTGTACGATTAACGGAAAGTGGGAATTCCTCAATTTCCACTCCCTCAAAATCATACAAGCCCAAAAGTGTACCATTTTCTGCTGTAGCAGCTAAACCGACTAAAACCGGATCAGTCATTGGCACCACTTCGGACCGAATTTGAACCCAATCACCGTCGGTATTCATGGTATAGAAATAGAAGCTGTTACCTATTCGCTCCAAGCGAAGCGGCCCAACATGATCCTCCGTCAAACCACCTGGTTCAGGATCACCATCTGTCTTCGTAGCTCCCCCTTTCAGGCTTCGGAAAGTGGGATAAACTGAATTTTCAGCTGAATTGGTGCCTCGTGCTGCGGCGCCTGATGTCAACAATAGGGATGCATGAACCGCATCGGCATCCAAACTCTGACGCACCATGACCCCCCCACGCCCGATATTATCAACAGCAAAAGGCTCTGCCATAATCGCAAAGTTTCCGGTCATCTCCTTAAATGCAAAGTGGAACTGATCGGATGTCGATCGATAACCGATTGTAGACCCCACCGCATCAACGGTATAGATACCATCATTCAATTCAGCAAGACCAGGTATATCCGGTTCTCCAACATCCTGATGGTCATCAAAAATTCCTATCGGTTCCGCACCAACCGAAAGAACCCCAACAATACCCAACAACAAAGTCATGCAAAAAATATAACCATATTTCATATGGCACCTCCTAATATTGTTTTAACCTCTCTTTTATAAACAATTAATCGAATAAAGTAAAGAATTTTTTTAGTTGGGAAAGAAAAAAAAGGAGAAAAGGCTCAAAAAAGGGATTTTCTAGGAAAAATCACTTGAATTGAATAGATTGACCAATATATTCAACCTATTTATGCAAACAAAAAGGGCGGCTAAATGTATTTCAGCCGCCCACATCATGTTTTGTATAATCAATCTGACTATTCCACAATCGGAATTAACTCCATATTTCTAAAACTGATTTTGCCATGATCTCCCTGCAGATAAATCGGGCCAGGAACAAATTCATTCGATGTAATCGCGCCACCCGTACATCCCAGCAGCGGTTTGTTGTCAATAATGGTTTTATCATTTAAAACCACTGTGACATGGCGGTTGCATAATGTTATCTCCATTGACTGCCATTCACCTGCTGGTTTTTCTGCACTTACGGATGGGGCAATTCGGCTGTAGACCGCCCCCATATGATGAGAATCAAGCGGCCTGTTGTAGCTGTCCAACACTTGGATTTCGTAAATCCCCCTTAAATATATCCCACTGTTGCTGCCTTCAGGAACATTCACATCCAATTTTAATTTAAAATCTTCAAATTCTTTCACTGTGCGAAGATTTCCATAACGAATATGAGGCTCACCTTGTTTTTGCACTGGATTGTTGACTAAGACCCCATCTTCAACGCTCCAGCCATTGACACGATCTTTGCCCATTAGTTCCCAACCTTCCAAATTTTTTCCGTTAAGCAACTTGATTGGTTCGCCATATTTCACTTTGGAAAGATCCGGTGCTGGGGGAAGTTTGGGAATGCGTTTCCCACTGAATTGATTCTCGTTAATACGCTTCCCGCTGGGGTGAGGGGAATAAATAGTTAAATTCATAGAATCACCATCCACCCGGGCGATAATGGTATCGGTCAAGTATTGAACAAGGGTATATATGCCTTTGTCATTCGGTTTGAATTCATTTCCAACCATTAGTTCACGTTTAACATCTTTGCTGCGACGCTGAACCTGGCGAGTTCGGGTTATAACCAGCATATCGTTTTCTTCACTGGCCATACAAACACTGGAGAGGGGAACCACACTTCCACCACCCCATAAAATATCGCCATCCATATAGCCTTTTTCCTGCCAAATGTGCAGATAGCCTGCTCCACCTCCAGGAATGGTTAACGCCCAACGACCTAAAAAAGGATTGTCGGCAGCTGAGGCGTCCAAGGCAGTAGGAATGCACAACGCGCTCAATAAAATCAGCCCAATTAACAAAACTCTCCCTTTCATTGATTATCCTCCTGTTTTTTTTGGATTCAAATTGCCCATCAAGTATCAATGAACTGTACCGTAGAATCAAGCCTTGATTATCATTTATTCTGTCAATTGTTGATGACAGTGTTAAGCACCACTGTGGTGGTAATCGTCGTACAGACTGCCGCGTGAATTTGATCAATGACATCAGAAACCGCTTTGCTTAAAGCATTACTTTTCATGATTTCTTTGGCTCGTTTTTTGGCGGCTTTTCGCTCATCCTTGGGTACAGCCAAATCAACCATTGAACTGGCGCTGACCAAACTGATCAAAATGGCCGTGCGTAAATCGGGGTCACCTTTTCCCCTTAAGGCATTACTAATCCGTGATTTTATTTCCTCTTCCGGAGCCATATCCTTGGTGGGGTAACGCTGGCTGGTAAATACCCATAGGTATCGATGTTCTTCATGTTCTAAAATTCCCTTATCAACTAGCCGGTCGAGCAATCGCCGCTTGAATTGTTTTATTTTATAAGGGATGCGTTCGATCCAATATTGAGGTTTATGGATTTTTTCCGAAGAGTGAATCAGAGCCAGTGCATCATCCAAGATATCATCCCCCGTGGGAGGTGATATTTTCACCACGCGAATTCCTTCTTTTTCTAAACGCAGTCGTTCTTGCAGTATCAAATCAAACAAAACGGCTCCCGCCAGCCCATAATCCAGGCCAGTAAAAGCACTTAAGTGATACGTTCCCTTTTCATCATGAAGTGCCAACAACATGAGTTCTTCGGCTAGATTTAACATAATGAGATCTCCCAAATTAAACGATTTTGCTCTAATGTATACGATTTGGATGATGAAAAAGTTCGTACTTATAGCTTTTGTATTAGAATCATGGTGTGAGGAATTACCCGTTGGTATGCTTAAATTCCTTTCAAAATCGTATAAAAAGAACCACAAGGTTTAACAATCTGAATGAAGAGTATATAATCATATTAAGAGATCATACCTTCAAAACACCTATAGCGCCCATAGCTCAATCGGATAGAGCATCTGCCTTCTAAGCAGAGGGTTCCAGGTTCAAGTCCTGGTGGGCGTAATTTTATATTGACTCATCATTGTCTTCATCTTTTTCCACTGCCCCTCAGTGTTAAATGTATAATAATCGAGTTTTTTCGCGCTTATCTTCATGTATTTGTATATTTTCTGGCTAATCATATGATCTAATGCGTACACTTATGGTACCAACAATTGGGTATAATCATCCTCAAATGGGCAAACAATCATGCAACTCAAAAGTCTACCTTGTCCAAGTTGTGTAACCCAGTAACAATATAAATGAGAGAAGTTGGAAATACTCAGCCATCGATGTCATTTCCAACTCAACACTGATAAAAACAACCTGGTTCTGAAAGTAGTTTCGTGAAAACACCACTGACCAGCATCCTTATAACCGCCAGTCTGGCCTTGATTTGCATTCTTGCCCTTGGATTTTGGCTTGATGCCGATCCCCCTTTTTCTCTTGAAAAACGCGTCCCCGGTATGGATAACGCGGATACCTCCTCATCCAGCCACACCAGCCGAACCGGGCCGGAAGGGGAACTTATTGTGGCTGACGGTGTACCGGGAGATCAAACGGGCAGTTGGCCTTGTTTTCGAGGAATCCATTTCGATAACATTAGCCGTGAGCCACATAACCCAGTTCCAGAAAACCAGGGATTTATCGAATTGTGGGCTATTGACGCCGGTGAAGGGCACGCCGGGGCGGCCATATTGGATGGCCGGCTATATATTCTTGATTACGACCGAGAAAACAAAGCTGATGCCTTGCGCTGCCTGTCATTAACCGATGGCCGTGAAATCTGGCGCTATACCTATCCTGTTACAGTCAAACGTAATCACGGTATGAGCCGTACTATCCCCTTTGTTACAGAAAATTATGTGGTCTCGCTGGGGCCCAAGTGCCATGTGAACTGCCTGAATTCCAAAACCGGTGAAAAATTATGGTCCCTCGATCTCGTCCAGGCTTATGGAGCAGAGGTTCCACCCTGGTATGCCGGTCAATGCCCTTTGATAGATCAAGGACGGGTTATCCTGGCGCCAGGTGGATTCTCATTAATGATTGCCATTGACTGCCAAACCGGTGAGGTAATCTGGGAAACCCCCAATCCTCGTGGCTGGAAAATGACCCACTCCTCTATCATGCCTATGGAATTGAATGGACAACAAACCTATGTTTATTGCGCCAGTGGCGGTGTTGTGGGAGTCTCCGCAAAAGATGGTAAGATATTATGGGATACGGATCAATGGAAAATTCGTATTGCGAACGTCCCATCCCCAGTCATCATTGAGAATGATCGCATATTCTTTAGTGGTGGCTATGAAGCAGGCAGTATGATGTTGAAACTGAATGAAACCGGGAATGGCATCACACCTGAAGTGCTTTATCGCCTGGAACCTGATGTTTTCGGCTCCGCCCAGCAAACCCCAATTTATTATGAAGATTACATTTATGGCGTAAGACCCGATGGCCAATTGGTTTGCCTTGATGTGGAAGGCAGTATCCAGTGGACCAGCACCAGTGCGTACAAATTTGGCATGGGTCCTTATATTATTGTTGGTTCTCTCATTTACGTTATGAACGATTCAGGCCTGCTCAGCCGAGTGGAAGCCACTCCGGACGAATTTCGCTTGCTGGATCAAACTCAAGTCCTTAATGGCCATGACTCGTGGGGACCGATCGCCTATGCCTCCGGTAGGATGATCTTACGCGACTTGACAAGGATGGTTTGCCTGGATGTCAATGTAAAATAATCACGTATCATATACAAAGAGGTAAGTTCAATGAAACCAACAGGATTTATCATCGGTGCTGTTATACTCGGCGCAATGATAGGCGCAATCTATGCCGTGATCTCAACCGATAATTTTGGTGATCAGGGCAGTGGTTTGAGTGAAGAGTTTCAATACGATCTTGCCCCCCTGAAAAAAACCAATCCCGATTTTATCTTGTATGAAGAATTGGATACGAAAATCAGCACGGGCCTGGATTGGGCACGTTTTATGGTTTTGAGTTCGGATGATAAAATTCACATCACCGGTAAAACATCCGTCCATACGTTCAACACTTCAGGACAAAAATTGGCTTCGACGATAGAAACCAGCGATGAAATCACGGGAATTACTGTTGCAGAAGATGGCACATTTTATCTTGGGATAGGGAATCACATCGAAGTCTATGATCCAACAGGACAATTGAAAAAACGCTGGGAACCTGCCCATGAAAATGCTGTTTTATCATCAATCGGTGTATACAACGAACACGTTTTTGTGACGGATTATCGCAACAAAATTGTTTATCATTACGACACATCAGGCAATAAACAGAAGACCTTTGGTGATTTTATCGTACCCAGCCCCTATTTTGACTTAACCATCACCACCAAAGGTGATCTCATCATCGTCAATCCAGGTGAACACCGTCTTGAAACCTATGGCTTTGACGGCAATCTGATTTCATGGTGGGGCGAGTTTTCAATGAATGATGCAAAGCATTTTTGTGGATGCTGCAATCCGGTCAGTATTGCTTTGCTTCCCAATGATGAAGGCTTTGTGACCTGCGAAAAAGGACTCACTCGTGTCAAAGTCTATGATAAAGATGGAACCTTTGCCGGTTTTGTCGCCGGTCCAGAAAAATTCAAAGTCCATGATGAACGCTGTGCCTCACCGGATCATGATTTTAGAAGAGTGGGTCTTGATGTGGCTGTCGATTCCAAGGGGCGGATTGTGGTATTTGATCCAGCATTGGCTGAAGTAAGATTTTTCAAGAAAAAAGCAAGTTAATATTAGATTAACTTTATCTTTGGAGTGCAAATCATGAATGATCTCAAAAGAGAAATCCAAACACGTCGTGAACTGTTTCGAAGCCTTGGACGAATTTTCGCACTCAGTGGTTTAGGTATAGTCGGAGCCATTTCATTTCGGCGCACAATAGGCCATTCGGATCAAGCTTGTAATCAACCAAATCCATGCCAGTCCTGTTTTGTGTTTAACTCATGTACCCTCCCGCTTGCCCTGGAAGCCAAAAAGCCAGAAACGGAGAAGAAACATGGCTGATCAATCCAAAGAAATCTCCAGACGAGATCTCATTAAAGATGGTTTACGCAGCGCCTTGGTATTGGGGATCGGTGGCGCATCCGGCTATCTGGTGGCCCAAGCCCAAGGCAAAGAATACCGATGGCAGATCGATCCTTACAAATGTATAGCATGTGGCAATTGTGCCACCTACTGCGTGTTGGAAGAATCAGCGGTGAAATGTGTGCATACATTCCCTATGTGTGGCTATTGCAAACTGTGCACAGGCTTTTTTGAACCATCCCCAAAAGGACTTAACACCGGTGCGGAAAACCAACTCTGCCCAACAGGGGCTATTATCCGCAACTTTGTCGAAGATCCTTACTTTGAATATACGATCGATGAAAAATTGTGTATCGGTTGTGGAAAATGCGTTAAAGGATGCAAAGCGTTTGGAAATGGCTCACTCTATCTCCAGGTTCGCCATGACCGTTGTGTGAATTGTAATCAATGCGCCATCGCCGATGCCTGCCCCTCGGATGCCTTTGTTCGTGTCCCGGTTAATCAACCTTATCTACTGAAAGGAACAGCGCACCACGAATGATGTTCTTTGTTCGCTTCATCCCAATTTTGATCCTCTTCTTGAGCATCGTTACCAACGCCGCGGATGTTCAGCGTTTTCCCCCGCCGGATTTTGAAAGCGGTCACACACTTCCCCCGACTGAAACACCTTCACCACGAGAAAATATATGGGGGTATATCGATGTAGGGGTTTTGCTGGTGGCGCTTTCGATCGGCTCATATTTGGTCATAAAAAAACGCACTCGTACAGGCATCTTTGTTCTAATGGTCTTTTCATTACTCTATTTTGGTTTCTATCGAAAGGGGTGTATTTGTTCCATCGGTGCTATTCAAAATATTTCTCTAGGTTTCTTTGATGCCTCTTACGCTGTTCCCTTTGCTGCCGCTGCGTTTTTCATTTTCCCCTTACTCTTCGCACTTTTTTTCGGACGGGTATTTTGTGCAGGAGTTTGTCCTTTGGGCGCCATGCAAGACTTATTATTAATCAAGCCCATCAAAGTGCCTTCCTGGCTGCAAAATGCACTTAGTATTCTCCCTTATTTCTATTTGGGTGCTGCCGTGATGTTCGCGGCCCTGGGCAGTACGTTCATCATCTGCAAATACGACCCCTTTGTCACCTTTTTCCGGCTCTCCGGCAACTTCACAATCGTGGTTCTCAGTGTATCGATGTTAGTGATTTGCCTGTTTGTAGGGAGACCCTATTGCCTGTTCCTGTGTCCATACAGTGTGTTGTTACGGCATTTTTCCCGGCTTTCGCTATGGCGAGTCACCGTCGCCCCTGAATCCTGCTGCCAATGCCAGCTCTGCGAGGATGCCTGCCCCTTTGGCGCCATTACAAAACCCACACCACTACATATGCAAGGGCCAGAAGAAAAAGACCGGCGGCGATTGGCGTGGTTGTTAATATTAACACCTGTTTTCATCCTCCTGGGAGGTTGGTTATTCTCACTCGCTGGAGATACATTTGCTAGAATGCACCATACCGTCCGCCTGGCGGAACGCGTCACACTGGAAGAGGCAGGAATGGTCGAAGGTTTTACCGACGCCAGCCAATTTTTCCGAGACAGTGGAGAACCAAAAGAGGTTTTATATCAAGAAGCGATCAATGTGCAAAATCGATTTACATTAGGAGCATGGATGCTGGGTGGATTTATGGGACTTGTTTTAGCCGGAAAGTTAATCAAGCATTCTTTGTTCAGAAAAAGAACCGATTACGACGCTGACCGCGCCGCATGTCTTGCCTGTGGGCGGTGTTATTCATACTGCCCCTTGGAAACCGGGCAACTGGAACTCATTCAACCTCAATCCGATCAACGGTAAAAACTATGAGCCTTATTATCAACAATAAACATCCGAAATTCACAACCTGGTTAGCTACGGCAGTAGGCATCGCTGTGGTATCAGGTCTCTTTTCATTGATTGTTGCGGGATTTCTACTTTCAAACCACTTGGCAAGACAATCCAATCTACAAACAAAGGAACCGGTTTATTCAAAAGAAATCCTCCAAAAAAAAGCGTTGCTTAATCAAAATCCCCAAAATGAAGCCTTAAAAGAAGAAATACGCAATCTTGATCTCGAATTGAGAGAAAACTTTTTTACTCGCAAAGTCTTTTCACGACAAGGCGCTTATCTTCTTCTTATCGGGATCGCTGTTTTCGTTTTAGCCATGAAAACCATTTATAATTTATGTCAATCACCGCCCGTTCCCACTACCTCTGATATTCCACCTGATCACGAAGCTAACCAACTAAAGCAGTCTCGCATAGCCTTAGGAGGATTAGGTACCTTTCTCGCATTCGGTATAATTCTGCTTGCCCTGCAACCAAATGTAGAATTCTCCACCCTCTCATCTCATGCAGAAACTCCTGAGGCGGTTAAAGATGAACCTCCCACACAGGAAGAGATTCAACAAAACTGGCCTAGATTCCGTGGCCCTGGGGGATTGGGTATCGTCCAGCATGAAAATATACCGGTCACCTGGGATTCGGAAACGGGTGAGAGCATTTTGTGGAAAACCAGGATTCCAATTCCAGGGAACAACTCCCCGATCGTATGGGGAAATCGCGTTTTCATCTCTGGAGCCAGCGAAACCGAAAAAGCTGTGCTTTGTTATTCCACAGAAAGTGGTGACCTTCTCTGGCGTGGGGATCTCAATGATATTCCCGTTCGAGAAAAGGAGAAAATACGCTTATTTGAAGGAACCGGTTACGCTTCGTCCACCATGGCTTGCGATGGATCACGTGTATATGCCATCTTCGCCGATGGCGTTCTCGCAGGTTTTGATCTAAAAGGGCAACGGCTGTGGGCCAAAAGCATGGGGATTCCGGATAGTGTCTATGGGTATGCCACATCCCTTCTTTGTTATCAACACAATCTTCTCGTACAATACGATCAGGGAACCATGGATGATGATCAATCCATCCTTTATTCCCTGGAAGGGAAAACGGGTGATGTCGTTTGGCAAAAACAACGCCCGGTTGCCAATACCTGGACCACCCCCATTATTATTAACACAGGTGATACAGAACAACTCATCACCTGCTCAGAACCTTGGGTCATCGCTTACGATCCTGCGAGTGGTGACGAATTATGGCGGGCTGACTTGATGGGGCACGACCTGGCTCCCTCCCCAGTTTTCGCGAATGGATTGGTGTTTGTTACCCAGCCCCACGAAACTCTATTTGCCATACGCCCTAACGAACGCGGAGATGTTACGGAGAGTGCCGTCGTTATGGAACTTGATTGCCCTGCTCCTGACATCTGTAGCCCGGTCAGCAATGGAGAACTGCTATTTCTCCTGGATACCATGGGTTATTTAGGTTGTTATGATACAAAAACAGGTGAAATGTATTGGGAAAATCAATTGGAAGGGACGTTTAATGCTTCACCATCCTTGGTTGGTGAGTGGTTATATGTCATCAATGAAGAAGGTGTTACCTACCGCGTAAAAGCAGCCAAAGAGTATGAAGTTGCAGAGACGCAATCGTTTCTTCATGAAAAAGTAGTCGCTTCACCCGCCTTTATCGAGAACCGTATATTCATACGTGGTGAATCAAATTTGTTCTGCATAGGAACGCCATAAACTCTACTGGAATATATTACCATGATTCAATTGGATGCTGTTAATATAGATCAAACCGTAAATCGCATCATCGCGCAATATGGGCGCAAACCGGATGCTGTTATTCCCATGCTCCAGGCGCTACAAGATGAATACCGGTATCTGCCCGAAGAAGCCCTTCGGCAAGTATGTGAACGGACAGACATAAAACCAGCCGATATCATTGGCGTATCCACATTTTACGATCAATTTCGCCACCGTCCCGTTGGCCGCCACATGATTAGCGTTTGCCATGGCACAGCCTGCCATGTCAAAGGGGCGGAACGAATCACAGAAGCCCTCCAACGCTACTTAGGGCTGACTGACGAAAATGATACGGACGAAAACGGGGAATTCACCCTTCAAAAAGTGGCTTGCCTGGGATGCTGCACATTAGCACCAGCCGTCCAAATCGATGATGTGACCTATGGGCATTTGGTGCCTGATCGCATCCCCCAAATGTTAAATGATTTTTTGGAACACGCCAAACATCATGAACCTAGTATAGCTTACAAAAAATACGGCTTCATCACAGAAAAAGAATTAGGTGAAATCCGGCTTGGAACAGGCTCGTGTTGTGTATCGCGTGGCAGTGGAAGAGTGCTTGAAGCCTTGCAAGACGCCATGCGGCGCAATGATATTCAAGCACGAATCAAACAGGTGGGTTGTGTGGGCATGTGCCACCAAACACCCCTGATCGAAACTTTACCCGTTGGGAAGGAACCTCACTTTTACGCCTGCGTTCAAGCCGAAGATGCCGAAGCCATCCTTTTACGTCATTTTAAATCAGACCATTTTTTAAAACGTCTGCAAGGATCGATCAGAAAAGCATTGGACTTTGTTTTAACTGGGGAAACTCAAAAATCCATCCACCATCGCGCCATCGATCTGCGTGAAAAACCGATCACCGCTTTTCTTGAAAAACAAAAAAATATTGCTACTGAATTTTGTGGCCAACTCAATCCACTTGATTTGGAGGAATACAAAAAATACGGTGGTTTCAAAGCCATCCAACAGGTTGTCAACCAGACCGATCCCGCCTCTGTCATCGAACAGATCAAACAAAGCGGTCTTCGGGGACGTGGTGGTGCTGGTTTCCCTGCCGGTGTAAAATGGCAGAAAGTGCGGGAAGCCAATGGTACCCCCTACATTATATGTAATGGTGACGAAGGTGATCCCGGTGCCTTTATGGACCGCATGATCATGGAGTCCTACCCTTATCGCGTTATCGAGGGTATGGTTATCGCTGCTTATGCAGTGGGAGCCAATCAAGGTTATTTTTACATTCGTGCTGAATATCCTCTGGCAATCAAGCGTATCCACTCCGCTCTTAACCGATGTATGCAGGAAGGCATCCTCGGCAACAACATTTTCGGTAGCGCATTCAGTTTTAATGTGGAAATCAAGGAAGGGGCTGGTGCATTTGTGTGTGGAGAGGAATCCGCCCTCTTGGCTTCCATCGAAGGGAAACGCGGCATGCCCCGATTACGTCCACCCTACCCGGCAGAATCCGGCCTGTGGGAGAAACCAACCCTGATAAACAATGTTGAAACGTATGCCCTTGTCCCTGCTATCGTGCGCGATGGCCCTCAATCCTTTTCCTCTCTGGGCACTGATACCAGCCCTGGAACCAAAGTATTTGCGCTTGCCGGAAAGATTGCCCGAGGCGGCCTAATCGAAGTGCCCATGGGCATTTCCCTGCGTGATATAGTGGAAAATATCGGTGGTGGTGTTCCCCATGGCAGGCGCTTAAAAGCCGTCCAAGTTGGCGGTCCGTCAGGTGGATGCATTCCCGCCAAGGATTTGGATGTTCCTGTCGATTATGAATCCCTCGCTGAACACGGCGCCATCATGGGCTCGGGTGGATTGGTTGTTCTTGATGACCAGGATTGCATGGTGGATATCGCCCGTTACTTTCTTCAATTCACTCAAAATCAATCCTGTGGTAAATGCACCTTCTGCCGTGTAGGTACATTACGGATGCTGGAAATCCTCGAGAAATTATGTCAGGGCACAGCTCGTGAAGAGGATTTAACTACCTTGGAATCTCTCGCGGGTTTGGTTCAACAGGGCAGTTTATGTGGACTTGGGAAAACGGCCCCCAATCCAGTGATGACCACCCTTCGCTTCTTCCGGGATGAATACGAAGCCCATCTTCAGGGACGCTGTCCAGCGGGTAAATGTGAAGCACTGATCACCTTTACCATAACCGACCAATGCATTGGCTGCACCTTATGCGCCCAAAAATGCCCCACTGACGCCATCGCACTCAAACCCTATGAAAAACACGATATTGTGCAGGAAAATTGCGTGAAGTGTGGATCATGTCTGGATGTTTGTCCTGTTCATGCTGTTAGAAAGGATTAGGAATGGTTAAGGTAAAAATTGATAATCACAACGTAGAGGTATCGCAGGGAGCGACCCTGCTTGATGCTGCCAATCAATTGGGTGTCAACATTCCCACTCTCTGCTATCTTAAAGACCGACGCCCTCAATCAACATGCTTGATGTGTTTGGTAAAAATAAAATCATCAAACCGCATGGTACCTTCATGCGCTACGCTTGCTGAAGATGGTATGGAAATCGAAAGCGAAACCGAAGAGATCTTCCAAGCCCGTAAGGCCGCCCTGGAACTCCTGTTGAGCGAACACGCAGGTGAATGCTTTGCCCCCTGCCACGGCATCTGCCCGCTGAATTTGAATATATCCCGTATGATCAGCCAGATTGATGAAGGCGAGATGAAACAAGCGGTACAAACCTTAAAATCAGCGATCGCATTCCCTGGCATATTAGGACGCCTCTGCGCCGCACCATGCGAAAAGGGCTGTCGCCGCATATCCCAGGATAGCGCTGTCTCTATTCGCCAGCTCGAACGCTATACCGCGGATTGGGACTTTGAGTCGAACGATCCCTGCCATCCATCCCGTAAACCTTATCAATCCAAAAACATAGCCATCGTGGGTGCGGGTCCGGCCGGCCTAACAGCTGCTTATCATCTCCTCCTGGATGGCTATGGATGCACTTTATTCGACGATCATGATAAACCCGGAGGATCATTACTGGCGAGCGTCGAACAAGGATCACTCTCCCACGAAATCCTGCAAAAAGAAGTAGCCGCAATCCAACATATGGGCCTTGAGTTTGTATTTAATACTCGTGTAGGTGACAATCTTACATTGAACGATTTACTGCATGAATATGACGCTGTACTCATAACCGTGGGTGAACAACAAAACAACGTGGATTGGTTATCTCCCCTCAGCGATGAAACCGGGATCAAAATCAATAAACACACCTACGAATCCAAACTCACCGGTGTGTTTGCCGCCGGCAGTCTTGTCAAAACAGAAAAACTTTTGGTCCACGCCATGGCCCATGGAAAGAAAGCCGCTGTATCCATTTCTCAATATCTGTCCGGTCGACGTGTTATCGGTGTCCAAAAACCTTATGTCATACGAATGGGCCGCTTAAGCGAGGAAGAACTTAACCACTTCCAGTCGAACGCCAACATGAGCGATCGCAACCAACCCACACAAGGCCCAGCCTGTGGATTTCAACCAAGTGAAGCGCAGGACGAAGCCCATCGCTGTTTCCGCTGTGGATGTGTTAAAAATGATACTTGCAAACTTCGACACTATGCCGAAGCATTTAATGCCAAATCGGGGCGTTATAAAGGAAAAAAGCGAACCTTTGTCTCCTTTCAGGGTCACCCTGATATTGTTTATAACCCAGGCAAATGCATTTTATGCGGCTTATGCATTCAAATTACCACCGATGCCTCTGAAGAATTAGGACTTACCTTCACGAACCGCGGATTCGATGTTCAAGTCGAAGTTCCCTTTGGTCATTCTCTGCAAGAGGGACTCACACAAACCGCCATCGAATGCGCCCTCCGCTGTCCCACTGGCGCATTGGAATTCAAAAACACTTCGAAATGCCAGGGATAATTGCTTCATTCGCATCCCTATATGTTTCCAGGTATCTCCCCAAATATACATTTCACATAAATCAAACAAATTCATGATCTTACAAATATATATATTTATATATAAAAGCATATAACAATATTGGATACAAAAAATTATCCGTTTATGGATTGCCCTTAAATGGATAAGGTAATATAATTTTAATAATTTGGATGAACGATTCTTGTTGTTATCAATAAAGTTTTGGGGTTCCTTGGTACTTTTTTAGTTCATTTTTCAAATCCCGGATGTTTTTCATAAAAGGTTTTTGTCTATGTCTTCCTCACAAGATCATCAAGATAACAAAACAAATGGTCTTCCCATCAACTCTGTATCAGTTCGGCAGAATTATTCCGTAGACGAAATATCCCAAATGCTGGATGGAATTGATAAAACCCTATCATGGTATAAAGCCAAACAAGAGGGAACTAATCCCGAAGACATGGTCAAAACCGTTCGGGGTGGCCGAGTGGTATGGATTACCAAAGATGAAATGAATGAAATCCTGGCTAAACAACGAAAAATCAGTGGAAAAAAATTTATCCAACGCACATATCGAGGCGAAAATAGCCTATCATCCGAAATCAACCGCCGAATCGAAACATGCCGCGTTCTGCTTGACATTCTGAAAAAAACAGTCCCTGACGAAATCGCAGAGCTTACCCGCAAAATGCGGGACCTGGATATCGTTCATAACCGCTCTATCAGCCTGGCGCGTGACATCCATCTGCTCGAAACAGCCATTCAACGTAAAAAAAAGGAAATCCCCGTTGTCAAAGAGATGGAAGACGCCACGTCGGACATGATAGATGCCCTGGAAAATAACCAACTCTCCGAGGTGGAGATCTGTCAATCCTTTTGCAACCAGAATATGGATGAATATAACGCCAAGCATAAACGTCTGGAACCTTACATCAAAAAAACCAAATCCTGCCGAATGGCATTCCGCCGCACCAAACAACAACTATACCAACTGGAATTTGACATCGCCCAAACCGGCAAGGACATGCTATCCAAACAAATCGAAGGATTAATCTATCGTGACAAAGAGGGAAAACTGGCCAACGACATGGTTTCTCTTATCCAGGAAATACAAGAACTTTTAACAAAAGGCTATCCCTTTTTTCAAACCCTGGCCGTATATCCCGACGAAGAATTGGAAAACCATCAAGACCTTTTCAACAAATTGGATAGTGAGTTTTTAACACCTTTGTTTGATAAAGTGGTAGGACTCGTGGAAACCTTTAACAAAGCATGGGATAAATACGTTAAAGGTAATCAAGATACAGAAAATGAGAGTACGGATACTCACGAATCACACTCGCAACCAGAATCCTCTCGTATGGCCTATCCGCAATCTCAACATGAAAAGAACTCTCTTTAAGAAGAGAAAACTGGTTCAAAACAAATGTCACTGACGAATTCTGATCGGAAAGAGGCGGTTGTCTCTTCGGCTCAAAGTTTCTCACTCGCCCTCCAAGCATTAAATAAGGGTGTGGAAGATATTATTTCCAGCCTCCGTACGCTTCGTGAGATGAAACCGGCGATACACCGAAACTTGATCGAAATAGAAAGTATCCGTGCCTTTCTTGATACATTTAATCTGATTAAAGATACCATGCCCGAAGCCCGCCTGCGTGATACCATGCGCAACACGGTTAAATCCATCTGGAAATTGTATGATTCAATCCCCCCACCCATACGGCAGAAATTCGATACCATCCCAATCGAGCCCAAAACCAATTCACCTCTTTTTCTAGTCGAAACCTTTCGTTTCATCGGCCCTAACCAGCGAATCAGCCGCAATGAAATGAAAGCCTTTATTGAAATTGATTCAAACGATGCTCAATTTTACACACCTCAGTCGATCGTAAAAAATCTAAAACAAAACGGTGTTATCCGCGGGATCGATCTCAATGTAATCAACAGCGTTTTTCAACAATCACTTTTTGATCAGGAAGTTTGCGTAGCCAAAGGCAAACCACCCAAACCGGGAAAAGATGGCTATTTAAAGTACGAAGTCAATGTCGAAGACCTTGGCCGCACCCCGAAAGAACTGGAGAACGGCCGCGTTTCATTCAAAGATATTAATCTCTTTACATATGTTAATGCTGACGATGTCATTATTCGCAAAATCCCATCATCTCCAGGGACTTCCGGCTACACCGTTACCAATCGAGTGTTGCCGGCTTCAAAACCACATGAAGCTGAATTCTTCCCCTTCGAAAATACCAAACTCACCAAAGATGAAAGCAAATTGATTGCGGCGGTTGATGGATGTATCACCAAACACAACGGGCGCATCCACCTTAAACCCACGCTGCACGTTCCAGGTAACATTTCTTACGACACCGGCAATATTGATTCACGTGTAACCGTTTATGTTACCCACGATGTCATGAGCGGCTTTTCTGTTCGTTCGGAACAGGATATTTATGTTCAAGGCGTGGTTGAAGGGGCCCATCTGGAAGCAAAAGGGAACATTATCATCAAAGGTGGAATTCAAGGTCGAAATAAGGCAGTTATTGAAGCCAATGGTGATATTACGGCACGCTTTATTAATAATGCAAAGGTTTCAAGTCTAAGCAATATCTACGCGGATTCTGGCATTATCAACAGTTCAATCTGGGCAGGCCATCGCCTGGTTCTCTCCAATTCAAATGCTGAAATCGTGGGGGGAGAAATAAATGCGGATTCGGTCGTGGTCACCGGAACGATCGGTTCTGAGATGGGAGTAAAAACAATCATTCGCCTTGGTACTCGCACCGAAGAACTCGCTTCGCTTATTTTTGAAACCCAGCAAAAAATAGCCGAACAAGAAGAAAACCGTGATAAATGCATTCAAATTATCGATATGCTTAAACAACGAACGTCTCAATCTCTAGAAGAATCAGACAATGCCCAAAAAGCCCTGGACAAGGCAACTCAAATATTCAATACCAGCAAAGCGGCCATCCAAGACCTCTACACTGAACTCGATGGAATTCAAACTCAATATGAAGAAAGCATTAAATGTCTGCGTTCCATTCGTTCAAGAAAAAACATCTTGCCTGGAACATTAATCACAATTCAAGGAGCCGATATGGCTATTCAATCGCCAACCGGTTCTTCAACCATTGTCAAACAGGGAGAATCACTCATTGTGCTTCCCTTTACGGAAATGAATGATTAAACCATTTTGGAAGCGTTAAAAATATCACGTTCCATGAAAAAATCTCAAAAACCTTCCATAACCCAGCAACTCCAACAGGAAACCATTTCCGGTACAACAGAGGTGTTTCAGGATATTCAAGAAGAAATAAAACTGGCAGAAAAAGAAAACCTGCAAGCCTCTATGCGCCGAAAGGAACTCCTGAATTCTTTACGCGCATCCATAGGAAAAGTGGATGATTCCTTTCACCTACGTGATGAAACCCGCCGTGAATACATTCGCCTCATTCGAGACGGCGTAGCTGCCGATGCCGAAAACGTTACACGCCGCTTGCAAAAGGAATTGCAATCTCTTCAAAAAAAAGCCCAGCTATCCCATGCCGCCAAGCAACTCTCTTCAGGATTTTTCGACAAAGCTAAAATATTCATCGAGAAGAAGAAACTCATGGAACGTATCGAAAGCACCCTCAATAACTTTCGCTTTGAAAACTTATCAAATCCTTTTGCCCAAACGAGTGATCCGAATACAATTCAAAAACAACAGTCCGTAAAAAACGCCAAGTTGGTTCAGCTATCCAATACCCTGCGCAATGATCTAATCCGTCTAATGGACGGTCTAATATCCACCTATGAAGAACTCGAAGAACGCATCCAACGTGATATTGCGGACGAAGAACGCAACCGGGCGTTCTTTTTTAATTGTATATCCATTTTGGATGAAACCAACAGACGGAATATCGTAACTCAATTTGAAAATAAATGCCGAGTTTTAAACTACGAAAAACGAGTGGCGCTTTATAAAACCATTGTCGAACGCCTGGCTGCTTCCAATCCCTCGTTGGCTACCAGAATCCACTCCCTCTCACGCAAACAAGCCCGTCAATGGATTGAACAAGGCCAGTACGCCAAAGCAACCAACGAACTCTACCATGCCATCCATATCTCAAATCAAGATCCAGAAACCTATCGCTTGCTGGCCACCCTTCTCTCCCGTCGAAAAGACGAACAAGGCGCTTTTGCCGCACTAAGAGAAGTGCTCAAATTATGTCCGGAGGATCATAAACTTCGCCGCCGCATTGCCACCCTGTGGTATCAAACCAACAAAAAAGAAAACGCAGCCAAAGAATATGAAGTGCTCTATGAAAAGTTTCCCGATGATGATGACATTCAGCGCCAACTAGCCAAAATCCTTTTTGAAATTAAAAATTTCTCCGGATGTTGCCAGATTTTGGAAAACTATTCGCTTCGCAACCCCGAGGATGCGGAAGTATTAAAATGGTATGGCATTTCCCTGCAACACCAGAACAACTACCCAAAAGCACTTAAATTGCTCGAAAAAGCCCATCAATTCAAACCGAAAGATTCCACCATCGTTCGCTCCCTGGCCATCATCTACCGCAAGAGTAATATGTATGAAGAGGCAATCCAACTTTTGGAATCCACACTGCAACTTAATCCTGATTCCATCTCCCTTATTGTACTACAGGGTGCTATTTACAACGAACATGACGAATGGGAAAAAGCGGAACAAGCCTTCCTGACTGTCTTGAATCATCATGCCGCCACCCCCGCTCTTCTCCTCTCACTCGGGCGGGTACAAACACTATTAAAGAAATATCACCATGCCATGCAAACCTACGAATTGGCATTACAAATAAATAACACCCATAAAGATTCAGCTATTGAATTAAGCCGAATTTTAAGAAAAAACGCTCAATATAATCGAGCCGAAACCATTTTAACCAATCTCCTATCAACCCGTTCCGATGATGTGGAGTTGATTCATGAATTGGCCGCTGTTCTCACCGAGAGTGGGCAATGGCAAAAAGCAACAGATATTCTTACAAAACTAATCCCTTCGCAAGAGGAGGCCGGATAATGATTCCCAACGGCTCTACGAGTCCCCAACCGATACAGGATATCAACCTGTTAAAAAGCTTAATGGATAACATGCCAGATAATATTTATTTCAAAGACTTGCAAAGCCGGTTTATACGCATCAACCAAACACTCGCTAATAGGTTCGGTTTAAACGATCCCAGCCAGGCCATCGGCAAAAGCGATTTCGATTTTTTCCCCCAAAACTATGCCCAAACCACCTTTCGTGAAGAACAGGAAATCATGGAAACCGGCGTTCCTAAAATCAATCAATTAAAACAAGACCAATTCCCCGATGGCCAAACCTTCTGGTACCTGGTCACCAAAGCCCCTATCCGTGATAGCAAAGGCAACCTATCGGGATTGGTTGGAATCTCCAGAAATATTTCCCACTTAAAAGAAACAGAACACGCATTGGATCAAACGAAATCCTTTTACATCTCGCTGGTGGAAAATCTGCCTCAAGGTATTTTCCGGAAAGATTTAAATCACTGCTACACCTACGTAAACCAACGCTTTTGTGATGTCATTAAGAAAACTTATAACGAAATCATCGGAAAAACAGACTTTGACTTCTTCCCACCCGAATTTGCCCAAAACTATCACAAAATTGACCTGCAAGTCATTGAAACGGGAAACACACTTTCCATTGAACAGGAATATCAAATACCTGGTGGCACGAGTGGTATTGTTCAAACCGTTAAAATTCCCATTCGCAATAATGATGGAAAAGTAATCGGTGTACAGGGAATATTTTGGGATATCACCGAAAAAAAACAACTCGAACAGGAATTGCAACAGAAAACCCTGGATTTGCAAGAACGGATAAAAGAACTGAATTGCCTTTATGAACTCTCACGCCTGGTCGAAAATCCTTTTCTTACGATCGATGAATTACTTAGTCAAACCACCCACATTATTCCACCGTCCTTCCTGCATCCCCAGAAAACCGCTGTGCGTATAAGATTTAATGATCGGGAATACCATTCTCAACCTTTTTTTGAATCCCCCCACTTTATCTCTGAAGATCTTGTCGTATTAAATGAAATACAAGGTGCTATCGAAGTCTTTTATTACGATGACAATGCCCTTTCAACAGATCCCTTTTTAGATGAAGAGCGTTCCCTGCTCACTCATGCCACAGAACGCCTGGGAAAGATAATTGAACGAAAGCAAGTGAAAGAAAAATTAGGATTGATCGAAACCTTAATCGACCAATCCAATGACGCCATGTATATTATTGATGAAGACTCCGGCAAAATCCTATATGCCAATGCCCATGTATCCCAACTACTGGGGTATTCTCGTGACGAAGTGCTCAACATGAACCTGATTGATTTTGAAGCCGTCCTCGCAGAAGATCCAAACTGGCAACAAAAAATTAAAGCCTTTAAATCGAGTGGCGTAACACGAGTCGAAACAAAAAACCAACGAAAAGACGGTTCCATCATCCCCGTTGAAGTTAGCATTAAATACCTAACCCACGAAGGGAAAAATTATATCGTTGCCGTTTCACGCGATATCACTCAACGAAAACAAACCGAACTTCAACTGAAATCAGCAAAAAAACAAGCTGAGAAGAAAACCACTCGCCTGCAATCCATCATCGATGGCATGAACACCGGCATTATCGTCGCCAATCAGTGGGATGAAATTACCGAGATCAATAATTGGTTTCAACAAAAAACCCACCTTCCCCGTGAACTCATCATTGACCGTAATCTCCGCCGAATCATTCATGAATTTACCAATTACAGCATCACCGATATTATAAATAGATTCCAACATGGCGACTGCAAATCGACTGTATCCATTACCTGTGATTTGTTGGAAACAGATATGGACATCGCCATTCATTTCAAACCAATCTTTAACCAAAACACATACGACGGTGTCATTGTAAATTTGGTCGATGTGAGTCATGTAATTACGGCCAAAGAACGGGCAGAAGAACAAAATCGCTTCAAAAAAGAATTCCTTTCCAAAATCACTCAAGAAATTCGCACACCGCTGGATGGCATCATCGGAATGGCGGAAACATTAGGAGAAACCGATCCTTCCGACGAACAAGCCTCCTTGATAGAAGTAATAAGAGATTGTAGCCATAGCATGAAAACTATTCTTAACGAACTGGATCATTTATCAAAAGTGGAATCGAAAACCCATGACGCGGAATCACAAGAAATAAATCTTCAACAATTTGTTAACGACATTTCCTCAACATGGCTGGACCAAAATTCCCTTTCCAAACATATCCTATCCATTCAAATCAATCCCTCGACTCCCGACCACCTCTATGGTCCTCCTGAAATATTGGCTCAAATACTAACCACGATCTATGAAGATGCGTTCAATGAATTCAATCATTCAAACTTGCTTGTCAAAATATCACCGATTCAACAGATTGATAACAAACTCACACTCCGTTTTGCTATTTCACCCGAAAAACAATCCAAACCCATCACCTTGGATTCCAACATCCCTATTTTTAATCAGGGAAGCTATCCTGGTTTCGAAATTCGCAGTTCCCTCTTGCAAGGTTTGGTCGACTTATTGGAAGGAGAACTCTGGGTTGATTATCATAATGAAACCCCCTTGCGATATTGTTTCACCGCATCCTTGGAGGAATATAAGAATTCAGTCATGTAATGTTCCATTCCCTTCCCAAGATTGGGAGGGGCTAGGGGAGGGTTGATATGAAAACGTAGATCAAATTCCTTTAACCCCCTCCTAACCTCTTCCATTTCATTGGGGGAGGAATAGTGGGACCAATTACATGTATCCAATCCTTTTTCAATTCATATGGCTGACAAATTACTGATGGATTTGCAGAAAAAGAATATGCATTACATCACATCAATTTTTTTCATTTTGAGACGCAATTTTAAAACCACTTTTCTCAACAAAAGGCTTGGCTTTTCGATCGCCTGGTACTAAGCTACTTTTTCAATTCAATTATAATCCCTGCATATGTTTTTGGGAAACTCCACCAAAAGGTAACGTGATAGTGATACATCGTGTTGATATCTCCGATATGAAAGTCTCCAATCGCAGGGATGACATTATCATCACCAACTCCCTAGGCTCCTGCATAGGTGTTACCCTTTATGATCCCCAAAAACAAATTGGGGGAATGCTTCACGCCCTCCTTCCGCAGGCTAAAATGAATCCCGAACGTGCGAAGGAAAAACCATCCATGTTCGTGGATAGTGGATTTGAAGCCCTACTTAACGCTGTGTTAAAATTAGGAGCCGATAAAAAAAGACTTATTTGTAAAGTGGCAGGTGGTGGCGTTTTTCTGGATCAGAAAGGAATATTTAAAACCGGGGAAAGAAATTTTACCGTTCTGCGCAAAGTGCTTTGGAAAAACAACATTTTAATTAACAGACAGGATGTCGGTGGCACCATTCCCCGCACCTTGATCCTCCATCTGGAAAACGGCAGCACTTTTATCCGTTCACGAGGCAAGGAGACTCCCTTATGACACGCCGAGATATGATTCTCCATGAGATCCATACAATTCCATCGCTCCCCCATCCGGCGCCTCTTTTAATCGATTGGGGATTTCATTATAACGATATTCTTTCTGATATTGTGAATGAGATTGAACATGATCCCATCCTGGCCGATAAGATCATTACTCTGGCCCAACTTCCTTATTTCAATCCCGATCAGGAGATAAACACATTAACCGATATTTATTCCCGTTTGGGAGAAAATCGCTTTTTCCAACTTTCACTTATTGTGTGTATTCTAAACTGGTACAAAGTTGCATTACCGGATAATTTGCCCTTTCCATCCGATTTGACCAACCATTGCGTCGCGGTCGCTGTTGGCGCAAAAGCACTGGCAGAAGAAACCCAGCACTGCGATATTCCTAATATATTCCTCACCGGTTTTGTCCATGATATTGGAAAAGTAGTGATGGAAACTTTTTTACAAATCGAATCAGAACCTATCATCGACCACGCATACAGCAACGCTATCTCGGTTAACGAAGCGGAACGTAATCTCCTGGGTATCGATCACATGGAAATCGGTGAAATCTTACTTACACAATGGAATTTCACCTCACCCACCACGGATGTCATCCGATGGCACCATTTACCTGAATCCTTCCCATTGGATTCTCTGCTCATCGACTTGATTCATGCGTCCGACGTCATCGCTCTTTTGATGGGAATTGGCCCTGAAAGCGAAGGCCTGAATTATCGAACATCCAAAACCACCGAAACACGGCTTGGTTTAACCAATCGCATAATCGAAGCCATTATTGCTCAAATTCAAACTGACTTTATGGATCTAAAAGAATACTTTATCCCTCCGATGGAGAGCCAACATGCCTCTTAACTTACTTGTCGTTGATGATTCCAGAGTGGTTCATGGTGTCATTGCCAAAACGCTCGAATTGGCCGAAGTGGACATTAACCAACGCTTTGACGCCAGCAATGGGCAGGAAGCCCTTGAAATACTTAATGCCAACACAATCGACCTGGTTTTCTCAGACATTCACATGCCCGTGATGGACGGGATTGAACTCATCACCTCCATGAAGAACAATGACAATTTCAAATCAATCCCCGTTGTGGTTATTTCATCAGAAGGTGGACAAAAACGGGTTAACGAACTCAAATCATTGGGTATTAATCAATTCATCCGCAAACCCTTCACCCCTGAAGAAATTCGTGCCGTCATCAATGAAGTCATGGGAGGATAGTATGTCTAAAATATCTCAAGAACGCCTCTTTGAATTATTCGAATCGGTTTTGGAACAATATTCCTTCATGTTTTGTGAAATAATCCCCAAAGACGAAGTCCAAACCGATTCCACTCAATTCGTCCGTTCAACATTGGAATTTCAAGGCCCTTATCAAGGCCATCTATCACTCATTGTTCCCGATGCACTCTGCCTTGAAATTGCCGGAAACGTGCTTGGAACTGAGCCGGATGACGAAGATGCCGCCGAAAATGCACGTGATGCACTCAACGAATTGGTCAATGTCTTCCTCGGGCACGTTTTAACCGATGCCTTCGGACCAGAGATGGATTTTGATTTCGGTGTTCCTGAATGTGAATACATAGATGAACCAGGATGGAACAATTACTTAAGAAATCCTGATGCCATCGCCATCACCCTGGAAGATACACCAGCCATACTCTCCCTCGAAGTAAACGCCACTTGAAATGTCAGGTCAACCATGTCTTCGTAAGCCACTCACACCTATCCAGTCTCAAGAATTTTCTTCCTCAAGCGCGTTATCTCTGTCGATAGATGATGAAGTATATGAGAATACATAGGCTTTCTCGCCAGGTTATTCATTTCAGTTGGATCATGCTTCAAATCATACAGTTCTTCATACACCAACTTCGATGATTCCTTGATGTCAAACGTTTGAATCAACTTCCAACGATCGGTTCGAATCGCCAGCAAAGGCCAGCTCCCCAACTGTGATTCAAGCGCTTCATATAAAAAGTGTTCCCGCCATTCCACTGTATCCGTTTCCCTTATCAATCCATTCAAACTGCAGCCATGCATATTGCCAGGAACATCCAAACCAGCCCATTCCAACACTGTTGGCGCAATATCCACATTCAATGCGAATCGGCTTTCACTGCGAACGGGGATGGATGGCCCACACATAAACATCGGAACATGAATGGATGGCTCATAAGGCAACACCTTGCTGGTCATGCCATGCTCACCCATCATCCAACCATTATCCCCCATAAATAAAAGATAGGTATTATCCCACAATCCCTGCTCTTCAATCTCATCAAATAAACGCCCCAGCGATTCATCCATCTCTGTAATGGATGCATAATATTTTCGAAAATGTGTCTGTATGGCTTCTTTTTGATCATAACCATACTTCAAGGCCTGTTGCCGATTACGGCCTTCCTTTAAATAGGGCGGTTTCCCCGAAAGATCATCCTGCCATGTTTCCGGAACGGGGATATCTTGTTTGCTATAGTAAGAAAGGGTCTCCGCACGAACATCCCAATCAAATTCATGGTTCATATGCGGCAGTTGGGTGCAATGATACAATAAAAATGGTTGTTTCGATGGAACAGATTCTCGAATAAAGCTAATGGATTGATCGACATTGTAATCTTCGATAAAGCCATCAATGCTTTTTTGTTTACCGTCTTCAATCACCGTTCGGCCATAATACGTGCCATTGGATATAAAATAGGTGTGATAATCAAACCCACACTCAAGGGGGGTTTGCTTTAAATGCCATTTCCCCACAAATCCGGTACGATAACCAGCATCCTTTAAAGAATGGGCAAAGGTTTTCTCCCCTTCCTTCATTTCCGCCGAACCAACTCGCATCACCCCATTCGCACTGCCATACCGGCCGGTCAAACAGGCCGCCCGGCTCGGGCTGCAAATGGATAAGGTCACATAGGCCTGATTAAAACGCATCCCCCGATTTGCCACCTTATCCAGGTTTGGTGTTTTTACCAATCCATGGCTGGTATAACCGACCGCATCATACCGCTGATCATCCGTATAAATCACAATAATATTGGGCCGTTTGGTATCTTTTTGTTCTGCATATCCCGTCTCTCGTTTTCCACCCAGCATAGAAAATCCCAGTAACGCTCCACCGCTTGAGGCTAAAAAATTCCGCCGATTTCTCTTTATCATTCCAATTCCTCCCCAAATCGTTTAAAATCACCTGAATATTGATGGCTAATTATTTGATGTTTTATACATCTCTAAATATGGTTTAAACAATTTTCATTTCACCAAAAAGACATGCTATTTTATACACAAGGGTGAAGCAAAATTGTAGGGGCGGGATTGTAATTCGCCCATTCAGGGAAAGAATCAAACTGGTAAAGTAATAAAGTCTTAGCATCCCCGTAATTCAGGTTAAAATGCCATGTGTATGTGTAATTTTTTATTGTTTTCATTAATGTGGATTAGAAATGAATTATAAACCGCACTTACCCAAAGGGGTTTTGTTTAGTCTCTGCTACTTGATTATAGGGCTTCTTTATGGTCTGCTTCTAATCTCTTGGCACAATACAACAGGCCAGGAATATATGGATGCCATGCTGGTATTCCTTATTATTCCGGTAATTTATTCCGCCCTCTATTATTCCCGCTGGCTTTATATCATAAACATCATCATACTCACCGTCATTTCAATATGGGTACTTACCCATATTATGGATAATTTAGCACCCTCCTTGCGCACCTTAAGTGTCGTGGTCTTCATTGTCGCCGTTTCATCCGAATTGCTCTTTCTGGTCAAATCCTCACGTAACAAAGCTGAACTGGCACTGCTTGAAAGCCAAACCAATCTGCAAAATGTATTTGATACCGTTGATGATTTCTTGTTAATCATCGACGCCGACGGCTCGATTCTCCATTCCAATCCCGCCGTCCACAAACGGCTGGGATATTCAGCGGAAGAATTGGAATATATGAATTTTTACGATATCCAACTATCAGACCACTTGGATAAATTCCTGGAAAAGACCTCCACTTTCTATACCATGTCGTTTAAAACAAAAGATGGAAGTTCCATTCCCGTCGAAACCCGCTTCACTCTTGGAGTTTGGAATAACCAAAACGTGCTTTTCGGTATCTCCCGGGATGTTTCAGAACGTAAACGAGCCGAAGAAGCTCTTCGTATTAGCGAGATGCGCCTTCGCCAGGTTATGGACCTGGTTCCCCATATGATTTTCGCCAAAGATATCGAAGGCCGTTATCTGTTGGTGAATTACGCCATGGCCGAAGCCTATGGCATGCAAGTGGAAGCTCTCACCGGTGAACTCGAAGCAAAAATTCATCAGGATTCAAAAGAGGCGGAACTATCATCTAAAGAAGATCGTGAAGTTATCACTTCCAATCAAACCAAATTCATTCCCAAACGGCTTTTTATTGACGCCACTGGTGATGAACACTACCTTCAAATCACCAAAGTTCCCTTCACCATCGCTAATACTGAAAAACCAGCGGTTCTCGGTATCGCCGTCGATATTACCGAGTTGACCATCGCCGAAGGTAAATTAAAACAATATCGCGATCATTTGGAAGAATTGGTCAAAAACAGGACCGAGGAACTTCTTAAAACCAACCAGGACCTTTCCAATGAAATCAAGGAACGAAAACTCATCGAAGAAAAATTAACCAAAGCCTTAAAAGACGCTGAAGCCGCCTCGATCGCCAAAAGCCAATTCCTCGCTAAAATGAGCCACGAACTACGCACCCCCCTCAACTCCATTATCGGATTTTCCAATATCCTACTCAAAAACAAATCTCAAAACCTGACAGATCAGGATATCAATTTCCTTAAACGCATTGAAGAAAACGGAAAACACCTGCTCGAACTGATCAACGATGTTCTTGATCTTTCCAAGGTCGAAGCTGGCCGTATGGAACTACACATGGAAGAAATCAACCTTCCTGATTTGATCCAAGAAATAACCGGCCAGCTCGAAGACCAAATCCGCAACAAACCCCTTGAATTCCGCATAGAAATTCCAGATGCATGCAATCCAGCCGTCCTTGACCGCGCTAAATTAAAACAAGTTCTTATCAACCTGGTCGGAAATGCCATTAAATTCACCCCGGAAGGTCATATCACCCTTCGCATTTCAACAGATCACGAAAACGCACCCACAACCATCGAGGTCATTGACACTGGAATCGGCATTCCCGAAGAAAAACTAAAATCCATCTTTGAAGCATTCCAACAAGCCGACAGCAGCACCACCCGCAAATTCGGGGGCAGTGGATTAGGCCTCGCCATCTCCCAATCTCTCTGCCATTTAATGAAGTGCCACATCAAAGTTTCAAGCACCGTCAACCAAGGCTCGACCTTTACCATTCATCTTGCTCAACTAGCCAGTTCGAAAGAAACAGCTCATCCCGTCGAAATAAAACCAATCCCCACCCCTTCAGATACAGATGAGACCTCTCCTCCATTATGGATCAAAGAAGATACCGTTCTTTCAGACAAAGTGGTTTTGGTTATCGACGATGAATCAGACTCACGCCTTCTGCTTAAAGACTTTATCGAGGAATTGGGTTGCACCGTCATTACTGCGGATTCTGGAGAACAAGGTTTGCGCCTTACCCATAAATTTCACCCCGACCTTATCACCCTTGATCTGATGATGCCCAACCTGAATGGCTGGGAAGTCCTAAAACACCTCAAAGATGATCCAGAACTATCCTCCATCCCCATCCTTATCATCAGCATTATCGCCAATGAAAACCAAGGGACACTCTTTGGCAACATGGACAGCCTTAACAAACCCATTGAACGTGACGAACTCCTGGCCACCATCCGCCGAAATTTAATCCCATCCCGTGGAAGAATTTTGGTCGTGGAAGATAACAAATATACACAAGAGGTCGTCGCAATCTATCTCGAACGCGAAGGATTCGACGTCCTGACCGCTTCCAATGGCCAAGAAGCACTCGATTGCCTGCCATCCTTTCATCCCAATCTCATACTTCTTGACCTTCTCATGCCGGTCATGGACGGTCTTCAATTCATGCAAATCCTGCGCGATGATGCCCGCTTTAAATCCACCCCGGTTATCATCATGACCGCCAAATCTCTTACTCCTGAGGAATTCATTCAATTGGAGGAAACCACCCTTGCCATCATCAAAAAAAGTGATTCCTTCGAACACAATCTTAAGCAAACCCTGCAAGAAATCTTAAAGTCCGGCAAATTCACTGACCTCATTACCCACAATTAAATACAACCTCTTCTTTCTATAATGTGTGCCATACACTATGCTTCCCTGATTTGGCTCCCTTTAAATCCAACGTTTCCAACACCTCTCGAATGCGCATGGATGCCCGCCCATCTCCATATGGATTTGATGTCTTTCGTGCCATTTCAATAAAAGACTGATCATTCAACGCCCGCTGAATAGCCTCCTCAACCGCACCATATTCAACTGGAGCATCAATCACATTATCCCCCCGTTCGCGCCCAGCTTGCCGTTCCCCGATATTCACAACCGGCACCCCATACGCCGGAGCATCAATCATCCCCGAACTGGAATTCCCCACCAAAACCGCCGCACGGCGCAACAAATTGCAATACACATCCCTCGAAACATTCACCAGCGTCTTAAACCAGGATTCACTTTCATATGATTGAATCGCCTTGATCATCTCCCGACTACCCGCATCCGCATTGGGATAAATCAACACACAGGGCAAGCCTGTTTGCCTGACCGCCTCCAGCGTTGTCCTGATCTCCTCCGCCGCACTCTCACCATGAGTGGAAACCGGATGCTGCACAATCAAAATAAACCGATCTTCCGGTTCAAATCCCAATAGGCTTAAAAGCTCTTCATTGCTATATTCCGGATAGACCAATAACGCATCCAAACCCGGGGTTCCTGTACAATAAACAGAATCCTCATTCTCACCCATTTTTAATATCCGCTCCCGGCTCCGTTCTGTTGCAGCAAAATGCACATGGCTCAGCTTTGTAATCGCATGCCGCATATATTCATCCATCCCCCCCTGCGATATATCCCCTCCATGAATATGAGCCACCACCGCCCCACTAAATACACCAGCAATCGCCCCAGCAAATGCTTCCACCCTATCCCCAAGCACCAACACCACATCAGGATGATAACGCTCTATCTCATGGGTCATGCCATATACCCCAAGCCCAACGCCCTTCCCCATTGCGGTCATACTGTCACTACGCAATAACATCTCCACCTTGGCTGCAATCGGCCATCCATCAGCCGCCACTTCATTCACGGTCATGCCATGATCGGGAGATAAATGCATACCGCTTACGATCACTTTTAAGTCCAATAAAACCGATTCATGCAACTGAGCAAAAACAGGCTTCAATATCCCATACTCCGACCGGGAACCCGTTACCGCCATAATTCGTCTCATTAATGGTTCTCCTTCTGCTGCAACATCAACTCTGCCTTTTGAAAATCCAAGTAATCATTGATATCAACTGAACTGGGGGCATCCATCACATACGCACTCAACGAGGTCCAATCAAATATGGCGGAAGAATCCATAATCTCTTCAAAATAAGACCGGCATGTAATGTAAATCGCCCCGTTGATACGATAAACAGGGGGTAAATCCTGCCTCCGCAAAGGCCGCTCCTCCATTTCAAACAAGGGATTCAACACATTCCCTTCGCTTAACGTAAACATAAAATAGGGGTGAAACTCCTGAACCTCCGTCACCCCAATCAACGAGCGTTTTCCTGCCTTGAAATACTGGTTTAACGCTTCATCGATATGCTGAACCTGCCGAAAGGGCGAGGTAGGCTGCAAAAAAACCACATGGGTGGGATAATAATTTCTCTCGTTCTCCATAAACCTTAAGGTATGCAACAACACGGATAAAGACGACGAACTGTCATCGGAAAATTCCGCCGGCCGGATAAATGGCACTTCCGCCCCCCATTTCTTTGCTATCTCGGCTATTTCCTCATCATCCGTGCTCACGATCAACCGCTCTATACCACTTTTCAACCCCGCCCGGATCGTATGCGCAATTAAAGGCACACCCCCTAATAACCGCACATTCTTCCGCGGCAATCCCTTCGATCCCCCTCGCGCCGGAATGATTCCGAGCGTACCACCAATCTTTTCTTCTGCATTTTTATTGTCTTGATTCTGCATTCCACTCCATTCCATTTTATAAAAAATGTAGATTCCTATTTGATCCTTTACAAACTCCCGCTAGACTATCATTTTAGATAATTAAAGGTAAAAATAACATGTATAATCGTTATGTATTTTTAATTTAAATCAATTAAGGAACCAATCATGGAAGATCTTATTATTCCACTCATTTTTATTATCGCTATTATTGCGCAAGGTATTGGCTCTGTCCTTAAAAATGTTCAGGATAAAAATGAAGAAGATCAGGAAACGACTGATTTACCACCCTTTTCACAGGAAAAACCACAAACACCGCCCCCCTCTCCCTATCAACGCCAATCACCACAGACCATGAACACTGAAAAATACGGCGAACCATCCAAATATGGAGAGTCATCCAAATATGGAGAGCCATCCA
>CAZFER010000011.1:0-73673 GCA_964517495.1 uncultured bacterium | reverse complement strand
GTATGGTGAACCCCAAAAATATGGCGAGCCCTCTCCATACTCAACGCCTCAACAATCTCCACGTCAAAAAACGCTTACACGCAAACCTTCAACCCAAAAAGATTCGGGAAGACCTGTAAACCGACCTGAAAAAGAATCACCCCTGGGCCGAATGCTGCGCGATCTTTTGGATGCGGATGATGTGTTTGTCGAACAAGAGCCTCGTCCCGCCCAAACCCAACCCAAACCCAAGCCGAAATCAAAACCGAAACAACCTCCACTGTCTAAAAAACAAGAGCATAAACCCGCCACCCAAACCGGGGTTTATTACACTGTAAAACCAGCAAGAAAAAGAAAACAAACTCACCCCTTTTTCCTTCAATTAGCAAAAGATGCCGAACAAAATCCTTTGCGAACAGGTATCATCTTTGCAGAAATACTTAATCGTCCCCGCTCAACCCAAGTCATCAAAAAAATCGGCTCCATGAGCCAAATGAGCCAATAAGAACACCATAATGGAAACAACACCTATGGACAAAACAATCCTTATTGCCACGAAAAATCAAAAAAAACAACGCGAACTGCAAGATCTGCTGAATGATAGTAATTGGAAAATAATCACCCTGAGTGAATTCCCCGATTGTCCTCCCATCATCGAGGATGGAGCCACCTTCCGTGAAAATGCCCAAAAAAAGGCAGTCACCGTCTCCCAATTCACTGGCTTGTTGACCATCGCTGATGACTCCGGCCTCGAAGTCGACGCTCTCAACAACGCCCCGGGTATCTACTCCGCTCGCTATGCCAAAGGCGATGAATCCACCGACGAAGAAAACAACAAAAAAGTCTTGAACGAATTAAATGACATTCCCAATGAACAACGCACCGCCCGCTTTGTCTGTGCTGTCGCCATCGCCAAGAACAACCAGGTGCTTTTTTCTACTCAACAACGTGTGGACGGCATCATCATCCGCGAACCCCGTGGAAACAACGGCTTCGGCTATGATCCTATTTTCTATTATCCGCCCTTTGAAAAAACCTTTGCTGAAATCCCTGCGGAACAAAAACATACCGTCAGCCACAGGGGCCAGGCCCTTCGCGCCGCCGTCGAATTCCTAAAAATGCTCTCAGACGATGATTGAAAAAAATCCCCCCGTTAATACCCCAACCTCATAATACCAATATCTACGTCTCCCAGGGCAAAAAGAAGTCAAACACATTCCGCCCATAGCTCTTCGTTCGCACATGCTCCAAATGCGGCCACTCCAAAGTGATCGCTTCTTCCGAACCATGCTGGGCAAACACCACCGTTTCCGGTGTCATCACATCAGGATATTCAGCCAGTTTCTGCATGGTGGCATTCACCAAATCCTTTCCAAATGGCGGAGTTATTCCTATCACATCAAAGGGCTTGCGCTCTATCGCCAATTTGGGAATCATCAATAACACATCACCCCGGATAATCCGGTAATTCTCCCCAGGACAGATCTTTTGATGATTGGCCTGTGCGACTTTCAACGCCTCGCCATCCGAGTCAATGCTTGTGGCATAAGACGCCCCCCGGCTCAAGGCTTCCAACGCCATCACCCCTGTACCCGAAAACAGATCCAGAAACTTAGCCCCATCCAAATGTGGCTGCAATATATCCAACAATGACTTGCGCACTCGTGACAAAAGAGGCCGGGTAATCAATCCTTCCGGTGTCTCAACTCGTCGATTCTTATATTTCCCCGCAATAATCCGCATTAAAATACCATCCTCGATTGTAAAAAATTATAAACGTGATTTCATCCCACTTTCAATTAATTATTAGGGAGGGCGACGCTACCGCGGAGCCGGTTTCATGGCGATTACTTCTTTAATATTATAACATGATCACATCATATACAATACAATGACTTACTTATAACCTCCAAGGGAAAATAACCATGAACCTTAATAAAATCACTTTAACACTTTCAATCTTATTCTTTTTCCATATTTTGATAGCTACCTTTGCAGAAGGAACCGACACGATTGATCGTAAAAAACTTGTTACCCGCCACAATCCCACCATTACAAAAGCGGATCCTTTTTCCCCCTTTACGGTTGGGAATGGCTGTTTTGCGTTTACGACTGACATCACAGGCTTACAAACCTTCCCACAATTTCATCAAAACGGAATACCCTTGGGAACCTTGTCTGACTGGGGATGGCATACCATTCCCCCTAAAAATCACTTTCTACCCAATGGCCATTGCTATCAACGAGAAAATTTTCCTACCTATCTCCCTGCCAATGGTGGCCTTTTAACCACAGTAGCCATGATGGCCTCAGGCTGGGACGGTGCACCAAACAACCATGCTCCTGGTTTCCCAAAAGATGGAACCTGGAAAGTTAAATATGAAAACCTGGAAAAAATGCCATAACCTCACCCCAAAGCAATACAACAACCCCACCGAGAGCGAATCTCCCGATTAGCCGGGGTGTATGATAAACTCTTCTCAAACTGCATCCAATCATGGTGTCGATTATCTAATGACTTGACATTGCACACATATCGCGAACGCTGAAATTATAAATAAAAGTTAAAAACGAAAGCAACGTAATGTAACTATCCCCCACCCCCTTGAATTCCTTCATATTATCGGCTATCAGTGACTTCAAAACCACATCACCTTAAGTCGAAGGCATCACAGGCAAACATGGTATTAATAAGCTGGTGAAATTGAGGGACGAACCTTGAGAGGAATACATTTAAAAAATATCCCAAACCCATCTCCACACCTCCGAGTGTTGTTGATTACACTCATTCTACTCTTCCTCACTCCCCACATGGGTTTGGCGCAAGCGAATCAAAACCAACCCACTATGCAGGAAGAGATTCTCTATATCTTCGATCTAGAACAGTACCTTTCCCTCAAGCCCGAAAACAAAGTCTGGCAATACGATGTCATCAACCTGGTTTCCACCTTGCAGGGATTGGTGAACCGGGATAAACCACAACTTTATATACTGTATGTCCAGGAAGGATTATCACGGCACAATTTGAACGTGGACCGCTATTGGCTGGAAAAATTACGCTCTCCGGGAAGATACCTGGCCGATTATCGCTTGGTTCATATTTCCACCCTCGAAAATCTACTCGAACTTTTTCGTGATTATTTCACCGCAGTAGTCTTGTGGGACCCAAACGTCCCCGCCACTGGCAATGTCGCCCTCACTATCGCCGGAGCCGATGGCTACCTCCCCGTCCGGCGTGATACCAGCCCTGATTCACTCTACACCCAAATCGTCGCTGGAGGCCCCCAACTTCCACCCCGCGAAAACTTCACCAACCGTTTTGATGCAGTAGGAAAAGTGCCAAACACCAACTTAGACACAACCCGCACCAAAAAGGGAGACGCCTACTTATGGGCCAAAACCTTATACCTCGAAAACGGCATGTGCGCTCCCAATCATTTTGCCTATTTTCTTGATCCTTATGATTGGGATCCCCGCGTCGACGGTTACCAATACCGTGATTTACAGGAATGCCTCATCGTCAATCATGATTTCTATGTGAGCAAAAAATCCTTCTTTATGGATTTAGGACCCTGGTGGGATGAAGTCCCCACAGATATTGAAGGCGGCCCCATCTTCCGTGGTATCGACCGGGTGGTCCTGTTCGATATTCTCCAATCCGCCCAACAAAACACCGTGGGAGGTGAACCTATCTTAAAATTTGGCGGCTTTGTTCCCTGGTGGATCAAATACAGCAAAGCGGCAGGGGGTATTCACTCCGTCTCCGATACAGCGGAACGGTATACGGCAATCATCTCCGCCTATAACGGAATTATCGACGCTGATAGTTCTCCTTTTGGCGCTCTAGCCAATGCCTCAGTCTTTCAACATTTTCCTCTTGATCAACGCTATTATCAAAATTCCGTTCCCTCATCTCGTCCTTTGGAAAACAAAAACTACCTGCTCTTCGTCATCGGCAGTTATGATTCTTCTCCATTTCTTTATCAAACCGTTCCCCACCAATGGGAAGATACCGCCCGGGGGGGCCTGCCATTAACGTGGGCTATTTCACCGATTTTATACGAACGAGTACCCCATATTTTCCATCACCTCTATAAAACCAAAACTCAAAACGACTACTTTGTATCCGGTGTATCTGGTGCAGGATATTGCTATCCCAACCGATTTCTCTATCCTCGTGAACACTCCGATCTCCCCAGCGCCATAGATGCCTGGAAAGAAATCTCTGAGAATTTATACCGGCAATTCGATATCAATATCACCATTGGAGCCGACCTCGACCGCAACGATCTCCCCCCCGTCTATTTTGATCCCGAGCTTCAACGCCATTTCAAATCCTTCTCCCCCCATGGAGTCAGTACGCTTAAACCTTTCCGCGAAAATCTTCTCGACAATCTTGTTCCCTTCATTGAAGAGACCGCCATGTTCCTTGAAGACAATCCAAGTCTCCACAATGTGATTCAAACCATTTATGATCATACTCAAACCAATGGACCGGCTTTTCACATATACCGATTCAAACTTGCCACTCCCACCCTCATTCGGACAGCCTATGAATGGATACAACGTGAACACCCCAACCTGTATGAAGCCGTTGATCCTTACACCTTCTTCTATCTATTGCGCCAGCACTATGCCGGGAACGATCCCAGTGTGAACTATTACCTGCCAAATTTCATTTCAGATACCATTCCCATCGAAATGAACCAAAACCAACGCTATGAATGCGAAGTTCTTTTACGCAACGATGGCTGGGACACCTGGAATGTACCCAATATTCCCGCCGATCGGCGCTATGCCCTTGAATACAACTGGATGTACCAAGGTGAGGAAGTCATTCAGGAAGGTGTCAACAAAGCTTATGTGGAAGAAACCGTACGGCCAGGGGCATCCACAACCGTTTATCCACTAATTCTGGCCCCCAACCGCCCCGGTCTATACGATTTGATACTGACCTTTGAGCAGGAAAACGTAGAGAAATCCCCTATTCAACACAAAAAACAGATCGTCATACAATAATTTCAATAACGCCGGCTGGCCGAATTAAGGCGTTTTAAATACCAGGTCACATTTCTGCGGGTGGCAGGTGGGAGATTCATGAAACGTACTTTTTTAAAGACCTCCAAGGCCTGTTCCTTTGAAAGTGACTCGCCTTTTGAATAAAGCCCCACCCCCTCATTATAAACAAATTCACCCTTTTCGGGATACAACTCCTGCGCTTTGCGTGAGAGTTCAATCAGCATTGCATAATCTTTTTTAAGAAAATAAATTTCACTTAAACTGATGATTGTCGGTGGTGAAATATCTTGAATAGTATCCAAAAAGAATTCCTCGGCAAGATCCATCCATCCATATTTTTTATATAAACTCAAGAGTTGGTGTTGCTTGACTGCATCACCAGGATTTTCTAATACAGCCTTTTTTAACGGTGCGATTCCTGTTTCCTTTTCAATATAGGATTTCAATTCATCGATTTCTTCCTCTTTTGGAAAAAATGCTTTTAAACGAAAATAATCGTTTTCCACCACATCATAATGGTGATCATGAAACAATGCCTTTTCTCGAAGAATCAGGGCCTTGAGCTGATCCTCTTTTTTTAACTCTGATTCCAATATTTTCTCTGTTTCCCGCAAGGCTGTATCATATTTGCGGCGCTTCACTAAATCACCGATGAAACCAAAACGTTTTTCCAAAGGCATATCATCCGTTAGTTCGTCGATAAAATCTGTCGCCTCGGGCACCGATGGTGCTGGCATGGAAGGTGGCACCAACCCTTTTTCCGCTAACTTTTCATACGTCTTATTGGCGTCTCCCTCTGGCCCTATATATTTGGTGATATCGATCGGCTGATCCCCACGTGGTTTATTACCCCATTCCGGGTGTGGCCGCTGAACACGTGGCCGCCTGTTCTTTTCCGCTTCATCCTTGGTTTGCATCAGCCGTTTCATCAAATCCGCTTTTAATAATTCCGCAAGAGAATTTGAGGATGAAGAAGAATCCATCATCGAAGGAGGGATTGAAGGAACATCCTGCGCTTTAACAACCTGGCCGGTTATCCCAAGCAACATCAGGGATAAACCAATGAAGAGAAAGATGGTTTTGTATTGCATTTTACTCAATCCAATTAATTCGATATATAATAAGATTTTAATACTCTTGAAAAATTATGCAATTATTTTCCCAGGATTGAGGATATTATGTGGATCAAAAATTTTTTTGATGTTACTCAGTAATGTGCGTTCTGACTCACCTAATTCGAGCGAAATGTAAGGTGCTTTGGTAATCCCAATACCATGCTCGCCGGATATACTGCCCTGCATTTCCACCACGGCTTCAAACAATTCTTTCACAGCCGATTCCACGGCGGGATCCTTTTGATCATGCGACATAAAGTTCACATGGATATTTCCATCCCCTGCATGGCCAAAACATAAAGTCAATATATTATAGCGTTCGCTAATCTCATAGGCTTTTTCCATAATATCCGGATAACGCGAAACCGGAACACAAATATCCTCATTGGTTTTAAAAGGGGCCTTGGTATACATCGCGGGGCTTAGGGTTCGGCGAATTGCCCATAAGTCATCCCGCTCTTTTTCGCTTTGTGAAAGTTTAAGTTCATAGGCACCATACGCGCGGCATACTTCCATAAGTGAATTCAAATCATCATTCACCAGTTTTTCAATATACCCATCCACTTCCACCAACAACAAGGCTTCGGCCAAGGGGATATATTTATCCTTGGCATATTCATTTCCCGCTTCCAGGCATTTGCGATCGATAAATTCCAACGCACATGGCGTAACACCGCTTTTTAACATTGCCTGCACGGCCTCCGCCGACTCGGCCACTGAATCAAAAAGAGCGATAAATGTCGCACGGGTTGTCGGATTTGGAATCAACCGCAGCGTAGCTTCCGTAATCGTTGCAAGCGTTCCCTCTGAGCCGACAATAAGTTGGAGTAAGTTATATCCAACAACATTTTTACGTGCCTTGGTCCCCGCTTTGATCTTTTCGCCTGTAGGCAACACGGCTCGTATCGACTGCACCCAATCCTTGGTGGTACCATATTTCACACAATTCAACCCTCCAGCACATTCCGCTAAAGTTCCACCCAATGAAGCGGTCTTGGCGCTGGAGGGATCGGGAGGATACATCAAACCATGCTTGTGTACCTCAGATTTTAGCGCCCCCAAGGTTATCCCTGGCTGTACTGTCACTAACCTGTTTTCCTCATCCACTTCAATAATCTCTGCCATGCGTTCCAACGACATCAATATTCCACCCCGCGTCGCCAACGCGCCACCTGTTAAACCGGTTCCCCCACCACGAGGATAAATGGGGACATTATATTCACCCGCCTTTTTCATCAACGCGGCTATTTCATCATCCGTTTCCGGCCATACAACCACATGCGGTGGATATTCTTTTTTGGTCGCGTCATAGGCATAGGTTAATAAATCCACCGGTTCCACCGACAACCGTTCAGCGGTAAAAATATCACGCAATCTTTTCAAAAAGGCTTTATCAAGTGTATGCTCATTAGACATGGAGCTTGTCATATCCCCCATGAAACCACATCCTCGCTTTCTTCTTTTCAACAATTTTTACTTCATAGCGATTCGATATACTCAATGATCTCCTCCGGTTCACGCATTCGCCCCACCCCCACATCACCGGAAGCCAATTCCCCACTCCCTGGTTCGATAATGTGGTAACCATAACTTTTCAAGGTTTCCACATTCGCTTGCACGGCAGGATGAGCCCACATCTGGCGATGCATCGCCGGAGCAAATACCAAAGGACATTCCAATGACAATATGGTGCTGGAAAGCAAGTCATCTGCCAAACCAACCGCCGCTTTTGCTAAACAATTTGCCGTAGCGGGTGCAATAACGGCGATATCCGCCCATTCCGCCCAGGCAATATGCCGGATTTCATGAATCGGGGGTTGATCAAACATATCCAAACCAACCGGGTTTTCCGATAAAGTCGACAACGTCAATGGTGTAATGAACTTTTGCGCTGATTCGGTCATAATCACTTTCACATCAGCCATCGACTTTTTCAATAACCTTACCAATATCGCCGATTTATACGCTGCGATACCTCCAGTAACACCCACCAAAATGTTCTTTTCTGATACAATCATTGCATATCCTTTTACTTCACTTCAATAAATAGCTCATTCGTTCCAGCAACCGTTCAGCTATCTCTTCACGCGATTCCATTGATGCCGAAATAGAAACCGAATTTGTTTTTTTATCTCTCTCCACCAGATAACCAATATGCCGCGCTTCATCAATATCTTCGACCTGATTGGCCACCACCAACATTGCATCACTACGCTTCATTAAATGGTGAGCTCGCTCTTTCAAATGATCGATCGACAAATTACTCTCCAGTTTAAATCCCACGATCAATGTCTCCTTGGACCAATTTCTTAGCAGTTCAATCAATTTTTCTCCACGTTTCAATTTTATGTTCCATTCATCATCCCCTGATGACTTTTTCCCATTGACCGTTTCAACTGGCACGTAATCCAACACAGCGGCTGCCATTAGCACCGCATCAATCGATTCATCCTGCAGATAGTCCTTTAATAATTGTTTTAGATCATCCACGGTTTCATAAAAAATAACTTTATAGGCTCCTTCCTCTTTTTCCCAATAGGCTTCCACTGTAACACTGTTTGATCCTGCCAATTGAATCACTTCCGCCGATACATCCAACAAACGGGCAGCAATGACACTCCCCAATCGTCCCGATGAACGATTGGCAATAAATCGAACAGCATCCAAGGGAGCATAGGTCGGTCCAGAAGTAATTAATATCCGCTTCCCCTGCAAATTGATCATATGATCTCCCTCCCTCTTTAAGAAAAAAGCCAACGTAAGACTTTACCTCTCCTCTATGATACATTCAATAAAATAAAAAAATGAGGATAATTAAATAGAATGAATGAATTGTTTATACATTCACAAAATTCATAAGTTAAAACTCAATATAATTAATCTTTTTCAGGAGCCCATTCATGATGCGTACTCTATTGCTTGCAAGTATAGTTTTATTAGCCATTCCTTCAGTATTTTCACAAACCATTGATATGAATTCACCACCCATCGGAACAACTAAATTCATTGGAAGCATAGAAAATGGGGCTGGCGGCTTTAAAGTAAAGAATGTTGGCAATTTTGCTGGACCGGGTGGAGAAGCAGAGCTGGTAATCAGCGATCCCCTTAATGACCGCATCTACATCATCCTTGGCCGGCAGCGGTTACGCTATCCGTCCACGATTAACCTTTCCAATTTATTAACCAACGGTGTGGTCATACAAGGTAACACCGGCAGCGGCTTTGGATTCTCAGTATCGGCTTTGGATGATTTTGATCGTGATGGTTTTAAGGATATCGCAGTAGGTGCCCCTTTTGAAGGCGAAGGTGGAAGAGTGTATATCATTAAAGGTATATCAACCCTGAGATCCATTGAACTGGCAGATGAAGAAAATCTTGCCCTTACTATAGACGGCTCTCCCGGCGAATTGCTCGGTTTCGCCCTCTCCGATGGGGCTTTTTTCAATGATGACACCTTTAGCGACCTGCTTATATATAATTCTGGCCCTCGCTTCAGTACCAATCGAGAAGCCGCATATCTTATATACGGAAACAATTCCTTTGATCAAAAAACGATTCGCACTGATAGTTTGAATTTTGAAAATTCACTTACCATTCACGGTCCTGAGATTGGCGTCTCACTATTAACTGATTTCGGTAAATCATTCAATTATATTGGCGATATCGACAACGACGGTTTTACCGACGCAGCCCTCTTCGCTGGTGTTGAACAGACTCAATATCCCATAGCATCCTTCCATATCATCCCAGGCGGCTCCAAAACCACGGGTGTTTACGCTCATGACCATATCCCCTTCGCCACCTATACTCTGGCGTTTTCACTCTTTGATGCAGCTAACGAACACGTAGTGGATACCCTAACCAGTGGGGATATAAACAATGATGGACAAGAGGAAATCATTATGGGTTTCCCTTCTGCGAGTTTGCCTGATAGACCACTCTCTTCTGGAGCCATAGCAGTGGTTCCCAGCCCATTTGAGGCTACTCCATCTTTATTTATATCACGCGATAATCCGGGGGATTCTATTCTTATAGGCCATTCACAATCAAATTCCGGTCTGGGTTCTGCCTTGTCTGCTTCAGGTAATCGCCTGGCTGCTGGTGCATTCAACGCCATTAGCCCATTCAATGCCACTCAAACAGGAGCAATTTATATAATTGAAGGTGATCACTTGTCTCCCGGTGCCATTTATTCCAGTGTGGAGTCTATCGCTCAGGTTAAAATATATGGGATTCAAAACGGTGATCAATTTGGAAACTCCTTCATCTACAATCAAAATCCGGGACAAAATAATTTGGATGACTTATTTGTTGGGATTCCAGGCAATAACGATCCCCAATCTCCCTCTGCTTTTTTGATTCCATTTGAACCAGAGACAGGGGATCCTTATGACCTTAACGGCGATAATAAAATCACGCAGGAGGACTTGTATCTCTTTGCCCAATTATGGCGATCAAATCAGCAAAATGCCGATTTGAATAATGACGGTTTAATCAATTCTGTCGATTTACTATTATTGCTGAATCGCTTAAAACAAATTAATATTGAGTAATATCGTTTGTACTCACGGGGAGAGTTGAATCGTGGAAAACATCCTTAAAAGCATCGCCAAACAAGCCAACTTGGATCGAGTATTATTTACACCCGCTTTAAAAAAGATTTACTTTGATATGGCCGTAGCATCAGGTGGAGCCACCCAATTTAAACACGCCGATTCCATCCGCAACGGCTTGTCTTTTATCGAAAAGAAAGCCCAGGAAAGTAAACACGCTTTACTCTTTTGCGCCGCTCACGAATTAATTCACGGTTTGGATATTCTTCACAAAATGGCCACTCAGCTTACACCCGCCGTGATATTGGCTATGCGCTCAGGTGTGCCGGACGAACTGGCTGAAACCTGGAACATCCATCAAGTATCAGGCACTGGCTGCCTGCAATTTCACACTCATACCCGGCAAGAGGCCTATGACCACCTTGCCTTGGCTTATTATCTATTTGCCGAGAAAAAACTCAAACTGCCAGTGCTTATTCTTCATTCCCGCCTACAACATGACAGCATGGGGAACTATAAACCCCATGAAGGGTTAAACCTGGGTAATCCAATGACTGGTTTTGGAGGAAGCCGCACTGGAAAAAAAATGAGTTTTGAAGACGCACTCGCCTCCATGAAGAAAAAAAAAGAATCCGTAACCCTTACCAGTTTGTACTCCAAACTAATCCCTATCTTGCAAGAAGCCTATACAACGGTGGGTTATGAAGTTCCTTCAAGTGGTTTACCTTATAAAGGCGATTTGGAAGAGGGGAACAAGGCTATCTTATCTCAAATCCCTGCTCATGATGAAACGCAACATAATACAATCTCACGCCTCTTATGCTATCGTCCTTTCAGCCTCGAGGCACTTATTCCCCGATTACAAAAAAAGAAATCCATCGCCGTGGTAGAACCCCAACCTTCTCCCGGTGTAACGTTTCCCCCCTTTTATGGCGAAATCTGTGCTGCCTTAAGTAACTCCTTTAAAGGCAATATACTCTCCATTACCCTGCCAGCCAATGTAACAACGTTAACAAGCAGCATGATTGGCGAAATCGAAAAGATTCAATCAGATACAGGAAAACAATCCCGCTTTCATTTGGAGGGATAAAACATTCATCGCCGGGCAAGGCTGGACGGCTGACTGAGGGTTTTGCGCCCAGTTAAATAAGGGAGGGGATTCTGGTGTTTGCCATTTTCCCACACTTCAAAGTGAAGGTGTGGTCCAGTTGCACGTCCCGTCCGTCCTACTCGGGAAATAATATCACCCTGATTGACACGTTGACCTCGTTTCACCAGGATTTGGCTATTATGGCCATATACGGTTTCCAAACCGTTGGCATGTTTTAAAATAACCACCCGGCCTAACAAACCACCACTTCCAATATCCTTCACATAACCATCCAATACAGCCCGAACACTCGTGCCAGTTGGAGCACCAAAATCCACTCCTTTATGGTACCGAATATCACCACCAATTGGATGCTTTCGAAAACCATAATTGGAGGTAATACGCTTGGTTCGAAGAGGATAAACCATCCGAGTGGTTGTTGAATAGGTAAGTGGTTCCTTCGCACCGGGTATAAACAATTTGTCTCCGATTTTCATACGAGTCGGGTTTATTGATGAATTATAAGCCGTAATATGCTCATGGCTGACATCATAGAGTTTCGCCAATACCCAAGGATTCTCCCCGGATCGAACTATGTGATAGATCCCCTTAACTGAAGGTAACTCTTTCTTTTCTCTACCTTTATGATTGTTATGTAATGTGGGGTTTTGTGTTTGTGGATGAATTATCCCAACCGTTTCATGCATCTCACTAAAGGAATTTGATGGTAATCCTGAATGGGCAATTAAAATTGGCTCTCGATTGATGTAGGCTAATTCGGGGTACAACTCGGGTGGAATATCTGTCGACTGGTCTTGATCCTCTCCAGAATAGTTCGCCAGCGAGGAATTCCAATCCGCCTGGGATACATTCTGTCCATTGATCAATCCCGAAATATCCAGAGATGTGTCCGGTTTGGGCCAATAATTACCATAAGTAATTATTCCATAGCCCAATAGAATCCCTGCACTTCCCCAAATTGCAAATTGTGGAATTCGGACCCTCCGAACAGAAAAATGCTTACATGACCATCGGACGAGATCATTCAATATTAATAACAAAAATAACATCCTTTTTTTTTGTCCCCGAACCGATTGGTTCGTATTTCGGGATTTTCCCGAAATAGCCTGCGTTACGGACTCCAAACGCTCACGAAAATAAAAGCCGAGAACATCATAAAAGGATGGCAAAGATAGGAAATCCCTTTGCTGGCGCTTCATGTCAAATGCACCTTCTGGAGATTTCCCTCATACCCTCATAACAACAATAGTACATTAAAAATACATCTTATAACAAAGAAATAGGCTTCCAAGTGTGTAATGAACTTATGGTATTAACCTTTGCCAACGCGGCTACCATAAAAGATTTTCTCTTTGATGTCAATGCAACAAATTTATTTTTTTCAATGAACAAAATAACGAACTTGATACTAACTCTCTCTTAAAATACTCTTCATTATAATCAAGAAAAAAGAACAATTCACGCAAAAAGATTCGATAAAATCCAATTTATTGACACCTGGAAAGATTCTTAAATATAATCGGACAAATTTTGAAAAACAAGAGAGATACTTGATTTTTTTTTTAATGATTTAACATATGTTTTATAATAATGACCAATAATCACCTAACAAAAGATTACGATAAGTGCTAAAAATTCAATTCATTATCATAATAAATTGAATTTACTGAACATCCAATTAAAATAATTATTATTCGCTTAATTAACTCACGAATGCGAAATTCTTGAGTAGTTTGACCGTAAATCCCCTAAATTCAATGAGTTATAACTGACGAGCAGAAACACTACTAACATATTTATTTTATTAAACTTAAGGCTAGAACTTCGCACTCTCCAGTAATTAAGATGAATTTGTTTTAAAGTAACATGCCAGCCATATGAAGTGAAAAGGGAGGGAAAACTTATAATTAGCCCCACGATTCCCCCAATGAAATGGGGGAGATCAGGAGGGGGTTAAATGATTGTGCTCAACGTTTTCATATCAACCCTCCCCTGGCCCCTCCCAATCTTGAGGAGAGGAATGGAACCACACATGGCTAACCACTTAAGTTTTAAAAACAAGATGCTAACGTCCCCAAAAAGGGGAAAGCTTTTTTAAGAGACTTTTAGCAGTTATGGTTCTTTTGTTTTGAACGTATTATGATATCGTTAGAAATAGAAATAAAATTCTTCCATTAGTTAATTCGACATGAAAATCTGTTTGTTCGGTCTTATTATCGTTTTACTTATCGCACAGTGTTCTTTTGCCGGTAATCCCATTGTTCTATCCACAGGCGCTGTTCTGCGATGGACTAATCCCCAAATTCCTTACGTAATCGACCTTGGAAACTTAGGGTTTTGTTCCGAAAATATTGCCCAACAATTGGTGATTCTCGCTTGCCGGGAGTGGTCTAATGTCCCTCATTCCCTTCTTAATCTGGAATTTAAGGGCTTATTGGAACAAGATGTTACATCGGAAAATTTCAACGAGTTCTTTAATCATCTCGACGAAGGAACTAATCCTGTGATTTTTGATAATAACGGGGAAATCCTGGACATGTTACGCGGCCAGGGAGCATCTGAAATTTTTATGGGGTATACCAGTAATTCCTTTAACAATGGTTCCGGTGAAATAAAAAATTCAACCATTATTCTCAATGGAAAATTGATCACCGATGATGGCACCAATAACCTTCGGCTTTATTCCACCATGCTACATGAAATTGGGCATTTTGTGGGATTGGATCACTCCCAGGTTCATACTGAATTTGCTTTCGATAACGATCCCTCCAATAACTTATTTTTGCCTATTATGTTTCCTCTTGAAACAAACGATATGGTTTCACCATTATCCCTCAGCCAGGATGATAAAATGACCTTGAAATCACATTATCCCGGCGACAATTTGAATTCAGAATTAGGAACCATCAAAGGCACGGTCATCCGCCCAACCAATGAATGGGTACAAGGTGCCAATGTTGTGGCTGTTAAAGTTGATACACCACTAGTCGACTCCTATTCCGTTGTTTCTGATCTGTTAATTGAATTAACCGGCGAGTTTGTGTTTAACGGTATTCCTCCTGGGGAATATGAACTTTTGATTGAACCCATTGATCCACGATTTGTAGGACCAGCCCGGGTCGGTCCCTTCGCCGAAGACGAATTTTCACCTTCCTTTTTGTATCCAGTAACCAAAGAATATTATAATGGAGAACGAGAAAACGGTTATATTAACCGGGATGATCCACAAGATCGAGAAATGATTCGAGTAAAAAAAGGTGAAACTGTATCTGATATTGAATTCATCACTAACGAAGAAGTCATCCAGGTCAAAGACTGGTCTTTATATGATTAATAGAGATAAACAGAGAGTATTTACCCTACAAAGAATTCATTCCACCCAATAGCATCCTCGTGTTGATTTGATGAAAGGAATATTAAAAGAAGTGATTAAACGCAATAGAATTGTAGAAAATTATCACACACGGCTTTCGATTCTGATGCAAAGAAAATACTATAATAATTAAAAGGGGTTTGTGCCTATGCATATTGATATCACCAGCCGTAGACATCAGCTCTCCGAACCTTTACGTGAATACGTGGAGAGAAAAATCTCTAAACTGGAAAAATATGCTCACGGGAATTGTGAAGCGCATGTTGTGCTTGAACGAAATGATAATGATCAATTTGTGGAGATCACATTTCATGGTCTTCATAAAGTTCTGCACGGCAGCGACCGCGGCGAGAATGTTCGCACCTGCATCGACAAAGCCGTGAGTAAAGTTGAGGCCCAACTCCGCAAAGAAAAAGACAAACATATCAACCAAAAAACCTAAAATTTCCACGCTATTCGGAAAAGGGAGTACGCAGAGGACACTATGCACCCATTGGAACGAATTCTAAATGAAGCGAAAAGAAATCCTCTTCGAATCGTTTTGCCCGAAGCAACCGACAAACGTATGTTGGAAGCCGCACGGCGAGCTACGGATGAGAAAATTGCTCAAGTCATATTGATAAGTGAATCAGCGGATATCCAGGCTGCCGCTGACAAAGAAGGAATTTCCCTTGAGGAAATCAATATTGTGGATCATATGACCCATCCGCAACGTGATGCCTGGTCTGAGTTATTCGCTGAACGCCGCAAAAACAAAGGATTAACCAAAGAAAAAGCCGATGAAACTTTCCGTGACCCACTCTATTATGGCGCCATGATGGTTCGTGAAGATGCCGCAGATGGAATGGTGGCTGGAGCCGTAAACGCCACCGCCAACGTGATCCGTTCGGCTATTCAAATTATTGGCATCACAGAGGGAATCAAAACCGTCTCATCCTGCTTCATGATGATCGTTCCCGACTGCCCTTACGGCGCCCAAGGAACATTAATGTATGGTGACTGCGGTGTGGTCCCCGATCCAACACCCGAACAATTGGCTGATATCGCCATATCAACCGCTGATTCCATGAAAGCCCTGGTGGGTGTGGAACCAGTCGTTGCCATGCTTTCTTTCTCAACTTATGGCAGTGCAAGCCATCCCATCGTCGAAAAAGTGATCGAAGCCACCAAAATCGCTCGGGACCGCAGGCCGGACTTAAAAATTGACGGTGAATTGCAAGCTGATACTGCATTAATCGAGGCTATCGGCAAACGTAAAGCACCAGACAGTCCGGTGGCCGGAATCGCTAATACACTGATTTTCCCTGATTTAAACGCAGGAAATATCGCTTACAAATTAACAGAACGATTGGCAAAAGCAGAAGCCTATGGCCCCTTGCTACAAGGGATGGCTTTACCGGTCAATGATTTATCCCGTGGTTGCAGCGCCAATGATATTTTTAATACGATCGCCATCACCTGTGTTCAGGCTCAAGCCGCCAAAGGTTTACAATAATTACCATCGTTCTGATAAACAATGATGTACTTCTACCAATAGAGGATATACAGCATGAAAGTACTTGTTTTAAATTGCGGTAGCTCGTCAGTAAAGTTCCAATTAATCGAAACCGATTTAAATCGCATCAAAGATCAAAATGAAGTCGTTCTCGCTCGGGGTGTGGTGGAAAAAATTGGCTTATCTCCAGCCATTCTTCGGTACCAGTTTTTGAATGAAAATCCTTTACACCTTCCCGAAAAAAAAGATTCCCTCCCCCCTGAAGAAAAAGAACCGATTGAAATTCTCGATCATGGCGAAGCCATCTCTCATGCCTTGCGAGCCCTTACCGATCCGGAAAAGGGTGTTGTTTCCTCACCTAAAGAGATTGAAGCGGTTGGCCACCGTATCGTCCATGGTGGTGAACGCTTTACTGAATCCGTCGTGATCGATGAAAATATCGTCTCGGGTATACGGGCCTGTGTTGAATTTGCTCCCTTACATAATCCCCATAACTTAAAAGGGTACTTTGCTACCCGGGATATTCTTTCCCATTGCCCTCATGTCGCTATTTTTGACACTGCTTTCCATCAAACCATGCCCCCAAAAGCCTTTTTGTATGGCTTACCCTATTCCATATACAAAAAGCACGGCATTCGGCGATATGGTTTTCACGGAATTTCTCACCGCTATGTTTCTTACCGGTTGGGCCAGCTGGCTGGAAAAACCAGAGATAAACTCCGCATAATCACCTGCCACATGGGAAACGGCTGCAGTATTACCGCTTTGGATCACGGCAAATCGGTCGATCACTCCATGGGTTTCACCCCCCTGGAAGGATTATTAATGGGGACCCGAACAGGTGATTTGGATCCATCCATTATCCTGACATTAATGGCCAAAGAGGGGCTAACCCTGAATGAAGCCAATAATTTACTCAACAAACATTCAGGATTATTAGGTATTTCCGGCGTTTCCAGCGATATGCGCGAAATCCAAAGCGCTGCTGATGAAGGAAGTGAACGCGCTCAAATCGCCATTGATATGTTCTGTTATCGATTAAAAAAATATATCGCCTCTTATGCTGGAGTTATGGGCGGTGTGGATCACGTTATTTTTACCGGTGGAATCGGTGAAAACTCTGCCAGCGTTCGCCTGGAAGCCTGTGATGGGCTTGAATTTATGGGAATCTCAATAGATAAACGGAAAAACAAAAAATGCGTTGGTGTCGAAGGTCAAATCTCCAAAGATAACGCACCTGTTGGAGTATGGGCCATCCCAACCAATGAGGAACTTGTCTTCGCCCGCGACACTGTCCGATGCATTTTAAAATGATGTTATGGATTTGATGATATAATCCATATCTTCGTCTTTAAGATCATTATAAAACGGAAAACGAATCAGGCGGCTGCACACATCTTCCGCGATGGGGCAGCCGCCTTTTTGATACCCATACTTTTGCCCTTGTTTCGATACATGCAACGGCAAATAGTGAAATGCACTTTGTATACCTTGCGCATGTAAATGCTTTATTAAACGAGTTCTCAATGATTCATTAGGCATGAGAATATAAAACTGATGAGAAGGGTGTTCACACTCATTTGGAATAGTTGGTAATTGAATTCCCATTCGATCCCCCCAATCACTCAACTCATGGAAATAACGATCCCAAATCCTCTTTCGTTTGGCTTGAATACCCTCTTTCTCCTCCAATTGAGCATATAACACCGCGGCCAATAAATCAGAAGGCAAAAAACTCGATCCTAATTCCACCCAACTATACGCATCGGCCTCTCCCCGTAAAAACTGACTTCGATTGGTTCCTTTTTCCCGCAAAATTTCAGCTTGTTCATAATAATCCTCATCATTGATCATCAAGGCACCACCCTCACCACAGGTAAAATTCTTCGTTTCATGAAAACTCAAAGCCGCAAAACGGCCAAATGTTCCTAACCATTGGCCTTGATATTTCCCCAAAAAACCATGTGCATTGTCTTCAATAACAGGAATATTATGCTTGATAGATACTCGGTTAATTTCATCCATCTCACACCCCACACCCATATAATGAACGGGAAGGATGGCTTTGGTACGTGGAGTAATGAGCAACTCCAGCTGGGTTTCATCCATATTCAATGTATCCGGCCGAATATCAACAAAAACCGGCCGAGCTCCTCGCAAGGCAAAAGCGTTCACCGTTGAAACAAACGTAAATGATGGAACAATAAATTCATCACCCTCTCCTATAGATAAAAGCAGTGCGGTAATTTCCAAGGCATGCGTACATGATGTTGTTAATAAAACCTTGGAACCATGAAAAATTGATTCCAACAATTTACGGCATCGTTGAGTATAGGGGCCATCCCCCGCCAACTGCCGGTTCTCCAACGCATCTTTGATATATTCCAATTCATTGCCACTTATATAGGGACGGTTTAACGGGTATCGATACACATCACTACCTTCACTGGTTTGTATTTCATTATTAAATGACGTCTCATATTACTTAATTCTTTGCATTTTCTCGACTTCGCATTTTAATATCTGCATGCAATCTTCAAAATCAAGACCACCATGCTGGAAAGGAACATCTCCATGCTTTTTAAACGTTTTATTATGCTATTTAATCTTTGGATTGTAATTCATTTCGCCTTTTTTCAAGAGACCGTTCACTCTCAGTCCCTCAATATCCCCGAAAACAGTGTGGAAGTCTTCGATGATGAAAATTCCACTAATCCATTAAGCGGGCAGGTTTAATAGATTGGATATCAATATGAAAAACATAAAAGCAGCCTCCGTTCAATTTCAAAGCAATCCGGGTGATAAAAGCAATAATATGGAGACTATCGAACACTTCGTCAAACAAGCCGCAAGTGAACAGGTTCAATTAATCGTTTTTCCTGAATGCTGTATCACCGGCTATTGGTTTTTGCGTAAATTAAGCCGCAATGATTTATCTGCTTTGGCTGAAAAGGTATTTGATGGCCCCTCATCCCAACATCTGCAAAACCTGGCCCAACGCTATGAGATAATCATCGGTGCTGGCTTAATCGAAGAAGCCGACGATTGCCGCTTATTCAATACGTATGTGGTTGCCTTGCCAAATGGCAAAATGTATCGCCATCGTAAAATCCATGCCTTTATCAATGAACATATCTCCCAAGGCCATGAATACACTGTCTTTGATACCCCCCATGATTGCCGCATCGGTGTTTTGACTTGTTTTGATAACAACATCATCGAAAATGCCCGAATGAACGCCTTGATGGGAGCCGATATCCTGCTCGCTCCCCACCAAACCGGTGGCTGCCGTTCAAAAAGCCCACACGGGATGAAAGCCATCGATCCCAAACTGTGGGAAGAGCGCAACACCAATCCAAAAGCCATTGAAGAGGAATTTCTTGGCCCCAAAGGCCGTGGCTGGTTAATGCGATGGCTCCCCTCACGTGCCCATGACAACGGCCTGTTTCTTATCTTCAGTAACGGGGTAGGCATCGACGACGACGAAGTACGCACCGGTAACGCCATGATTATCGATCCCTATGGCCGAATTATCACCGAAACCTGGAAAGCACAAGACGACATGGTCATTGCAGAATTGGATGCCTCCCTCCTCGACCAATGCACCGGCCGCCGCTGGTTGCAAGCCCGAAAACCCACACTCTATCACCCCCTCACCCAATCCACAGGATTGGAAAAAGATATTCGGGAAGTGCGGTTTTGACGATAGTTTTTACCTTATTATCACACGCTCCATAATTATAATCTCTATAAACCATACCCATCCATTTTGACAATTCCTGCTTTTCCCATACCATATGTCATTATCATCTCGATTGATTTAACTTAAATCATCTACACAACCTTAAAAAATAGAATGATTTATGAAAATTCCTAATACTTTAAAAGTTATTATCGTCTTGCTGCTCTCCACCCTGGTGGCCTGTGTTCTCTTTCCTTTTATTTGGCAAATTTGGGGGAATTGGCTTGCGTTTGATGATCCGCCAGGACGGGTTTTTCGCCGGGTGTGGCAAATTGCCATCCTCCTTGGATTGATTATAGCCCGCAAGCAAATAGGGATGCAACACCCTGCTCATGTTGGACTTAGCCCCACAAAAGCAGGCATTATAAACTGCTTTTGTGGATTGGGGGTGGTATGGCTCTTTCTATTCATACTTAGTTTCCTTTATTCATTGATCGGCGCCTGGGAATTTATTTCATCGTTTCGGATTGGAACGTTATTCGAAGATTTTTTCGAAGGATTGCTACGTGGCTGCCTGGTGGCAGGTGTTGAAGAATATATCTTTCGCGGCTTAATCTTCCTTTCACTAGCAAGCCGGTGGGGATGGATCAAAGCGGCAGTGTTTTCCAGCGTGATCTTCTCCTCCCTTCATTTCGTTCAAGGGCGTGGAGATGATATGCAATCGCCAGATCTTTGGTATAGTGGGTTTTCTTATTGCGGATCATTGATGGCAGAAATGCTTTCCCGCTTCGAGTTTTTCCCAAAAGCGGTTGGGCTTTTTATAGTGGGCTTTATTTTCTGCTATTGCGTTCAACATACAGGAACATTATGGTATTCAGCAGGTTTACACGCCGGATGGGTCTGCTTTTTCTCTTTCAAAGGAGCCCTTTTTGAACCAACCGGGAATTTTACTGAATTTTGGGTTGGGGGTGGAAGAATTTATAATGGGATCATCCCCATGATCGCGATTCTGATCATTTTTCCATTAACCCGATGGCTTATAAATCTTGGGGTAATAAAACTGGATAAAGAGCAAATAGGAAAAAATCAAATCCCAGGATCGCAACAATTTAAAAAAACCGAATTCTGATTATAATTATCTCATCGACACAGATTAAATTCAAACCAATCTCACGCGAGGGTGGCGGAATTGGCAGACGCGCTAGACTTAGGATCTAGTGGAGTAATCCGTGCGGGTTCGAGTCCCGCTCCTCGCATTAAACTTTCCCTAAAAACTCCTTACATCAAATAAATATAAAAATAGCGATTTATCATTATATTTTCCTGTTTTTTGGAATATAATGCAAACTCGGATATCCAAAAGAGGTTCGGAAATAGGGGGATTATTCACCAATGAAAACGACTATCTTTACTATAATATTGCTCATTTGCCCTTTTTTTGTTCAAGCCCAGACCGCGAATCATGAATTACTGATTCAATTAATAAACGATTGGCACCATGAAAATGGAATTGATCTAAACCTTGACACGAAAACAGACTGCATGGATTTGTTTATTCTGTGCCAACATTGGATGGGGGGAACCATTCCCACACCTGTTCCAACGTTGACTCCAACACCCTCATTTACATCGACTCCCACCATTACACCGAGTGTTACCCCCACCCCAACGCTAACACCAACCCATACGCCAACCCTGACCCCCACGTGGACACCGACACCAAGCCACACACCGACTTATACCCCCATTCCAAAAAGTATCATCGAGCAATATTTCCCCTTTGAATTAGGTCGGCAATGGACCTATAACTTTCAAGGCTATACGTTCAGTTATTCTATCGGACAACGTACACAACCGGTTTGCAATCGCATCGCAGTAATTGAAACCGACCAATCAGACGGATCAGTGCAATATTTTGTTTTTGAAGATAATGCTCTAAAACTATACGGCGGAGTAAGCGAAGGGCAGCCCTTTTATTTATGCAACTCCCCAGTCATTTTTGGCGATAGCCAGATGCATCATAACAAAAGTTATTCAAGCACAGCCTCTATAGAGGGAATTTCATTAACCTGGCATTTTACCTACACCTCAATTGGACGAGTTAGTGTTCCCTATGGAACCTTTGACAATTGCTACGAAGTCAGAATGACACTGACAGCCATGGGAATGACACTCGGCTTCAATGCCTGGATCAGCGCACCCAATGTTGGACGTATCAAAATCGGAGTGATCGACCCCATGACCCTTCAGATTATGGGCTATGCCGACTTGATTTCAACCAACTTCACCCCCGGCGCCGGAAAACGGCTTGACCGAAAACCCCCTGAAAATAAAGAACTTACCGAGCCTTTCATACCAGTGACAAATTTAAACCAGCTGGTCGAGCGGTTTGTTGAGATGGGTGAGAATAAAGTAAAATGAGAGCAGACTATTGGAAACACGGCTTATACCAGCATAAAAAGGAGCGGAAGAAGCTGAACGCGGTTGAATTTGTGGAAGACTATTCAATAGAAAAGATTCTATCCGAACTGGATCAGGAGTCTTGATTTATATAATAGGCATCCCTCATCAGAGCATGGATATCATGAATTACTTTTCGACCACAGAAGAGTTATAAGATTCTTATTGCATATTCCACTCCAAATCGGCCACCGATTCCGGTTAAAATCAGCCACTTGCCTATTTCGGTTAAATCGGCACCCTCTTCCCGTCGCCCAGTCTGATAAATCATCGCCACCTTACGCCGGGGCTTTTGCAGCGCGTTTGCGTAACTTCACATTCAGGTGATAACGTGTGCTTTTCAGCTTGCCTTTTTTGAGCAATACGCTTTTTTCTACAAGGTCCTGCAAGTCGCGGGTTGCCGTGGCGCGGGACGCGCCTGTAATGCTGATATAGTTTTCTGCGCTCAAGCCGCCTTTGAACCCGCCCGGCCCCTCGCGGAACATGCGTTCCAATACTTTACTCTGCCGTTCATTCAGTTGGCCTCTTACCCTGTCATGAAGTTTGGTTTTTTCGATCAGAAAGTCGATCATATCTAGCGAATAATCCTGTGCTTCCAGAACAGTACTGGAGAAAAAAGCCAGCCAGCCGGTGATTTCATTATCCTTATTATTGTGTTCCAGAGCCTCATAATAGGCTTTACGGTTGCGCTCAATTGTCTGGGATAACGCTATCAGGGTTGGTTCACCCTGATATTCCGCAAGAGACTTTTCCGCCAGTGCGCGGCCTATCCGTCCGTTTCCATCTTCGAACGGGTGAATGCATACAAAATACAAATGCGCTATTCCGGTGCGCGTTAAGGCTGGCAGGGGATTTTTGCTGCCGGGGGACGTGGCCTTCCACCATGCCATGAACGCATCCATTTCCCTTTTTATATCCTTGGAAGGCGGTGCTTCAAAATGAACCTTTGGCTTATCCAATCTGCCGGATACAACCTGCATCGGGTCTGTATGTCTCCGGTAGCGGCCAAGATCTTTCAAGTCCTGCCTGCCGTTGGTCAGCATTTTGTGCCAGCGGTATAGGGTGGAATGCGAGAGCGGTTTATCGAAGTTCTTGTATAAATCCGTCATCATATCCGCTATCCCGCGCTCGGCAGGTGGAATACGGCGATAGTCCGTATCCAGGCCAAAATTACGCAGAATGGAAGACTGAACACTTTCCCGGTTGAGGTATTCTCCCTCAATTTCGGACGTTTTGACAGCTTCCACGGTGATAAGATCAACAACAAACAGGTTCTTATCATCTTCATTGAAATGCCTGGCAGCACCAATCAACACGCCGGACTGACGCAGGAATTGCTCTTCGGCTTTTGCCAGAGCCTTCTTATCCCATCGAAAATGGGGCCAATCGCCCTGTTGCCAGTTCCATATCATGAGTTATAAAATCTCCCTTTATAACTCAAAATATAGCCTATTCATGAGTTATAAGTCAAGGCGTTTTAACTCATGAAATCAACCTGGTATTAAGCCATATCAGAAATCCGGCCAAGCATAAAGAGTTGCTCAAAACGTTGGAAGATAAACTGGCCTAAACGCTATTTAGCGATTTCGCTAACTATGGGGTTATACCCTTGCCCCGTCAAGAGTTCCCTTCCGATGGGTTCCGGGGCATCCCCATCTTTCGGTACGCTTCCCTGTATCAATGCGAAGCGTGAATACCTTTTTTCCCGCCTGTGAGCGCCAAATTTAGCTCGATTCGAGAATGAGGAACGCTGGGAATAACACTGCCACCTGGTCCTATTATTATAGAAACAAGGCCGATTCACATCCATGAATCGGCCCGTTCAATTTATCTTGCTAATATCCGCTTGGATTTATACTACCCCAGCTTCTCCAACGCCTTTTCGGCGGTGATTCTTACGATATAGGCTTGGTCTTCGAGGGCAGATTTTATGGCGTTCGTGGCTTCCGCGTTGCCTACCTTGGATAGGCTGACGATCGCGGCGCTGCGCAGGTGTTCATCTTCGGCTTGGTTGAGCACGGCTTTGAAGATGTTGACGGCATCTTTCACTTCACCTTGTTCAGCCTGGCTATCAAAATAGCGCAGTAATGCGTCCACGAAAGCTTTTTTGTTACGATAGGAGAGTGATTCAAATTCTGGTGGACTCACATCGACAGATGGTTTTACTCCAATACGGGCGGTGGCGTCCATCGCAGCAATGGCGATTTCAGTGTTGTTGTTGGATATTTCAGAGGCAGTGGCGTTGGCCGCGGCAGGATCGGCGCGTTGGCCCAGGGCGGCTAAAATGCGCGGTTTAAAGTCGTCGGGGCATTCTTTCAACGCTTTGACCAGTGCTTCCGTCGCCGCATCGCCGGGGATGCGCTGGATACAAAAAATCGCTTCTTCACGCAGGTCAAGGTCATCCAGCCATTTGGCTGCGGCTTTGACTGCTTTGTCATCACCAATCAGGGAAAGATGACGCAAGGCGATGGATTTCATCCATATATGATCCAAGGCCTTTTCGCGTGGTAATTCAGGATAATCGCGTTCAGCAACACGTAAATACTCCCCACTAACAGCTTTCCATTTGGGGCCGGACAATTCCTTGCCCACTGAATGGGTGATCTCTTCCAAGGCTTCATCAGCGGCTTTGGCGATATGCATATCGTCATGCACCAAAAGTTCACAAAGCGACTCGATGACCGCAGGGCTCATTTCAGCCGCGCTGGTCCAAGCCGCCAGTTTAACGTTATCGTCTTCATTTTGAATATCCGCCAGAAACTTTTTATCATTATCGGTTAATGTGGCCGGCATAGGTTTTTCTCCTTTTTCTTCTAATTTTGCTGATTTGCATCATGCCGTTATGGCAATCCATTTCTTAGCGTGGGATACCACGCCCTCCTTCACTGCTCATTCTATTTATATATGCCACTCTCCCCGGCCTGGACGGCTGAGCAGGCGGTTGGCTTCTTCGTCGCCTATTACCTTTTCATTGACCGGATCCCAATGGAGTTTACGCCCGAGGTTATTGGCCAGGTTCCCCAAAATGCAGAGGGTGGCAACCCGATGACCGGCCTCGATATGCATAATCGGTTTTTCCCGTGTTTTAATGCAATCAAAAAAGTTTTCACGATGCCCCGGGCTATGAAAGACCTCAACACCAATTTCCGGGACTTCATAATCCTTGGCTTTTTGTTCCGTGTCAGTATGAGCGGTGTCGCCATAGGTGATGATCAAATTGCCTTTGTCGCCGATATAGTTGGCGCCATATGATCGGCGCGGCCAATCAAATCCTTCTTCATGGGGTTCGCCGGGCTGAGCCCAAATCAAAGTCCAATCAGGATCCTTGAACTCGTAAACCACTTTCATATGAACTGGTGAATCATAAATCCCTTCGTGGTGGGGCTTGCCTGTTGCTTCTACCGTAACTGGACCGGTATTATCACCGTCCATAATCCACATGGCCACGCTCATCACGTGTGCGCCGCGATCACGAATCTGACCGGCGCCCGTGAATTGCATCCAGCGAAAAGCACCATGCGTGCGGCTGCGGTTATAGGAAATCCAGCGCGCAGGTCCCACCCACTTTTCATAATCTAACTCAGGGGGTGGAGGAGTGTTAGGAACCCAACTTCCGGAAGGGGTTGGATAGTGCCAGCAGCGAACCTCTTTGACGCGCCCAATCTGGCCATTGGCGATATATTTATGGCCATGATAAGCCCCTTCCTGTGAGCGGCCTTGTGAGCCAACTTGTACCACGCGGGCATAGCGTTCAGCGGCTTCCACCATGGCGCGTCCCTCTTCAATGGTTTTGCAGGCAGGTTTTTCCACATACACATCCTTGCCCGCTTCACAAGCGTGAATGGTATGCAGCGCGTGCCAATGGTCAGGAGAGGCAACGAATACCGCGTCTATATCCTTTTGATCCAGCAGGTTACGATAGTCATTGTACAGTTTGATTTTTTGGCGCAATTCCTCGTTGTTCCCACTGGCGCGTTTGGCGGCCTGTTCCAGCCGGTTTTTATCGATATCACACAAATGCAACGACCAACCCGGGCGTAAAAATCCACGCCCTCGCCCGCCGATACCAATGTGCCCTAATACCAGCGTATCGCTGGGAGCAGGCCGGTTCGGTGCGGCGAAAATGGAATTGGGCATGATATGAAAGGCGGTGATTCCCGCCGCCGTGGATTTGGCCGAGGTGGACAAAAAGTGGCGCCGGTTTATGTTTTTCTTTTCAACCATAATTCTTCTCCCACTATTTTATAATGCGTTCGGGGAATCTGATCATTCAGGATCGTTTTCCCTTCATCGTTGAGTTTTCAAACAAAACGGTTACACAAATAATAGGAACTGTCAATAATCAGAGATATAATAAACCAAAAAAGATCAGGAGGTCTTTTGTGAAACGATTAGAGGGGAATATTGCGATTATCACAGGTGGAGGACGTGGCATTGGTGCGGCAACCGCCCTGTTATTTGCCCAGCAAGGCGCCAAGGTGGTCATTTCAAGCCGGACGGAGTCAGAATTACATGAAGTCGCCAAGACCATCAATGACAAAACAGGCGAAGGTTCAGCCCTGGCGGTGACGGCTGATGTCACCAATGAAACCGATGTCATTCGATTGTTTCAAACCGCATTGGATCATTTTGGACCAGTTGACATTTTAATCAACAACGCCGGAGCGATCGTGGTTAAACCAGTTGATGAGACCAGTTATGATGAGTGGAAACTCCAGCAAAAAGTGAATTTGGACGGAACCTTTCTATGCACCCGGGAAGCCTTTCAACAAATGAAAAAAACTAAAAAAGGTGGATCGATCGTCAATATCAGCTCGCTAGCTGGAATTCGGGGAACGGAAAAATTCCCTGGTTTCAGTTCCTATGTCGCCGCCAAACATGGGGTGGTCGGTTATACAGAAGGGCTTGCAGTTGAGGGGAAAGAACACGGGATCAGAGTAAATTGTGTGGCACCCGGGGCGGTTGATACCAAAATGCTGCATGATGCCGCGCCTTTTCTACAAACTCAAACCAAACCGGATGATATTGCCAAGGTGATCTTTTTCCTCGCGGATGAAAGCCAATCCGGCCGGATGACCGGTTCAATCATCGAAGTACACAGCAATGAATAAACCAGAAATGGACTGGACACCATGCCCTTTTTGATCCGCATTGAAAAACAGTACCTCAAGTTTTCTGCAGCCCATTTTACTCTCTTCCATAATGGACGAGAAACACTTCATGGACACAATTATATGGTGAGTGTGGAAGTGGAAGGTGAAAACCTGCAAGGCGGACTGTTAATTGATTTTTTCCTCCTAAAAGATACGGTGCTTGCTATTTGCGACAGGCTGGATGAGAAAATCCTGATCCCCAACCATTCCCGCGTGCAATGCCGGGAAGAAGAAAAGCAATTCCATTTCACTGTAGATGATGAAGCCTCTTATTCCGTACCTGCTGATGAAGTGGTTAAACTGCCGGTGGAGAATATAACCTGTGAATCCTTAGCCTGGTATTTCTATCGCCTGCTTAGCGAAGCCCGTAAACAATGGGACACAAACCGAATCATCTCCCGCCTGCGCGTATGGGTGGAAGAAACCCCCGGCCAACGGGGCGGCTATGAAAGTGTGCTGGATTAGGTAAAAAGAGGGCGGTCGAATGACCGCCCTCTTAAAACACCACAAGTTATTATTACACTAGGATTAATACAACGTCCAATCGGGAACTGCGGTATCACCGGATAAGAGTTCAATGATTCCCCAGCCGGTTTCGTTGTCCCACGCTTCAAAGGGAACGCCTTCTTCATCACTTGAATACCACCCCCATTTGCCCGTACGATCCCCTGCACCTGCTTCACTGCTGTTCATCAGGATTTCAAAACCAGCAATGGTGCGATCTTTCGGTACCAGCATGACGGATTTGTTCAAACGATATTCCACCACATATCCGGAATCATCGTCCTTCACCCGAGCGCCATAATCCCAATACGCGCCGTCTTCAGAATACCAATATCCATCCGCTTCAATAGGGGTTGGCTGGTCGTTTCCACCCAACAAATGCCCATCACCTGCTACGGTCATCTGTGGACCTTGAGCATTTTGTTCTTTGACCTCCAAGCGTGATAAATTACCATCCAAATACAGTTCAATGCTGTCATTTCGCCAGGCATCATCCGCGTTGGCATTAAATTCCAAGCTGGGATCAACCACATCAAGCCCAACATAAATATAATCACTGTCATGGAATACTTTAAATGTCACATTTTCCTCATCAGCAGGATACTCATTCCCGCTCAAATGAACACCAGGTGCAGTATTCCCTTCCGATGTGTCATGATTAAAGCTGTACGTATTAGCGCCTTGATATTCATCTGCTCCCAGTTCACCATCCAACGTGACCGTATTCGTTTTGAAGGGGGCTTCCACACGAAGATCCCACATAGTGGAATGAATTAAGAATAAGGATTCTTCACCTCGTGTTTCCACACCTTCCACATCACCTGTCCATTCACCGCTTTCTGTCGGATTTTCAGGAGCAGTAGCCGAATACGTCAGAGTGTGGCTTCCCGTTCCCAATGTAATGGTCCAAGTAATCGTATTGCCTGATAACGTACCATCATCACTGATATCAGAAACACTCCATCCTTCAGGAACTGTTTCTGTAACAGTGATCTCTTCTTCTTCCCCTTCACGATCAACTATTAGTTCAACGTCAAACGTTTCACCACCCAAAAAGGCAGAACCGGAAAATGAACGGGTTGCCTGTACAAAAGTGGTGGGAATACCAACTCTTAAATTATCAATAAAAATACTCGAGCCTGCTCCATCTCCACCTTCTTGAGTGATAATACCAATCGTCAATCCTTCACCACTCAAAATCGAGGGAAGATGTGGCCCCATATCGACGGTCCAGCCCACCGTATGCCATTCCCCTTTATATCCGCCTGTGCTTCGTATAGGCAATCGAACACCACCGCCTGAAGGGGATGAAATATGCAGATAAAAGTTTTCCCATGTGTTAAAATCATCACTCATCATCACATCCACCATCACATCCGCAACCTTATCCCAGTCATCAAAATCAGATAAGGCATCAATTGTACGGACATGGTTCAGATAAGCTCCAGTCAAAATCAATTCCATGTAATTGGAACCTTCGCTCGGATCAACCAGACCATCACCAATCAAAGGTGGATCACCATTCCAGGCTTCCCAGCCTTTTGGCGTAATGCCATCATCATTAGTCTCATTGAATCCATACACTAATACATTCCGATATGCCGGTGTATCACCAGGACGGAAAGCGTATATTTCATCAATGTAAAATCGCCCTGTGGCCCCGCTGTTATCACCGGGCATCCAAATGATGCGAAGATGATCAAAACTGCTCAGTTCATTTTCCGATGACCAACGGTCAATCGGCAACACAATCTCATGCCATTCACCCGTAGCCGGAACTTGAGGCTCTCCTAACATATGACCGGTGGGAAGCATCACACGCATGGTGTAATTTCCACCATGATGAGGCTGAGAATCATCAAGCAGGTAAATCCAAAAATGCAATTCGGTCATTCCTGTTATATCAACCGGATTCACAAGGTTGATACGCGATTGTGCCCATGCACCTCCGCTTGTGTCATACTCACCGTACAAAGCATAATCACCTTCATGCTTGGGTACATCATCGATCGACGGATCATCCACAATCGAAAACGGTACTGTACCCCCACTCATCGTGATCCCTGAATCATCAACCGATTCAAAGGTCGTGATGTCGATCCTCTGATCTTCTGCCGCCTCAGCTGAGATACCGAAAACCAACAACAACACGAATACAAATTGATACTTCATGCTATGTCCTCCCAATGTCTTAAGTTGAAATATGCCTGGATGAAACAGGCAAAATTGATGACAATAGTGATAAGTTTGGTTATCTTTAAATTTAGAAATTGAGGAAGGTTAAAGTTCAATAAAAGAAAGAAGCATCTTAAACTATTAAGAATCATCACCGATGCGCATAATCTTGATAGAATATCCAAATTTAAATGCTTTCTATAAAGACTGTATAAAAAGTATGTTCAATTGTCAATATAATCTTATTCAATCTCTAAAAAACATCTAATCTTTCATAATCATTTGAACTTCTTATTAGATTGCTCGTCTTATATTAAAGAAATGAATTCATCCAAAACGATTAAAGAACAATTATGGCTCTTGATGGCCCAGCTAGGTGATGAACAGGCATTCGAACATCTAGTGATGCATTATCATCCCCGCGTGCTCTATTTTATCCGGCGCTACACCAACGATTATGATTGTGCGGAGGATATTATTCAGAATGTATGGCTTAAAGTATGGAAAGGATTGCCTAAATTAAAACATCTCGAAGCCTTTAATGTGTGGCTTTACCGTATTGCCAGGAATCAGGTTATTCAGGATTTCAGACTTCAAAAACAGTTCATTTCTTTCGAGCCGGATCTGATGGGAGTTCAGGATGAGGAACATGAAACACTTACCCCCGAACAGGCGGATCAAATTCATTCAGCGCTTAAGCGATTGAATCCTATCCATCGAGAAGTAATATTATTGCGTTTTCTGGAAGAGATGAACTATCAAAATATGGCTGAAGTAATTGGGTGCAGTTTGGGAACCATTCGTTCCCGATTATTCTATGCCAAAAAAGCCCTACGTGACAAAATGGAGAAACAAGATGAATGAAAACAAAGAGATGTCAAATGCCCTGTTGGAACAAAACGGGCTCCAACCCGACACCGTCAGTGAAAAAGACCGTAAAAAATACCAACGTATGTTCCGCCAGCAAAAATGGATTACCTTTTTCTTCCGCTTCTTCGCATTTATTGTGTGGATTAGTGTACTGATAATTCATGTTTGCTATGTTTCTATGGCAAATTATGGCTTGGTCAACGAATCCATACGCTCTGACGATAAACAAGTCATTTTTGCATTAAGTGCGGTTGAACCATGCCTTGTAGTGTTGGCGGTATGGTTAACCATGATTTGCCTGCAACGCCGCCGTGACACCATGACCAACGAATTATATGAACGCATATCTATTCTCGAAAGCCGGGTCAAACAACTATAATAGGGAGGTATGAAACCTCAATTATCTCACAATATCGTAAAGGAACGCACCCGCCAGGCATGGGATATGCTTGAAGCATGCACCCTTTGCCCTCGCGCATGCAGTGCAGCCCGCTTACAGAGTGAACGGGGCGATTGCCAAATCGGTGCTCGAGCGATTGTTTCATCGGCCTTTCCCCATCATGGCGAAGAAAAATGCCTGCGGGGATTTGCAGGCTCTGGCACCATTTTCTTTTCCGGCTGTAACCTACACTGCATCTATTGCCAAAACCACGAAATCAGCCAGGATGTGGAAGGACACGAGGTAAACACTGAAGAAATCGCATTAATGATGTTAGAACTGCAACGCTCCGGCTGCCATAACGTAAATTGGGTAACGCCCACCCATGTGATCCCTTATGTCCTTGATGCGTTGGCCATCGCGCTGGAAAATGGATTTAATCTTCCCATTGTATATAACTCTGGCGGCTATGACGCTGTACCAACGCTTAAACTTCTGGATGGCATCGTTAATATTTATATGCCCGACTTTAAATATTGGGACTCAGCAACCGCTGAACGCCTATCCGACGCTCCTGATTATCCCGAAGTGGCCTGTGCCGCATTGAAAGAAATGCACCGGCAGGTGGGTGATTTAACCTTGGATGATCGCGGTATTGCAACTCGTGGGCTATTGGTCCGCCACTTGGTTTTACCTGACGGTCTGGCAGGAACCAAAGAAATTGTTCGATTCATATACAATGAAATCTCCCCCAACACCGCCATTAATATCATGGGACAATATCACCCCCACTGGAAAGCCCACCAGGTACAAACCTTGCGCCGCCCCGTCCATATGTCCGAAGTCACTGAAGCACGCCGCCTGGCCCGGGATTTGAATATTCTCTGAACGTTATTGGAGCAACCTTTATCATGAATAACAACATGCTAAATATAATATCAATCTTTTTAACATCACTTATCTTCTTGTTTATGTTTCCAGCCACATCGCAAAGCCAGGAACAATCCTCCCTTCTTGCACCACTCCCTGATCGTATCCCTTCACCTGATAATAATCCCACGACCCCTGAAAAAGTTGATTTAGGCAAACAACTGTTTTTTGACAAACGCTTATCCGGCAATAACGACATGAGTTGCGCCACCTGCCATGATCCTCAAAAGGGCTTTGCTGATGGGATGGCATTGGGGAAAGGTTTCGAAGGCAAAACCCTTAAACGCCACACACCCACGGTGTTGAATGTAGGCTGGTATTCCACCTTCTTTTGGGATGGCAGGGCCGGGAGTTTGGAAGAACAAGCCCTTGGCCCCATTCAAGCACCTGATGAGATGAACCAGGATATGAATCAGTTGGTTGAAGAATTAAGGAAGGATAAGAGTTATGTCAAACAATTCCAAAACGTTTTCGGTCAGCCGATCAACAACGACACCATCACCAAAACGCTCGCCGCGTATCAACGCACCTTGGTCACTCGAAATTCACCGTTCGACCGCTACCTCAAGGGTGATGAAGATGCCCTCTCCTCACGCGCCAAAGAAGGAATGGCGCTCTTTATGGGACGGGCTGATTGCATCCGCTGCCATAACGGACCGTTATTAAGCGATGGGAAATACTACCGCATTGGAATCGGTTTCACCGACAAAGGCCGCGGAAACATAACTGGAAAGAAAGAAGATTGGTATAAATTCAGAACACCGGCTTTGCGCAACGTCGCCCAAACCGCCCCCTACATGCATAACGGTTCTGAAAGAACCTTATTTGACGCGGTGGAATTCTACTTCCGCCGAGTCCCCTCCCAAAGCCCCGAAGGCCTGGAACTCGACATCGAACCACTGTTAAGCCAAAGTTATTCTGACATCTCCGCCATCGTGGAATTCTTGAAATCCCTCAGCGGGCAGTATGAGGAACTGGAGGGAAGTGATTTATAACGCCCCGGCAAAACTCACCTTAAGTGCTTATCAAAATGTTCAATCGTACGCTTCCAAGCCAGTTCCTCATACTGCCCGGTCAGTGGCACGACGGGATAGGTGCACCAATTAATCAACAGAATATGAAAAACATTTTTTGCAAACGACTTGACATATAAATACCATCCCCCATAAAATCGATATAATTCTTTAATAGCTTTACCTGTATTTTCCTTTCAATTCGGATGGGGGACACGTCATTGCCTTCATCATCTCGCAGTGACAACAAATCAAAGCACATTTAGGAGGAATGTATCATGCATAAACGGATTGCGGTTCTTGTCGTGTGTTTTTTTATCGGAATGGCAGGAATGCAGGCCAACGCCCAACAATTTGGTATCTTCGATAACACCGCCGATTGGGGACAACGTGGTCAGCTTAAAGTTCCTGGTAGTGTGGAGGTTTCAGGGCAAGGCAATGCCTCTGTCTACACAATGAAAGGAAATGGGGATGATATCTGGGACAATGGCGATGAAGGTTTTTTCGTCTACAAAGAAGTCTCCGGTAATCAGGCCCTGCAAGCAAAAGTCAAATGGATCGATATCGGAGGAGAAAATGAATGGGCCAAAATCGGTTTGATGATCCGAGAAAATGCCCAATCTTCAACCTCGAAGAACTATTATGTCTGTTTGCGTGGTGCACAAGATTTGATCAGCCCCCAATGGCGTGAATTTGATGGTGAATTTTCTAATAGCGATCAAAACCGATTCCAGGATGATCAAGGCAATCAAGTTGGAGCACCAGAAGGTGAAATTTGGCTGCGTATTTCCCACATGCCTCAAAAAAACCTCCTCTTCTCAGAATGGTCCAGAGATGGTGTGGATTGGCATTTCGGCCATATGTTGTTCATGGATTTGGAAGAACCTGTGGCGTTTGGCTTGGCCATCACCAATCACGAAGACAATGACCTATTGGCCGAAGCCGAAGTCTCTAATGTTGAATTTGTCACCCCCAACGATGAAGGGATACCTTCAGTAATGGGAGAACGATATGCACCTTACTTTGTGGTTCGAAACGAAGATTTACCGATTGATATTCATATAAATGGCACCGATCCTGATGAAATCCATCAGATTATTGAAATTCCACCTACAGGTTGGGAAGTAAGCAATATTTCGCATAATGGACAATTAAACAATGGTCAAATCACCTGGAATGTTAAACTTACTGAAAACACGCCAGAAGGTATGCCATTCATTAACCTGCATTATACGATTCGTGCCAATGATTCTTTAACGGAGCGGTTTTATGATTACGCCGGAACGGTAGATGGCTATCACATTAAGGGAGCACAAAATCTAGAATTAATTGATATGGTTATAGAACGATCGTTCTCCCCCAATCCCTTTCGTCCAGGCCAAACCGGTCACGTTACCTTAAAACCCACTTACTATTCCGGTTTCCAAACCGACAGCCTCGCCATCGAAGAACGTGTCCCCGATGGCTTGACCCCCACCAACATTAGTGATGATGGAATATGGGACGAAAACACCCACCGTATCCGTTGGTTCTTCTTTCAACCCCTCGATCATTCATTGACTTATGATGTCACACTGGGAAACCAGGATTTCTATGACTTTTGGACTCCTGATGGTGCTGGCCAATATTCCTATTTCAACGATAACCAAACAATCACCATCAATTTTTTTGGTGAATGGGGATGGAATCAATTAATTTGTCACCCACATCCCGTCGATTCAAATGGCGATAACGTAATCTCCACCAGCGAAATCCTCAACGCCGCTTCCGCTTGGAAACGCGGTGAACCAGAACCACCACTCGATGCCGTCCTACAAGGTGCCTCCTTCTGGAAACGGGGCGGAGCCTACACCTGTGATGATAACGGACAATATGTTTTAGATACGGACCAATAAAGAAGAGAGCAAGATTTCAAGATCACAGGAAGGACAATGATCATGAAAAAAACGACGATTCTATGGTGTATTTTACTCCTGGGCCTAATTCCAATTTCAACCTTCGCCCAACTTGGGACGTTTGAACAAACTGCGGATTGGAGCCGGCGTGGAGAACAAAAAGTTGATGGCAGCGTCAATTTTGATGGAAGCGCATATACTGTCCAAGGCAATGGAGATGATATATGGGATAATCAGGATGAAGGCGGTCTGTACACCTGTTCAAATGAAGGTGGCTACATTTCAGAACAAGCATTATCAAACGATACCTCCGCCAAGGTTTCATCTTCGCATAGAAGAAATGCTTATACCTTGGCCAATGGAATCGAAGCCATTCGGGATCTGCCGGATGATTACGCACTTGGAAACCCCTTGGAGGTCTCCATCACCATTACGGCGGATTCACCTCCTGACGCCCTGGCTGTAGAGGAGATTGTTCCTCAAGGATGGCAAGTCAGCAATATTAGTGGCGGTGGACAATTTAATGCAGCCACCGGTTCCATACGATGGTTTTTGTTATCAGGATTCAATACTGTACTAAGATACACCATTATACCTTTGTCAGAAACCGTAATATTCAGCGGAACACTGACATTTATTGACAGCTCCGGTGAACAAGAAATAGATATCTTCGGTGAAACCCAACTGGGCCAGGGAGGCCCTGGTCCAATCGCCACCCCAACAAAAGCCCCACCCACGGCAAGGCCTACATTCACATCCACTCCGGTCCCTGTAATTCAACCAACAAATACACCCATTGATAATGTCGTCGTGGATGGAATCGACGCCAAACGCATCTTGCCCGCCGAATGCAATCCGGGTGAGCGATTTACTGTTTCGATTACCATCACCAGTGAATTGGCTTTGGATGCCCTGGCGATCGAAGAAACGATTCCACCTGGCTGGGAAGTGGGGACTATCAGCCACAGTGGAGAATTCACCCCAAATACCGGCACCATTCGCTGGTTTTTATTATCCGGATTCAACACAAAGTTGACCTACATGGTCACAACCGGCAATTCTGATGACGCTTTTGAAGGGCAATTAACCTTCATCACCAACGATGGTGAATCCACTGTTCCCATTACCGGCGACCAGCGTTGTGGGGATAACACCTCGGGATTTCCTACCCCGACAGTAACGGCCACACCGACACCTACACCCACATTGCCGCCACCACCAACCAACACACCAAGGCCGCAACCTACCACTATACCACCAGATGGGAAACCGGATGTGGCACATGCCTTCACATGGAATGAAATCAATTTCGTAGGCGGCGGCTTGGATGGCAGTTTACCTGCTGGACAACACCGCATTAATGGCGATATCTTATCCAACACCGTCAGCGGTGGAGAGGTTTCAACCTACATGACAGCGAATCCTGTACCCATCCAAAACACCGCGTTACTTAGTGTTCTGGTTTATTCAAGTGATAATCAGGGCACCTTATACCTCGGGGCATTGGACCAGGATTGGTCTGGAACCCTGGCGCTGCAAACCAAAGTCAATCTCGGAATATTTCAGGATGGCTGGAAACGTTATACCGCGGTCATCACTCCTGAAGCAGGAGGTGTAATCCCCCTCTTCCAAATAGTCGGCCAGGGTGGCCCTGTAGAAGTCCAGTTCAAAGACTTGACAGTATATGAACTAACCCCAGGCAAACTAATCGATCCCGTTTACCTCCAATGGTTCACCACCCCATAGGCAACCAAACACAAACAAATACCAAAAATATAGGGGCGGGTTTAAAACCCGCCCCTACTGTTTGACGTGGATTCAATGTCAATTAAGTTAAGATCAAATTAGATCGTTAAATAGGGAGGTCGAGGCTCCCGCCGAGCCGTTCCCACGTATACCTCAAAAACAACCTCAAAACGATAGTTAATCCAAGTCCCCCGTTGACGGGGGGATTTAAGGGCGCAAACTTCACGACATCTTTGGAGGTTGTGTAATAACACGCTCTTTTTTGCTATCAAAGTAAAGCATTTTACCTTGACGATATGATTCCACCGACATGCCAATGGTCACCATCGCTTTGTAAGCGGTCAATGAATCAAGAACCGGTTTCTCACGTTCCTTCACGCAACGTAAAAAGTTATCCATATGATCTTCACGCTTTTCAGTTTCGATTTGAATCTCTGTCTTGCCCCATTTTTCCTTAAATTCTTTTTCATAAGGGCTTTGGGCTGAAACTGTTATATAAGGTGTACGGCCTTCAAACTTGCCATGCTCAACCATCACAATGGTGCCTTCATGGCCACGGATCAAACCAGGAATATGAGTATCATTCGCCATGCTTGAACTCAACACCACCTGATGCTCCCCTGGATATTCCGCCATAAATGCAAACGTATCAGGCACTTCACGCGTGTCTTTAAAAACATAGATTCCACCCGAGGCCATCACCTTAAAAGGAAACTGCGCTTCCGGCCAACAAATATTAAGCGGCGCCATTACGTGGTAAAATAAGTCGGTGGCAATCCCGCCGGAATAATCCCAAAACTTGCGGAAACGGAAAAAGCGGTCCGGATCCCATTCCCGTTTGGGAGCGGTACCTAGCCAAGTATCCCAGTCTATATAGTCATCACCTTCCGCCTGAGGTCCAGTACCTTTATCAATGCTCCAGTTCCATTGCCCTTCCTTGTTGTTGCGATGATACGAACCCTGGCTCATCACCAGCTTACCGATCATCCCCTTTTTGATCGCTTCTTTGGCGTTCCACCACTGATCCGCCGAGGTCGTCTGACTGCCCACTTGAAGGATACGGCCGGTTTCCACCCTGGTTTCATGAACCTGCTTGGCCTCTTCCACTGTATGGGTCATTGGTTTCTCCAGATAGACATCCTTGCCCGCTTTCATCGCATCGATCGCCATTGGCGCATGCCAATGGTCTGGGGTAGCAATAATCACTGCATCAATATCTTCCCGCTTGAGCAGTTCTTTATAATCACCCGTACAATCCCGTTCATTCTCCGGATCCAATCCTGCTGCCTGAGCGGCTTTTTTACGCCGGCGGACATACACATCGCAAACCGCCACGATTTTCGCGTTCTCTTTCCCCCTGGCCCATCGCAGCAGATGACTGCCACGGCCACCCACACCGATCACGGCCACATTGATCTTATCATTCGCACCTTCATCCGCGGCTAATGCGCTGTAATGCATGGCGGTCATCCCCGCCGTCATACCCAAACCGGTAGCCTGTAAAAAGCGTCTGCGTGAGGTTTCCTTTTGTACCGTCATTATCCTATGCTCCATTCCTTAAAATATTGCTATCATTGGCGATAATGTCCTTTGACGAATCAAAAAACAGTTCATCTTACCGCGTTGATCTCCAAGAAGGAATGGGCAGCCACTGAAAACGAGTAAAATCAAGGCTTGCCATAATTCATAATCTGTTTATCCTGTGCAAAAACATATTTGGAATGGGAGAGTGATGAAACGGCGAACATTTATTATTCTGACATTCACCATGGTTGAAAATATAAGAGGTTTAACCATTTCTAACGCAAATACTAGCGAAAATGAAAAATCCTTCACTGTCCCGGAATTGGAACTGGTGGGCAAAAAACGTCCACAACTCTACGGTGAGGGATTCAACCTGCGCAGAAAAGCCGCCCAGGCTTTTGATGCCATGCGCAGCGCCGCCCTAAAAGATGGCATAAAAATCTATTCCCTCTCCAGTTACCGGTCTTTCGACCGACAAATGCGCATCTGGAACAAAAAATACACGAGTCCAAACCTCAATAACATGACCCCAGAAGAACGTGTTCGAGATATATTAACGTATTCCAGCCTGCCGGGGTCTTCCCGTCATCATTGGGGCACAGACGCTGATTTGATCGACCTCACCCATCCCCGTCCCTCCGATCCCTTGCTGGCATCTCATTTTGAAAAAGGCGGCATCTATCATGACCTCTATTCCTGGCTCCTGAAGCACGCCCAACAATATGGTTTTTATGAAGCTTACACTAACGATCCCAAACGAACTGGCTATAACTATGAACCCTGGCATTGGAGTTATGCTCCCTTATCAATCCCCCTTCTCAACCAATTCGATTCACTGGATTTAGGCAAACATCTCCATCAATCCCAAATTGAAAGAAAGACAGTTTTTACACCAAAATTTATTGAAGAATTCAAAGAAAAATGGGGCCGAGGCATCAACCCTAAACTCATCCCCCCACCCTTAAATCTCAATGGATAAGCTTGGCTTATTTCAATAAATCCCCTGTTGAGGCTTGTCTTTACCCATAAGTTGCGAGTCCATGTTTTTTACCCATGCTGGCATGGGCTCCAGCCCTGGAGCCACCTATACAACATTTGTCACCGGGGAGCACCGGCTAGAAGCCGATGCTCCCCGGATTTAAGCCATGATTTGTAAACGGAGAGTATCTCAAAGCAAAAAAAAAGCCTGCCAGTTTAGGGGAGGTGGCAGGCCCGCGAAATGGGGAGAATGGGATGTAATTTTGCTTTATTTATAAGCATGAACCATGCCAACTTTAAAATTAGTATCCTTTATATTCCCAACGATTCGCAGAAGTTATTATAAACCATTCATTAACAAAGACTTAAATAAAATAAAACCACTCCTCACCAATTTAGCTAATTCTTCCATATTATAATCTATATGCAATTTCAATTTGACATACTGTCTCATTTTGGTATTTTATATTCAGAACTATGTGAAAATGAAACGATTTAAGAACCATTCACTTCTGGGACAACCTTGAAAACCTGCATAAGGCAGTATTGAAAATAGGCTTTCAGGCTTGGACTGTATGAAACTTGAATCTCTCTTTTCTCAAATTGAAATCACAAGTATATTGTCTGACCGCTATTTAGCGTTTCTTTTGTGATGGTGAATCTCGAGATAGAAATTCAAAACGGGTTATAATAATGATCAGCAATCATTCCGGTTTAATCATAACCGTCATATTTATCGTGGCTGGAATAATCACAGGGTGTTCAAGTTCACCAATCCCTCAAAATGGACTCTCAGAATTATCCCATCCCGATATTTTCAAATGGCGCTTTGAATCAAAGGCCGAAAACATTCAACCTGATTCAGACAAAAAACCCATTAAGATTCATTTAAATGCTGACACCCCTGTTCCAAAGCGTCCAGAAACGCCGTCAAGTTGGCGTCCTTTACCTTTTAGCCGTGTGTTTTTTGATTACAATAAGGCCGAATTAAAACCCAATGCCAAAGAGGTGATTAAAAAAAACGCCGCTTTCTTGAAGCGTAATCCCGATTATCAAATAATGATCGAAGGCCATTGTGATGAAAGGGGAACCCCCGAATATAATATGGCCCTGGGACAGCGTAGAGCCATTGCGGTCAAACAATATATGGTGTCACTTGGTATTTCAGAAAGCCGGATTGAAACAAAATCATGGGGGGAAGAACTTCCAATCGATCTGGGCCATAACGAAGATGCATGGCGGCTCAATCGCCGGGCAGAAATGTTTTATTCCATGTTATAATCTACCTATGCAAGTTAATAAAATATCTTGACGTTTCGTTTGACAAACCATTCACTATACGTCATTCTGATACGGTGCACATGTATCGCTAATAATTAAGTTCCAAAATATGAAGGTCCTGTAACAAGCCTTTTCTTGTGGTGGGATTGTCTCAAAACAGGGTTGACACCTAACAGAGCCCCTATATGTTGTCGGTGCGAACCCAATGTCATTAAGTTAAAGGGGAGCCTCGCCCTCCCTATCCAACGATCCAATTTGATTTTAACTTAATGCCAATGGGGGCGAACCTACGTTGTTCGCCCTATGTTATGGCACAACAGATATCAGGAGGTGTTTTGAGACAACCCCAACAACAATAATGAACGTGATTAACTTAACTTATATATAAGAGCTATCGATCATGAGTACAACTGAAAATCAAACAAAACCACTAAAAACAACTCCTGATGTGAATGAGGATGTCATTCTCTCCGCTATTGGTGAAAGCTCATCGGAAGGAATAACCCGGGTTGACAGTCAAGGACAAATCTTATCCTGGTCCTTGGGTGCGGAACGTATGATGGGTTATTCAAGAGATGAAGTCATCGGCCAATCAATCGATCTAATTGTGCCCAAACATATGCGCGAAGAAACACATAACGTTATTAAACAACAAATCTCAGGCAAAATGGGGGTCATTCATGAAGAAACCCGCCGGGTAAAAAAGAACGGCGAAGAAATTCCCGTACTTCTAACTCGCGTTCCCTTAACCAATCCCGAAGGCGAAACAGTTGCCCTCTTAGCGATACTAAAAGATGTCTCTGAAGAAAAAAAACTCCAAAAACAAGTCGAAACCCTGCAACGAAACGTCGCTATGGCAAAAGTGGCGGCTAAAGTCGCCCATGAAATTCGCACGCCGCTCGGTGTGCTTTTTCTAAAGTCAGATTTATTATTGGAACGTATATGTAAAACATTTGAACATTGGGGCGAAGAAGACGGCACCCAATTCAAAGAACCATTACATAAATGTGTAGCTGATATTCAAAAACAAATCTCCCGTTTGGAAGAAATCGCCAATAATTATCTTCACCTATCCAAAACCCGGGCCATGGAAAAAGAATGGATTAATCCTCACCGCTTTATCAAAGATGTCATCAATGAACTCAAAGAACATTATGAAGATGATCATGTTCGCATAAAATGTACTGTTGACGAACAGTTAAACGATGTTTTTCTGGATTCTCAGCAATTCCAGCGGGTATTTGCCAACCTCGTTCGAAATTCTGTTGAAGCCATTCGTTCATCAAAAATCAAAGAAGGATGGGTTTTAATCGATGTGATTTCTGAAGGAAATGCGATTCAATTTTCAGTTGTTGACAACGGCCCCGGCATGGCGGATGAGATCCTTCAAGCTGCTTTTGATCCATTCACGACCTCTAAAAGCATTGGTACCGGCCTTGGCCTTTATCTTGTGCGGGAAATCGTTGAAAACCACGACGGCACGATCTCCATTGATACAAAAAAAGGAGAGGGAACCAAAGTGGAGATAAAAATTCCTTTCCGGAAGGGGGATGACTAGTGGCAGTTCAACGAAACATTCTAATTCTCGATGATGAACCCGATTTCCGCACCTCGGTGCGGGAATATCTCGAGGAAGGAGGATATGAGTTTTTCGAAGTCTCCACTGGCGAAGAGGCCATAGAACTCTTCACCATTCACGATATTGATATTGTTATTTGTGACATCAAACTCCCGGGAAACGATGGTATCGAAGTCCTCAAGCACATCAAAGAAATCAAACCCGATACCCAGGTTATCATGGTTACCGGCTTGAAAGATGTCCAAACCGCTGTGGAAGCGATGCGCCAGGGGGCTTCGGATTACCTTACTAAAGGCTCCGGCCTAAAAGAATTACGTATTCGTGTCGAGCGGGCGATCGAACGCAAAAAGATGGTGGAAGAACGGGAGGAATGGCGGCGCCAGGTTGCTCGCTATTCAGGCCGTCTGCTGGGAAAATCCCCCGCCATGCAGCGTATATTTCATATCATCGAACAGGTCGCTCCCACTCGAAGTACCGTGCTTATCACTGGCGAAACGGGTACAGGAAAAGACCAGATCGCCCAGGAAATTCACGAACAAAGCCGGCGCAATAATAAACCTCTAATAAAAGTCGATTGCGCCTCTCTTCCCGAATCATTGTTGGAATCTGAGCTCTTTGGCCATGTCAAAGGTTCATTCACCGGAGCAATTAAAGACCGGAAAGGCCGGTTTGAAATGGCGGATGGTGGGACGGTGTTTCTTAACGAAATCGGTGAAATGTCGGCCAGCGCCCAACAACGATTATTGCGAGTTCTTCAGGACTCTGAATTGGAACGAGTGGGCAGCAGTAACACCGTTCACTTGGATGTCCGCGTCATTGCCGCCACAAACAAGGATTTACAACAACGAATCAGTGAACATAAATTCCGGGAAGACCTTTATTACCGTCTTCGGGTGGTTCAAATTGCTATCCCACCAATGCGAGACAGGCGAGAAGATATCCCGATTTTGGCACAAGCGTTTCTCAAACGATACAGTGAAGAAACTGGAAAAAAACTGGAATATTTCGCCCCAGAGGTTGTCGACTTGTTTTTCTCTTATCCCTGGCCTGGTAATGTCAGGGAACTCCAACATGCGGTTGAACATGCTTGCATCTTCGCAAAAGGTCCAGCGGTAACTATCAAGGATTTACCAGAAGAAATAAACACAAGCAGCGTTCCCGCTGTTAAACCACGTGACATAATGCCACAAAGCAATGCAAACAGTATCGTTGTTCCAGTGGGGATGACATTAGAAAAAGCAGAACTTGAAATCATTCGAAAAACCTTGGATAGCGTTAATGGAAACAAAGAAGAAGCAGCACGTGTGCTTGGTTTGTCCAGAAGTTCACTATACCGAAGGCTACCCAAATTGGCGGAGATGGAAACCGCACAGGGTGATTAATCCGTTTTAAACAATTAATCAATATTGGCATGTTAACTGCTTATAATCAATAATGGTTCGATTCTATAATTTTGGCGGTGCCCGGTTCCATGTTGATTAGACAACCTATTTTCTCATACAAACCTTTTAAACATTTTCATTTAGGGGAGGAAGTCATGATTCAGGAACATGAACTGAATTGTAACGGTCAAGGATTAATGCGGGATATACTGGCCGGCAAACGGGTTCTTGTTGTTGATGATGATGATGACTATGCTGAAGCCATCGATGAGGTTTTTTCCCTTCAAGGCTGTAAAGTCACCCGCATTACCGATCCTCGCGATGCCATGATTCATGCCTCAGATCAAGATTTTGACCTCCTTATAATCGATAAAAACATGCCACACCTTAATGGAATTGAGTTCGTCGAACAAATCCGCCAAAAAAAGCCCTCCAGTAAAGTCATTATGATAACCGCCCACCCCAATGAAGAATCCCGAAAAAAAAGCCTCGATGCCGGGGTTCGTTATTACCTCTCTAAACCATTCAGAAAAAACGATTTATTAGAGGTAGCCTCATTTTTACTGTTATGATCTCTTCCCCATAAAGAATCACCACACCCTTTCCCCCTATCTTCTTTTCCAATATATTTTTCTCTAACGTAAGCGAAGAGGATAAAAACTGATAATTTTACTAAATTAAGTGAGTTAATCGGCGGAAAGAACTTGTAAAAGGTTTTTAAAACGTGCTATGATCTATATTGATTCATATGTTATTAGGCTAACAAGTCCATCAGTTTAGTCATGAATGGGTTCGAGGGATTGCCAATAATTTGCGGGATGTGTTAAGCCCCACAAGCGGGTGGATATTTCGGCGATAGGTATGGGAAGGAATGCCCGTACTCTATTAAACCCACAAGTGGATGGATGTTTATATTCGCTGTTGGAATATATGTTATCCCGGATTTGCTCATTTTTATTATACGTTGAAGAATAAATACCTCCCCGAGCCTTTTTTTTACCAGAGATGAATCAAACATTGTGGTGGTAAGGATGAATGCTCGCTTAAACATTTCGCTGGCTTGGGCAGCGGTGACTTCGCTAGTGGTATTTATTGGATGCTATGTCCTGCTGGCAATCGTGCGTGAAAATCACATCAATAACTTGGAAAACCATTCTCTGGGAATAGCCCATACAATAACCGGCTATCCTTCGATTCATTCCTATATCCAAAACCCCACGCTCTCCAAGGATTTTGAAAAAGTTAAAACCTTCATTCATTCCATACTGAAACATGATCCTTTTATCGAAGAAATATCCATGTTTGATTTGGTTTTTGGAAAAATGACCTTCCGTTTTTCAAAATCACGGGACGAAAATAAACTCACTAATATTCCGCGAGCACCAACTCCTTCATCAGATATACTGGCTTCCGGTGAGCCAGTGCTAAGCAAAAACAGTTGGGAATTCTTTATTCCCGTTGAAATTGCTCAAAATAATAGAGCCGTGTTGCGCATACGCTGGCAGCCAGAAGCAACCTGGATGGTTTTTCACCAATTAAAATGGCTGGTGTTTTGGATAGCTGCTATCACCTTTGTTATCAATGGGTTACTTGCCTTTTTTGTATTCACCAAAATATTCAATAAAGAGCAATCCCGCCTGGCTAAAGCGTTAAGTACGATAATCAACGGGGACCGTTCAAATAGAATCGATACAAAATCCTTCACAAAGGGCTTATCTGAAATCGGTGTTTATTTCAATAAACTACTAACCGAAACAGAACAAGCTAAACGAACGTCAGCTATTTTGGATGACACCTTGCGCCAAACAGAACGCGGATGCTCAGATTACCGGCGTTCCTTAAAACAAATCAACGAGCAGTTGGATTCCATGCGCCATGAAATGCGTGAGGGGATGATCACATTATTTGAACAACTCTGGTGTGGAGTCGTCATCTTCGATGAAGACTTTCAAATTCACTATTGTAACGATAAAGCACAACAGCTGCTTCGATTTGCCAAAGTTGAGAATGATAATTTAATCGATGAACGCCTTAGGGGGTGCCTGGAACCAATGGTTCGCCTTCATACCCGTGATAAGATTGATGATGTGTGCGTCTGGTCACAAACCACCCTCAATCGCCCGGTATCCTGCCGGGTTCGAAGCATCCCAATTCCAGCCGCAGAGGGCCAACAGTTGTTTTTTCTGCTATTGAAAGGAGAAGATGGTTATCCAAATTGGATAGGATCGAGTGTATTTTTAGAACGTTTGATTCTTGATTGTTGTAATGGCCAATTGAATGGCCATGGGCTAAAAGATACCAAAACCTCCTATCATAACTTAACTTATGAAACAGAATTCCAGTTCCAACAATGCTTGAAGCGAATTGAATCATTAAGAAACCTGGAAAAAGGTGATGTTGGTCCCGTTCGTTTAATTCGATTCCCCCAATGGTTGCGTAACCGTTTTGAGTCAGAAGACTTGTTTTCTCAATATCTTCATATTGATGCAAACACCCCTGACATGGATATTCAACTTCGTCTACCCGAGTTGCTTCTTTCTGAATTAATTGATAGTATTGTATGTATCTATACACAAATCAGCCATAATGAGACAAATGTTAAAAAAAATCAATCACTTATTATGCGGATAACGCTTGATTCACATGGCAAGCCTGTCTTTACCATCATGCTCCCCCATTGCTCGAGAAATCAGGCGTTTAGTTTAAAAAATGTACTGGAAGATCGAATAAATTTAGCCTGTGAACAAAAAAAGGATCGAAAACTGACTTTAGATGAGTTAGAGCATGATATTTGCTTGTCTTTGTTCCGTATTATCAAGCGTTTATTGCATATTCAGCTTGAATGTGTGTATACCGAAAGTAAGCGGCTGGCTACAACCAGAATGACCATTGAACAGCATGTATTCCCTCCCATTGACCAAAACCGTCCGGACGCCTACTCATACAAAGATACAGTCCGGGATTTGATGCGCCATTTTTTAAGCGGCGTACACTGATTTGTTAAAAACAAAGTTATTTTGGTGATATCATCTTGATTCTTAAAATTCCTTAAGTTATAGTTTTACATAAAGTTATCGCTTCTCTGTCGATTCTTTTTTGAGTGGGATTGAAAGCGGGCCAAAGATTTGGTGAGGGGAAAAAATGACAAGCACAAAGAAAGATATCGTAAAAGAGGTGGCTGCTCGGACAGGTTTTGATATATCCAGCGTCAAAGATATTGTTCAAACCATGTTTGATGCCATGTGTGAAGGTTTAGCACGCGACGGGAACATAGAAATACGGAATTTCGGCATCTTCAAGGTAAAAGAAACAGCCGCCCGGCAGGCGCGCAATCCCAAAACCAGTGAAATAATCACTGTACCTGCTAAAAAACATATCAGTTTTAAACCCGGTCAACTAATGAAAGAAAAAATCAATGAGGAAGCAAAAACAAGAAAAAGGAATAAATAATAAAGAAATGTACGTTTTGCAATAAAATGATACATATATTTGGAAATTGACTAGACAATATGACAAAAGAATCCTTAGATTTATCCTCATCCATACCGGATAAGATTTTACGTGAAATCAACGAGATACCACCTTTACCCAGCGTAGTGGTGAAAGTGATGCAATTAATACGTGATCGTGATTCCACTGCCAAGCAATTAACTGAAATCATATCACAGGATCAAGCCCTGACTGGAAATATCTTAAGACTTTGTAATTCCTCCTATTATGGCATGCCACGAGTCGTTTCATCGCTCTCTCAGGCGATCATGTATTTAGGGTTTCACACTGTACGAAATCTGGTGTTAACCTGTTCGCTCAGCCAACTATTCAGCCCGGCTAAAAAAGTGTATGGATATAAACGGGGTGGTTTATGGCAACACGCGGTGGTTTGTGCCATGACCGCCCAGATGATCTCAAAGAAAATCCGTCCTGATATCAGTGATTCCGCCTTTACAGCCGGTTTATTGCATGATATCGGGCAATTGATCCTTGCGATCACGATAAAAGACACCTCCGATACAATCATTGATTTGATGGTGAATTACGATATTCCCGAGTTGGAAGCGGAAAGGGAAGCGGTGGGTATTTCCCACGATGAATTGGGAGCGTTATTAGCCGATAAGTGGAACTTTCCAGAAGAACTGGTTCATTCGATTCGCTACCACCACATGCCGGATATGGGAAAACGCAAGTCTATTCTCACTGCGATTGTCCATATGGCGGATGCCATCGTTTTGGATTTGGGTTATGGAATTGAACTTGAACAGATGAAATACCCGGTTCAAAAATACGCCTTGCGAGTGGCGAATATCGATGAAGAGATGTACAAATTATTCGAAGAAAACGCCAACAAAATCATTGATTCCCACGCCTCACAATTCATTTTCCATGAAGAGGATGAAGATTAAAATTTAGTTAAAAAAAAACCATCCAACATAGGATGGTTCAACGTTTTACCTGCGATACCTATCCTCCCCAACTGCCACTCAGCGGTCCCCATTTTGCTGAGCCGACCTGTTTTTACAGGCCCATGAGGGTAAATTACCCTCTTGTTTTAGGTATCACTATATCAAGTATTGATTGTATTAATATCTATCTAACAAGTATCATACAGAAAAAAAACATCCATGTAAATAGGCTTTTCAAAAGGTTTATCGAATTTTTTAAAAAAAACCATCTTTTTTCAATTGAAATTTGGGATATCTCATCAATTTAAGCACAAAGACACGTTTTTTTTTCGTAACGAGTCAGCCATATGAAGTGAAAAGGGAGAAAAAAACTTCATATTGGCCCCACTATTCCTCCCTCAATGAAATGGGGGAGGTTAGGAGGGGGTTAACGGATTTTACTCACCGATTTTTTTATCAACCCTCCCCAATCCCTCCCAGTCTTGAGAGGGGAAGGGTGCTTTAAAAGGCTGGACACTTACTTTTTACCGGTCACAATCACCTAACACCAAGTCAATGGTTCCGATAATCGCAACAACATCCGCAATCATGTGTCCTTTGCTCATTTCGGGAAGAGCGGAAAGATTGACAAAGGAAGGTGATCGAAGCCTTAAGCGTTTGGGATGGGCACTTCCATCGCCTACCACATAAATCCCAAACTCACCTTTGGATGCTTCAATGGGAGAATAAACTTCACCGGCAGGAGCCTTAACGCCTTCAGAGGCCAGTAAAAAGTGGTGGATCAATGATTCCATGGACTGTTTGATGGTATCCCGATTCGGGAAAGAGACCTTGTTATCTTGGACCTTGATTGGTCCATCGGGCAATTGATCCAGTGCTTGTTGAATAATCCGCCGGGATTGCCTCATCTCTTCCATACGAACCAAATACCGGTCAAAGGTATCTCCATTTTCGCCCAGGGGAACGTCGAATTCCAGTTGATCATAAACCATATAGGGATTATCACGCCGCAAGTCCACATCGACACCACTGCCGCGCAAGCATGGTCCGGAAAGGGCATATTCGATTGCACGTTCAGCCGATATAACTCCAATGCCTTCAGTACGTAAGCGCCATATTTTATTTTCTGTCAACAAAGTTTCGTATTCATCGATTTTTCGACCAAAATCATCGATAAAATCCTGGACGAGTTTAACAAAGTTGGGAGGAACATCGACGGAGACACCACCGACTCGCATATAGGAAACCGTAAAACGGGCACCGCATACTTCTTCAAAAATATCATAAATGGTTTCACGTTCCCGGAAGGTGTAAAGAAAAGCCGACATGGCACCGATATCCAGGGCACTGGTGCCTAACCAAAGCAGATGGGAAGAGATTCGGGCTAATTCACACAGAATCACGCGCAAGTATTGAGCCCGTTCAGGTATTTCGACACCGATCAATTTTTCCACGGCTAATACCAGAGCAGTATTGTTGGCCATAGGTGACAAGTAATCCAACCTGTCAGTAAATGGGATAAAACGATGATATCCTTTTGATTCCGCCAGTTTTTCCATCCCGCGATGGAGATAGCCTATATCAGGAATTACATTAACAATCTCTTCGCCATCAAGTTCAAGTACTAGACGCAGGACACCGTGGGTGCTGGGATGTTGAGGTCCCATATTGAGCACCATATGCTCAGTTTCATGTTCTTTGAGTTGTTGGCTTATATATCGATCTGTTTCAAATTCTAATTTGTACGGCATAAAAGTATCCTAAATAATGAAAATCTTATTCATCCGCGAGTTGTTTATTGATGTATTCGTAAGGTTCCTGATCCGCGACAGGGTAATCTTTTCGCAGGGGATGGCCTTCCCAATCCTCTGGCATTAGGATCCTTCGTAAATCGGGATGGTCATCAAACCGAATGCCAAACATATCGTAGCATTCACGCTCATGCCAATTGGCGCCAACCCAGACAGGAGTAACGCTTGCAATGTGGGGTGGTTCCCCCAAGGCGGGCGCCTTGAGGCGAATTCGGTGTTTATAGGTGGTTGAAAACAGATTGTAGACAACGTGGAAGCGTGAATCACCGTTATTCATATCATTCAGGTTATCCACAGCAGTTAAATCTGAAAGAAAGTCAAATTTCAAATCAGGATTATCCTTGAGTGCCTGGCATACGCTCACAATGGCATCATTCTTTACATAGAGCGTCAATTCCCCGCGAAATTCTGTGTAGGAATCCACTGTTTCATGATACAAATCTCCCATCAAAGCTTTTACTTGATCAATCGGTTGGGAAACGATGGGAAAGCTCATTCAGCACCTCTTCTCTTCATTCTTAATTCGTGCTTTGCATTTTAAGTGGCAAGCGGTTTTCTTCTTTGGAACCGCCAATGATGGTTGGTTCCATATCTTCACGGCTCTTGCCTAATTTCATATCGTTGATTTTGCGTTGCAACTGCATAACGCCATACAACAAGGCTTCAGGACGTGGAGGACAGCCAGGTACATAAACATCGACTGGAATAACCTCATCGACGCCCTGAACCACGCTGTAAACATTGAACATCCCTCCACAGGAAGCACAAGCGCCCATTGAAATCACCCACTTGGGTTCGGGCATTTGTTCATAGACCTTGCGAACCACGGGAGCCATTTTTTTGGTTAATGTTCCTGCCACAATCATTAAGTCAGCCTGCCGGGGTGAAGCGCGAAACACTTCGGCTCCAAACCGTGCCAAATCATATCGTGAGGCACCGGTTGCCATCATTTCGATGGCACAACAGGAAAGCCCCATGGTAAGAGGCCAAATGGCGTTTTTCCTCGACCAGTTTATCACTTTCTCCACATTGGTGGTGATCACATCGCTGCCTAATATATCCACTAATCGGCTTTCGAGGCCCATTCCAAAACTCCTTTCTTCCAAACATACGCAAGTGCGAGAACAAGTACGGCGATAAAGACGCCCATTTCAAATAATCCAAACCAACCCAGGTCTTTGAAAATAACCGCCCACAGGAAGAGAAATACCACTTCAATGTCGAAGATGACAAAAACCATGGCAACGAGGAAAAATTTCACATTGAAGCGTTCAAGTGGTGTTCCAACTGGAGGCATCCCGCACTCGTATGGATCAAGTTTATTGCTTTTATCAATTCGGGGGCCAATCAGGAACGAAAATAGTACAGTGCCACCAGCAAAAGCCAGTGCCATCATGGCCATGAACAAAATGGGGATATAGTCAAAAAGAAGCATGTTTTTTCGCTCCAGCGGTGTTTTTGAGATTGTGTGCTGATCCTTCAACCCTCCCCTTGCCCTACCCAATCTTGGGAGGGGAATGGTTGCCACATCCGTTTAGCGAACCTATGAACCTTACGGAATCATTCTCCGTTATATTTTATCCCTTTCTCCCCCAAGCCTGGGGGAGATACAGAGGGGGTTGACCGTCAGCTCCACACCTTTTGAGTAATACTCACCCCATCTTTGGAAAGGCTAGGGGAGGGTTGATAAGAAAACGTTGAGTAACATTCTTTAACCCCCTCCTAGCCTCCCCCATTGCATTGGGGGAGGAATAGCGAGTCTGATTATGTGTTTTCCATACTATTCCATTGTTTATGGATCACTCATTATTAGGTACAAAATGCTAATAATGTTGATAAGGTTAGTTAAAAGTATATCAACCTAGCCTAAGCTATGCAAGAAAAGGAAACTCCCTATCTTGGGTTTAATCATCATTATGGGTTGACTTTATAACCAAGTAAGATACTGTCATGTCATTTCATAAGACCTCTCATTTTATTAATTTAACTGGATTAAGAAAAATGGCACTCACACCCCAGTTGCGTTACGATACCATCTTAATTTTGGACTTCGGTTCACAATACAGCCACCTGATTGCCCGGAGAATTCGGGAATTAGGGGTGTATTGTGAGCTTCATCCCTGTACGGCGTCTCTATCAGAGCTTGGTGGCATTAATGCAAAAGGCATTATTTTATCGGGTGGACCCGCATCGGTTTATGCGGATGATGCACCCCATGCTGACCAGGCGATATGGACGTTAGGAATCCCTATTTTGGGTATTTGCTATGGTTTGCAGGAAATGATCTGGGCGTTTAGAGGTGAGGTAGCAGCCGGTTTAAAACGTGAATACGGTCACGCCGAGTTAGAGCAAGTTCTGCAAAATGAACTGCTTAAGGACCTTCCAGCAACTATGCACGTATGGATGAGTCATGGTGATAAAGTGTCGGGTCTACCAGATGGTTTTCGTGATATTGCGAAAACCCCCAATTCTGAACATGCTGCCGTTGCAAATGTTGAGAAGAATATGTTTGGCATACAATTCCATCCTGAAGTGAGCCATACCCCTCTGGGCAACCACATATTACACAATTTTGCCATAAACATTTGTGGCTGCCGCAATGATTGGAGTATGGGTTCGTTTGTGGATGAAGCCATTGAACGTATTCTCCAGCAAGTGGGTGATGGGCGGGTGATCGGAGCAGTGAGTGGTGGGGTGGATTCCACCGTCGCCGCCCTTTTGATGCACCGTGCTATTGGCGAGCGATTTCATGGATTTTTGGTGGATAATGGTGTACTGCGTCTCAATGAAGCTCAACAGGTTTTGCAGCGTTTGCGTGATCGATTGGGGATAAATTTAACCCTTATCGATGCCAGTGATATCTTTTTGGATCGCCTTAAAGGCGTTATTGATCCAGAGAAAAAACGAAAGATAATTGGCAACACATTTATTGAAGTTTTTGAACAGGAAGCGAGTAAATTAGGGGACGTAGAGTTTCTATTGCAAGGCACCCTTTATCCGGATGTGATTGAATCCATATCGTTTAAGGGACCATCGGCCACCATAAAAACGCATCATAATGTGGGGGGATTATTGGCTGAAATGAAATTGAAGCTCATTGAGCCACTACGCGAACTTTTCAAGGATGAAGTACGCCGGTTGGGGATGGAACTGGGTTTGGATGAAGCCAGTGTTTATCGCCAACCGTTTCCTGGCCCAGGCCTGGCTATTCGGATTATCGGTGAAGTTGACAGAGAGCGGTTGGATATTCTTCGCCAATCTGACGCCATTTATATTGATGAAATCCGTAAGGCTGGCCTTTATAAACAAATTGGCCAGGCGTTTGCAGTTTTACTGCCGGTCAAATCAGTCGGTGTGATGGGAGATAGCCGAACTTATGAGCAAGTGATTGCCCTGCGCGCGGTTCAAACCACTGATTACATGACTGCCGATTGGTTTTCCATGCCGGATGAGGTTTTGCGGCGTACTGCGAATCGAATCATTAACGAGGTGCATGGTATCAATAGAGTTGTATATGATATTTCATCCAAACCCCCCAGCACAATTGAATGGGAATAAGAGGAGAGATTATCCTTTTTGCGCGGCGAATTGAAAGGTATCGTTTACTTTTTGTATTAAAATTTCATCGGTAAACGGTTTGGCCACGTAATTGTTGGCCCCCGTTTTTAGGGCCTGAAGCACATTGCTCTTTTCAATATTGGTGGTCACCATAATGATAGGGGTTTTGATCTTCAAGGAGCGGATTTTTTTTACTGCATCAATACCGCTCATATTGGGCATGTTCCAATCCATCAAGACTAAATCACATTTAAAAACCTTGAGTTTTTCAACGGCTTCCTTCCCATCCTCCGCTTCAACATATTCACATGGCTTGCCCAGTTTTGAGGAGAGGATATTGATGATGTGCCGCCGCATGGCTTTGGAATCGTCTACAACCAGGATTTTCATGGTTTATTCCCCAGCGTTGAATCAGTAAATTAAATGAAACCCGAGAAAATCACAATCAAAATAATTTACACGTTTTTTGAGATCGAGGATGATTTTAAATTTCCTCGAACTGCAATAATGCCTAACTTGTAATACCACAATATGGATGAATTATTATAAAAAGTCAATTATTGATTGTATACTTTACCAAATTATTTTGAAGAAGAATCAGTTTCAATCAGTAAATCATAAGTCTCGGGGCGCCTGTTGTTAAAACGGTCTTTATATAGATGGGGTGAGGTGGAAACCTCATAACTTACCACCTGATTTTGTTTACCTATCACTTCTACCTCTCCACCACGGGTAATAAGCAGGGATTGCTTGGGGTGGCTAAAAACCAGGGGATAGCGATTTTCATAGGCGCGTGTGCGTAATAATGTGGTGTTCCAACCATTACCTTCATCATAGCTTCCATACGAAGGAAGCAGGAGAATCCGGGCGCCTTTTAAAGCCACAATTCGAGCCGGTTCGGGTAGTTGGCGGTCGTAACAAATCAGGAATCCAACTTTGCCAAAGGGTGTATCAAAAACGGGATAATTATTCCCTGGTTGATAGCATTTGGGGTTGATTTCATAACCTTGGGCGAAATGAGTTTTACGATAATGGCTGACGATATCCCCTTCCCCATCAATCATAATGGCGGTGTTATAGAGCTGGGTACCCGCTTTTTCCAGAAAACCCAACACCAGGAAAATATCCAGTTGACTTGCCAAATTGCATGCTTTTTGAATATATGGGCCATCCAGCGGTTCACCGAGAGCGAAAAAACTGTTTTGCAGTTCCTTTTTCTTATCCGCATTCGGTTCGCGATTCACCTCGTTGATGACATATCCTTCCAATACCCCCTCGGGTGTGACAACGATATCGGCTTTATGCTCATGGGCGGCTATAGTAACATAATGCTTAATTTGGCTCCAATTCTTTTCCTTATTCCATTTAACCGGCATAATAGAAGCACTGGCAATTCGAACCTTGGTATTGGTTTGTTCTTTGTATTTATCCAGTTTAACGGTTTGAGAGAAGCCAAGGGGAGAAGAAAGGAAGCTCAAAGAAATCAAGGCAGCAAGGATTTTGTATACGTTCATATTCAACCTCTTTAGGTAGTTATTTAAGTTATCTTATCAAATGAATCTTAAATTGACGATGCTTGAAGAATAGGAGATATACACCTACTCAATTTTTTAAAAAACGCATTTAATACCCTCTTAACATTTTCAAATGAGTACCGATTAAATATAGGTTGCAGTAAATGGAACAATCCCCTGAAGAACAGACTGAAAAGACGGAAACAACCACAGATAGCCAGACCGAAGAAACGGCCAAAGAACAACAAACAGGACGTTTGCTGGTTGATGTATCGGGTTTCTCTGGCCCGTTGGAACTGTTGGTGCATCTTATTGCCAAGCATGAGATGGATATATGCTCAATCTCTATTTCAGCGATCACAGAGGAATATTTGAAACTGGTCAAATCATGGGAGAGTAAGGACCTTGATCTGGCCGGAGAATATCTGGTGCTGGCAGCTAGTTTGATCCGCTATAAAGCCCGGGCGTTAATCCCGAAAGAGGAAGAAGAAGCCGAGGAGGAAGAACTATCCGATCAAATTTTAGAGCAGCGACGGCGGGAATATGAGCGTTTTCGCAGTTTGGCGGATGAACTGCGCGTACGTGAGGAAGAAAGCGCCGTTATATTTCCGCGCGTGGGGCCTTCGCCGGAGGGACCGCCACAGACGGTTGAATATACAGAAGTTAGTGTGTATGACCTATTCCAGACCTTTCAAAAGATATTGGAAGACATCGGCACTGATGAATCACACATGGTGGTGGGGGAAACGTATTCGGTGGATGAGAAAATCCTCGAAATCGAGGCCTTATTGGCCCATAATGAACGCTTTATTCTGACCGATTATTTGCGAACCTTGCAATCGAAGATCGAAGCGATTGTGGTCTTTTTGGCTTTGCTGGAAATGATACGGCTTAGGGAAGTCCGCGCCATACAAGAGGGCGTTCATGGTGATATCATTCTGGAGAAGGGCGAGAAGAAAATCCCCTCATCGGATGAAGAAGATATTGACGGTGAAGACATGGAATCCGAGGATTGGGTAGGTTAGGTTAATATTTTCAAGGAAATTAATGACTGAATTATGGATCAAGACCAACTTATTGGTGCGATAGAAGCGTTAATTTTTGTTTCGGGGGATCCGGTTCCCTTGAAACGACTGGCTGATTTGCTGGAAATTCCAGGCAAAGAGGTTCGGGAAGCGGTGGATGCGTTAAGTGAACGGTATATTCAGAACAGTTCCGCCCTGCAGATTGTTGAAGTGGCGGGTGGATTTCAACTTCGTACACGGCCAACCTATAGCCTGTATATTAACCGGTTTTTGGAGCGCAAACGTAAAACATCTCTCAGTGGCCCGGCGCTGGAAACATTGGCGATTATCGCGTACAAGCAACCTATCACCCGTGCCGAGATCGAGGCGATCCGCGGGGTGGGCATTGATGGGGTGCTGAAATCGTTGATGGATAAACGCCTGGTTAAAGTGGCTGGGGTGAAGGAAGTCCCGGGCCGTCCCAATTTGTATGGCACCACCAAGCGCTTTTTGGAATATTTCGGCATCAATTCACTCAAGGACCTTCCCCCGGTTGAGAATATATCCGACACCTTCTCCAGCGTATCCGCCATGGAAAATCCTGCAGAAGAACAGATAGAATCCGTCAGCGAAGAAACCTCTACTGAGCGACAAACTAACGAAATAGAAAGCGAAAGCGCACCAAGCCCACCGGAAGAATCTGAAACAGCCGCCCAATCGGCACAAACAAAGGAACCATCCGGGCAATCAGACGATGACAACCATCCGGCTTAATAAACTCATCGCAAGCCACGGTTTTTGCTCACGCCGCAAGGCGGATGAATGGATTAAAAATGGCAGGATATCCGTCGATGGGATTATCTGCCGTGAATTGGGAACCGTGGTTGATCCGGAGCAGCAAACCATTATGGTTGATGGGCGCCCGCTTGCCCAGCCTCCGAAGAAGATCTATCTCGCCTTGAATAAACCAACCGGGGTGGTTACCACCTGTGATGATCCCCAAGGCCGAAAGACGGTACTGGGCCTGCTGCCCAAAACGATTGTCAAGCAGGGGATTTTTCCTGTGGGACGATTGGATTCCGACTCAAAAGGACTGATCTTCCTTACTAACGATGGGGATTGGAACCAACACCTACTTCATCCCAGCCGCCAAGTGTGGAAAGAATATCTGGTCCACGCTGACAAACCATTGGATGAACGACAAAAGCAGAAACTCCAGCATGGCATCAAACTCGATGGCACCCTGATCGCACCCGCCCGGCTGTCTGGATACAAGAAAACAAAATCCGGTTCACAGTTTCATTTGGCCATTCGTGAAGGCCGCAACCGGCAAATACGCCGAATGTGCAAGGTGATTCGTATTCAAGTCCTCTCGCTTCAGCGAGTGTCGATCGGACCGATTAAATTAGGGGATTTGGCTGAGGGAGAGTATCGGTATTTGGAGAAAAAAGAAGTTGAGCTCTTCATTTGATTGCATAAGGCACACAATGTGATACAATTCCAAGCATCCTAACCAACACTGTAATCCAAACCGGAAGGCTACAAAACGATATCTCAGGTAAATACCATGTCTAATTTAAGTCAGGACGAGAAAGAAATACTGGATGCTTTTGAGTCTGGAAATGTAAAGTCTATCAAACAGTCGAAGAAGTTAATAGAACGTCACAAACAATATGCCAAGGCGACATTGCGCAAAGATGCCCGGATCAATATCCGCATATCCTCAAAAGATTTGGAAACATTGCAAAAACGTGCCATTATCGAAGGGATTCCGTATCAAACACTTATTTCAAGCATCTTACATAAATACGCTGAAGGACGATTACGGGAGAGTGATTGAGATTTCAACATCTTGATCAAGGGCAGTTAGAAATTCCATTAAACGGCCAACAGAAAATTGCCCAGAGCGATTACGCATCAATGCGGAAACATGGGGTTGTTTTTTTCAAAACGATTTCATCTTGGTGATATCCATGGCTTTGAAATCGAGGGTGGCCAGTTGGACGTTGGAGGGGACACCGCCGAAGAAGCAGATGGCGGAAATATCGGTTTCGTTGACAATGGTGACCAGGTTCTTGCCGCTGGATCGGGAAAAAGCATCCAAAATCTGCATTTGCATGGAGTCGTCAAAGGGGCCTTCGCTGTAATAAGCCAGGGCGCAAAAGGTGGGCGCTTTTAACCAATACAAGGCCACCTTCCAGGTTTCCACCCAGGCATAGGTGGTCAAGCCGGGATTTTCCAATCCCGCCTTCACCATGTTTTTGGCCCGTTTCATCATATCGGGTGAGGCGCATCGTGGAATCTTCATACCGGCTACCTTTCATTCATTCGACTAAAAAAGCGCCTGAAGAGATCGTATCACCTAATCCGACGGTAAACAAAGGATTTCTCACCAATTTTGTCGGGATGGCGGTTAACACATAGCCATCCCAGGCGCCGATTCCCTCAGTGAGTAATGAAGGCTGGTTCAGTGTGTTTGACAATTGTGTGATGGCTTCAATGCCTTCATCGCCGACCGGTTCATGCAATCCTTTTTTGATGTCATCCAAGGATGAAAATAGACCATGCCGCGCGCGTGAAGCGGCCATCGTCGCGGCAAACAACAAGGCATCGCGTGAGGCTTCTTTGGAATGCCAGGGTTCGCGTTCAAGACACATATAATACCCATAGTTATGAAAATGAATCCGTTCCAGCGGGGTGGCATTCATCACGTACACCATGGCCCTGCCATATTCTTCAATGGAGGCTTGATCCAGTTTCTCCACGGCATCAGGCATGTTCTCCACTATTTCAAGAACCAACGGCAGTTCAGTTTCATTCAATCCCAAACTATGAACGTGGGGAACGATGTTTTCGACAATCGCCTTTCGGATTTTGGATGAACCGATTGAAGCAAATTCCAGATGGATTTTTAATTTTGGAGCGTACTTGTTTACCCGATCCAAGTAATCCGCCAAGGGCTGAACAACATCAAAACACGTGCTGCCATCGGGATAGTTTTCAGAAAGAATGTGGAATCCGGAAAAAAGCAAATGGCTGTATGAATCAATGAGTGAAAAGAAGCCTTCGGCAAAGGTTTCAGACATGCGAAATTGGTTATTGCGTGGATTCCACGACGGGATATAGCGATTCGAGCGCCGAGGTTTGATGATGACATCATCCAGTTGAATTTCAAATTCCGTGGTATATTCAAATATCCAATGGATGGCGAAAACGCCGCTTTCCCGTGCGGCTTCTTTGGGTGTTTTTAGGGTAAAACCATTATTTTCATTAACAATTACCCGTAAATTACCATTATCACCAAATAGTTCCGCAAGTTCTTTGGTCAACGGATTGGCATAGGTGGTAATGGGAATCCCCAAGGGCGCCAGGGAACGAGACATGTTCCCTGAGGTTCCCCCAAGGCGCAACTCACCCGGCCCGAAGGTATCCAATACCCATTCATACACTGCTTCCGACCGAATCATGCGCTGCAAGGCATAACCGCGTGAGAGGGAAAAAAACAATCCACGGAAAAAATCTTCCTGGCTCAAAATTTCGAGTGGGATAGTGCCTTCACACCCTTCCAACGCCGCACGTTTGAAATCGGGCTTCGCATCAAGTAAGGGTTGGATCATATCCGGCTTCAGGTGGATGACACCATCGATCACGGAATGAAACGCACAGGCAACGCCATCAATCTCTTGAATGCGTTTAATTCCATACTCGTATGCGTTTTCGTATAAGACATCCCACTGTTGTTTAAGCATTGATGTTAATCTCCTTTGTTATTTACACCTAAATCTAAGTTGCATGCATCACATAGCCATTGAACAAATTGGTTGGAATTTTCCATCTCCCAGCGGGTGCGAACGACATGTATATTATTCAAAACCATCTCATTGCTTGATTCCATAATTAGGAACCGGACCGCATCTTTTTCTGTCGTTAATATCGGAACATGTTTAGTGCCTGCCTGGATTCGTTTCATATCCTTTTCACTATACCAAAAATGATCGGGGTAAACATAGTGATGAAGTACATTAAATCCATTCTCCTTCGCCTGCCGTTCAAAGCGTTCAGGTGTTCCGATACCGGATAACAATATAACATCACACTCCTGTATGCTCCACTCTGAGCGATCTGAATCATAATCCTTCTGCAGCCATTCAGACAATGGCAGAATAGCCTGCCAATGCATTGATCCAATAAAACATCGCTTGTGTTCCAGTAAGGCATTATCTCTCAAATCGGGAACGTTCTTTCCTCGAAAGACAAACGCATCCGCATATTCAAGCACCGCTTTGGGTTCACGCAACGGCCCACATGGCAAGCAATGTCCGTTTCCCAGTGGGCAATCCGCATCCATAACCACCACATCACAATCCCGGTGCAGTTGATAATGCTGGAAGCCATCATCCAACACCCACACATCACAATTTTCCTGTTCGATGATTTGTTTCCCGGTTTGGTATCGATCACCTCCAATGCCTATCGTTACTCCGCTTAGCCAATGTAAAAGGCCAGCCTCATCGCCATATTCATGAATGGATTTCGGATCAAACGATTGTATGTTTAAAATCATTGGTTGAGTTGATTTACGTTTGTAACCACGCATCAGGATAGCGGGATTCAATCCCCGTTCTTTTAATTGTTTGACCATAAACAAAACCAGTGGGGTTTTGCCAACACCACCGACGGTGATATTACCAACTGAAATGACTGGTTCAGACAAACGTCGAGGTTTAACCTTATTTCGCCTGCGTTGGCTTATAGCGGCGTAGCATTTAGCGAGGGGAATAAATACCGGTTTAAACATACGCATTGGGCCGCGATTGTGATAGGCGAGTTCTGGCCACCATTTATGGATGAGGGGATTAGGCATGAATGGATTTCTCGTTCGATTCATTAGGAAAAATCGGGGCAAGCACCTGCATGATGCGATCAAGGGTTCCTTGATTGGCGGCTATGATCGATTTGGCTTGCTCACCCATTTCGTTTCGCGTTGATTCGGATTGGACCAAATCTATAAACGTTATATATAATTCATCTTCATCCGCTATTTTTACCGCCGCACCCGACTTCAGAAAAAGTTCGGCAATGGCTTTGAAATTTTCCATGTGTTCACCAAACACAATGGGTTTGCCCCATGCTCCCGGCTCGATTGGATTTTGCCCTCCCCTGTCATACAGTGATTTCCCGATGAAGACAATATCCGCCGCCGCATAAACATTCATCAATTCCCCGATGGTATCCAGCAGAATGATACACTCTTTTAATTTGTACAATGCAACCGCTTCCATTTTAGATCGCTGGCAGACTTGAAATCCCATTGACGACAAGGTTTGAACAATCATGGATGACCGGTCGATATGACGGGGTGCAATCAACAAACGGACAGATGGATCAACATTTTTCACTCTTGAGCAAACCCGAGCCAATGCTTCCTCTTCTTGTGGAAACGTCGAGCCTGCCACGATGAGTAATTCATCATCGGTAATCTGAAAACGATCCCGCCAGATGGCTCGCATACTTTCATCGATTGAAGGTGCCGCTTCAAACTTCAGGTTCCCCGCCCATTGCACACGGCCGGGATCAGCCCCGAATTGAACAAATCGCTGCGTATCCGTCTCGCTTTGGGTAAGAATCGCCGATAGGCGCTGTAATATTGGATAGAAAAACCATCGTACTTTTAAGTACCTGTTGAAAGAGCGATCTGATAAACGTGCGTTGACCAACACCACAGGGATGGAACGATCGGTTACCGCCCAAATCATATTCGGCCATAATTCTGTTTCCATAATCACAACAAACACAGGTTGCACCATAGTTAGAAACCGGCGGCAAAGCGGATATACATCCAGTGGGAAATATAACGCATGATCAATTTCGGCCATGCTATTGGCCAAACCCTGGCCGGTATACGTTACCGTTGTTACCAGCAACTCATGATCTGGATAATCCAATTTCAGCCGTTTCAACAATGGCCGGGCGGCTTGCAGTTCTCCCACTGAAACAGCATGTATCCATATGTGCTTTCCCGCAATAAAACGCTGTATTTCTTCCTTGGTATACAATGTCAAACGTTGACGAACACCGTAACGGTACTTTTTCTTCCATATCATCTGCAAACCATAAAAGGGGACAACCACTATCAAGGCGAGATACCCCAATACACTACAAAGCCCAAAAATGAATGTATGATAGATCGATTGTGTTTTTCGTGATGCATTCATCGTGTTTTTTAATCCGCTGCAGCAAAAATATTTTCGTTACGTATACGGCTCATGCCCGCTTCAAACAAAGAGACATAATGGTTATCAACAATTCGATTCCAGTCGTAGTGTTTTAAAACCCGCTCCCGGCCATTCTGGCCGAACTGTTTCCTTAATGCATGATCGACGATTAATGTGCGCAGGGCTTGCGCCAATCCATTTGCATCACCCGGTTCGAAATGATAACCGGTTTGATCATGGACCACACTATGGGCAAGCCCGCCAATCCGGCTGGCCACGACCGGCAATCCGCTGGCCATGCCTTCTAACGCCGTAATGCCGAATGGCTCAATCCAGGTGGAGGGCACAACCACAATATCCATTTCACTATAAAGGCCCGGTAATTCATCCTGATTCACCCATCCCCGATTGACCAGCCAAGGTTCTTGTGAATCACAATTCATTGCGGCGGTGTAATGCAGTTCAATCTTCAATCCTTCTTTCGCCAATCGATTCAGAGCGTTAATGAGCACAGGCAATCCTTTCAACGGATCATTCGCCCGCCCTGGCAGGAAGATTTTAACAGGCTCATTATCCTCTGTTCGATCTTCTGTGGGAGAAAAGCGTTCGGTATCAACACCAGAGGGGATGATATGGATATTAGAGACATAAGGTGAGAGTTGCCCTTTCATAAAATCATTATAAACAACAGCCGTATTTAATCGGTTAAAATTCTCCATCAATGTTTGGTGATATCCTTCTGAAAACGCCAGACTCGCTAAATATTCTTGTGAAAAATGTAATTTGGGATGCGTTTCCGGCCAATCGATGGCGATTTGAATTCCCCGGCCGATAGCAGGCATACGCCGAAACCAGCATCGATGGCATTCTTTGGGATTATGGAAAAAACCTTCGGTACAAATCCGATCTTCATGATAGCGGTAATAATGAAGATTAATACACAACAATTCATAAGCATAAAATCGCAAAATACAGCGGTGTGCTCCTAAGGCAGTCATCAGATGGTTTTTCATTTGATACCCATCTGACAGAAAGATCAGATCGGGTTGAAATTCCTCTACCCGTTTCCCGAATCGTTTCATCACAGTGGAGAAGTTATAGGAAAATCGGTTAAAGGGGATGGTGACCACGGGATAAGGCATTTCAGTTTGGATATAGCCCCGTGGGTAATAAGTTTGAAAATCCGGAACAAACAAGCAAACCTTTGCGCCACGCTTCTGTATCCTTTGGATTATATGGTGCGTATCGATCCAGCATCCTCCCACTGGAGGCCAATTGAAGGTTAAATCAACAAACGCAAAACGCGGTGTACCCAAAAAACGCTGCAATCTTTCACTCCTGTTTCTGTTCGATTTCCCAAGGGCTAAAGGGTATAATGAAGAAAATGATCCAAAAGCCGGGATCATAAGGTTGTGTAAAACTCAAAAAGAATATCACTATAATAGTGACAAAATCGAATTGTTCATATTGTTCCATAAATTCCAATTCCGGAAAGGCACACGTTACTAATGGAAAATGCGGCCATAGCCAAATTGTTATCAGAAATAGCCGATTTAATGGAAATCCGTGGCGAAAACGCCTTTAAAATTCGTGCCCACCAACGGGCGGCACGCACGGTCGAAAATTTATCCGAACCGATTAAAGCCATCGCTGAACGGGGTGAACTGGAACAAATCGACGGTATCGGCAAAAAGATTGCCGAAAAAATTCAAGAAGCGCTTGAAAGCGGCAAAATGACCGAACATCAAGAGCTGCTCGCTGATCTGCCCGATGGATTCCTAAACCTGCTCAATGTTCCCAACCTTGGCCCTAAAAAAACCAAATTGGTTTATGAAACGTTAGGCATTACCAGTGTGGATATGCTTAAACAAGCCGCCGAAAAAGAGGAATTACAAAAACTCCCCGGGATGGGCAAAAAATCGGAAGAGAAGATCCTCAAAGGCATCCAAAATATGAATCTTTCTCAGGGCCGCTTTAACCTGGGGATGGCATCCGTCACCGCACATACCATCGTCTCCCGCCTCAAAGAAATTAAAGGCGTGAAAAAGATCGAAGTGGCTGGCAGTTATCGGCGCGGAAAAGAAACCGTGGGTGACTTGGATATTCTTGTATCCGCCCAAAACAGCAAGCAAGTGATGAATACCTTTGTTAATACCGAAAATGTACGTGAAGTGATTGCACACGGGGAGAAAAAATCGAGTATCGTGCTTCATTCCGGGCTGCAAGTTGACCTGCGTGTGGTTGAACAGGCCAGTTTCGGAGCCGCTTTGATGTACTTTACCGGTTCCAAAGAACATAACGTTCAACTGCGTGAACGCGCTATCAAAAAAGGGATGAAAATCAATGAATATGGCTTATATGAAAGCAAAAGCAATAAAAAACTCGCCGGTAAAACCGAGGAAGAAATCTACAAAAAACTTAACCTGGCTTTTATTATCCCCGAACTACGTGAGGGATTCGATGAAATCGAACTGGCAGCCAAGCAGCAGCTTCCAGATTTGATCAGCATTGAGGATATTCAATCCTCCCTGCACAATCATACCAAATGGAGCGATGGTCGGATGACCATTGATGAATTGGCGGATGAATCCATCAAACGGGGATATCGCTTCATCGCCATTACCGACCATTCAGGCTCTTTGGGGGTTGCCAATGGTCTAAACGAGGAGCGGCTTAAACGTCAGATTGAAGCCATCCATGAATTCAACGAACGCCGCCACGATATTAAAATCCTATGCGGTTCTGAAGTGGATATCCGTGCCAATGGAGCACTTGATTTCTCCGATAAGATGTTGGAACAACTTGATATCGTCATCGCGGCTATCCATTCTTCTTTTGAACAACCCCGCGACAAAATGACGGATCGCATCTGCAACGCGATTAAAAACCCCCATGTCGATATTCTCGCCCATCCAACAGGGCGAATGCTGGGACGCCGCCCTGCATTGGATTTTGACACTGAAACGTTATTCGCCACGTCGGCGGAGTCAGGAACCGTGTTGGAAATCAACTCCCACTTTTACCGGCTTGACTTGAACGACAAACACATTAAAGAAGCCAAACAATATGACGTGCGATTTTCGATTGATACGGATACGCACGCGGCCGATGATTATAACCATCTTGAATTAGGGATCAAAACCGCTCGAAGAGGACGGCTAAAAGCAGAAGACGTGATGAACACACTGGATTATCAAGCTCTGATTGATTCTTTAGCATGAAATATTTTGCCGATACCAATCGATTGTTCTTGCTACACCTTCTGCGAATGAGACCGGAGGTTCAAACCCAAGCCTTGTCCTGGCTTTTTCGATTAATGCGCATGAATGCCTGATATCCCCTTTGCGCTCTTCTGCGAAAATAGGCTCGATCTCAGTCCCGAGGATTTGATTGATGGTATCCACAATATGCTTAACGCTATGGTTTTCACCGCAGGCCACATTAATTGATTCACCCACCACATTTTCAGCCTCGAGGGCCAGCATGTTTGCGTGAACCACATTGTCAATATAGGTAAAATCGCGGGTAGCGGTGCCATCTCCGTAAATAGTGGGCTGCTTGCCTTGCAGCATTAATGGAATAAATATCGCCATCACCCCCGTATAAGCCGACTTGGGATTTTGACGTGGGCCAAATACATTGAAATAACGCAAGCAAACCGTTTCCAAACCATAGGATGCATAAAAGGATTTGCAGTAATATTCGCCCGATAGTTTCATCACCCCATAGGGTGATATGGGCTGGGGAGCTAATGATTCGTGTTTCTTATCCACATCCACATCACCATACGCCGATGAGGAAGCCGCATAGATTAAACGTTTGACACCATTTTCCTTGGCAGCGAACAAAACGTTTATGGTTCCCGTCACATTGGAATGATGGCTGGTGATGGGATCTTGAATGGATCGGGGCACCGAAGGCATGGCACCTTCATGAAACACATAATCCACCCCCTGCATGGCTTCACATACGGCCTCCAAATTGCACAAACTGGCCTCAAAAAGTTGAATTTGATCCCCATAGGGCTGCAGGTTCTCCCACAGTCCCGTGGAAAAATTGTCAATCACCACCACCTCATGCTGTTTGGATAACAAATGATCAACCAGATGGGATCCGATAAAACCCGCTCCACCCGTCACTAGAAATTTCACAATACTTGCTTACCTTTCCATGCTGTCTTTTCGGCAAATCCGGAACACTTTCCAATCAAAAAACAATATATGATTTTAGGTGAAGACTTGAATTTCAAAAGAGCTATCGAATCTTCATTTGAGTCATGATAGAAACTTGTGGAAATAGAATAGACAACGTGAACTATCTAACACCTTGCCGCATGTACACGAACTTCACCCTTTTCCCGATTTTTCGGTTTGGGTTTAATACGTATTTCGACATCGTTGCCCAAGGCATTGACATATCGGATGAGGCGTTCTAAAGAAAATCCGCATGAAACCGCACTGTATAGACTCCACGAAAGGTTCCTTCTTGATGATACTCAATAAATTCAACAACGCTGGAACTGCCAAAACATTTAAGTGTTTTTGCATTGATATAACGCTCACCATTTTGTGCAACAAAAAAAGCATAATTTGTGAATACCGTAAAAATGGTGTGAAATTCACAAAAGAGTGTTAGAATATAGGAGATTCAAGGTTATGATCCGACAGTGGTTTATCATGAGTTGAGTAAGAGCGTCAATGGCGTCATGCATCATTGACGATCAAAGGATGCCTCTTGCCATCTCCGCGTATTTGCCTAATGCAGGAAGTGATGTGAAACAAGAAAGTTGCGATTGGAGACGATCTATGTTGGTGAAAGAGACAGCAAAGCAAGTGATTGATTCGTTGCCAAATGAAGCCACAATGGATGATATCATCTATGCTCTATATGTGCATGTTAAATTTTCGTTCGGTGAAAACGAAATACGCAATGGAAAAGGAGTATCCCAGGAAGAAGCCAAAAAGAGATTAGAAAAATGGCAACAGTGATATGGGCGCCTTCCGATCTTGATGACATCGATTTGATTGCAGAATATATATAAAGGGATTCAAAGTCTTTAGCCTCCCTCTTTGTTAAAAGAGTTTTTCAAGCAACAGAAAGATTATGGGAATTTCCATTTTCTGGGCGTATCATTCCAGAAATCAATAATTCCCTTTGTCGTGAAATTATATATATATGGCTCATATCGCATAATGTATCGTGTTGAAAATAATGATGTATGGATTACTGGAGTTGTCCATAGTTCACGTGATTGGAAACCTTAATAAGTGGTATAGAATTATAATTTGCAATATATGTTTGGCTTTTATTAATAAATAAATATTTTCCATTTGGGGATCGCTGTGAAGATTGAATTACAGATTGAATATTTCGAAGAAGATGGCTTGATTGTCGCTCTATGCCCCGAGTTGCAAGTTTCAAGCTTTGGCGATACGTTGGCGGATGCTGAGCGGAGCATCAAAGAAGCATTGGAACTCTTCTTTGAAGAATGCGAAACTTTGGGGACGGTCGATGAAGTATTGGAAAAAAGTGGCTTCAGGGATGCCAACGGTAATTGGGTACACTGGCAACCCATTGACTCAGGTTTCGTTTTGGGATCCTATCAAACGTCACAAATTTATACTCTATCTACGCCAACTTGGTTTCCAGGGTCCTTATGCGGGCACTAAGCATCAATTCAAGATTGATACAAATCAGCATGAGTAACGGTTCGAACCAGAATCAAGTTTTCACCATCGATGCGCTAAATCAAAAGCCAATCAGGTTCAATATGACATTCGTGAAAACCAGACCAATTGCTGGTTAAAGTGTGTCCTCGGTGTTTGGATGACAACGGAATTCGTGATTGGAGTAAATAAACGATTTCGGCGAGTGTGTCCATTTCCATCCCTCGTTTTCTTACCCGTTTTTTATCCCGTTTGAAACGAGAAGTTTCAATTATTGAACGATGAGTACAAGTGATGACCTAAATGGGATTATAAACAATACCCTAAAATTGAACTTTAATCCCCGCCCGCAAGAAGAAGGCGTCGTCATCCTGATTGGCATAGGCGGCTTTGAGGGCATCGCCCGGGAAGTATACACCGCCACCAACGAAGGTACGCAGATGTTTGTTGAAGAGGTAATCCACTTGGGTGTCCATTTCCACCCCACCATCATCTTCCGATGTGGTCCCAGTGGATTGTTCTTCATCGAGCAGGAAAAAATACAAATCCAACGTCCAGGCCAACCGTTCTGTGGGTTGGAGCCCTCCGTTCAAATTAAAGACATGCATATTGGTGAATGGATTAATTCCATCCAATGTTTTCATCAATCCTTCGGCCATAATACCGTAGGTTTTACCTTCGAAAGGTGCGGAAAAACCACTCATGGTTCCATTCGCACCATCCTGCTGCAAATACGTGTAAATGAAACCAACATTGGGATTCAAATCAGATTCTGGATGATAATTCAAACCGGCCTGCGTCCCCAAAGCGTCAGAATCATCACGCCAACTAAGGCTGGTGTTGTCCATGTTACCAATTTGGTAGGCAATTTCGGCTTTATAAGCTAGATGATCAGAAAGATCACCCGCTGCCCGGCCACCAAATATCCATTTATCACCTCCCATTCCAGTATATCGGCTGGGGCTGTTTTCCTCGTTATAAGTGAAATAGAGGTCAAGTTGATGGTCTTCAATTCCAAAGTATGAGGCATAAAAACCAGCCATCTGCACATCAACATCGATCCCTTGGGGCTGTAGAAAATCCTCCGTATCACGCGCATAAAACACATCAAATTGAGTAAATTCCGATTCATGCCGAATCACCACAGCATCAAAGGGATCAATTTCATAACTCCCTAACTGAGTGATCAATAGAGGATCATTGGTCAGTGAATCTGCGATAATAAAACCCGGCCCCCACCATTGATTATAGTTATCAGCAAATTGATTATCACCATAATTCAGGAATTGACGGCCAACTGAAAATGAAAATCCCCCACCAGCAATGTTATTCATTTTAATCAGGGCTTCATCGATATAAAACTCGAATTCTTCAGTATTTAGCCCAATCAACTGTTGGCTGGAATCAAGGTAAACACGGTTCAGGCCGCGATCCACCTCACCGGTCACTCGAACCAATAAATTTTGGTCAAATTCACTCTGAAAATAGAGGTGAGCCTCAGCCCGCAACAAATTATGATCGTCATCAAGCCCATCATTCAAATCCAACACATTCTCGCTTTTGAAAAACTCACCTAAAATATCTCCACCAAAATCTATATAATCATTGATCTCAGCCGTGATCCCTGTTTGGCCGGCAACCGCAATTATCATCATAAAGATCAAGAATCTCATCATTGATAATGTCCCCCCAAATGATTATCTCATTTAAGTAACATTCTATTAAAAATTGTGAAAGAAATGCAACAGATATCTATCGATAGTATAAGGTTTAAGGTTATAATTCAAGAAATCTATTTGGCTTTTCAACCATCGTTGTGGTGAAAATACCGCAACTTTCCCTTAAACGCGTATAGGAAGGTTTAACGAATGAACCCGAACCTAAATGATACAAGAAATCAATGGCAAAATCATGTTTCAGCCTATTGGGAATTATGCCGTCCTTTTACCCTTCTTGCCCCTTTTATTGGCTTTTTCTCTTTTGCCGTGGTGGCTTGGACTCAGCAGGATAATTCCTTTCTTTATTTTCTACCCAAGATTTTAATTGGCGCCTTATCGGCTGCCACATTAAATGCTGCCTCGAACATTATTAACCAGTATTTCGACCTTAAAATCGATCGAATCAATAAACCAACCCGGCCTCTTCCTTCAGGTCGAATTTCCATATTCTCTGCTTGGGTTTTTTGTATTATTCTCTATATTTTGTCCTTTAGTTCTGCTTATTATGTTGGAACACAATTCTTTTTCATTGTCTTATTTACCGCTTTTGTTACTTACGCCTATTCCGGTCCACCTTTTCGCACCAAACGCTCCTGGTTGTTAGCCAACTTAACCATTGCCATTCCCCGGGGCTGCCTGCTCGTGGTTGCTGGCTGGACCGCCGTCGGCAATGTCTGGGATATTGAACCCTGGCTGTTTGGAGGAATTTTTGGGCTGTACATCCTCGGAGCCGCTACAACCAAGGATTTCGCCGATATAGAAGGCGATAAAGATGGAGGTTGTATCACTCTTCCCATTAAATTTGGAGTGGACACCAGCGCTAAACTAATCTCTCCTTTTTTTGTTCTTCCTTTTCTATTGCTATTTTTCGGGTCGTCATTCAATCTTTTTCAAGGGGATAAAATGCTGTTGATGGGATTGGCAACCTTATTAACCTTATGGGGAATCTATGTTGCGTATCTCATCCTCAGGCGTCCTTCTGAATTGGCCACCGAGGCAAATCATGTTTCGTGGAAACACATGTATTTGATTATGGTCGTTGGTCAGTTGGGGATTGCAGCAGCCTACTTATTCCACTCACCTGCAGCATGATGATAAATTTACAAAACAATGTTCATTTCTTTTTGTTTATGTGCTCTCCAAAGTACCACACCTATTTGTTGTGGTAGGAAAAGAAGTAAAATATTTTTAATGATTTAACAAAAATTTACGTTTAAATGATACATTATATATTATTGTTGATTTCACTCTTTGTTTAAAATTGAATCGATAAACATTCGTCATGGTTGGGGAAAAGAGATGTATGATATTTCTTACCTGCTAAAACACTGGGAATATGATCCAAACAAAGTAACTGTTCGCTTAATCGAAGGATTTGATAAAAAGCCCAAAATTCAAATGCGGCTTGATTTGGGTATTCTCCAAATGGATTATGATGGACGCCCAGATGGTGAGCGTCCTTATGGTTTTGAATCTCTACTGGAATATTACCAACATCAACTCAATACTTATTATAATGATTCTGATGAAGAAGAACTATTTACCCTCGATGAAAACGATTGTGAAGCGCTACGTAACGAAGCATTACAATATTACTATCGCTACTTAAGTTTATTTCACCTCCAGGAATATGAAGCTGTCGAAAGGGATACTGCCAGAAATCTTGCCGTATTCGATTTGATTCGTGAATATGCAGAAGAAGAGGATGACCGCTATGCCCTCGAACAATACCGTCCTTATGTTTTAATGATGAACGCCCGGGCAGCGGCTCATCGGCTTTTAGAAAGGAACCGATATGAAGAAGCCATTACCCGAATTAAGACGGCCATTAAAAAGATAAACCAGTTTTTTAGCGAGTTAGGAAGAGCGGATTTAGCTAAAAAATGTAGTGAAATATTGTTACTTAAGAAATTGGCAGAAGAAATCGAGGAATCCTGGAAAAAGGATCCTATTGGTCAGTTGCGCCAAAAAATGCATGAAGCGGTAGAAAGAGAAGATTATGAAACCGCCGCAAAGATTCGTGATGAAATAAAAAAACTTTCTTATTAGATGTCACATTTGCTAATCTCCACTTAGTGTTACCAATCATCACTTCAATATATTATCTCAACTAGAGGCTTATACCCTTCATATAAAGCCAGTGAAAAATGTAAGGCAAAATGCCATTATAGTAAAATTTGGCAATTTCATTGCTCTAAATTAAGTTTTCAAAGAAGGTTAAAAAACAATCCCAATCCCTTAAATAATAAAAAATATTATTCTTTATAAAATTTATCATTTTAATCTAGGATTTCCCAAAAAAGAGAGATAAAATTACCATTTCAGAATTGAGCATTAATTTGAGATATAGATATGCGGATGAGATGAGTGTGGAATATTGGAGTATTTAAAACTCCCATATTTCCACAGAAGAGCCGCACAACACTTTTTAATAACAAAGATGAAGAGGTTGATCAATGAAAAAAAGCGCAACTGAAAGAATGGCACATTCCGAAGTCGCCGATCAAGAAGAAATGCAAGTTTATCCAATGGATGAAGAAGAAGAAAAACTCAATTTATCGAATAGTATTCCTTTTTTCCTACTCCATACAGCATGCCTTCTCGTATTTTGGGCAGGTTTTAGTTGGACAGCAGTGGGAGTGTTTGCTCTGACCTATTTTGGAAGAATGTTTGGTATCACAGGTGGATTTCACCGTTATTTTGCCCATCGAACCTATAAAACCAGCCGTGTGTTTCAGTTTATCATGGGTTTTATTGGCTCGGCTTCAGCCCAAATGGGACCCTTATGGTGGGCCGCTCATCACCGGCATCATCACCGCTATTCCGATCAACCGGAAGATTTTCATTCTCCCAAAGAAAGGGGATTTTGGTGGGCTCATATTGGTTGGATATTGTGTCCAAAATACGATAAGACCAATTGGAAAAACATACGTGATTTCGCTAAATACCCTGAATTGAGGTGGTTGGACTACTATCATATTGTCGCTCCTGTTTCACTGGCGGTTGGATTATTTTACTTGGGTGTCTTGGTGAATTATCTCTTCCCTCAGTTAGGAACATCCGGTTTGCAATTTCTTGTGTGGGGATTTTTTATCAGTACCGTGGTTCTTTATCACTGCACCTTTTCCATTAACACTCTTTGCCACATGATTGGCACTCAGCGTTTTAAAACCGATGACGACAGCCGCAACAGCCTGATTTTGGCCTTAATTACCATGGGTGAAGGATGGCACAATAATCATCACCGCTATCCAGGCTCAGAACGCCAGGGATTCTATTGGTGGGAAATTGATCTCACTCACTATATCTTGCGCATTCTATCCTGCTTCGGGATCGTCTGGGACCTGCGCCGCCCACCTGAAACAATCTATGAGGAAGCTTCTCAAGAATGGGAGACAAAACGGCTACAGGTGGAAGAAGCAAAAACGTCTTGATGGCAGAACAATATCTGTACCTATTGGCTGGTATCCACGGTTGGAATACGCTAACGACGTGAAACGAAATCTGCATCCAGTGAGACATATTCCTTCTCCCAGTCAATCTCGTCATAAACAGCCGGGAAGAACAATTTCATAAATCCGGGAAGAAATT
>CAZFER010000010.1:92746-120080 GCA_964517495.1 uncultured bacterium | reverse complement strand
TGCATTGGCATTAGGCTTGCCTTCGTTTGGATCAGCAAAATCAAAGCCCAATTTTGTGCTTATATTGGCCGATGACCTTGGGTATGGGGATATAGGCTGCTACGGCAATCAAAAGAACCAAACCCCCAATTTGGATCGCATGGCGAATGACGGAATACGGTTTACCGATTTTCACTCCAATGGCCCGATGTGCTCACCCACGCGAGCATCACTCCTAACCGGCCGCTATCAACAACGCATGGGGATCGAAGAACCGATCGGACGAAACGGACGTGGATTCGGGCTGTTGGATGAAATAACCATTGCAACTCGATTGCGTGAGGCTGGTTATCGCACTGGCATATTTGGCAAATGGCACCTGGGGACTCAACCCAGTGATAATCCCATCCAGCATGGTTTTTCTGAATTTCGAGGTCATCTTCATAGTGCGGTGGATTATAACTCGCATGTTAACCGATGGGGGCTGGTGGATTGGTGGAATAACGACAAACATGCCAATGAAGAAGGATATAACACCCATTTGATTACTCGTGATTCAGTTCAATTTATCAAAGAACATAAGGATGAGCCATTTTTCCTGTATGTTTCTCATTCCGCGATTCATTTCCCCTGGATGACACCTGAAGATCCTGCCTATCGTAAAGCGGGTGGGGATTACAGCGATCTTTCAAAACTTGGTCCACATGAGGATGTAACACACGTAGTGAAACGCATGATTGAAGAGGTGGATAAAAGCGTTGGGCAAATTTTAGACACATTGAAAGAATGTGGTTTGGATGAAAATACCTTTGTGTTCTTTACCTCAGATAACGGTGGCTATCGCCATTATGCCGGGCATCATCGTGGTGAGATTTCCGACAATGGACCATTACGAGGTCAAAAGACGGATGTGTTAGAAGGCGGGCATCGCGTTCCCTGCATTGCCCGCTGGCCAGGTCGAATTGCGCCGGGACAAGTAACGAATACCACAGCAATGACCATGGATATGATGCCCACCTATCTTCAACTGGCTGGGCTTGAGTTACCTGATCCTGCAGGATCTCATGCCATCGATGGACAAACTATCGCACCAGTGCTGTTCGAAGGTGAATCCATGCCCAAACGAACACTCTTTTATAGGATTGGCAAAGATAGGGCAGTTCGACGAGGGCCTTGGAAACTGGTGTGGCTCGAAGGAAAATCGCCCATGCTTTTCAACCTTGATGAGGATATTGGAGAGCAGAACGATTTGTCCAAACAAAGGCCTGAATTGCTCAATCAACTTAAATCGGCCCTTTTAGGATGGGAAAAGGGTGTGGATAACAAATGACGTTAAAAGTGGGATTGTTTCAAAACTATTCCTGATGTCTGTTGTACTACAGTATAGGGCGAACACATGGGTTCGCCCCCGATGTCATTATGCTAAGATCAAATTGGATCGTTGAATAGGGAGCCTCGCCCTCCCCTTCAAGTTAATGACATTAGGTTCGCCCCTACAACATGTAGGGGTTGACCTATGTGTCAACCCAGCATAAGGCAAACCTATGTGTCAACCCAGTTTTGATAGAATCTCACCACAATGAGAGAAACCATTATAGGAATTATAGTAAACTGAATTTTATTATTTGGTAATTCGATTCAACGTATCCAGCCAGAAGGGGAGAAATAACTGCATAACCTGCCGTGCTTCAGCAAGTTTTTGAAGGAGGAACGCATGATGTTCTTCAGCAGGCATTGAGGAAAGGGGTGGCTCTAACTGATATTGAAATACGGCATGATCATAAAATGCGCGCAAGGTTTCATCCGCAAGAAAGGTATGCCATAACTGTTCAAGTGTTTCAGTGTTGATGGAGCCTTCCAAGGCGAGTTGCAATTTAACATTGAAACTTTGCAATCTCCCCACCGCCTTTTGTATTTCATTTATCCCTTCAGTATGGTTTAGCCCGGTGGTATGCAGATTTTGAAAGCGGTTATGAACATGGAGTGAATGACTTGGAATTAAGGACAATACGTCATTTAACGCTTTAACCTGAGCGCCTTTTTTAAACGCGCCCCCTTGGGTGGCGTCGATCCATTGAATGGGGTGATCCGCCATCAAGCGTTCCAAGCGATCCAAATATTGCTTGAAACTATAATAGGTGGGCACCATACTGCCGTTGATACCCATTACCTCAACCAGGTTAAGCGTTGTAAGTTCGCCATCGGGATTCTTGATTTCCGCAGCGTTTTTCTTCAACGAAGCAACATGCCCAGCTCGTGCGCTATGCTGTGCGTGGGTTTTGTGTGCTTCAGGGGAGAGTGCCAAATCAAGGCCGGTAAATATAATCGGATCAGACCCCATCACCAATGCCAGGCGAATGGCGGTTTCAGCCACATGCTGGGGACGTTCGATGAAGGTGTGCAAGCCCAGGTGCTTCCGTAACCAATACGTTAACCGGCTGCTGTCGTCATAAATACAAATATGGTGAGGATGTTTACTAAACTGCTGAGGGAGACTGAAATAGCAATCCGGCGTAAAGGCAAATACGGTTTCCGGTTCGAGTTGCAATCCATCAAAATGATGAGCGTTTTCAGGTGAAGGATCCGTCGTGACAACCATATGGGGTTTGATCCCGTAATGTTGCAACGTGTTTAAAGCGGTATCCACGCAGATAATCACAGCAGAGTTGTTAACCTCCTGCAGTTGTTCGACATTTTTATCCAAGGAAGGTCCAGCGGCTACAATGATCGCTGGTTGTTGGGCAAACAGGTTTTTGACATCATCCAGTGAATGAGCACTCAAGGCATGAGAAAAGTTCGCGATCAAGTTCCGCTGTACCAATGGCCCTCGCTGCAATCGTGCGCGTAAATTGAACGATTCATGTTCAATCAACTGCTTCAGGCCGTGTTGAATTTGTTTGTAATATTCATTGCTATCCGATGAATTTTGAGGATTATGCAAGAGTGAGAAACCATGAGCGGCCAGCGAGGTTTTCACATATTCAAGATCATACTCAAGTGATTTGAGATTATCAGCGATAGACAAATAAATGTGTGGATGATCTAAAATGTTTGTGAGGTCATGCCTGGCCATCGCATTTGAAAGCGTATTGACATTCCTTTCGATTACGACCAAATTGCGGGGATCGTATTTCTCCCATAACTCTGCAATAAGTGAGCCATCACCCAGACCGAATATCACGATATGACTACCTTTGTCGATTTTCAAGTTTGTATGCCACGATGAAGGAACAGGGGGGGACGAGGGTTTAACATCAATTGGTGGCTGCGAGTTCAAATCAGCCAATCGGGGATAGCGTAGGCGCAGGCTTTGCAGGTTTTTTTCAAATAGTTCGTGGCTCATTCATCCTCCTCACTGGCATCCATCGCCACTCGAAAACCGATGGTCCCCCAATAAACATGCCCCACTTCTGGCAGTGTTCCTCCTTGCCAGGCACAGCGCAACATGCGGGGATAGCCGGATAAGAACGAGCCACCGCGATATATACGGTAAGCCCGTTTATAAGGCGATTTTATATCAAGTTTATCCGCCACCCATTCAAGCACGTTACCCGCCATATCGTAACAGCCGTATGGGCTTTGCCCCGCGGGAAAATCCCCCACTTTGCCGGTGCACACATAGCCATCGCCGCGCAGGTCGGCGATGAAATCGCCGTTTACATCGGCAAGCCAGTTGCAATTTTTGGGATTCCATTGCTCTCCCCAGGGGAAGGTACGGCCATCCGTGCCGCGCGCGGCTTTTTCCCATTCCAAAGCAGTGGGCAAACGGTACGGCTTACCGGTTTTAGCGCTTAGCCAGCGGCAAAAGGCCACCGCTTCATACCAACTGATGGCACAAACAGGATGGCGCTCTTTATACCATCCATTGTAATCGGTATCCGACCAAAGGCGGGGCACATGCCAATCGGAACGCTGGCGAAAACGCCAGCCTTCCGGTGTCCAAAATTCACGGCGATGGTAGCCATCATCATAGATGAAGCAGTCGAACTCTTCATTGGTGATTTCATAACGTCCAATGTAGTACGTTTTCAATGTGGCTGTTTGCCTGGAAGGTTCATGAGGTGGGGAAAGATACGCTTCCCGTTCAGTCTGATCAGAACCATAGGTGAACGAACCTGCGGGAATGCGTACCATCTCCGGTTCGAGGTAAACGGCTGCATGGGATGGCAAGTAAAGAAGGGAAAAAACCAAAAGTATAATGAGATAAGAAGTAGTCAATAAAAAACCAGAATGCATATTTCAGCCCTGTTCTTCCGGTGAATATCCATAAATGTCTTTCCCATCTTCACCGAACTTATTAATGTAGCTGCGAGCTTCTTCCTTGGATAACTTGCCCTCACGGCTTAGTCTCATTGCAGCAGGAGAGAATTTCGGGAGGACAAGCACAGCAGTATAAAATTTCCCTCCATTTTTTGCCCTTAGATTGTAAAGTTCATCTACGAAATCAGAACCCTCCTCTTCCCAATAGTGCTTAACAATTGCCGATGTGTCCGGGTAGAAAGCGTGCTCCATTTACCATCCCTCGTCCCTCATTTCCCGCAAAACATCGGAGGCATTTCTTCCGTCCATTCTTATTCGGGATAACTGCCTAAGTTCTTTATGTGTCATTTTCTTATAGCCTCCAGGCCCGCCAATGGCCTTTTCGATTGCAGCGGATTCTTCATCGCCCCATGGGTAGCAATACGGAGGTAACTGTATTTTTTTGTTATAATCTTTCAATCCAGTTTTCTTGTCGTACATGGAAATTACCTCTAGAGAGGATATTTAATTGATAAATTATGCATTTCACGCTTCTATCCATCATTCTTTTTCCTTTTCAAGATTATAACACAATTCTCTCCTTCTATGCTAAACCCTGTAACGCTTGCCTTGTTTTACAAAGGGCTGGATAATAAGCCATTCTTATGTCTGGAAACCATGTCAAAACCATAGCAGGGAAATTTATTTCCTCCAACGTATTGTTTATCGGCCTTCTGCTGGCGGGGGCAGTGCTTCGTCTTTATTATTGCACACAGGCTCCGATATATACTACCGATCTGCTGCGTAATTTGGGTTATGGCAAGGCTTTTTTGACCTGGGGATTCAAACTGTATGACATGGTGCCCTTCGATTTTTCTCCCTGGCACAGTCAGTTTTTGTGGCCTAACCGTGTATACCCTTATCCCGCAGTCACCATGCTTTTCTTTGCGTTGATCGCCAATATTCATCCATCGCTTTTTTTTGGCAAACTGGTGCTGACTCTTATCGAAGCCGTAAACACTGGTTTGATTTACCGCTTAAGCCGGGATCGGTTATTAGTGCTGCTTTATTGGTTTAATCCCATCTCGTTATGGTTTGTCTCGCATGAGGGGCAATTCGAACCAATGGTGATTTTATTCATGCTGTTGGCCATTGAGCGTTTAGTAAAGGGGCATGGCAGCGCATTCTTGTACTTGGGTCTGGCAATCCAGACTAAATTATTCCCGATTTTCCTGATCCCCTATTTCATGGCACGTATGTCATGGCGTGATCCAAAACGTTTGGCGCAAGAATGGGGCTGGGGTGCTTTGAGTCTGTTACCCAGCATAGTAGCAGCGCTTTTCAGCGGTTATATGATGCACTTCATCCAGCCGGGATTTATCCCTGCCTATAATCCCTTGCATTGGAAGATCGGCGATCCATCGCTGCATCCCCATTTCCCTTATGTGCTGATTGTGGCTCATTGGCTGGCGGGGGTGATCTTTGTGTTCGGTTGTATCTATGGCATCCATCGGCATGGCAAAGCGCTGCAATGGATAGCGCCCCTGGTGTTTGTAATATTTGTCAAGTTAAATCGCATCGGACAGTTTTGGTATTTGATGCTTACGCCCGCCTTTGCCATGACGGTAGAGGATAACATGTACCGGCGCCTGCTATTTATCCTGGCGATTGTATTAGGCATCCGCTCGCTTTACTCGATTTTCATTGGTCCTATCGGCTATCAAAATCCGGAGGGTGCCCAATATTTAGTGGAGTTGAGTTTGTGGGGATTCTGATGCGATTATTTATTGCATCGGCCTTGCATGTGGGATTTCAGAAGGCTGAAAAGTACGTACCTGTTCGGCTGCGAGTGATTGAACAGAGACCGTATCACCATCCAAGGTGGTGAATTCCACTTCAAATTTTTTGGCATTTTAATGGACTAAAACAATTGTCCCTATATCTCCAGCTTTTAAACCAACTTGTGGTATATCGACTCGCAATACAATTTGATCCAGTTCGTTCATGATTCATTTCTCTTAATAGGGTATGCAGTAACAAACCTAGGAATTATCTCATCTTCTTCAATAAACCAAACACTTCTAATATATGGATTCCTTTTTAAAATTGATCCAATCTCACCTTCAATTATAAACCGAATTCCAAATTGTGTATCCTTCACCCCGTCTCTTGCTGGGTGGTTTTAAACTCTTTATATATCAAAGACAGAACTGTCAGGGCGATGCATACTGCTACTACACTGAGCAAGGTGATAACAGCTCGGGTAAAATCTTCCGGTGTGTGTTGGCTGAGGAGAGCTTCGAGAAGGTTTTTACTGGGCAGAGCGTCCCGCATTTCATTTGAGAAAATGGATTGCAAATAATGCTTGATGGTGAGTTTGTGAGCGGTTCCGGGAATAAAAGAGGCAAAGGTATCCCAAATAAAAAGGAAGAAAGCACCAAATAAAAGGGGACGTTTAAAAATAATCCCTATCACCATCATGATCGCCCCATAGGCAGCCAGGCCAAGAATGAAAACACGCATATCCTCCCATAAAAGCGGTAATTCATAAAAGAACATATTCGCGTTGGGCAGGCTGGAGAGCAGAAAATAGGTCGTAAACAGGGAAAGCCCCACTAATATAACGGTGGAAAACACATACGCCAGAAATTTGCCCAATACAATTATTGTACGCGGTACCGGGCGCAATCGCAGAAAAACAATGGTGCCATCCTCAACTTCTTCCGACATGATCGACATGCCCCGCATCAGAGCCAAAAAAGGCACCACGAATTGCATATACACCGAGGCGCTCACGATGGAGAAAAATGTGACCGGATCATTGTTGCGGGGGAATTCACCATAGATAAACATCATCACACGGAAAAATAGAATGGGGATCACCGGTATAAACGCAATAATGGCCGGAAACATCACCTTGCGCCGAAACAGGACAAACTTGAGGTTGACCGTAATGAGAGCGGTCAGCGGATACATGATTTTTGAGGCTAAAGCTAGTGATTGATTCATTTGACTAAATACTCGAATACCGAATCCAGGTTATCGTCCAAGGTTACCAACTGTTGGACGGGAATGTTTTCATCCAAAACGAGCTGATTAAAGCGATTATAAAATTGATCGGGTGAGTTGGTCTGCACCACCAATTCCTCTGGTGTATCACCAAAGGTCAGGCTTTGTACTTCCTCACACCCCACCAAAATACTCGACAGGCGCTGCCGGTCAGGCGTATGAATACGCACATGACGGGGTTGCTCATCAATGAGTTCACGAATCTCATGAACATCCCCTTCCGCCAGCAAGAGGCCATTGTTGAGGACCAAAATCCGGCTGGTCATCTCTTCCACCTCATACAGAATATGGCTGGAAACCAATATGGTTTTGCCTTCCTGACCGAATTGGCGGATCATCTCCACCGTTTCATGGCGGCCGATGGGATCCATACCAGAGAGCGGTTCATCAAGAAAAATTACTTTGGGGTTGTGCAAAATCGCCTGGGCAAACTTAACCCGCTGGCGCATGCCTTTGCTATACGCCCCCACAGGTTTGTTCCAGGCCTCTTCTTTAAGCCCCATAATATTCAACGCTTCTTTGGAGCGTTCAATTGCCTTTGATTTGGGTAATCCATTCAGGCGCGCCATAAAGGTGAGGAACTCCATGCCGGAGAGGGATTCATAAAAAGTTTCCTGGTCCGGGCAGCAGCCAATAATTTCAAAAATCGAGGGATTGTTCCACACGGGATGCCCTTCGATTTTAATGGTGCCTGTATCTGGACGCAGTTGGCCGGTTAGCATGCGTAATAGGGTGGTTTTACCCGCTCCATTTGGTCCCAACAAGCCAGTAACCCCCGGGCTTATGCTTGCCGAAACATGGCTTATACCGATTACTTCACCATACCATTTTGAGACTTCATTCAGTTCTATCATGACCATAACGGATTACTTCACCACCTCCACCGCGCGGATTTGCCGCCATAACAGCATGGAGGCCAGCACGCAAAACACGATCAGCGCAGCCAAATGATACCCCCAATGCAGATCATAAGGGATGTCTTGCTTAAACATCACAGCACCCAACTGGAGCCATAGGGTTTGGAAGGAGAGCAGCGACCACCATTCCTGGCTGAACAGCGTCGAAAACATGGGCGCGTAAAACAATTCACGTAATATATTGGCAATGGCATAGGGAACAAAATACAATACACAAAACATGGTGGCGGCTGCAATCCGTGATTTAACCAATGATGAAAGCGTTAACACACTGATCAATATTGGCAGTCCAATCATATTGGAATAGAGAATGATGCGGACAGCGAGGGGAATATGATCGATCAGGTACCCCCAATTTTCTGTAAACGATGCGTGCAATATCATCAACAACAACGCCTGAACAATGGTGATGATATACAGCATGGATAAAATAATGGCTCCCTTGCCAAACAGATAATCGAGTTTTGAAATTGGTTTGGAAAGATATAATGCCAATGCCTTGGTGCGTTTATCACCCGCGATAAGATCACAACAAAAAATCACCGGTAAGAGAAAACAGAAGAATTTTTGTGAGTTTAAGAAGTTGAAAAAAAGTTCTTCATTCACTACTAAATAACGGGTGAGTTCATTCGGAACTTGAAACAATTCAAGCATGGCTTTATTGGCATTTAAATAAAGTTGTACGGTTAGTACAAGAAACACAGCGAATGAAAAAATCATTGAAATACGAAAGCCTTTGGCTTTCACCAATTTGCGAATGCCCTTCCAGGCGATCACGGTCCACGCCAGGCCACGCGGGCGGTATTCACCGGTATAGTGGCTGTATGTTTGTTGATAAACCGGCACGATTATCCTCCGTGTAATATAAAAATTACAGCGATTTAATGGCAGATGCGAATACTTCCTGAAGCGTCATCTCTTCACGGGCCAAGTGGCGAATTTGCACGCCCGTTTGGCGAGCGGCTTTAAAAATTACATCGGTTCCCTGGTTCTCTGTCATGCGAATCTGAAGTAATCCATCCCGTTTATAGTCACACTTTCCCCCGATATGCTGTAACGCGTCAAGAAACGGTTGTTCATCTCCCTTAAGGCGAACTTCATAAGATACATGGGCTAGCTGTTTAAGTTCTTCAATTTTCCCCGCGGTGGCCAATTTGCCTTTAAAGAGCACCATCATATAATCGCAAACCATCTCGACATCATGAAGCAGATGGCTGGAGAGGATCACCGAGATGCCTTTATGAGCGGAAATATCCCCAATCAATTCAAGCAGTTCCTTGCGCCCATGGGGATCAAGCCCATTGGTGGGTTCATCCAATAGCAACAGGCGGGGATCATGGACCAACGCCTGGGCCAGTTTAATCCGTTGCCGCATTCCCGTAGAATAGGTTTCAACCTTGCGGTAGCGCGCTTCACCCAGGCCGCAATAATGTAATACTTGATGGGAGCGTAACATGGCATCTTTGCCGGACAAGCCGCACAACATGCCGTTATAGGCGACAAATTCCACTGCTGACATGCCGGGGATATAGGTATCATCCTCCGGCATATAACCAATCAGCTGGCGGATTTTGGGGCCTTGGCTGATTGAATCATAGCCAAAAATACGGCATGTGCCATTTTGAGGAGTGATAAAGCCCATCATGGTTTTAAGCAGTGTGCTTTTACCGGCGCCATTCGGCCCTAACAGGCCGATAGCCCCGGTGGGCATACAAACGTTTAAATCTTGGAGAATTTGTTTGGCGCCAAAGAAAATGTTTAGTTGAGAGATGTCGAAAGCCGCAGGATTATTCATCGTTATTTAAACCATCGTTTTATCGTTCAATGTGTATACGATCGAGATTAATGAATTTTTCAAAAAAAAGTGTTTTTTATTAAAAATTTATCTTCCGGATAGCGTAGCATATTATGAACGGCAATAGTTCGAAAGAATATAGCCATGAAAGGCAAAAACCTGAAGCTGAACCAAATGAAACACTCAGAGAGGGCGACGCTTCCGCGGAGCCGAGAGAAACCACACGAATAATTGATGCTCCTGCGGAGCCAATAAGCATGAATGTGACCGCCACTCCATCAGCAACGCAAACTGTTCTGGCCGATCAAGCTGGATTGGAAGACAATCCGGACGTGCTATCCCTTCGTTTGTGGAAAAGTGGCAATATGCGGGGGTATAATGAATTGATACAGCGTTACGAACGCCCTTTAATCTGCTTTATTTTACGCATCGTACGCGATCCGGATGAATCCAAGGATGTATTGCAGGAAACATTCGTTCGGTTGTATCGCTCATTGCCGAAACTTCGGGAAGATAAAAGTCTAAAAGCCTGGTTGTTTCAAACAGCCAACAATCTAAGTATTGACTGGCTGCGTAAACGGAAACCTGATCGTTTGATGGCTGTCGATCATCAGGATTTTTCCTTTCAACTGATGGTCGAATCCAGCGATAAGGAAAAACCAGCCAGGCCGGATGAATCATACCAGGATGAATGGATGCACCAAAAAATCCTGGAAGCGATTGAGCAACTGCCCAAAAAACAACGCATGGTAATGACTCTGCGCAGTTGTCAGGGGCTTTCGCTCAAAGAGATTGCCGAGATTTTGGGTAGCAACGAAAAAACCGTGGGCACCACGCTTTTTGCCGCCCGAAAAAAACTGATGAAACAACTTAAGCCGGCCCTTAAAGATATGTACGGCGACTGTGTATTTGAAGGAGAATAGGAGGCGCACGATCATGAAACAAAATTCGCGTCCCACCGTGGAAGAACTCTCTCTTTATTATGATGGCCTGCTTGATGGCGAAGCCAAAGAGCGGGTCGAGGCGGCATTAAGCAGCAATCCTGAATGCCACGATCTGTTAAATCTGTTTGAACAGTTTGACCGTTCTATGGAACCGGCTGTCACGGAAAGCGAAATCGACAACGTGTTGGACAATACCATCCAACACGTTCACGACCGTCTCGTGGAACAACCGCGACAGCGTGAATGGGGCTGGTATTTCATTTTTAATCCCAAATTCTTAGCTTCTGCATTTAGTGTATTGCTCATCTTTTCGCTGGTGATGGTGGATTGGAATCCCTCGACCAATACCCCACAATCTAATAATCCCGATCCGATGATCGCCCAGTTTCCAACAACCAATCAGCAGCAACAAGAGATCGAACGGCCGGAGTTGGACGAAGTACAAAAAAAAGCCCTGCTGGCGCTGACGGACACAGCTAAAACGTATTTTAACAAAGGCCTTGATTACGCAGGCGAAAAGACCACGGCGATAAAAGAAACCCTCACCAACCTGCCGGAAGATACGCAAGCCGGCATGACTATCGGTGCCTTCAAATCAGCGCTAAGTGGTCAAAAATCAGAAAAACAATCACCCAATGAAAATTCAGTCTCTCAAAAACTGGTGAAGGCCGGCCAGCAACAAATCGCGTTAGGGCTTGGAGCATCGATGCTGACATTAATTACGGTTTTTTGATATCCATTGAAAAATTTATATGACCCATGCGTAAAGGGATTAGACAGACGATCGAAGTTCGCTAAGAAATAAGGAAGTGATAAACATGATCCGTTTCAATTCAATCATCATTCTGGCTTTACTGTTTTGTGCCACGGTAACCCATGCACAAACTCCACCGGCGTTTGACCAATTGATCCCATCGAATACATTGTTGTATGTTGAAAGCGATACCACTCAACAAAACGAACCTTTATTCCCCAATTATGAACAGGCGCTTAAGGACTTAGTGGCGACCATGGATGATTTTTTGGAATGGAAAGTGCTGCGTACCGAATGGGAAGCCACCCTGGAAGAATTTGGATTGCAAAACGGCGAAGCCCTGATGGGCAAGCAGTGGTGTTTTTCTGTCTCTGGCCTTGATATTGCCGCTCTTAAACCTCCAACATTGATTTATATCACCCGGTTGGATGATACAAAACAAGCAAGCCAGGTCTTATCTCAACTCTTCGAAAATATTGCAAAGTTGGTTCCCTATCTGCAAAGTGAACAGGATTTATATCGGGGATTTCCCATCCATTATCTGTATGGACCGGGACGGCTGCCCGGCTTGGGATTGGCTTACACATACGATGATAGCACACTAATGATTACCACCAGTAAACCGGCTTTGGTTAAGCTGATCGAAGGGATGGAATTCAGTGAGGATAGTTTGGCCACTAATGAGACCTATCAGGCCGTGTTGGAACAACTCCCTGAAAATCGCAGCTGGACAGTGTTTTGGAACTTTGGCGATTACAGCAAAGTCATTAAAAGTTTAACATCCACAGTTTTGGAGTTTGCCAAGAAAAAGCAATTGGGAAACTCCACAAACGATCATAAAGATAAAAATGATGACAACAGAGTGCCGAAAGAATTACAAGACGCTTTCGAAGATATGAATCTCCCCAATGTGGATGAAATAGAAGATATTGTTGCTCTGGTGGATTCCGTTCTTTCCCTCTTAATTAATGTGGATGCCAGTGGATTAGCCAGTTCATACGATGATGACAAAAACAAGAACACCATCAGTTTCACAAAACTGGGTGGTGATATGGAAACATCACCTTGGGCGCCTATTTTTAAGCGCAAACCCGTTGTATTTCCCTTTGAAGATTATATGGTTCGACGAACCGGAACATTGAACGCAGGGAATATTTTTGGTCCCAAAGATATTTGGATGCTCATTCAAACCTGGCTTGATGAGATCCCCTTTTTGCATAAAATGAGTAATGAGTTTATTAAAACATGGGAAAAGGAATTGGATTTTTCTATCGAAGATGATTTACTGGCAGGCTTGGGAAATGAATGGTGTTTGATGCGGTCTGTGATCGACCTTGAATCAGTCCTTCCCATGAATCGTGTGGCTTATTTGATTAAGGTTCGCGATGAAAAGAAAGCCCGGAAAGGTTTTGCAAAACTTCAACAACGTATTTCCATGTTGGCCAAAGAAATGATTGTTGCCGGGACAGAAACCTATAATGAAATAGAGATCAACACACTATCCCTTCGACTGCCAATAACACCGTTTACCCCGAGTTGGTGTATTCATGAGAATACCCTGATTTTAAGCAGTGATGTCCGTCTTTTAAGGGATATGCTGGATATTAAAACCGAGGGCCGTGGCGGGATTGAACGAAACCGTTATTATTCACAACTAAGAAATTCAATCCTGCAACCCGCCAATATCATATCCTTTCAAGACAATGAATCTGAATTTTACGCCTTTCGTGAAGGTTTACGCCGAATATCCTCACTGGCCGAACTCAATCAAAGCGGCGATCCACGTATGGATGCATTACCCTTAATGATCATGGACCGGGTTACCTATCTTTTGACCACCTTTCAGATTCTGAAGGGGACCTCCAAACATACCACCTTCGATTTGGATAACATTAGGGTGGATACCAAGCAGGTCTATCAGGATATTCGAATGGTTCCATCCACCAAGTCCATTTTCCGTTACAAAGTTTCATTCGGAGCGGATAAACAAATCCGCAGGTTAGCCGAACGATGTGTGGAATTGGGCGATGTGGATCGGGCAATACGAATCTATACAGTATTGAATGAATTCTACCCGGATAACGAAAAGATTTTGAATCGTCTGGCTGAATTGCACGAATTGAACAAGGGTGAGAAATCAGCCATCGAGGTATACGATAGTGCCCTCGAAACAATGCCTGAAACCGCCCATTTAATTCAGAGGGAACTATTACGCAAAGATGTTCAACCAAGTGAAATTATTGAACGTGTTAACCAAATAGCCAGTGAAACTCAACGGATCGATGAGGCAGCAGCCTTGCTAGGCATTGCTCTCGGCAAGCGTGAGGAAGCCCAGGATGTTGCAATTGCGCTTTTTAAACACATCATCGAACAATTTCCTTCTTCCCCCGCTGCCAAGGTTGCAAAACAAGAGTTTGCTCTTCTGTCAAAGGCTGAAACAGCTGGGGCTATCCCCGTTCTGTTTGTAACTGAGGCACCAGATATTGATGGAAAAGATGATGAGGAAGTTTGGAACTCAGCAGTACCAATCCCCATGCAGGATAGGGGAGCCAAAACGGAATCACCCAACACAACAGTTAAACTTCTTCATGATCCGCAATATTTATACATTAACATTAAAGGGAATTCACAGGCTTTTGAATCACAAAAGGATTCAAAACTTATTACGCTACGGCTCTATATTTCAAGCCAACGGGATTACCTCAATTATTATGTCTGGGAAATACCATGGGGGGGGAAAATATCCTTATATAAAACCCAGATTGATCCCTTCGGTTTTACACTTGATGCCGCTGACAAGGAACCTATAAAATACCAAATGAAAGTCTCTTTACACTCTGTCTACAAAATCGGTGCAGGATATAGCCGTGAAATTGCATTGCCTCTCGAACCACTGAAAAGTGGAGAGATGACAAAACCGATTTGGTCAATCAATGTGGTTCTATGTGTGGAAAAAGACGATCATGAAGAGTGCATGTCTTTAACGGAAGGAGAAACGATCGAGGATATTTTCAATTATCCGTTAATACAGCTGGAACAATAAGGCGGACTATTTCTTCTTTTCGTTATTTTGATTGCTCTTGCCATTGGTGATTTTATAAACACACGCATTGTGGCCATTCATTAAATGTTCAATACGCTCCACATCACCTCCAAGCAGTTCCATGAATAAATCCAGTTCAATCTGGCATACTTCAGGGTATTCCTTGGCTACATTATGGATGGGGCAGTTGTGCTCTTTAAGAATCAGCTCATTCTTTTCCTCATCCATTTCCGCCATATAACCGCCTTCATCACGAAGGTTGGCTAATAATTCCACTTTCTTTTTTAAATCTAGTCCGTTAATCAAATCACCATATTCTTGTTTTAATTTTTCCCGGCGATAAGTCAATAATTGCTCGACTTTATCCCGGCCTTCCAATTCTTCCAGGTTCTTCAAAAGGCTTAACACCAAATTGGAATACTCTTGCGGAAAACAGCCTGCAGCTTTATCCGCGAGTTTGAAATAAAGCGCTGGCCTGCCCGCTTTTTGGCGTACAAATTCAGAAGCGACCATTTCATCCCGCTCAAGTGCCATTAAATGTTGGCGGGCTCCCATTGCGGTTAATCCCAAGGTGTCTCCAACCTGGGCGGCGGTCATTTTGCCTTCTTTTTTTAATAGGTTTAAAATTTCGTTGCGGGTTGTGCGTTCTCTTTTCATCATACAAATCTCAGAATGTTTATTATTTTAGTAAACATACCTGATTTGATAAAGAAAATCAATTATATTTCTTATTAAAACTTGAGAAATTCGCATCAATTCACATCCAAAGTTGTTAAAATTGTTTTAAAATTCCCTAAAATCAGTAACTAATCCATATATTATAAACACAGTTTACTCCTCTAGGGGAGCGGGAAAATATTGCATTTTGACAGGATTTGTCAAGTGAAGGGAATTCATTGAATTACCTTCAGCCAAAGTGACAACAGCATCACCAAACACTGCAATCCATTGATCTATTTCATCTTTTAAAGGAGAAACGCTGATTGGAATCAGGGTGGGTGAATAATATATAGAAAATCGATCATCCCATACCTGCAAACAAACATATTCTGATTCCAAATCAAAAGTAAAAGGAAACGTGACATGCACCAGCCGTAAATCGGATATTTCCGTGCCGCTGGAACCGATTGTCAACTTGATTGATTCGCCAGCGATTACTTTTGCGCCGGGTTCGGGATTTTGTTCGATGATTCGATTCCATTGTGAGGTATCAGGGGTTTTCTTATATTCAATATGTTCTTCACTAAGGGTAATTAAATCGTGGTCAAATTGGTTAGTAACTTCATCCCAAGTTTTTCCAATTAGGCGGGGCATAACCAATTCAATGGGTGGAGGGCCCAGGCTGACCAGGAGGTTTATTCGCTTGCCAATCACAATTCGCTTACCTGGCAATGGATCCTGGGAAATGATCTCCCCATTGGTAAAAGAATGATGGTGTGTTGCTGCTCGTTGGCCTAAGTGTAATCCTGCGTTGCGAAGCAAGCCGGAAACATCTTCCAGCCGGTTTCCAACCAGATCCGGTATATGAATCTCCTGTGGACCGGTACTGACGGTTAGGGTTACACTTCGTCCCTTCTTGACTTTCGTCTCCGGTGCAGGGATTTGTTCAATAACAATTCCAGCCGGAACATCCTCATTAATAACCTGTTTAATGGGTAAATCCGGAATCAATTCATGTTCGACCAGCGTTTCAACCGCTTCCGCCTTGGTCATCCCATACAATCGGGGAACAGCGACCTCTTCGCCTTGAACAAGGTAATCCAGCAGCCAAATCCCACCCGCCGCCATCCCTGAGACGAGCAATACCATGAATATGATAATCAGAAGGATTAGGTTAATGAAACGAAAAATGGCTTTAAAGAATCTTCTAATCATTCGTATGTGTTTATAACGCCTTGATAAACAAAGCGGAGGGTATTGATTTTCAATTGTAAGATTATATCAACGTTTTAATCATACCTCGATAACCTGGAATTGCCCAGTATGATGAACTTTTAGTCTCACTTGTCAACTATTCTATTATCTGAAATCCGCTGAATAGGTGGCAACACTTTTTGGTGGATATGGGCGCTGTTGATTGCCTGGTGCCCGCTAAACATTTGTATGAAATCGGCCTTCAACCCAGAGGATCGCGCATCCACGAATTGGCTGATGGTTCAGAAGTTAAGTTGGATGTGGCCGTGGCTGAAATCGAGTTTATGGGTGATATTGTCGGATCTACAGTCACCTTTGGAGCAGATGATGTTGAACCTATTTTAGGCGTAACTCCCTTGGAGTCAGTGGGTATTGAATTTGATCCCAAAAACCAGCGATTAAAAAGACTTCCTGCCCCCCGGTTGAAGTAAATGCTTTAAACAAGAGATTTAAGACTGGGTTGACACATAGGTCAATCCCCAATCTCACCACAAAAAGTGTTGCCACCCTTTCATAAATGCAGTTAGTGTTGAGGGATTCTACATTTTTTTTAATCTGGCAGCGAATGTGCCATCCAAATCCCAATCGTAGGGATTTATCTTTAAAAAACCGTCCTGGGTAATGGCGGATTGAAACGCTGGTGGGATGTATTTTGAAGGTGATTCAATGGAGAATTCCGGATGATTTTCCACAAATCGGGATATCACATTTTCATTCTCATCTTTCGATAAGGTGCAGGTGGAATAAATAAGAATTCCCCCCGATTTTAGCCTTTTGTATACTTTTTCAAGCATATTCAATGCCATTTTTCCTAATCGGGCTTGATCATCCGGTCTTAATCGCCAGCGAAGATCCGGATGCCTCCGAAAGGTACCCCATCCTGTGCAGGGGACATCAAGCAAAATGGCATCCAGTTCGGAATACTGGGAAGGGAGTGGATCGTTTAATGCATCCAAAACACCTGTTTTTATTGAAGATAAGTTATAGATTTGGTTTTGTTGAACCAACTTGTCAAGGCGCAATTTGGAACGGTCAGTTGCATAGATTAAGCCTTGATCATCCGCCAAGTCTGCCAAGTAAAAAGCCTTACCACCTGGAGCAGCACATACATCCCATACTTTCCAGCCTGGTTGGGGTGATAAAACAAGAGGTACCAGCATTGCTGCACCATCCTGTATAGCCCAGTGTGGATTTTGCATGCAGTCTTCACTAAATGAAGCAGTATCATCGATTATTACCCGTCCAGGGATGCGCTCATCCAAAGTAAATTGAACATTGATCTCTCTTAATATCTCCAACGCTTTCTGATGATCCCCTCTTAACCGAAGCGATATTGGAGCAATGGTATTGTTATGTTGGCAAAAAGCTTCCGTGGTTCCATCACCCCATAAGGTAATCCATTGCTTTATTAACCAGGATGGGTGGGAATAAAATACACTTAAATACTCAGAAAAATCCTCATCTTTCAAAGGCAATTCAAGGTTTTCTTGCGAACGATGCAGATTCCTCAAAATTCCATTCACCGCAGAGGCTAAACCGCGAAAGCGGTTTTGTTTGGCCAATTCAACCGCATCTGAAACCACCGCGTAAACCGGGACTCGCTCCAAATAGAGCAATTGGTATGCTGATAATTCCAAAATGCGCTGAATCAGGTCAGGCAAATTATCGAGATTCCTGGATACGGTTTTCAAATAGAAACGTAATCGCCCTAGCCAACGGCAGGTGCCTGAAACAATTTCACGGGCTAAAGCCACATCTTTTTGGTTGTGACAAGAAGAGTGAATAATAGGTAAATTTTCCAGCAATGGCCGTTTGCGGGTAATGGTATCGTCTAATACCTTTAATGCCGCGATTCGGGCAGGTGAAATGCTGGTATTTGTTTTTCCTTTTTTCTGGGATGTCCTTGGTTTATGCAATGAATGAATCACCCTTTATTTAATGAATGGATAAAAATGGGGGATCAAGCCAACAGGCAAGATCCCCCATATAATACTCTCTACAAAGCTTAATTAACAGCGGTTATTCCCGGCTTCCAAGAATAATCATGGCATAATATAGAAGCGTCAGGATTGCGCCAACCGCAGAGGCGACATAGGTCATGGCAGCTGCATTCAACACCTTTTTGGTACCTGTATGTTCATCGGATGATACGATGCCATATTGAGTCAAACATGCCAATGCGCGTGAACTGGCGTTAAATTCAACCGGCAGCGTAATCAACGTGAACAGAACCGCGAACGCATAAAGGATTAATCCAGTAACCGCCAAGGTCATGCCAATGGCCTGCATCTGAAAGAGAAAGGCACCAAACATGCCAATCATGATCAGAAACATGCCGAAATTCGAACCGATATTGGCAATGGGGAAAAGCCCCTGCCGAAGTTGAAGTGCAAAATAGCCGGATTTATCCTGCAAGGCATGCCCTGCTTCATGAGCGGCAACCCCGACGGCTGAAATCGAATTGCTGTCATATACCGGTTCAGAAAGCCGAAGCACCTTTTTGGTTGAGTCATAATGGTCAGTTAACTGGCCTGACACCCGTTCAACGGGAATATTGTTTAAACCATTGCTGTCCAAAATGTGACGAGCCACCTGAGCCCCGGTTATCCGCCGGCGAACCGGCACTTCACTAAAGCGTTGAAACGTGGCTTGCACGTTGCGGCTGGCTGCCGCCATCATCAACATAATCCCAATTATCAGTATCCAATACATTGTCTTACCCTCGTCTCCTTTGAGTGATTTTTCTCTATTCACCCTGTTTGAAATTTAGTATATCTTATACGATGGATGGCTCCAAAGGTTACGGAATAATTTAAGGGTTTTATGGATTTCTTTACTCGATTGTATGTACCTTTGAGCCTCAATTATATTATACCTTCTAATACGATTGAATGCCACACAAAAGATTAATTATTCGATTTGGCAGTTTGTTTGGTGTTTGGAAATTAATGGAAGGATCAATACCAGGGCTACCATAATAAATAACGCCCCCGCCCAGAACGGGGCAGGTGGAAATAAATGCTCAAACAAAAAGGTACCCATGAGTGGTCCTAAAATTCGTCCCATACTGGCCATGGATTGGTTCAGCCCCAGAATCCCACCTTGAATTTCTTTATCGCTATGTTGAGATAACAAGCTAGTCATGGAGGGCATTACAAAACCGGACGCAGCGGCCATCACCACCACGGATAGGATCATTAACAAGACGGATGGTGCCGCACCGATTAAAAAAAGACCGATCAGCACTCCTGCTATCCCACAGGTCAATACATTGCGGTCACCATACCGTTTGGCTACTCTACCCACAAATCCACCTTGTATGATGACAATGATGATTCCCACCATAAATAAGATATATCCATTGTGTCGTTCGGTTAATTGAAAAACCTTCTCGATATAAAAACCAAACGTACTTTCCATGGCAGCAAAGGCAATATAGTAAGTTAACGAGACCATTAACAATCGGGGAATAATCGGCTTTTGCAAAGCAGTGCGTAACATAGCGAATGAAAAGCGGCGTTTTTCGGCATGATTATCCTGGCTCATATGAATGGTTTCAGGGAGAAGGAAAAATGCCAATACCAAATCGAGGCCGGATAATCCCGCTGCGATCAAAAATGGCAGACTGTAATGATTTTCCAAACCAATAATCCCGGCCATCGCCGGTCCGAGAGTAAACCCCAATCCAATGGCGGCCCCCACCATTCCCATACCTTTTGTCCGCTGGTCCGGTGGCAGGCAATCCGCCACAATCGCTTGTGCCGTTGATATATTGGCTGCCGCCATACCAGAAAGGATACGGGAAGCAAATAACCAAACCATTGGAGAGAAATAGGTAAAAAAGCCCCAGTTGGAATCGGCATAAGCGAATAATAAATAACCAATGACTGAGCCGGTCAGACTGATGAGAATAACTGGTTTACGGCCGATTTTATCTGAAAGGCGTCCCCAAACAGGCGCAAAAATAAATTGGGCGATTGAGTAGGAGGCCATCAAAATTCCGCCGGTAAATGCGCTCGCTTCAAAATGAGTCACCACAAACGGCAAGAGGGGAATCAGGATTCCGAATCCCAGCAAATCAATAAATACGGTAAAAAAAACAATCAATAAGGTTGTATGTTTTTTCATATAACTCTCTTTAAATTTATTAATACGCTAAAAACGCACAATCTGATCATTGTATTTCCTTTTAGTGAAAACAGAACGTTTTTAAAATGCCATCGAGTATTCGAAGTTGTTATACTTGCCTGAACCTATCCATTGAGAAGGCTGGCAAAGGTGTTCATAATCCTTTTGACTAATCACTCTTGGAGGCAACAGAATGAAGATCTTCGTCGTGGGCGGCGGTGGCCGTGAACATGCATTGGTTTGGAAGCTCAAACAATCTTCATCGTGTGACCGAATTTGGTGCGCTCCTGGCAATGCGGGGATTGCCCAAATGGCTGATACCCTTTCCATTCCTGTTAATGATCACAACGAAATCATCTCATTTTCAAAAAAAGAATCCATCGATTTAGTGGTCGTCGGCCCTGAAGCACCCTTGGCGGAAGGATTAACGGATGCCTGCCAGGCTGAAGGGATCACGGTTTTTGGGCCAACCCAAAAAGCAGCTCAAATTGAGAGCTCAAAAATATTCGCCCGGCGCTTAATGGCAAAATATGGAATACCTACCCCGCAATTCGAATCATTTGATTCTCCCCAGCCGGCCAAAGATTATGTTCGCCAACTTGAAAGTAAAGGCCGTATGTGTGTGGTGAAAGCCGATGGCCTGGCTGCAGGAAAAGGGGCGATTGTGACATCCTCTTCGGATGAAGCCAATGCCGCCATTGATCAATGTATGGTGGAAAAAGCCTTTGGATCAGCGGGTGATCTAGTGGTGATCGAAGAGCGTCTGCAAGGGCCGGAGCTTTCTATTCTGGCCATTACGGATGGGGATAAAATGGTTATCCTCCCCCCTTCCCAGGATCACAAACCCATTGGTGAAGGCGATACCGGCTTGAATACGGGGGGAATGGGATCCTACACACCGGTTCCCATTGTAACGGATGAGGTTTTGGTTCGCATCCAACAGGATGTTTTACAACCAGCTATAAAAGGGATGGCGGCTGAAGGAACCCCATACACAGGAGTGCTCTACGCTGGACTGATGATGTGTGATGGAAAACCTTATGTCATTGAATTTAACTGCCGGTTTGGTGATCCTGAAACACAATCGGTTTTACCCGTCGTGAATGAAGACCTACTCCCCATTCTTTATGAAGCCGCCAAGGGAGATTTAAAGGAAAATCGTGTAATCACAGCCGATGGATGTGCCATGTGCGTGGTGATGGCATCTGGAGGATACCCAGGGACTTATGAAAAGGGAAAACCCATTTCTGGCCTGGAAAAAGTGGAAAAGGAACCTGGTGATCACGTGATCGTCTTTCATGCAGGAACCACCATAAAAGACGATCACGTTGTTACCTCAGGTGGCCGGGTTTTGGGAGTGACTGGCGTAGGCACTGATTTTAACCAGGCGACAGAGAATGCTTATACCGCTGTGGATATGATTCAATTTGACAAAGCGTACGCACGCCGGGATATTGGGTACCGAGTGCGTCGTTAAAAAACTATCCCAGTCACTTTACATGTTATTAGCGTTGTACACGGCCGGACTGGTCACCGCCTGAAAGCAGTTCCACTTCCATGACGGAAACCAGGTTATAATCTCCCGGTATAGTTTGCTTAAGGCAGGAGGCAGCCACGCCAAATTCCAACGCATCCCGGTCTGATTTTCCTGACATCAAGCCGTAAATCAAACCGGAAGCGAATGAATCACCGCCTCCCACGCGATCGACGATATGAATTTTGTATTTCTTGCTTAATAGAAAATCATCACCGGTATGCAAGCACGCCGACCAATTGTTATCGGATGCGGAGATACTTTCACGCAAGGTAATCGCTGCTTTTTTGAGATTGAACTGATCGATCATTTGCTGAGCAACTGATTTATACGCTTCCACATCCAATTCACCTGCACTCACATCGCTTTTCCCGGCTTTAATACCAAAGACACATTCTGCATCCTCTTCATTGCCGATAGCGATATCCACATATTGCATCAACCCTTTCATGACATGCTGGGCTTTTTCTTTTGACCATAATTTCTTCCGATAATTTAGATCAACACTCACTGTCACGTTATGTTCTTTAGCGGCCTTCAGGGCTTCCTGGGTAACCTCGGCGGCGGAATTGCTGATCGCCGGGGTGATACCAGACCAGTGAAACCAGGTTGCTCCCTCAAAAATGGGATTCCAGTCAATTGTGCCAGGTTGTAATTCTGAAATGGCTGAATGAGCGCGGTCATATATCACTTTGGATGGCCGCTGGGATGCACCGGTTTCCACAAAATAGATTCCTACCCGTTTGCCTTCTCTTAATATAAAAGATGTATTCACACCATATTGGCGCAATGAATTAATCACAGACTGGCCTATTTCATGATCAGGTAGTGCTGTGACAAAATAGGAATCCAAACCATAATTGGCCAATGCCACGGATACATTTGCTTCCGCTCCTCCAAAGGTGGCGTTATATGTATCTGTCTGCACAAACCGTAAATAGTCAGGTGGAGACAAGCGCAGCATGATTTCCCCAAAGGTTACCACTTTTGCTTTTGTGTTGATTTGATTCATGAATTGATACCCTCACTCTATTTCTGTCATGATTTGTTTATACAAATCATACCATGACCTTGGGGTATTTTTCTATCGATATGAACAACATTATTCCAGGATAAAAAGTAATTTCATAATCAAAATTTAGTTGCGACCCTCTCAAATTCTGTTAAAATGGGCTTCTAAACATTAAGGGTAAAAATACTCTAATGCCCCACCATGTGCTATTCAAATCACCTCGGCTTACCAAATGGCATTAAATGGAAGGATAAAAAAGATGAAAAAAAGTCATAAAGCCTTCACCTTAATCGAATTGTTAATCGTCGTCGCGATTATTGGTATTCTGGCCGCCATCGCGGTCCCTAACTTTATCAACGCTCAAATTCGGGCCAAGATTTCTCGTGTGATGGCAGACTGCAAGGCGCTTGGAACGGGCATCGAAATGTATATCCTTGATTACAACAAACCACCGTGGGATGTTCCATGTCCTTCGGGAGATCATGGCTGGGCTTCCTGTTATTCCCGCCTGACCACACCGGTTTCATTCATGAACGCTATCCTGCCAGATGTTTTCCAGCCCGAAGATATTACTCGGCCTGCTTCTTATTTCACCGGTGGCAAATTCAGCTATGATTATGGAACCATCTTTAATGAGCCTGGCCCCCGTTGGACTGATTATTTTGGTAATTCCATGTGGAAAGTTGGCAGCGCTGGTCCGGATAAAGCCTACACTAATGTATTGGACCGCAACTTTCGCTCTCCACCTTATAGCGCCTCTAACGGATTGGTTTCTCCGGGGGACATCTATTACACTCAGGAGAGTTTCCTTAATAAATGATGTGAAATATTGACAGGCTACAAAGATGATATTTGGAGCCTATAGGAATCTTCTATAGACTCAGAATAGAGTTCTTTACCATTGTTCTTCGATTCGGCTTTCATCGTTGACTGAATCCTTATAATAGTAATGCGCACAGGGGATAAAAATATTTTTGGATACTTCCTCACCATTCAAATACTTGATGAACGCATCCACCGTTCCCTTGGCCATTTTTCGGGGGAATTGTTGGGGGGAATCATACAGTTTTTTCTCATAAACAGCTTGTTTTCCAGCGGGTGAAGCGTCAAATGCGATGATGGTGATCTGGTCGGTTTTGTTGGCTCTTGATACAGCGGCATAGGCCCCCAAACCCGAAGGATCGTTTATGGCGAATATGCCCACGATATCAGGATGAGCCTGCAAAATATCGGTGGCGACCGCATAACCATCGTTGCGGTTTCCTTTCCCACTAAGTTCGGTCACGATTTCCAGATTGCTGTTGTTTTCTTTTAAATAATCCTTAAAACCTTGAACCCGGTATATACAAGAAGTGACCTCGGGATAACTGATAATGGCGATCTTGCCCTGATCTCCAGTGGCTTTCATCATGCTTTCACCCGCCAGGCGCCCACCTTGATAGTTATCGCTGCCAATATGTGACACGATCAGATCCTTGGCTTCCTCATCGGTGACTTGCACATCGTACGTGAAAACCGGGATGCCTGCTTCAGCCGCATTCTTCACACCGACACCAACCGCCTTCGAATCAACCGGATTCAGGAAGATCGCATCGTAATCTTGCGCGACAAAATCGGATAATTGGCTGTTTTGCTTGGCTGGATCATTTTCACCATCCAAAACCACGACATCATAACCATGTTTTGCCGCCTCTTTTTCCATGACATTACCGATTAACTTGAAGAATGGATTGGTTAGATCCATACAGGTTACGCCGATTTTACCTTTGATTTCGCCCTTGATTTGAGCATCATCCTGATTGGATGAACAGCAGGTTATCAAAAAGAGTGTTGCTATAAAATAAGTGAGTTTGATGTTTTGTGTCATTTTTATCGCTTCCTTATGCAAGGATTATCCTTTTAAACTCAGCTGTACCACTTGCTGACATGTATTTGAAGTCCCTTAAAAATAAGAATTCTCCATAGCATCATCCAGGCTCTCATAGACAGGCACCAAATCGGATACCCGGGTCAGGTTGAGCACAAAATGGACTCGCTCGGAGGGTTTAACCAGGCAAAAGGTTCCACCATGCCGCGATGATTCCTGGATCATTTTCAGGATCTGGCTGATCACATGGCTTTGCAAAATGCGAGTATGCTCCAAATCAATGATGAAATGTTTATGGCCTTTATTCATTAGCTGGGTGAATAGTGATTGAAGCTTCGCCACCTCACTGACCAAAATAGACCCTTTAATGGATATAACCACCGCTTTTCCCACAATACGGCTTGTCAATTCAACGCCATCGATAGTGACACACACCCCTTTCATGGCCCGCTGGGTATTTTTTTGTATCGGGCACTTTGTTGTTATTCAAAGAAAGTTTACTATAACTGTTTAAATTACACTATATGAAGACGATGATAAACGTGTTTATTTTTTAAGGTGACCATGAATCGATATTACAAAATAACCCTATCGTTATCGCTCCTTATTGCAGCCATCATCATCGAACAGTCAGCCAACGCTGACCAACGGGCCATTTGGGTGACCCGTTGGAATTACCGAACGGCTGAAGATGTCATTGAGATCATGAAAAATGCAAGAGATATAGGGGCCACCGATGTGCTTTTTCAAGTGCGGGGGGAAGCCACGGTCTTTTATCCCTCAAAAATCGAGCCCTGGGCTTGGGAACTGACGGGCGATTCACCAGCCACCCTGGGGAAACATCCCGGCTGGGATCCCTTGGGAACGGCTATCAACGAAGGCAAAAAACATGGCTTGGATGTACATGCCTGGATCAATGTCTTTCCCGCCTGGAAAGGCAAAATCGGTCCTTCAAAATCATCCAACCATCTATGGGTAAAACACCGCTCGTGGTTTATGTTGGATCACCGGGGCAGTTTGCTCTGGCCTACGGAATCCTTTTATACATTCCTTTCTCCGGGTATTCCCGAGGTACGCAGCCACATCAGCTCAGTCTGCGCTGAAATGGTGGCGAATTATCCAGATTTGAAGGGCATTCATCTGGATTACATCCGTTATCCCGCCCATCGTGAGATCGGTGGATTTCGTGACTTTTCCTATGACAAAATAAGCGTTAAAGCATTTAAAGAAAAATATGGTGGCACCCCACGTTATGATCTTCCCACCTGGCAGTCATTCAAACAGGACCAAGTGACCGCCACCATTCGGGCGATTCGCCAGGCGATGGACAAGCATTCGAAAAGTTCCCAATTATCAGCCACTTTTGTGGCCGAGATTAACAAAGCCACCTCTGAAGTGGGACAGGATCCCCGGGATTGGTTCTCACAAAAATTGCTGGATTGGGCCGTACCGATGCTTTATAAGCGCAATGTAAATGATTTCAAGCAAACCTATGAAGATCTAAAACATTTTTTTACCGCAGAACAAATCAAAAAAATGTCTCTGGGAATAAATGTTCATTTCAATAGCATATATACCATCCGAAAGCAGTTGGAATTCACATTTGAAGAAGAATGCCTGGGCGAAGTATTGTTTGCGTATACCTCTTTATATAACGAAAACCATAAACCCAATAGCAAAGCCAGCGTCGTGAAAAATGCCTGGCAAGAACAGCGTATACAGGAAATCCTGCTGAAAAATAGTGCTGACGATCCACTTCCCTCTCAATAATCGATTGTTCGTAAGTATTCTTTTGATTTTTCCTCCCGAATGTTGCATAATAGGAATATTCATGTGGGAGGTGAGTTATGAAAAAGCAGGGATTTACTTTAATCGAATTATTAATCGTTGTTGCTATCATTGGCATATTGGCTGCGATTGCTGTCCCCAATTTTTTAAACGCCCAAATTCGGGCAAAGGTTTCACGCTGTTTTGCAGACATGAAAGCATTGGCCACCGCAGTCCAAATGAATCAAACAGACCGTGGAGTGTTGTTGATCGATTGGTGGGATGACGACCGAGAATGGGGTCATAATCGATTACGAGATGTATTCAACATGGTGGGGGCAGGTAATTTTGAACAACGCTCCACCGCTATGG
>CAZFER010000010.1:2633-92646 GCA_964517495.1 uncultured bacterium | reverse complement strand
ACCGCTATGGCGACAACGATATGGAGGATCCCGGTCATGATCATGGCTATGGCGCCCTATTCCCTGAAAATGCACATAACTTCCAATTAAAAGAACTTAATCCGGGCGATTTTATTTTAATTGGAATTGGGCCGGATAATCAATTAGGGCTAAATGCAGGTTATGGTGATCCTAACCGTGCCTTACCATATGCTACCAGCAATGGATTGGTCAGCGCAGGTGATATCACCATGCGTGGTGGTGGTGGGATCAACCAATAGCGTCCAAGGCATTGTTTCTCTGAATTCAATTTCCTTGACCAAGCCGATCAAACCTCTAAACTTCATTTAAAAAGTTAGTGGTTTTAGCTTTCTTTTAGCTGAAACTAAATCCATTTTTATGTACAGGTTAAAACCATGAACAATCAGTTGGAACAAAAATTTGAACGCTTAAAAGTGATTTTACGTGAAATGGGCAGTGTTATTATTGGTTATTCAGGTGGGGTCGACAGCACCTTTTTGGCTAAAGTGGCCACCGATGAACTTGGTGAACGTGCAATTTCTATTTCAGCCATTAGTGAAAGTTATCCCGAATTTGAGCGTGAAGAAGCCAAAGAGATCGCCCGTAATTTAGGCTTAAACTTGGAGGAAGTGAATACCTCAGAAATCGATAATCCCGATTACCAGAAAAATGCAGCCAACCGTTGTTTTTATTGCAAACAGGAATTGGTGCATCATCTTAACCGTATTGCTCAGGAACGGGGGATCAACGCTGTATTGGTGGGCACCAATGTCGATGATTTAGGCGATTACCGGCCCGGGCAACAAGCGGTCAAAGAAGGTGGAGCACGCAGCCCGTTAGTGGAAGCTGAACTTACCAAGGAGGATATTCGCGAGTTATCCAAACGCTTGAATATCCCTACGTGGGATAAGCCCGCCTTCGCGTGTCTGGCCTCACGTTTTCCCTATGGGCAAGAAATCACCCGCGAAAAGCTGGAAATGGTTGAACAAGCGGAAGGACTGTTACGTGAGCTGGGATTCAGGCAATTCCGGGTTCGCCATCATGACAACCTGGCCCGTATTGAAGTCCCCTCCGAATCCATGATATCGTTGCTTGAAAACCGTGAAACCATTTTCACCCGCTTTCGTGAAATTGGTTACAACTATGTCTCTATGGACCTGCAAGGCTATCGAAGCGGGAGCATGAACGAAACCTTGGTGCAGATTCAACCCCCCGCCGGCATTGGTTGAGAGCAAGTTCATGAATATAAGTCTCTTATCCCCTCCAAATCCCCTTTAATAATGGATTTAGGAGGGGATACACTTCCATTTCAAACTCTTAAACCAAATATCCTCACTTTCTTAATTAAATTCAACTTTTCAATCAAAATAATTGCCAACAATTTCGTTGGTTGATATTGACAATTTATTAACCGTTAATATAATTAACGCCGCAATTGCCAACAATTTTGTTGCAAACAAGTATGTTTGGAAAGTATTTGCCATGGGTGAAAAACAAAGAAAACTAATATCCAGTGTTGGAAACTGGGTTGAAGGGAACCGATTTTGGAACCGTGAGCATGAATTAGAACTTTTTTCCGAATACATTAAAAAGGGTGATAATTTGTATATGATCGCCCAACGCCGAATGGGCAAAACCAGTCTGCTAAAAGAAGCAGTTAATAGACTCAAAGATAAATATATATGCCTATTTGTCGACTTCCAAAAAGCGAATGACGCTCCTGATGCGATTACTGAACTAGGATTTGCTTTCCAACCCAATCAAACATTGTGGAAAAAAATGAAAGGCCTTTTCAAAAATATCTATAAATACGTTGATTATCTGGAGATTCACCAACTAAAGATCAAATTAAGGGCTGCAATTACGGATGCGGATTGGTCTATCAAAGGAGATCAAATCCTCGATATTCTCGCTTCAAGCGAAAATCCGGTTGTGCTTTTGCTTGATGAAGTACCTATCTTAGTGAATCGTATTTTGAAAGGTGAAAATAATACCCTAACCAAAGAAGGTAAAAAACAAGCCGATGCGTTCATGTCATGGCTTCGTAAGAACTGCATCAAATATCAAGGAAAAATTGTGTTCGTTGTTTCTGGAAGTATCGGTTTTGAATCGGTGCTTCACCAAGCCGGCCTTAGTGCCACCATTACTCACTTTACCCCTTTTGAACTGAAACCTTGGGATAAGCAAACCGCCATAGGTTGCCTCCAAGCACTGGCCAACGAAAAAGGAATTACTTTTAATGGCAACGCTGAAGCAGAAATGATAAAACGGTTAGGCTGTTGTATTCCCTATCATGTACAATTCTTTTTCAAACATGCCTATGAATGGTGTAAAAACCATAATTGTACTACCTTTAGCAGGAAACATGTTAAAGAAGTCTACGAAAATGAAATGCTAAGCATTAAAGGTCATGCCGAATTAACCCATTATGAAGAAAGATTGAAGATGGTTTTATCAGCCGATAAATTCACCTTGGCGGTCGATATGCTGACCGAAGCAGCTGTATGTGGAGTATTAACACGTGATGTCATCCAAGATTTTCAAAAACACTATACGTTTGAAAATGAAAACATTTTTGAGGTTCAACGTGCCATTTTAAGTGTTCTTGAACATGATGGCTATTTGGAACAGACCCAAAAAGGATATGTCTTTATTTCAAAACTATTGCGTGACTGGTGGAAACGACGATATGAACATTTTCATATTCCAATATCAGAGCGAGAGAAATAAACCATGGAAAATAGGTTGATGAAATACAATCCCGCCTTCCTGACCGAGGATGAACTTATTCAATCTTTTGTGGTGCGGCAGAAAACATTAGAACAAATTCTAGAGATTATACATAATAACACAGTTGATTCAAATCAACATATCCTTATTGTAGGTCCACGGGGGATTGGAAAAACCACACTCGCACTACGCGTTGCAGCTGAAATAAGAAGAGATATAGTGTTAAGCCAACAATGGTATCCTCTACCATTTGGTGAAGAGAGTTATATGGTAGCCTCATCAGGTGAATTCTGGCTGGAAGCGTTACTTCATGTTGCAGAAAAAACCAACGATGACATTTGGTACGATATTTATGAAGATATAAAAAAAGAACAAAATGACAATTACCTTCTCGAGCGCGCATTAGCCAAACTTCTGGATTTTGCGGATCAACAAGGAAAACGCCTTTTGCTTATCGTTGAAAATTTCAATATGCTTATTAGTGATCAACTCGATGATAGAGAAGCATGGAAACTGCGCCATACTTTTATTAATGAACCTCGAATTATGCTTTTAGCCAGTGCAACATCCAGGCTGGATGAAATAGAAAATATTCATAATGCTTTTTTCGAACTATTTGATACTCACAAGTTAGAACCATTAAATCAAGAAGAATGCAGTTTGCTTTGGAAAAGCACAACTGGTCAATCAATTCAGGATAAACGAATCCGTCCTATTCAAATATTGACCGGAGGCAATCCTCGTCTGATCTCAATCTTATCCGCGTTTGGTGCTCGTTTGTCGTTTACTGAACTGACCGATGATCTGGTCCAATTGGTTGATGAACATACTGAATATTTTAAAAGTCACCTGGATGACATGGCCGCGCAAGAACGAAAAGTATTTCTTGCCTTGGCAGAAATCTGGAAACCTGCCACAGCCAAAGAAGTCTCTCATGCTGCACGGCTGGATATCAATAAAAGCAGCGCTATCTTAAAACGCCTGGTTGACCGTGGGCTCATTATCATTGAAAGTACTCAAGGCCGCCGTAAATGGTATCAGGTTGCTGAACGCATGTATAACATCTATCACATTATGCGCCGCCGAGGGAGTACATCAAATCAGCTTAAACCATTTATTCAATTTATGATCCAATTTTATGGGCTTGAAAACAAAAAAAAATCGAATCTTTCAAATTATAGTAATTTAGAACCTTATAATCATTCGAACAAAATTCACTCAATTATTAGCATGATCGTGGACCGCAAAATCGATGAATCCTTGAAATGTCTCCATAAGTATTTTTCATCACTCGAACCCCAATCTCATTCAATAGAAGACGCTATCCAACTCATTGTTGAACTGGCCGCTGCTGGGGCTGGAAAGGAGGCGCTGGACATCTTAGAGGATTCACCTGCAGCTCGATCGCTTGAGCCTTTAATTGTGGGATTGAAAATGCTACTTGGTGAAGACGTCAAGGCAGCATATGAGGTTAAAGAAGTGGCCAAGGATGTGGTTCATCGGATCGAAGAACATCGAAGGAAACGTGAAATCCAACGCCGGCAAGCGGCACTTATGAACAAAAACTGATCTCCCAAATAAGATATCAGCGCCGTTGGTTGATATCTTTTGAGAAGAAGGTTTCGCCGCGGAAGATGTCGCCGGGGGAAACGAGGCCATTGCTGGGATCGTAATAGGCGCCTGCCAGCCAGCCTCCGCCAGGGGCAATTAAGGCGACATTCAGGTACTTTTCATCCGGCCCGCAACTCCCTATTTTCCAGGTTGAATTACGCCATGCTTTATACCAATCATGGTTGGGGGATCCATTATAATTATGGGCTACATCCGTACCGTAATCATAAGTCAGAGGGCTGTTTGGTCCTCCAACCCGGTGATGTTGTCCCAAAAATTCCACATCTTCTGCTTGAAACACGTCTGCTAACACAGAAGGCATGTAGGGCGTAGGGGTGGTTAGCATGACATAAGACAACGCCCAGCCGTGGTCAATGGTTTCCGTATCATCCGGTGGGCGGTTGTGATCAAGGCGGTACATGGTCAAGGCAGTAGACAAACTTTTGAGATCAGATTCAACACGCGCCAATTTGGCGCGAATTTGAGCATTCAAAAAGTTGGGAACAGCAATAGCCGCCAGGATCCCAATAATGGCGACCACGATCAGCAATTCGATGAGAGTAAATCCTTTCCTGTTCAATGGGGCCTCCTGGAGTGTAAAGGATTGTTAAAACTATCTTATCGAATTTTTCTGGAAGTGAAAGATCATTTAATTTCTTTGTTCATCCCACCTTTGTTATTGCTCTATTTAGTAACGAGGGACTTTTGGATCAATTTCAACAGACCAGGCGTCTATTCCACCAAGCATGTTTTTCGCATTCTGATACCCCAATCCCCAAAGTTGATGCATGACCATTTCGCTGCGAATGCCATGATGGCAAAACACTACAATTTCGGCGTTAGGATCATCGGAAATTTCTTTATAACGGATGGATATATCTTCCATCGGTATATGAAGGGCTCCATTGAGGGAAGTGATTTCCACTTCCTGATCTTCCCGGATATCCAATAATACAATTGATTCACCTTGGTCAAGTTTTTCTTTCACCTCAATGGGTGAGATGTAATATGAATCCCTTTCCTGTGTTTCAATGGTGCTGAATACATCTTGCTGCGCTGTTGTAGATTGATCTTCCAAACCCAATAATTGTTTCAACCATCTCATTACAAATTTCTCCACTCTTTGAAATCTTTATCGGCTATTTTAGACCAAGATAATGTGTTTGAAAATAGAGAAGGAGGGGTGAAATGTAACTTTTACACCTATGTGATTTATATTTAAACTACAAGATGAAAATTTTCAACTTCAATCATATAAAATATGTATTATGATGACTCGAATGAATTCATCATCTTTTCAATCCAGGCAACTTGCAGTTTTCCTTTATTCGTTCAAGAATAGAGGAAATTGTTGGATTTTAAATGGTAGTTTATGAGAAAAAGGGGGAGGAGTAATGGAACCTAAAAATAAAAATGTATCCCGTAGACGTTTCATCCATAACAGCACTTTGGCAGCAGCCACGATTACCTCATTTAAGGTATTGCCATCAAAAAATGCCCGGGCTGCGGAACCAATCAAAGTTGGACTGATCGGTTGTGGAGGACGCGGACGAGGCGCGGCACAAAATTGTCTTCGCGCAGCCGAAGGTGTGCAAATTGTTTCGTTGGGGGATATTTTCCCGGACCGCATTAAACGAGCGCAAAATGAACTGAGCCAGCGGGATAATCCGGTTGATGAAGGGCAATGTTTTTTGGGTTGGGATGCATACAAAAAAGTATTGCAAACCGACATTGATTATGTCATCCTTGCAACGCCACCCATCTTCCGTCCATTCATGCTGGAAGCAGCAGTGAATGCAAAAAAGCATGTGTTTATGGAAAAACCCGCCGCCGTTGATCCACCAGGGATTCGTAAAATAATCGCAGCAGGTGAGAAAGCAAAAAAAACAGGCTTATCAATTGTCGCAGGGACTCAACGGCGACATCATGAAACGTATATCGAAACCATCAAGCGAATTCAGGATGGAGCCATTGGCGATATTCATTTCGCACGGGCTTTTTGGTGCGGGGGACCGATTGGTTTTCTTGATAAACGTCCAGAATGGTCGGATGTGGAATATCAAATTCGCAATTGGTACCATTTTCTCTGGCTTTCCGGCGATCATATTGTAGAGCAGCATGTGCATAACTTGGATGTTATTAATTGGGTATTGGGTAAAAAACATCCCGAAAAGGCGTATGCTGTCGGTGGACGAGCCTGGCAGGAACGGGGAAATATATGGGATCACCATGCCGTGAATTTTGAGTACGATAACGGTGTTCATATGATCAGTATGAGTAGCCAAACACCTCGGCCTGGAGATAACTATCGTGTCCAGGAATCCGTGCATGGCACCAAAGGTTTTTCAAATTGTTCCAATTACATCAGCGGCCCTAATAAATGGAAATTCGAAGGGGAACATATGGGTGGCTCAGAATATATTCAAGAGCATACGGACTTGATTGCTTCGATCCGCAAAGGTGAACCATTGAACGAGGCTGAAAACGTGGCTTGCAGCACCATGACTGCCATAATGGGGCGGATGGCAGGATATCAGAACAAGGAAATGAGTTGGAACGAAGCCATTAACTCAAATGAAATCCTGGCTGATCCGGAAAAAATCACCCTGGGACCGAATGAATTGGCGCCGGTGGCCATACCAGGTGGCAAGAAATACACCGGTGAAGAGGGATGGAAGCCGGGTTGATCAATATGCGGCAAACAATATCACCTGCTTTGATTGTATTTGGGGTGTTTGCGATTTTTATTTGGATATTGTATCATTCACCTGACAGGACGATTGACCTTAAGGAACTCAAAGTAACCGAAACGTGTGTACTAGACCTGATTCAATTTTGCGCTGATGAACCCAATCTGAAACAATTGCGGGACCTCGCGATTGATGTCAGGCAATTTACCGGATCAAGGAATAGTTATCAGGGAATTTCAACCATTGTCATCTGTTATGATTACTCGAAATTGATTTTACGCTTTCCCCAACTTTTTACGGCTCATCCAAAAGAGGATATTCGTTTTTATTTAACGATCACTGATGTGGAGAACAAGCAAACCCAATGGATAGAAACAGTGTGTTTTTCTGTTCATACCAATGTTGGTAATCCTCTCCATCCATTTGATGAGCCACCGTATTATCTGGAAATCGATGTCAAGGGGATGTATAAACCTCATACTTATACAAGTAAGCTGTTCCACATCAGTAATGGATTGAAAAGCGAAGGGATCATATACAGTGATAGTTTCCAGTCGGGTTGGCAAAAAGAGGTCTTTCTCAAATAATCTTCCCTAAATTCCGTTAAACGTTTTGTTTGACTGGCAAGCCCTATTTAATTGTGCTAAGTTATGCAATCACATTCTGCCATTATCATTCAAAAAACCAACTGATTCATTAATCAGATAAATCTTATAGCGATAGTGTTGAAACGATATGACTGATTTGATTTTTTATCCTCATTTTTATTTGGCCAATGAAATTTCATGGCGCCATCATTTTTTATACTTCCCCAAATTATTTCGCCAGCTTCCCTCCGATCGCCCCCCACGGGATAGCAAACAAGTTAAGCCGTTTGTAAAAAGCATGAATAAAAATGGATTTGTTGAAGATATTGTCCCACCAAACGCCGATGAAGAGGTCACCCGGCGATTTATCCAAACACTGGAACGAGCTTTCCAACAGGATCGTGCTCTTTATATCAAACAAATGGGGAAATATGGCAAAGAACGTACAGCAACAAAAACGTTCCATCTTTGCCGCATGAAAATGTGGCCGGAATTAACAGCGAAAGCGATTGAATTGGGTACAGCTGTTACGGATAACTATGATGAATGGTGTTTTGGCACCCGGCAGATGGTACTCACATTAAATACATGTCTTACAATACATCAGCAAGCGGAACGACAAGCCATTCGCTGCACGGATAATTTCAATTTTGACAATTTGGCTGAACTATTGGAATGCCTTCCAGCGGGGAATGAAGAAGATGAAACCATTCAACGAGCGGTTTTGGAATTTCCCTACACTGTTCCACAGAATCTATTGTCAATGAATGAAGATGCTCTTCTACAGGCAAGAAATAGAATTTATCCCACAGGGAGTACATTGATAAAAATACTGATGGATACGGTGGAAGCCATAAATCAGTGTACCAACTTAAAGGAGCTTCGAGGACAACTTGATTCATTTAATGGGGCAATCACGAAATTAAATCAAGACATTGGAAAGATCATTAAAGCGGTGAAAAGCCAAACATACACCTTTTACATGCAATATCGATGGTATCCATATTCGGAATGTGTGCTTTCGAAAGGATCAATGGAAAAGCCTCTGGTTGTTAAAAAAGCAGCCCTTCACACCTATCCATTATCAATATCTAAAGAAGAAACATCCCATGTTGGAAATTACCCCGGTTGTCTCATTTCCACGCTTGAAAAACCGGTCTTTGAGCGTGGTTTAAGCCAGAAACTTATTGGTTTCTTAAAACGATGAAGGGGTAAACCATTTTAAAACGCACAGCTCTTTGTCATTCCTCCTTCGTTCGATCGCTTGATACAACCTTTTTATATGTGAGCTCATCGAGGGGATTTAAACAGCTGCGACAAGGTTTTCTTCCACCAGGATCATCCCTTCAGGGCTATATTCAATGACGCATCCCATCGATTCAAGCCTTTCAATATCTCGATAAAAAGTGGAATATGGGAATCGTGGTGAATTCCCATAGTTATTGTTGGGATTACGGAAATGGATGTGCTTACCGAATTAGTTGTTTCCTAAAGTTTTATTCGAGCGTATCGTAATACATTACTTTTATTGGCTATCCCATACAAATCCAAGGTGTTGGAGGGTTTTGATCCTCCTCGTTCAGTTGCGGTGAAGAACATGCGGAATGGTTCGTTTAAGGGGATGGATGTGGCTTCGCCTGCTTCAGGATAGATGGGCTGTATGCGGTTTTCGTATATGGTTTCTCCTTTATCATTTTTGTCCTGAACAAACATCACTACATACAGAGTATCATCCTGAGTTGCGTGGAAACGGGCGTAATGGGGCTGGGGTGTATTTAGCCCTTCACCCCCTTTGGCGAGGGTCATTTGGTCCACGATATTTCCTTTATCGATGATTGTGCAACAAAGGGATGTGGTCAGGTTTAAATCGGGGAAAAATTTATCTCGCATCAGTGTGTTTTGTACTGGGCTTTTGGTGTATAGCAGCCATGCCCGGCCGTTATGGTCCAGCCAGAGGTCAAGATTTCGAATAGAGCCAGCGGTTGAATCCAGGTTTTCCACTTCAATTGGTTTATGAAATCCCACTTCGCCTACATTCGGTGACCAGGCATAAAAGAGCCGGCGGAATACATAGTCCCAATTTCTTCCGGTTTGTTCTTTTTTATAGTTACGCCATGCTTCAACCGGCTCGATAATATCACCGATGGCCATTACATGGGATTGTTGGTTACGAAGGGCAACTTGGGGATAACAGGCACGGATAGGGAAACTTAATTTGCCATTTGCGATCCACTCGCCTGTTTGATTGCGCAACGCCCAGAATTGCTCACTTGTTTTAGCGTTGATGTTGAGTAATAAAATCTCACCATTTTTTCGGTCGGCAGCGATCCCACGATAGGAATGGTCAGTGAAATAGGTGCCTTCGCTCCATTTTGGATTCAATAATTGAGAGGTGGATAATTTTGCGAAGGGAAAGCGTAAAAGATTGGGTGCACATGGTCCATATTTGGTTCCTTCCGGTTTGGTGGAGGGATTGATGGACAAATATAACGCATCATCAAGCATAACTAATGGACAAGGTTCCCGTTCACGGAAGTTTTCCGCTATGGCGATGGTTTCCCAGTTTTGGTCTTTGCGTTCGAATATACGCCAGCGTGTATTGCAGAGTGGAGGAACATCTTGACCGGTTTGGTTGATGCTGAGAAATACGCGTTCCCCCTTGCGAACCATTACTGAAGAGCCATAACACCAAAGTGGGCCGGCCCCATTGTTCGGGCTGCTATACTCGACAACATCCTCTTCCACTTCAACAATGGGAGAAGTGGCAAAAACCGCTATTGGGAAGAGTGTTAGAACCGTGAATGATAGAAAATTTCGAATGTTCATTAGTTTCACCTCTATTTTTCAGGAATAACCAGTTTAATCGTGATTCTATATACTATCGTATGGATGGAAATCCATGATTGTTGACCAATGGAGTATTATCGATTATTAACATAAAGAAAACCAGTGAAGGAATAATAAAACATGAGCACAGAGAAGTTAAATCAATTAAAGCAAAAATTGGCTGAAATAACGGATATTGGATCGGCGGTTTCTCTTTTGAATTGGGATCAGGAAACCTATATGCCTTCCAAAGCGGCCAAGGGGCGCGGGGAACAGGTGGCCACGCTGTCGGCTTTGTCTCATCGTATGTTTACCTCACCAGAGGTGGGAGATCTTTTGAAAACGCTGCAGGATGAATCTGATCAGCTATCAGGGGATGAAGCCAAATTGGTTTCTGAAACCCTCTATGACTATGAACGGGCGACCAAATTGCCGGAAGCGTTTGTGCATGAATTTTCGAAAGAACGAAGCGCCGCATATCAGGCATGGGTAAAAGCCAGGGAAGAGAAGGAGTTCTCACAATTTAAGCCCAATATGGAAAAACTGCTGGAATTATTGCGCCGCAAGGCTGATTATCTCGGCTATGAAGGTTCTCCTTACAATGCGTTGTTGGAAGGTTTTGAACGTGGTATGACAGCAGAAAAGCTCAAAACCATCTTTGCTGAATTGGCCCAAACGCAAAGCCAGCTGGTTGATCGGATTGTCAATTCTCCTAAACAACCTGACTTACGTTGGACTGAGCAGGAATGGGATGAACAGAAACAATGGGATTTTACCATGCAGGTGCTGCGGGATATCGGTTATGACTTCGATGCGGGCCGGCAGGATAAATCCGTGCATCCCTTCACCACCAATTTTGATCTGTATGATGTGCGGATTACCACCCGGTTGAATAAGAAAGAACTGTTTTCCGCTTTGACCGGCTCGATCCACGAAGGGGGGCATGCACTTTACGAACAGGGATTTCGTGACGAGGATCGAAAAACCACCCTGGCGGAAGCCATCTCTTTGGGTGTGCATGAATCCCAATCGCGCATGTGGGAAAATATGGTGGGACGCAGCCTGGCGTTTTGGAAGCATTACACCCCCAAATTAAAACACCAATTTCCAAATCAGTTGGCTGCCATTACGCCGGAACAGGTGTATGCCGCCATAAACCGGGTTCAACCCTCATTTATCCGCGTGGAAGCGGATGAATGCACCTATAACCTGCATGTCATATTACGCTTTGAACTCGAAGTGGGTCTGATCGAGGGTGATATTACTGTATCCGATATTCCTCAAATCTGGAACGAAAAAGTGAAATCCTACCTGGGCCTTGATGTGCCGGACGATGCGATGGGCTGCTTGCAGGATATCCATTGGTCACACGGACTGATGGGTTACTTCCCCACCTATGCATTGGGGAATCTTTACGCGGCCCAGCTCTTTGATAGGATACTGCACGATATTCCCGATTTGTGGACACAAATTGAAAACGGCGATTCTGGCGCATTGCTCAGCTGGCTGCGCAAACATATCCATCAGCAGGGACGGCGGTATACAGCCCCGGAGCTCCTTAAAACCGTGACGGGAAGTGAACCGCAATCCAAGCCCTATTTATCCTATCTGGATAGTAAATATAGAGAGTTATACGGATTGTAACTATAGGGGGATTGGATCGTTAAATAGGAAGGGCGAGGCTCCCGCCGCGCAATCGACGCCCCGAGCGAAATTCGTAGGATGGGTTACGCTTTTCGACCCATCATCACAATCGTCATAAAAAGTTGACAATATATCATAATTGAAATACTATTATGAGTGAATATACGTTATATATGCCCTGTAATGATGTTAAATGGTTGGAATCCAATAACTTATCTCCTTAGGAGGGGACATGGATCATGTCTCATGATATGGATTCTATTGCCAAAAACTCAAATGGATACCATGTGCTTCTTGTTGATAAAGGGAAATATCTCGTAAATGCACTAATGTTGGAAAAGCAAAATGGGTTCCATTTACAATACGCTTCCAGCGGAAAAACTGCCCTGAAATGTTTGACTAAACACCGCTTTCATATCTGTGTCTTGAGTTATGATATCCCCGATATGGATTATCTTGCGTTAATCAAAGCGATTAAAAATGATTATTATCACCTCCCCATCCTTTTGCTGATTAATCGTGCGGATAATGAAATATACAAAAAAGCCTGTTCATCTAAATATGGACCCTTCCATGTATTGGTGTTGGATGATGAAAAAGTGCCCAAAATCTTTTCAGAACTTGATCAATGCACCCAACACTCCGGCCCACGCTATGCCTCAAAAGTATTAAAATCCTATTCTAAATACAATAAAAAATGGAAAACATCGGGTGATCTATCCAGGCATGAAATACGGAATAATCAATTAAAAAATATTGAGAAAAAGATAGAAGAAAAACCGGGATTCTGGACATGTAAAGGATTGTCTATTCATTATGATGTGACACCTCAACAAATTAGCAACGATATTCAGGAACTGAAATCTAGAGGCTTCAAAATAGAAAAAAGAGCTCAGGGAGGGTATTTTTTTAGCAAAGATGAAAATACTATCAAGGAGCTCGGTTGATACCGCATGAAATTTATTATATTTGGTTGACAAGCGTTGAATTTGATGATATTCATAAAATTGTAATTAGAAATTTTATACAAATGGCGGTACAGTATTCATTCCGACTAAAAATACCATTTGAAAGAAAGAAAAAAATCTCAATCAGTTCATTGAAATAAAATAGCCGCTTATTAAAAGGAAATAACATACAAACTGACATAACTAAATGGAGGTATTTAAAAATGCCAAGGCAATTATTTAACCATTTAATTAACAAACCTACGTTTCCACAATACATGTTATGCTTTTGTGTATTAGGTTTTCCAATTTGGGTAGGTTATTCTGAAGCAATTAGCTGTAGTAATCCTATTAACCACTCTTTTGCGTTTATCACATATTATACTAGTAATCAAGATGCTTTTTATTATGCGGATTTAGCGATATCTGACGGTGAAGACATTACTATAGGACCTGGCAGTGCATCTTATGTAACATGTTGTGTTGAATTTACAAACTCAAAAAAGGAAGCCGATTATACATTAGAATATTTGACAGTAATTCAAGGTAATGAAATCTATGACGCTTTTGATGAAGCCGAATTATATAGAGCAACTTTAGGTTATGATCATGGAGTCTTTTTATGTTATTACTATGGGGATGGACAAGGAATAACTGAGATGGTTCCAGGTTCGGTATGTTACAATTCTAATATTAGGAAAAATGGCATCACAGAAATTGAGTGATGTGTCTGGTCAATTTCAATATTTCATTTATTTTATATTGGATGGTGACCATGAATTATCAGGCTGGATAGATGTAATTGGCTTACTCCACTTGATTAATTCATTGACTGAAATCAAAACAAATGAATCATTTGAATTATTAGCAGAAATGGCAAACTCTCAGTATTGGGAATCTCGTATCACATATGTCGATTTAACAAATAAAAAAAAGGGGATTTTTGGGGTTTGAATGATAATTATACAGAAATTGATATACAGAGAATAAAGAATGCGGTAATAAAAGATTTAGTTGAAACCTCCTTCGACAGATTGTATTTTTCGGGACATCCACTTGCAAAAGCTTGGCGTATCGATTTCGAGAAAAAACTAAATAGTAAATCTTCATCTGTGGACTCGTTATGTCAAAAATCATGGTATTTTAAAAAGACCGTTATGCCAAACTTGGAAGGAAGATCTGAATTGTACATAAAAAGATTCGGCATGAAACCATTTTTTAATTATTAAAATAATGGTTAATATTTAAAATAAAAAAGATTTCCCTGCACCGATTTGATCTTCAAGACATATTAAAATAATGTGGAGGACATTATGAAACGATTATTTCTAAATTTATCATTCGGACTATTTTTTTTAATCTGTACTTCACTAACAGTTTATTCGCAAAGTAATACAACAAAAAAACAATATGATGATTTTCTTTCCTTTAATAACTATTACAATCGAACATATTTTAATGAGTTTATTGATTCTATTAATACAGATAAATTATTTTTCATTCTTAAAGATGATATTTTTATGGGTTTAAAAGGTAGGATATTTGAAAAAAGAATCCGTTTGATGTGTGTTCTCGCAATCGATGAATGGAAGGATGATAGAATTCAAATTGCATATAGTTTCCTTGAAGATATCTATATACAACCCTCTGTGATTGCACCTTCCATCAATTATAATAGTCTAATTGCGATCCTCAATATACAAGCAGCAATGGCTGAAATAGGGGATGCGACTTCTACGATTCATCTCATTCGAGGTTGTGATCGATCTTATTGGCAAGAAACAGCAACTGTCGATGTAGGGGTAAAATGGAATAAAAATGATCTCTGGGACTTAATGACAGCAGCAGTTGACAAAGTGTATTTCCTACAAAATAGGCATAAATTGGCAAAACAAAAAATAGAACAAATGAGAAATTCAAATCCAACAAAGGACATTGAATTAAGACAATTGAATATGATCAAACAATTTGATTCTGGTTTAAATCCTTCAAATAGGATTGTACCTCTTTTTTATTTTCATCCCGCTAACTTATGGTTAGATGATGTTACATGTTGCAAAATATGGAAGATGCATCAATAAAAATCCTTTTATTTCATATATGAATTCACGAGGATAAGATAATATTTAATAATACATGTACAAGTTAAACTTACAACCATTTGATATTTTTATCATCGCTTTTTTATATCTTTTGGTTCATTTCTTTTATTGGAACTTGGAGTCAATCGATATTTGGTGGCATTTAGAATGTGCTGAATATATATTGCGTACTTTTACATTCCCTTCACCTGATAAAAAATCCACCAACACAATCCTATTAAAAAGCCAAGTAAGGTGGGTTAAAAGCCGTGCCATTTACGGCGTAACTCATCATTTTTACCGTACACAGGTGTCAAAAGTAGAAACTCGTTTATTCTACCCCTGGTAGACAAAATGATGAATTTTAGTTAAAATTCAATTTTTCGCTCATTACCATGAACATGGTTTACTGAGAAATGTGGATTATGATACAATAAAGGTGGTTTTCAAGAGTAAAAAAACCTTTTACCCTTGGCACCCGCGCAACCGCACAAAACGATATGAGGAAATAGGATGAATTTCATGATATGCTTATTTTATCTCATTAACCGTGTTACGAATTCAGTTATGATCCTAAGTTTATTTATGTTGATTGTATTTCAAAACATTTGCCTCTCACATGAACAGATACCAATTTTATTAGCCGATGGTGGCTACCTCAATTTCAATTTAATACCTGATACGGATCCAAAACAAGAACTTATTTTTGCCTTGCATGGGAAATACATGGTTGAGGGTATGAAAGTAGGGGGAAGCGTCTCCCATCCTTATGGTGAAGGTCCGTTTGAGCTGGTTTATAATCCCATTATTGAAAATGCATCCATTACGACTCCCATTGTTCTTCATCCTGTCTCCTTCATTACTGGATGGGATCTTTATTGAAAATCCAAATCAGAACGATCGTCAGGCTGCCAAGGGCAAAACAAAGAAGGTGTCAGCCCTTGAGTCACCCCCGTATACCGTTTTCCTCTAACAAATCAACACGACAACCCACCAATCAATTAGGGGCAGGTTTCAAACCTCCCCTAAAACTTAATGACATTATCCTCACCCCCACATACGGCCAAGGATCTCCCCCCCGGCATTCCATATCCTGAGAATCCTTAACATCCTGGGTATCATGATTCAGAAAAAAAAAATCTAACCCCTTCATATCCCCCTGATAAATATAAACTAACACTCCCATTCCCCAAATAAAAATCACATTTAATCCCCCATTTTTTCTGATATATCTCTATTAGTAGAGAAGTTTTTTTCTCTGCGAGACCGGGCAAACCCATCTCGTGGAAGCATGTTGTACACCAAAGCGCTTCATATCGAACGAATGGATGAACCGCGCGGCATTCGATCGAGCGTTCCAGGATGGTAGAAACGGGTGCAAACCGGGCACTCGATCCAAAAAACGTAAGCGCTTTGGCTTGGAGCGTTCATTAACCTGGATGTTGGACTTTCCGTTTGGGAGCGGAAATCCGGAAAATTCGGTTTGGCGGCCGAAAATCATCCGCTTGGGTTTTGGTCAGCTATGGCAATGGGATTCGGTAACCCAGCGCATTCCTCGTACGCACGCTTCCCGCCGTAAGGCGGATAGGTCAACCGATCTCAAAAAACATGGCCAACAGGCCATAACCAATGCCGGGGCGCCCCGAAACAAAAAGCAAAAAGTAAAAAAAAGGATAGCAAGATGATGATTTAATACAAAAGGACACGCAGGAGAATCAAAGGCTGACTTTGTCTTTACCACCCGGCATTTTCACTCATGCGCAGGCACGCGGGAGAAAAAAGAAGGTACTATTTTCAATGGCCGTGCCAACGGATGATTTCTCCTGAACTGCGTAGACCGTTGGAGGCCTCGTAGACCGTGGCGACAAGGCGGATGCTGGGGGTTTGGATATTGCAGACCGCGCATAATTCATCGCCTTCGGTTACGGTTTGTGGGTAATAGGCGAAATAATCCAGCATGCCGTCTGGTCCGCTGGAACTTACCATCCATTTGTGAGTTCCGAAATCATATTGTCCGCCCGGGCCGGTGGTATCGGCGCGAAAATATCCATAAGCATAGGCGCCTGGTACGGTATTTTTGAGATCCATGCTTTGATCCAACTCACGGCTGCTGCGATGTGGGAAGGGATCCTCGGGAATTGAACCGAGGTAGGATGTGGGAGTAGTCAGGGGAATAAAGCGTGAGGCGAAATTGTAGAAATGTGATCCACCAAGTATGGGGGAGTGAGGTGGTTGGCCTTGATCGAGGCGGTACATTTCGATGGACGTGGAGAGTGATTGGTGATCGGATGCGGCCCGTGAAATTTTCGCTCGGATTTGAGCGTTGAGGAAATTGGGTACGGCGATGGCCGCCAGTATCCCTATGATAGCGACGACGATAAGCAATTCGATTAGCGTAAACGCGGTATTGGATTTCATGGTAAACCTCTTGGATAAAAAGGGGGGAGAAATTTCTCCCCCCCATGTTGGTTTTGTTAATACAATGGCCAGGAAGGTATGGAAGTGATGGTTCCCTCGCCAGCAGTGAGGATGTGTTTTTCTCCCGCTGATAGCGTTCCAAATTCTTCACGAATGTTGCCGGGCCAATAGACGGTTACGTTGGCTTGCGTCTCGGTACCAACTCCAAAACAGGCGGTTTGGGTGGATTGCGAGGCGAAACTGTTGTTACCGGCGCCTACCTGTTGGGTTTGCATACCCGATGCTGTTTCTATGACAATGCGGGCTCCAATGCCATAGCGGTTCATGCCTTCGCTGCGCAATTCAATTTGAAGCCATTGATTCTCGACGGCTGCGGTTTGATTTTGGTAGAGAAGGAAAGGCCCATCGCCATGATTCTCGGTGATGGAAAGATCAAGGTCGCCGTCAAGATCGTAGTCCGACCAGGCAAGGCCGATGACATGGTTGATGTCAGTAATTCCGGTGTCGAGCAACGCGTCGACCTTATCCTCATTGATGTTGGTGAATGTTCCATCGCCGTTGGAGCGGAACAGCGGGTGGGGTTTTTGGTAGAACACGCCTGGGGGAAAATCCTCGTGACTGGGATGATTGATGATGCTGAGGTCAAGGTGGCCATCGTTATCAAAATCGATCCAGTTCGCGCCGAGGGGATAGATTTGACCAGTGATTCCAATGGATTCGGCAACTTCGGTGAAGGTTTTGTCTCCATTGTTTTTATATAAGCGCGATGGCACGGCGGTTTCATTGTTGTAGGAACCAAGGTTAAGAACGAAGAGATCGAGGTAAGCATCGTTGTTGTAATCACCCCACAAGGCGCAGTGAGTTACGGCATGATTGGGATCACCCAATCCAAGTTCATCGGTACGATCTTTAAAGGTTCCATCGCCATTGTTTTCGAAGAAGCGGTTTTCGGTTTTGGGAGATTCATCATGGTGATCGTCTTGTTGTAATAAGGAACTTGTTCCGTTATGGTCATGATCGTGTTCTTCGATGACGGCAACACTTAAGTAAAGATCAAGATCGCCATCATTGTCGTAGTCTCCCCATGCGCCATGTTCGACACCGATTTGGGCGTGTTCCTCTTCCTGATCAGTGTCATCGTCATCTTCATGATGGTGGGATTCAAGGATCAAACCCGCTTCTTCGTTGGCAGGATGGAAGGTTTCATCTCCCATGTTTTCGTAAAGCAGTGGGCCACGATGACGATTGGCTACAAGCAAATCGAGATCGCCGTCGTTGTCGTAATCCGCCCATGAAGCGCTTACCGATCCGCCGTTATCATCCTCATCCTCATGTTCATTTTCTTCTGGAGGATGATCATCATGGTGATGATGTTCTTCGTGTCCGCTGACACCAGCCTCATCGGCGACATTCGTGAAGGTGCCGTCGCCGTTGTTTTTGTATAAGCGGTTTTCGATTTCATGGCCCTCTTCCAATGCGGATTCGATATTGCATACAAAAAGATCCAAATCAGCGTCACCGTCATAATCACCCCATACTGCACCAGAAGCAATCATCTCTTCGTCTTGGATGCCTGAGTCAGCGGATATGTCGGTGAAGGTGCCATCGCCATTGTTTTGAAATAGTTGGTTTGATGGATTCGCGGTAATGAATAGATCATCGTCGCCATCGTTGTCGATATCCCCCCAGGCAAGACCGAATTGAAGGTTGTTGACTGCGCCTTGTATCCCAGCAGACGTGGCGGCATCGTTGAACATGGTTTGAGAGTAAGCATGGGGTGAGTATAGGAATAATAGTAAATAAGATAAATGGATGTAAGTTTTGTGATTTATGTTCATAGTGAACTCCTTATTATTTGTAAGTGGTCAGTCGTTTGAAGCACCATTCCCCTACCAAGACTGGGAGGGGCTAGGGGAGGGTTGATATGAAAACGGTGAATAAAATCCTTTAACCCCCTCCTAACCTTCCCCATTTCATTGGGGGAGGAATAGGGGGATCGATTATATGATTTCACTCCAATTTCCCTTCATATAACTGACACGTTACGATTTTTTAAATAGATACAGGTATAGATCAAGCTTTACAGAGATACAACAGTATTTAAATAGATGTACTCTGGGCGACATTAAGAAACCAAGTTAATAGATGTTTCAAGAAATAGGAGGAGCTCGGGGGGCGTTTGAGTTGGAAATTCTATAAAAGATTGGATTTGATTTATATGAAATCTGTTTAGAGGTGAGTGTAATGTTTGCGATGTGGCAAGAGGGTTTCGCTATGTCTTGAGATAGGTACGCAAAGTGGCATAGCAAACAATCATGTTCATCGTCATGGTCATGATATTTACTTTTGGGTGAGGATAATATTTCCGTAAGGAGGGACTGATTCGTTGAAAGTTTATGATGGAATGGAACATGAACAGATACGACCAGCGTTGTCAAAATATAGACGCGCAACGCCAGAATTGCGATGTTCTTTCTAATTAAGCCGCGAGAGTAACTATTCATGAGAATTTATTGTTTACCAAATCAGTGTACTTTATTTGCATTTTATAACTTAAAAATTTGGCGTCAAGGGAAAATTTTTTTTTTATTAATATTGATTGAATCTCTGTTTGGAAATGTGGTACAATATGCTCTAAGGCGTTGCGGTTCAAAATTCTCTTGTTTTAAATGATTTAAGACCACCGTTCTGAAAGGCAAAAAATATGTTAAACCGGTCTGGCTATTTTTCCTTATTGATTTTTTTTATAGTGGTTGCACAAATTCCTGTTTTTCCACAGGAAATCCCTATTGAAATTGAATCCGAACATGATGTCATCATCATCGGTGGAGGTTGGCATGGATTTACCGCCGCCTATTTTTTAAGAGATTATGACGTCAAAGTGCTTGAACGGTCTTCAAAACCAGGTTGGAGCTGTCGTACTAATCCATATGAAATGTTCCCCTACGAATCCGAAACAGAGGGTTATGAACAACCTCCATTAAGCAAAATGATTGATAGTTTGGGACTGGAAATATGGAAAATTCCTTCGCCTGTTTATGCTTATAAATATAACGGTGAATACTATTTTGACCTGGACGGTCTGGCCTCCATGCTGATTGAGCAGAGCAATGTCGAAGAATTCAACCGTTTTGTCAATACAGTGCAATCGGTTTATCAACAATACCACGATGTGCCCGAACTGGATTTTAATTCACCTGTGGCCCAACTCGATGATATCAGCGCGGCGCAATGGTTCACTGACCACCTGTTTTCACAGGCATATTCAGAACGCTATAACGTGATTTGCCGCCGGTATTTCGGCGCGAATCTAAGTGAAATCTCCGCGTTAAGCCTGCTTGCGAAAATTGGAAATGCGTTTAAGGATTTTGAGCCGGTTCAAGCCGATTCAAATAACAAACCGGCAGTCCTGGATGAACCAAATGCCTATGTCATTGCCGACGAGTACGCGGTTCCTGAAGCGATGGCCTCCTTTTTTGGCAACATCATTCAATCTCATGTAAATGTGCTGGAGGTGATCAAGGATGAAAATCGTTACATCGTGACCTGCGAGGATGAATCGAAACAACGCCATGCATTAGCGGCTCGCACTGTTATACTCACAGCGCCAGCGTCCGACGTGGCGCAAGTGGCGCCTTCTCTATTTAGCCAGGAACAAATCGAACGTCTGGATCAGATACCTTATCGTTCGTCCATAACATTACAATTGTATAGTGAGCAGCCCATTTTCGATCACGCATTTGATTTATCCGTTCAAGATGATCTACTTTTTACAGATATATTCGACGATCAGTGGGTGATTCGCGATTCCGATCCAGCCACTCCCATTCAGGGAAATTCACTCACTTTATTTCTGTCTCCCAAGCGTTACAGCGATGAGGAATTTTTTGATATCGATTTCGATGCTGTTGATGTCGAAGAATATTTGGAACAGATCATGTTTATACTTCAAGAACTTAATAAGGTATTCCCCGATGCGCAAGATATACCTTTGGAAAGCATATTCGGATTTGTTACCTATTATAATTATGAAACCGAGCCGTTCCTTCCGGTTGGGGCATATCATCGTATGAAACAATTGCATGAATCCTGTCAAAATGGCCTGATTCTATCAGGTAACTATATGATATATCCCGATTTCGAAGGAGAAATCAATTCAGGATATTGGGCCGCACAATATGCTCGAGACTATATGGGAAAACCATCAGGCATTTTGAATTTCGAAGTTTATGACTGATCACTTCCACCTAATTTATCCAACCATTCCTGGGCATTCTCTTTGGTGATCAGGGCGGTTGGAAGGCGGATGTTTTTTTCCACGTTTTCACCGTTCAGGATTTTAACCGCGTTTTCGATGGCTTCCTGGCCGCAGGTAGGATACCAAAAGGTGGCGTCCAGCTGGCCGTTTATGACAGCCTGGATTCCACCGGTTTCATCGGCGAGCGCATCGATCCCCACAAATTTGATCTCATCAGCACGGCCCACCTGGTCGGCGGCCAGAAAGGCTCCCAACGCCATAGGATCATTATGCCCATAAACAAGATCAATCTCAGGCTGGGCTTGTAAAACACGCTTCATCTGATCCACCGCTTCCGAGCGAAGCCAATTGGCGACCGGATCATGGATAATGGTGATTTCGGGATATTTTTTGATAACTTCACGAAATCCCTCACTACGGTCGATGGCGGGTGGCGAGCCAGGCAGCCCTTTGATTTCCACCACTTTTCCTTTTCCGTTGAGGGTATCTGCGATAAATTCCCCCGCTTTGCGTCCGATTTCGCGGTTATCGGCTCCAATAAAACATGTGTAGGCGTCACTGTTTATGCCACGATCCAGCACAATAACGGGAGTGCCGCCGTTGTAAACCTCTTCAACAATTGGGGTTAAAGGCGCGGCTTCATTGGGGGATATAATCAGCAGATCGATACCTTGGCGCATCAGCAGTTTGACCTGGTTGACTTGCATGTCGTTACGCTGTTCCGCGTCCTGAAAGCGCAACTCAATCTCAGGATGGTTAGCCGCCTCTCGCCGGGCAGCATCGTTCATGGCCTGGCGCCAGGGCTCGTTGTTATTGCATTGGGAAAAGCCGATGATGTACTTTGCATCAGAATCCGATGAACAGCCGCTTATGCCGCCAATCAAAATCACCGCCATTGCGAGGGTAATAATAGTGCGAAGGCCTGAAATACGTTTCATGATTGATCTCCCCAATCGTACAAATGTTCCTGTTTGGATGGCGACCGCAAACACCAGCAGTGCGCCGATAACGATTTTCTGTACACTGGGTTCTACGTTGCGCAAACCCAGGATATTAACGATCATACCAATGAGCAGCGCGCCCACCAAGGTTCCCTTCACATCACCTTTGCCCCCCATCAGGTTGGCTCCACCGACCACCACCATCGCGATGGCATCCAGCTCATAGGCGAAGCCCTCTTTGGGATCACCCTGGTGCATTTTGGCGGTTTGCAAAATGCCCGCAGCAGCGGCAAGTGCTCCGCAAATAACATAAGTGATGATTTTAAGGCGATCTACGCGCACTCCTGCCAAGCGGGCGGCAGTTTCGTTTCCCCCGATGGCATAAATGTTTCGCCCATAAGAGGTATATACAAGCAGAATCTGAAAAAAGATGACCGCCAGAATAAAAAGCAGGGCAGGCACTGGAATAAATCCGAAAATGTTATCGGATAATTGCAAAAAAGTGCTTTGTGATTCAGGGATTTTTATGGTGTAATTTTTGGAAAGCGCCATTGCCACCCCACGGGCGATGCTCATCATGGCAAGCGTAACGACGAAGGGTTGTATTCGGCCTAGCGCGGTAAATATTCCATTAAAAAATCCCCCCAGCGCCCCTGAGAACAGGGCAAACAAAATCGCCACGCTCATGCTGGCAGCGGGATCAATATCCCACGCCCTCAACGAAAGGGCACATACAATGGTCGAAACTGCAAGGACTGATCCTACCGAGAGATCAATCCCCCCGCTGATGATTACGAAGGTCATCCCTACCGCTAAAATACCCCGCACTGAGGTGTAACTGACGATATCAAGCAGGTTATCAATATCAAGAAAAACCGGCCAATTATCCCGAATAGGCGAAAACGCACACGCCAATAAGAAAACAATGATCAAACCCAAATACGGAACAATCAGCCGAAATCGATTTAAATATGGCATAATCTATTCGTTCTTCTTTGTATTGGTTAAGCTTTGAAGAAAAACGATAACACTACCGGCAAAAACTGGCTAGCCGGATGAGACTGTGAGGATATCAGATAGAAGAATGATGGTTAGGTTAAATTAAGAGTGTTTATTTAATGAGGACAAACGCCACGGCAAATATACCCGAGACCTGCATGTATCCAGGCTTATCTATGCCTTCCAAAAAACAATATAGTGCCAGCATGGCGAGCAAGAATCTCAACAATCTTCCCACGTATTTGTTTTCCACAATAACATGCATGAGAATTCCAATCCTTCTAAACAGCTATAGTAATGTTTGATAGATCGCTATTTAGTTCTACGAATCAAAACAGCTATTGTCACTCAAATTATTTAATTTCGATTCATTTAGTTATTCTCGGTTTCCTATATTACCTCTTCCTATGCTGATTGATACAACCAACTGGCAAAGGCAACTCCAAGACAGTCTATAAGCCAACTTCGTAAACCTAATTTTCTCTCACATGCTAAATTCAACGCACTAACCTACCTCATCTGGGAGAGGATTCGGATCATGGAAGAATAGAGATTAATATCAATTGTTCTGTGAAGGAGCAATTAAATTTACCTTGACATACATGGATTAACCAATTAAATTAACATGGGTTAACTGTATTGATGCCAAAGGTAAAATATTTATCTCGTTTTCATTTGATAACAAACAGGATGGCTATCATGATTAGTGCAATTGGGGAGGAGTATTTTAAGGTTATCTAAAGGCTGAGATTGTCATTCGAAATAGATTTACATTGAATTAATTTCAAATTGCAAGTAGATGTTTCAAAACGATATAAGGGCCCATATATCATTTATTTTTCAGGAGGTGGATGCATAAATGAGAAAGTATCAATGCTTACAGGATACCATTATAATCATGTTTTGTGTGTATTGGATTGGATTGATGGGGCATGCAAATGAGATGGAAAATGCTTCGACATTTTGGGATAGAGAAAATCTGTTGGGAGACTGGGGTGGCGCCAAACCGTGGCTGGAAGAACGGGGAGTAGCGTTTGAACTGCTTTATACAGGTGAGTATTTCCACAATGTTGAAGGAGGCATCAATAGCCATGATGCAGGCGCATATAACGGTTTGCTGAATCTGGATATCGAATTGGATACCGACGCTGCTGGCTGGTGGGAAGGGGGAACATTCTTTATTCAGTTTCAAGAGCATCATGGCCGGGGGATAACCGAAGATCATGTGGGTGATTATCAAGTGTTATCAAATATTGATGCGGATGATTACAAGCAGATTTCGGAGTTTTGGTATCGCCATTCATTCCTGGATGATCGCCTTTGGATTAAGTTGGGTAAGCAGGATGCCAATGCAGATTTTGCTTATGTTGAATATGGCCTGGAGTTTGCCCATTCTTCACCTGGATTTCCACCAACCATTCCATTGGTGACATTTCCCGACCCAGATGTGGGGGTGGTGGTAGGTGTTGCACCAGTCGATTGGTTTTCCATAAATGTTGGCGTCTATCAGGGGAGTCCAGATGGTGGGCGTTCAATTGGTAATATCCTGGATAACTTGAATGGACCTATGGTTATGGTTGAGCCAGCGTTTCATTATTCCATCGCCAACCATCCCGGTCATTTTCGATTTGGCGGCTGGTGGAATGGCGCCAATGTTGAAAAGCTCGATAGACTCAATCCCAAACCCGGAATCGCTGAAGATAGTAATGGTTTTAACATCAATGTGGATCAAGCAGTTTGGAAAGAGCATCCAGAAGAGGAAGACGATCAAGGGATCGGCGTATTCGCCCAATATGCTTGGGCGCCAGAAAACCGTTGGGATGTTGGCCACTACTATGGTGGAGGCCTTCAATGGATAGGCGCATTGCCCACGCGGGATGCTGACATCCTGGGAATTGGAGCATTCCACGTTGAATTTAGCGAAGAGGCTGGATTGCCTGATGGTGGTGAAACGGCGATTGAACTGTTTTATAAATATCAACTCTTTGGTTGGATGACCATCCGGCCCGATATTCAATATATCACAAATCCCGGTGGTGCTGGCAACGAGGATGCTTTGGCTTTTGGAGTGCGTTGGGAAATCATCTTTTAGTGTTATCCATACGAAAGGTTCTGCATCATGATTAGGAGAAATTAGAACATTCAAATTTGTGTATCCAACATTCACAAATGAAATCAAGGGTGATTTGCATTTATCCTAAGATGAATTTGACTTACACGTTATAATAAAAAATTGATCAACAATACATCGAACAAGGCTTATTTTGCAATATTTTTTGATAATTCCTTCCCATCAGAATGGTCTACTACCGTTTATTCTGATTGAATTTTAAAATACAATTTAATAGTAAAAATTTGAGGAGAATGAAAAACAGGTTTCGTAACGGTCTTGTTGAACATGGCGAAAGCGAGCGAACGAAAATTACATATTTGCATTGATAAAGGCACAGGGGATGTTTTTTTTGCATCGATGGTGGGACGTAAAAATCTGCAAGCGGACATGCGAACCTCGTATCAGATTGAAAAAGGGAAATCCTTAATCATGATGCCCGTGCCGGAAGGGTGGAATGGAGAGACCATAGAAAAGGAAACCATTCAATCTTCACCGGATTCCTTTGAAGCCCATGTGACACGAATGGAAGGTCGTGGATCATTCACCGTTCGTATCATGTCTGATGATCAAAGATATCTCGCTGACTTATACCGTTCAGGTGTGTATCATGAAGGAAGTACAAAAGTCGAGGTATCGGAAGCGGGTTTGGTGGTGACCATTAAATTGATTGGTAATTATGGAACCCATTCCGCTATTCGATTGGAATCAGCGATACGGGATTTAGCCAAAAAGCAAAAACTTGTCCTTCTGGATTTGACCGATTTGACCTACCATATTAGTTCCGGTCTCGGAATGCTGTATACGGTGATTAAAACAGCTTGTGAAAAAGGCCTAAAAATCCATATTTTGGCTAAACCGGATACGCGGATGAGATCAGCCTTATTGGAGAGTAAAGTGGATCGAATGGCAAAGGTGTATAGTGACCGGGATAGCGCCATAGCCGGCTTATTGATGAATACAATAGAATCGTAAGGCAATCTGTGGAAATGAAGAAGCGGCATCGTGCCGACAGGTTTTTTAGCGGCAAGAAGTCCCTCCTCCATTTCTTCACAGTCTCTTTCTTTACTTGATTTTTTATTGAATTGATATCCTTATACAAATTAATTTGGAAGCTAATTATATATGTGAGGTATAATGACTGCCCAACTAACACACATAGATGAAATCCGCCTGGAGCAGATGGAAAATCTTGCCATAACTATGGGATATGAAAACCTCGAACCCTCGCTGCTGCATCTGGCATTGTGCCATAGTTCCTATGCCAATGAGCAAGAGGATTGCGAGAATTTCGGCAATGAACGCCTGGAATTTTTGGGGGATGCCGTGGTTGGATTCACGGTTACAGAGGATTTGTATACCCGTTATCCAGACTTGCGTGAAGGGCAATTGTCCAAAATAAAATCGATCGTGGTCAGTAAGCGAATATTGGCTCAGCGGGCCATCCAATTGGGGCTTGGTGAATATTTGCTTTTGGGTAAAGGTGAAGAACAGACCGGTGGACGGACACGCTTTTCCATATTAGGCAATTTATTTGAAAGCATTGTCGGTGCCATTCATCTCTCTTGTGGGATCAATGCATCCAAGCGGTTTGTATTGGATGAATTGGAGGAAGAGATCGAAAAAGCAGTCCGGGGTGAAAGTATTGTTGATTATAAATCAAAATTGCAGGAACAGGTCCAGAAAAAGTATGGAGTACTGCCCTCCTACCGTTTGTTATCAGCCAAAGGACCGGATCATGACAAGGATTTTGTGGTTGAGGTTTATATCAGAAAACAACGAATCGGCATAGGGGAAGGGAAGAGTAAAAAGAAAGCCGAAAAAGAGGCTGCCTCAGCCGCACTCGAGTTTATTGAAAGCGGCAAGGATATAACAGATTTATGAAAGTTTTGCCCCTTTATCTTCCCCACCAGGGGTGCGCACATCAATGTGTGTATTGCAATCAACCATTGGTGGTGGGAAAACCCTCTGAAAAACCGGAGTGGGAGCATCGCTTAAACTCACTTGGATGTCAATCATCCGCGCAGGAGTGGGAGATTGCCTTTTTTGCAGGGACGTTTAGTGCCTTGCCGATGGAAGAGATGGACCAATGTTTTGATCAGGTTACACCTTACTTAAACCAACCGAATGTGCTGGGTGTTCGTATTTCCACCCGGCCTGATAAGGTGGATGATCACACATTGGCCTACTTGAAAGAACGTGGAGTACGGACCATTGAGTTGGGTATCGAGTCGTTTGATGACCGTGTGCTGCAAAAAAGCGGGCGAGGGCATTCAGCAGAAACGGGACGGCAGGCATGTGAACGGGTGAAACATTGGGGGTTTGAACTGGGAATGCATTTGATGTGCGGCCTCCCTACGCAGAGTTTTGAATCATGGCGGCAAACGGTGGAAGAAACCTTAAAAATCCAGCCCGCATTTGTACGAATTGCACCTACCCTGGTTTTAAAAGGAACACCGCTGGAGCGTTTGTATGAACGTGGTGCTTATCTACCTATGGAGTTTCACGAGGCGCTCGAACAGTGTGCATTTGCTTATAGACAATGTCACCGGCATGGCATTGCCATCGCACGGGTGGGATTGGCATTGTCAGATGATTCGGGAGATGGAGCGAATAAAGTGATTGCCGGACCGTGGCACCCTTCATTAAGACACGAAGTGGAAGCTTATTTGGCCGGGAAAACAATTCTTTTCTTTTTACAACAAAATTATGCAGGATCGATTACCATTCATCCCCATGACATCTCAATTGTGCAGGGGACAAAAAGGGGTAACGTGAAGATGTGGGAAGATACGTTGAACCAAGAGATAGAGATTAAGAAGGATACCACTCAACCACGCAAGACATTCTCTTGCCAGAACTCAGTAAATTATTCCTTATTTCAGGTTGATAATGACCATTAATGGACGCATATTGGCGATTGATTATGGACAGAAGCGGGTAGGATTGGCGTTATCTGACAGCATGCAAATTATCGCTCAACCCTATCGTACCCTTGAATGCAAAACGGAGGAGGAACTTCGCAACGAAATCCAGGCAATTGTGAAAGCTGAAAAGGTGGTTACCGTTTTGGTTGGGCTGCCCAAGCGTTTGGATGGATCATTGGGTGAGATGGGGCAAAATGCAAAAGCATTGGCTGGGAAACTTCGGGACATGCTCGAAGTTAAGGTCAAATTGTGGGATGAACGTTTTTCCACCCATGCGGCTGAACGCTCGCTGTTGGAAGCGGATATGCGGCGCGCCAAGCGCAAGAAAGTGATTGATCAAACAGCCGCCACCTGGATGCTGCAGGGCTATTTGGATTCGTTGCAATACAAATGAACCGGTTATTCTTTTACCTTTCCATATCGATACCCCTCCTGGTTTGTGTTATCTTTCTTTTACTTAATTATCCAGTAATTATTGGGCCGGTATTGCATCTGAGGACATTACTGTTGGGGATGTTGCCGTTGGTGGTATTTATTGCTCCTGCGCGGCGGATACTGGACTATGTCAATCACTCGAAGGAAGATGAGCCCTGTTATATCTGGTTGTATGCCTGCTTTTTAGCGTTTGGCCTGGCGAGCGCATTTGCGTTTTTACTTTTAACTTTTGGCATTGCTTATCCTGGTGTGTTGATTGCTTTATCCGGATTGATCTTGCTGCTTCATTGGAATTGGTGGAAAAGTTTGTTACTTGTTAAGCAGGAACATGAATTTGGTTCGATAGCCTTGAATGGCGAGTGGGGGGTGAAGGTTTTATCGCTTTTTGTAGTTTTTATGCTGGTGTGGGTGGCATTGCTGCCGCCAGCCAGTGAAATTTATATTAATTATGATGCTCATGAATATCACCTTCGGGTTCCGGAGGTGTATTTACAATCAGGGGGCTGGACGGCGTTTCCTTATAATGTCTACGCCGCGTTCCCTATGAATGTGGAATTAATTTATATGTGGCCGCTGGCTTCGCAAAGCGCAGCGGGGTGTACGGTGGTCAACCTGTTGTTCGCGATGATTGCTGCGTATGGTATAACGTTACTCTTGCGGCGGTGGGGAATGAACCGTTTTTCAGGTATGGCGGTTTTAGTGTTTTTATCGACTGGATTGGTGGTGCGTTTGATTGTCCAGGCCAATATCGATCTGGCGTTGGCGGCCGCTGTTGTGGTATTACTGGTGGCTTATGAACGCTTTCGGGAATCAGAACAAACGGTAGATCTCGTGATGATCATTATCGCATTGGGATTTGCCTTGGGGGCGAAATATATCGCCGTGGCGGCGGTTTTGTTTCCCTTTTTAGTGATGTTCTCTGTGGATATCGTTATGAATCGAAATTGGAAGTGGTTCAAATCGCTTATGATTATATGTGTGTTTTCTTTCCTCGTATTTGCGCCCTGGCTTGTGCGTAATTTTGTGTTGTATAGTAATCCAGTTTACCCTTTATTCACTCAAACGTTCGGGGGGGAGCCAGAAATCTATGCAGAGCTGTTTGGTGCCGCTCATTCGGCGAAGCAGGAAACATTATCGGAAATGTTAACCAATTTACTTTATATACCGCTCAAGAAAAGCTTTGGAGCGCAATCCATATCCTTTGGTTTTAGCTGTTTATGGTTGATTGGTCTCCCCGGATTGTTATGGGTGAGTTGGAAACACCCTCTATTTCGTATGGGGTGTTTCATGTTGGCGGCCTATATCGCATGGTTTTTCTTGACTCAACGCAATGACCGGTTTTTAGCACCGATTTTACCGTTCCTGGCGATTTTGACGGTATATGGATTGAGTCGTATACCCATGGATAGTTTAAGGCGATTGGTTCATATCGTTGTGTTGGGGGTTGTTGCTGTTCAACTCTGGGTGATTACAAGTGTAGTGGCTAAAGAGAGTACGGTTAATTATTTGTTCTCACCAACCTTTGAGCAGGAATATATCAGCGAATCGATGCCCCATTTTCGGGCGATTGAATGGCTCAATCAGCAAAAACAAAAGAACGTGCGCATGGGGGATGTGTTGTTTATCGGAGAAGCGCAAACCTTTGGTGCTCAATTCAATGCCATTGCACCGACGGTATTTAATCACCATCCACTGGAGGATGGATTGCCTGCATCCGTTACCCATATTGTATACAACGAATCAGAATTAAGGCGTTTAAGTAATGGTTATGGCCCGTTGGGTTGGCCGCTTGGTGATCGTTTAAAACAATGGATGAACAAGGCGAAAGCCGACATACTCGATCCGGTATTCGATGTCTATCCTCAAAAACCCGGGTTGTTAGTGGTCTATCGGGTAGAACGATAACCCAAAACCGGTAATAGAAAAATGGATTAACGGATTAAACCATAGCGTGCCAGCCATTTTTCCACCGAGACGCGTTCACCCATGTGCATGGTTTGCCATTCCCGGATCAATTCGCGCAACCGGTCAGCATCTAATGTACCAGTGCCTAAAAGGCGCCATTTAATGAAGTCGTTTATCGTCATTTGAGATTCATCTCGTGGATGCCAGCGTTTCCAGTCTTCAACTGCGTTTCGGTACATTTCATCCATTTCATCACCCGACCAACCGGATTGAGCTGCCATACGCCATTCCATCAGCTCATTAAGCGAGAGTTGCGATTCGTCGACGGGATTTATACGCTGCCAATCTTGAATGGTTTGTTGCATGGTTCGTTCCCATTCGTCTGAATCAATAACGCCATCCTGAGCGTCTTCTTCGAAACGTTGTTGGATCAGTTCATCCAAAGGTAACGCCATATCGTTCACAAATTCCATTTCATGGCCGAGACCCTCAAGGTAACTGTTGTAATGATGGCCACTGACTGTACCAACCCATCCACCTTGTCCATCGGGAGCCAGTGTGGGTTCGAGTCCATTGTAGTCACCGGTATTGATTGGATCGTTAAGCGCATAAGCATAGGGGTTGATACGTTTTGCCTCATTGGTGCGGGGCCAATCGGGTTCACGGCTTATAAAGCGGGCTGTACGCGCATCGTAGTAGCGATTGCGCATATCATAAATATCCCCATTTTCAGCCCGAACACCCCAACGGCCTGCATATTGAAATGGTTGGTTGCTTTCACCCTGATGGATTAAAAGGCGTCCATAGGGTGTGTAAGCATAAGCGTCAGTTACTGTACCGGAAGCATCTGTCAGTGCCAGTGTGGAACCATTGCGGTCAAAATGGTAATATTGCACGGCATTATTGTAGGCTAGATCGATGGAATATAATAAACTTCCCCCCGGTGTCCAAACATAAAAGCGGGAGAAATGATCCTCTCCTTGAATTTTTTGTGCTGCGATAGGTGTCATATTGATGGCATTGTTATAGAAATACTGAGTGGTAACATCATTTTCCGTGCGGGCGATCAGAGCGCCTAGTCCGTTATAGTCAAAAGTGATGTCATTCAGTTGAGCCAGTTGTGAGGCGCCATTCCAGGTGAACTGGTGGTTTGGTGAAAAGATCAATCGCCCCCGGGTATCGTATTGATACCCATTCCCTTTCAGTTGAGAGGCGGCATCGAACTGATTTAATTCCATTTCCCGTGTCAGTATTTCGAGTGGATCACCGGCTGGAGTGACGGCATCGAGTTTGCTCACTTTTCCAGATGCACCCAAAGTGTATTGCAGGTCAATCAACTCCCCTTCCTGGATTTCTATCAAACGGCCTGCAGAGTCCCAGCCATAAGATGTATTGATTTGATTGGGACGGGTAATGGATATTAATTGCCCGCCATCATCGTAATCAAATTCGAGTGATGTACCGGTCATGTTGTCTGATACACGGGTCAGCAATCCGGAGACAGCATGGTATTCATAGGTGACGGTCATTTGGTTGCCATTGTATCCAACGCCCACTAATCGTCCGGCTCTATCATATGTGGCGTCAAACACAATACCTGCGCTGGTGGTTTGGGTTAATCGCTCTTGCAGATCATACCCAAGGATTAAATCTTTGGTTTCATTTAAGAGATTTAGTTCATTGAATGTATAGGAAAGGGTTGGGCCATTGCTAAAGCGTTTTTCGGTAATGTTATTCATCCCGTCGTAGGATAGAGTTAAGGAAGTGGTATCCGGGTAGTTGGTTTGGCTCATACGGCCACGTGGATCATATGAATAGGTCCATTGATTACCGAGAGGATCAGTGTGTGAATGTAGTTGACCTGTGGGGGTGTAATCATAATTCCATGTTGTTCCATTTAAATCGACTATGCGGGATAGTAATCCCAGCGGGTTGTATTCATAATTAACAGAACCGACTTCAGGAAGTGTGACGCTTGAAAGCAAGCCTCGGTTATTGAAGGCAAAGTCGGTTTTTTGATGTAACGGATCGATGATTGATGTGATCCGGCCCATTGCGTCACGGTTAAAAACGGTTTGTTGATTTGATGGGTTGACCAGGGCTGTCAGGCGTCCTTGCAAGTCACTTTTATAGGTCGTTGTTGCATTGGCGGGAGAGCATTGTGATACCAGAACGCCTTCGTGATCATAGTGTTTAAAAATGGATAATCCGCCTTGTTTTATTTGAGACAGCCATCCATTGGGATTGAAATGAAAACGAGTGGTGAAGCCAGTGGGATCGATAATCGTCTTGCGGCGTCCCATATTGTCATATTCGAAGACCGTATTCTGCCCCATTTTATCTTCAATGATATTAAGCCGGTCCAAGGCATCGTAATGATAGCGAGTGGAATTCCCCAAGGGATCATGTGCGGTTATCAGGTTGCCATTTGGATCATATGAAAATAGATGCAAGCCACCATTTTCATCCAACCGTTCAATGATTTGATCGGTTAGATCATATTTGACTTCCATAAACGAGCCATCCGGATGTGTTGTCCGGGTGCGGCGTTTCATTTCATCATATATGAAGGTGATTGGTTCAGCATTATTGAGAGCCAGTGAGGCCATCGTTCCATCTTCGTTATAGGTATACGTTGCTGTAGTACCACCAAGCGGATTGGTTTCGGTAAGAACTTGTCCTTTATTGTTGTAGGTGTAAGTCCAGGTGTTTCCTTGGGCATCGGATCGCGTCAAGAGATTACCATGATCATCATAAGAAAAATCAACGAAACTGCCATCGGGGTGATTCACGCGAATCAAATTGTGGAAAACAAAAGGAGCGCCAAAGATTGTTTGTTCCTGCTCGGTATACACGTAATCCATTGTGTCCCCACTGGCATTGGTGACTGAGGCTTCAAATCCGGATTCAGCATCCCAATCGACATTTGCCTGATCACCCAGCCGGTCGGTGATAGACGTACGCCGGTTGTGTTCGTCATATTCCAAATGGGCTGTCAGCCCCATTTCATCCACAGCACGTGTTAATTTACGTTTCCCTTCATGAATCTGAGAAATGGTTGATCCATCCGGTCGATGAATGAGGGTTGATCCATCTTCTTTAAAATCGAGATTGGTTGAATTCCCCAGCGCGTCGTTTTGCGTCATCACCCGTCCTGCGAAATCATAGATTTGCTCCATGCGGCTATTGCCTTTGGGTTGAATAATGCGTGTGATTAAGCCAGGGGCTGTTGATTCCAAATCATATTCAAACCGGGTTACACGGTCCAATGGATCTACGACCGATGTCAATAATCCGGTATCCGAATGGATGAAAGTGAAAGCTCTTCCGTAACCATCGGTTATTCTGGTTAATTTTGAACGGTCATACTCAAAGTTAAGCTCACGTCCCAATCCATCGTTGATGGAGGTTAACACTTCATTGCTGTCGTAAATCAGTGAAAGTTTATTTCCATTCCGGTCTTCAATATAACGTAATAAGCCATCCAGCCTGAATTTGAAAATCTTGCCAACCGAAGGATCTTTAAAAAGCCAGCCATCCAGCACTTTGGCAAGTTTGAAGGGAATGTCTTCTTTATTTCGTGGTTTCCAACCTATATTTATGGGATCCCATTGAAAGGTTATACTTCGACCATTTTTACAGAAAACCTTAACCCTGGGCTGATTGGGGATAGGTTGAAAAAACATGCTGTAGTTGTGGAGAAAGTTATATCCCAGGGTGGGGCCAAAGGTTTGCATTAAGGTTTCTTTTTTATAGACATTGCTTCCATAATATAAACTGAAAGTAAGTGGGAGAGGGCCACCCAAGTCAATCAAAGGCATATCGAAATAGAATTCACCTGTGGCGGTATTGACCGGATCCTCCAACTCACCATGAGCACCATTTCCGGATTCCGCTTCTGGTGTAAAGATGGCAAAAACACGTTTATCCCGATCCATGGTAAGAGTGACGGGATTGTTTTGACTGTTAACACCACCTGACCATTGTTCAAAGATATAACCTTCTTCAGGTGATGCGGTCAGAGTAACTTGTTGATCTTCTTCGTAGACGCCATCCTGGGGGCGGGGCGAAACACTCACGTTTCCTCCTTGTTCAGGTAGGATGACTGTTTCCAACTGGTAACCCATTAAACCATGCAATGGGTAGGGATCAACCGAGCCTGCGGTTCCAGGAATGGTGAAGGGTGTATCGCCGATGCCATCGCCATTTACATCCAAACCTTCGTAATCACCATAGTAGTTCCCCCCGATGAATTCGCCCCCCACGATGTTTCTGTTTTGATACAAGGAATCCTCACTCCATTGGTTATCCTCGCCATCATCCAGGACATTGTATCTGGAATTGTTTCGGATTATATTATCGAAAATCTTATTTTCCCTGCAAATCATATCGGGATATTGGCCATATATCTCAATGCCAACACGGTTATTTTCAATGATATTGTGAGCGATAATGTTATTTTTTGCTTCACGTGACAGTATTATTCCTTTACTACCATTGTTGCGAATGGTGCAATTTTGAATGATGTTATTACTCCCAAAGGTAATAGAGACTGCACCAACCTCTGGATGGGATTCGTAGGGGTAGCCTTCAATCGTACAGAATTCAACATAATTATCCGATCCATTGATATCCAATTCTTTCATACGGCAATGTTCAATCACGTTAAATTGGCTTTGAATGAACAGTCGATCATCCACTTCATTCCCTTGGGCAAAATGATCTGTTCCATCAATATTCATGCCATAGATTTTATTATTGATGATTTCGCATTCTTCACCACTGATGCTTATGTAGGTGTTGCCTCCAAGAGTTCTATTGTTTTGAATTAATATGTTGCGATCATACGAGGAGGTATAAATTCCCGCCCCTCGTCCGGAAAGAAAATTATTGTTAATGTGCATTGATTTGCAGTGGTTTGTCCTTATATTGACACCATAAAAATAGCATCCTTCGATGGGAGAATTGTTTTTTTGTGTTCCATCATACCCATAGATGTATATGCCGGGTGATGAATCGGGATTTTCGGAAACGGTGAAGGTTACATCGCGAACCAGGAAGCTTGCATTGGAACTTGTGTACCAGTCTTCGGCATCAGCATAAATGCTAAAATTCCCATCGATTTCGACCGTTGATCCACGCTCGATTTCCAGCAAGCCGTTTACGAGATTAAAATATTGACGTGTCCGTATTTCGCCGCTCCATTTTACGGGACTTCGTTTAAACCGGTTTCCTATTTTGTTATACAATGTTCCACCATAAAAGCTGGTATCGACTTCCAAGGGGTCTGACTTTCCCCCATTAACCCATATTTCTTTACGGTAGTCCCATTTGAAGATTTCAGTCTGATAGGTATGTTGGGAATTTGGTTCAACTGAATCACTATAATAAATGAATTCTTCCGAGGATATCATGTTGGATTGGAGAAGCGCTCCATCCCGAAAAAGATTGTATTTATATACTTTTGAGCTATAGCCCACTTCGATATCAACCACATTTCCACCGAAGTAGACAATTTCCAAGGCATGGCTTGATTGAAGAGATAAAGAAACGCACACGAATGATAAAATGAGGGAGTGGAGGAATTGGTTTTTCATGGTTGTGTCCTTTGTTGTGTATGGTGTTGAAATATTTACTAACAGGGGAAGAAAGATTTGAGGTGATTAATCATGTTCGTACCAACTGCGCACTGCTGTTTGGGCATCCACAACCTCACGGCGAAGCAGGTTACCTGCGGAGTCGTAGGTATAGCGGATTTGCATTTGCTCTCCATACGTGGCGCGAATAAGGCGGCCCGCACTATCATATTCATATGTGATAGAATGGCTATTTGGGTTTGAACTTTGGGCTTGAGTAATGAATGGAGTTGTCAGAGAAATGGCAATGGCGATGGCCCCCACAAACAAGACTGCGATGAAAATGAAGTGTTTCCTGTGTGTGAACATCGATGTATTCCTTCCAGTTTTTGTGAAAGATATATTTTAATCAGTTTTACCCATTGTTGACGAGTAAATCTGAATCCCTGCCATGATTGTTAACAATCTTCTCATAAAAGATCGCATCATGTCAATCTTTTATTGCATTTTTTTTGTATTAATGGATTGAGGTGGATTGTCCATCAAAGAAAAGTGGTTGAGTGTGATTGGATGAAGATTTGGTGGAAGGGAAGCATGTAAAAAGTTTTCATTTTAGTGGTTCATAATCATTTATGACCTGTCAAATTCAAGCAAATCGAATAAACTTCTAATCAAATCTTATTCATTCTTTCTGATAGAAAGGCTATTTTATGCATCGAAAAAATGCATTCACCTTGATTGAACTTCTCATCGTTGTAGCCATTATTGGTATCCTGGCGGCCATTGCGGTACCGAATTTTATCAATGCTCAGATTAAAGCGAAAATCTCTGCCACCCAGGCGGATATGCGTAACATTGGTACCGCCATCGAAAGTTATCGCATTGACAATAACAAAGCCCCTCGCACATATACCCAAGGATGTTACTCCGGGAGCTGCCAAGGGAATCAAATGTCACGCTTTGCCCGCCTATCGAAGTTGACAACGCCTGTTCCATACATGTCATCGGTGCCGGAGGATAAATTCAATAAAGCAGAATTGCAGCTTGCTTCTTCTGATCCCGTTAATACCTATCCGTATTGGGAACCCAATTTTGCGGATAATTATCGAAATCCCAATAGTTTGGGAAGGCATTTTAAGGGTCAGCAAAGTCCCAATGATTTATGGGCGTTGATGAGTTATGGTCCTGATGGTGATTTTGAAGCGGCTGGGGGAGGGGATTTGGCACCGTTTGAGATTTCAAATGGGCTTACATCCAATGGTGATATCATGCGATTTGGGTTGTGAAAGTATTTAAACTTGCACTGTTGAGATATGACGGCTAAATGAAGAAAAGCCAGCAGCGATTGCTGCTGGCTTACTTTTGTTACTCAGTGTTGAGTTTATAGGTGTATCTATTCTGTTTCTTTCATGAATTGGTGGAATTGTTTCACTGCGGTCTCTTTTGTGATGTTATGGCCTACTACCATACGGGTGAGGGTGCTTGCGGTTTGGCTTGTGGTTAGGTTTTTGCCAAATTGGGAGAAGTAAATCGAGCCGTGGCTTGATACTCCATCAGGTGGTTCTTTGTCATAAGACATTTCAACGCCGAAACAGGCCTTCGGATGGCTCATCAACACGACGGTGAATTTCGTTTTCTGATCCACCCGCATGGCCAAGGGTTGAGCATAAAAGCGGGTGACGGCGAAATGGGCGGGATGCGGGCCACGTTCCCAGCGTCCATCATAAAACAATTGGGCAGCCTGGGCGTCACGTGGAAATGCCAAGTAAGCGCCGTCTAAAATGGGATTCACCCATGCCGGGATGAATTCCGGTTTGGCGGGTGAATGGCGGGTGGGCTTTGCATACATAAAGGCTGTCATCCCCTGGGCGAAATAGGATGCCATAAACAGTTCCGCCCGCCTTAAATCCCGTTTGGCGGTCATCTCTGTTTTTAAATCGAGCGTATTTTGACTTACCCATTTATAGGTGGCTTTCAGCTCCACGGGGTGATCTTCGGCGTGAGGCCAGATGATCTCCACTGATCCATCTTCTTTCAAAACCGCCTGACTGGGCCATTGCCGGAAGGAGGTTCCCCAGCGGGAATTGGTTGATAACAAGCGGTAATACCCCATTAGCCCTGGAGAGTGGGCGGCTTGTTTTTCATTTTTGAGATCGATGAGTGAAACAATCCCCTGGGGATTGTTTTCTGCGTTTAATATCCCTTTTACACTGTCGGTCTCGAAGGTATAGACCCCTTTTTCTTTCAAATGAAAAGCAGGATTATCCGCCCAGAGCAACAGGGGGGATAATAGAAATAGAATAAGCCATTGTTTCATGATCGTCCCCTTACTTTCCCACAATGCCTCTAAACCACTGTAATGATTTTTCCAATACGCCGCCACCGCATTCAAGGCTGAAATCGCCGTCATAACCGTTATCGAGCAAAATCTTTACGCATTTTTCAATGTTGTCCGCGTTTACACCGTCGCCAATAGCGCATTCGCTTAGGGCGATGCCGGTTTGTTCACCTCGCGCCGCTTTGGCGAGGTCTTCGCTGACATCCTTGATATGCACATGTTTGATGCGGTTTTTAAAACGTTCGACAAATGCCACGGGATCGTGTCCTGCAATGAATGTATTTCCGGTATCCATGTTCATTTGCAGAAAGGGGCTGTCATAGAAATTGAGGATTTCATCCATAAAATCGGGATTGGTGGTGAAGTAACCATGCGGTTCGACATTGACGGTAACTTCGTGTGCTTCAGCCACTTTGAGGATCTCGCCATAGGCCATTTTCATGACCTGCAATCCGTCACGATCGGTCATGCTTTCGGGGCATACCTTGTCGTCAGTGGTGTCGACGAATGGGCAGCCCGCTAATTTTGCCCAACGAATGGTGTTTTGAATATAGGCGACGCCAATGGTTAAACCATCCATGCGGCTTAGGGGATAGGCGGCATCCAACTGGCTGAAGGATACGCCATATTGATCCATTTTCCTTCGCCAGAGGACGGGATCTTCATTCAATGATATATGGGGAAAATAGCCTAATGATTGGATATAGGCCACCCCATCGATCATTCCTGGTTCGATTAGTGTCAAGTTATGTTGTTGTGCCCATTCAAGGCATTGTTCGAAGTTCCAATTTACGCTATTAAATGCATCGGTATGAAAGCTGATATTAACCATTCTGTCACCTCTTGATGTTGTTTAGATGTTTTTAAAACGTCTCCGCGGGAGCGTCGCCCTCCCAGATATACATAATGAGTTAGAAATGACCTCAGGTCAGGGGGATACCTGTCCTGGCATTATATATAGATAAATTATTTAAAGCACCTTTGTCTCACCAGGAACGGCGATGGGATAGTTTCCATCGGGGCCGGGGCGTTTGGGTGGTTCCATATCCATGCTGACTTCTGTAGGGCCAAAGGTGAAATCGGAATTGTAGACTTGATCCCAGGTCAGTTGTTGGCCCGAATTAACCGCCATTTGTCCCAGCACGGTGATCATGGTGCTGTTGGCCATGTAATCGCTGACCAAATTCCGGCCTGTGCGGATGGCGTTGAACAGATCCTTTTGTTCATTGACGAAGCCACTGCCATGTGGGCCTTCATATGCCCAGTTGTTTTCACCAGTGATGCGGTAACGTAGAAGATCGCACTTACCTTTGGTTCCCAGGATAACATCAGAGACTTCGTTATAGCAATTGTGTTCGGTTCGGCAATAGGCATAGATTTTTGTGCCGTCCTCGAAGTCATAAATGACGGAGTTATGATCAAACACATCGCCGTATTGTTCGCCGAACGAGGAGGCTCGTCCACCAAGACCGCGTGCTTTGAGGGGGAGTTTTCCATTCAACGCCCAAAGTGATTTGTCGAGATTGTGCACGAGTGATTGGGGCACATCGTCGCCCGAGAGCCAGGTGAAATGATACCAATTCCAGAACTGGTATTCCAATTCAGAGTCACCCGGTTTACGGCCTCGCACAACATAAGGTGCACGCAAGTAGTTTTCCTCGATGGCTATGATGTCACCAATCGCACCGTCGTGGATACGCTTCATGGTTTCTTGGACACCGGGTACGTAGCGGTTCATTAAACCCGATAGCAAGCACAAATCCTTCTTTTTGGCGAGTTCACAGGTTTCTTTCATCAGGCGGATATCCGCTGGATTGATTCCATGAGGTTTTTCGACGAAGACATGTTTTCCCGCGTCAATGGCTGCTTTTGCATAGCGGGGATGAAACATGGAGGCGCAGGCGATGAGAACCACGTCGACATCACTTTCGATGACATGTTTATAGCCATCAAGTCCATAGAAGACATGATCATCGTCCACGGCGTAATTATCAGGAAATTTGCTTTTGATGGCGTTGCGCGAACTATCGACACGGTCCTTAAAGAAATCACACATGGCCACCAGCCGGACACCTGAATCGGCTTGCATGGTATTAATGGCAGCCCCCGTACAACGTCCGCCGCTGCCGATCATACCAATTTTGATTATATCACTGCCTGCGGCGTGAACATGCTGGGGAATGGCTGTTCCGCTCAATGCACCCATTGTCAGGGTGGCTGCGGATGTTTTTAAGAATCCACGGCGGGATGAGGTGTTTGATTGTTGGTTCGTTGGTGTTTTCATTTTTTTCTCCTGGTTGTATTCGTTATTTCATGATGATTGTGTCACGGTTTATCAACCTTCTCTATGGGTCGTTACTGATGCGATCCGGCTCCGCGGGAGCGTCGCCCTCCCTGGGGGGGGATTTCCGATGATCTTTTTGGTTATATGCCAATCGGTGTATTTTTACGCATTTGGATGCCCGCGCTCCGTAATTCCCGCGGGAGCGCCGGCCTCCGAGGAGGTATAGACCTCCCTTTTGAAGCAATAAAGAGCATGATGAGTTTTCATGGTCTTACCCAGACGATATCACCGACGCTTTGAATTCCGTTGCTGGCATTGTAATACGTAAACCCTTGAATGGAGCCGACATTATAGTCTAATTTTTGATTGGGGCCGACGCTCCAAAGTTCATACACGTGGGGGCGGCCCGCTTTGGCTCGGGCGACATCGTCGGGATTGTTTTGCAGCCGATAGTCAGGATCATGCATAATATCACCACTGGGGCTATAAATTGGTTCGCGATGATACCCCCCATATTTCAAATTCCAGGCGACCATGTCAGGTGTTTTGGGATTGGTGAAAATATCCCGTGGCAATGACGTCGTATAAGCGATGGGTGTGGTTAAGTATTTGTTTTGCCAGGGGGTGTGATGATGGGGTGGGTAGGAATTCTGATCCAACCGGTACATTTCCTGTGCGGTGACAAAGTTGCGCATTTCCGCTTCGGTTTTGGCCACTTTGGCTCTGATTTGGGCATTAAGAAAGTTGGGAACCGCGATCGCTGCCAGGATGCCAATAATGGCCACGACTATTAGCAATTCGATCAATGTAAAACCTGTCTGTTTCTTCATCATTTTCCTCGTTCGTAAGAGTTCAACCATGTGACGTTTCATTCCTCTTCCAGGATTGGGAGGGGCTAGGGGAGGGTTGACAAGAAAACCTGGAGTAGAATCCTTTAACCCCCGCCTAACCTCCCCCATTTCATTGGGGGAGGAATAGTGGGGCCAATTGAAAGTTTTCAGACTTTTTCCACTGCATATAGCTGACATGTTACCTTCGTTCAATCAATTTAGTGGAGGGCAGGAAAGTTTTGTTTTTATTGTAAACTTTCCTACCCTCTGCTATAGGATAATCAATATAGCATGAATTGTTCAATAGAGGTTTCGATTTGAGTGTATTCGACGTCTGTTATTTCAGCGACTGCAAAGTTGTCGACGGGTATCAAATCACGCTTGTAATGGCTGGTGATAGCGAATCCATAAGCCACTGCATCTGGCATATCAATTTCCGCCTGGTGGATTTCAAACCAATTGTTTCCATCCAGCGAGGCTTCCGCCACGATTAAGTTCTGGTTGGCGAAGCGTGATACACGCATCCAGAGGCCATCTTCAGGGGCTGCTAATGGATTCCCACTTTCATCCATATATTGGAACCAATTAGTGGCTCCACCTTCTTCCAGGCGGAAGCCTGCCCAGGTCGTAATTAATTCAAACCGAATGGAGGCAAAATAATTGGCTGATGAGATATTCTGAGGTTGCGAGCGTACCATCACACCACAGCGGGCAAAGGGTTCCTGTCCGGCATCCAGCCAGGTTAATTTTCCTTCGACGCTCCAACTGCCATCCAGCATTTTGTAAACAAAGAATCCCTCATCGGCGCCTCCGGCAATATCGGCACCGCTGCCAAACATAAGGTAGATGTCATTATCCAGTTCAATTTCTCCTACGGGCTTATTGCTGGCAGGATCAATGATCCAATCCGCCGCCCGGTCAAACACACCTGCCACGGGGATGGTTTTGGGGAGTACATCTGTACCCAAAATTGGTAAATCATTGGCAACCCCATCAAAGCCAGCAAAATCTGGCAGATTACTTGTTGGTGTCACCTGGTAACTGACGGTTGTAGTTCCTGGTTCGAAATCTGTTTCCCAGGAGATGGTGTTGGAGGTGGCTGTTCCACCATGTGAAATATCACTGATCGTCCAACCATCTGGTATGGTTTCCTCAATGGATAAGGTTTGGGTGGTATCCAATAAATTAGAGATTTCGAGATTGATGGTAATGGGTTCACTCTCGATATAATCCTCGACCGAAAATGCCCGGACAGCATAGCCAGCCAATGGTTTTAAATCGATATCGGAGACATCTGCCAGCGCAAAACTATCTTGGGTGTGGCTTTCGATTGCCAATCCATAGGCGGCTATTTCTGGCAGGGTTAATTTGACTTGATGCACACCGAACCAATTGGTTCCATCGGTTGAGTGTTCAACCAAAATGTAATTTTCAGGGGCAATCCGGGTTAGTCTCATCCAGAGGCCATCTTCGGGTGCTTGTGATGGTTCACCTTGTGGAGTGGTGTATTGATGCCAGTTGGTGGTGCCTTCCTCTTCCAGACGAAATCCCGCCCAGGTGGTGATTCGCTCAAAGCGAATGGAAGCAAAATAATTGGCCGACGATTGACTTTGGGCATCGGCGCGTACCATCAAACCACAACGCGCGAAGGGCTCTACGGCATCGATCCAGATGAATTTCCCTTCGATTTGCCAGCTGCCCTCCCGTTCGGTGTAGACAAAAAAGCCCTCATCCATTGGGCCAGCAAAATCCGCACCGCTGCCCTGTAATTCATACACACCATTGTTTAAAAAGACATCTCCTTCCGGTTTTTCGCTGCCTTCCAAAAAATAATCGACACTGTCATCAAACACTCCGACTTGAGTAAAACCGGGTGCCGCTGTCATCAATACAACCAATAAGCTGAACCATGCAAACAAATTTATTCTCATCGCATTTCTCCCTCTAAGTTTATTATCCCTCATTTGGGATTAATGGTGAGCGTACGCCAAGTTACAACTCTAGTCCATAGACAATTTGATCGATAATATGGACTTTTTGATCAATGAAAATCTTGAGGGATTGTAATGAACAAAAAGTTATGATAGAAAGGCAGTAAAATTAGAGGAGCAATATTATGGGTATGGACTTATTGCTCAAAACCCGTATTCATTATTTGACGGTGAGCGAAAAGGATAAAGCGTGGGGAATCTACTCCACCGGGGCAGGCTGTTTTGCGGTTCCTCCAGGGAATGAATACACAACTTCACAATGCAAACATTCTTTTCATTGGAAAAAAGGACGGATTTTGCAGGACTTTGCACTTGTATATATTTCCAGTGGAAGTGGATATTTCCAATCGGAAAGTTTGAGTGAACGCAAGGTTGAGGCAGGGCATTGTTTTATGCTGTTTCCGAATGAATGGCACAGTTACCACCCAACCATTGAAGATGGCTGGAACGAATATTGGATATTGTTCAATGGGAATTATCCTGAACAACTGCTGGCCAATGGTGTCCTTTCCCCTCAACGCGCCCTGCTTAATCCTGGTCTTAATCCGGAAATCCATACACGTTTTAACCAAATTCTTGACATGATTGAAACCAAAACCATTGGTTATGAACAATTGATTGCCACTGAAACGTCCAGCCTTATCGCTTCGATATTGGCATCAGACCGGAGCAATGGCGGGAAGCAATCGGTGATTGAAAATTCACTCCATCGAGCTAAATGTATGCTTCATGAATATCACAATACGGATGTTGATATGGAACGGGTGGCCCAAGCGATTAATATGAGTTATTCCCACTTCCGGCGATTGTTTAGAGAATATGTGGGTTTAACTCCTCATCAGTATCTGTTACAAATTCGAATTAACAAAGCCAAGGAATTATTGGAAAAGCATCATTTATCCGTCAAGCAAACCGGTGCGGCTGTTGGATTTAATGATGAATTGTATTTTTCACGTTTGTTTAAACAAAAAACGGGTATGTCACCCAGCCGTTGGAAAAAGGTGAACCATCGGGCTATGACTGTGTAATCTATTTAATAAGTAAGAATTAAACATAATCACAAAAAAAGAAAGAGAGAGAAACCATGAACCGTATCGTTTCAACCTACATGTTTTGCATCTTTTTGTTAACGATTTTTCTGCCTGTTTGCTTGGCTTCGACACAGGCCGATCAATCAAGTTTCATTTATGCCAAGGATAATCTGGTGGCCTGGTGTATTGTGCCCTTCGATGCTGAAAAGCGCGGCCCTGAAGCGCGGGCGAAAATGCTTAACCGCCTTGGAATCAAGCGCATGGCTTATGACTGGCGGGCTGAGCATATTCCCACCTTTGATGAAGAACTTGATATGCTGGAAAAATATGATATCGAGCTAACCGCTTTTTGGATTCCCATCAATCTGACCCCTCAGGATGATAAAAATGCCAATCTTATTCTGGATTTGCTCAAACGCCGAAAAGTTGAAACTCAAATCTGGATTACCATGAGTGACAATCGCTTGAACTCGATGGATCAATCAGAGCGCGTTAAAGCCTGCGCCAAGGCGATTGGTTATATCGCCAAAAAAGCGGAATCCTTTGGCAGCAAAGTGGCGCTTTACAATCATGGGGGCTGGTTTGGCGAACCGGAAAACCAGATCGAAATTATCAAGGAAACAGGGATGTCCAATGTGGGAACCATTTATTGTTTTCATCATGGGCATGAGCATATCGATCGCTTTCGCGATATGTTTCTCAACATGAAACCTTATTTGATGGCGTTGAGTTTAAATGGGATGAAAAAGGAAGGCCCGAAGATCCTTCCCCTTGGTGAGGGTGACCAGGAATTGGAAATGATGCGTATTGTCAAGAAAAGTGGTTGGACTGGTCCTGTGGCGATTTTGGACCACCGGAATGATCTTGATACTGCCAAGAGCCTGCAAGAGAACATTGAAGGAATGAAGAAATTGTTAAAAGAACTTGGAGATCAAGAAGCGCTGAAGACGTATGAATATAGATGAACGACAATGTTCTCTTGGATAATTAGGTTGATTCTGTTTTTTCCTTCAATTCGTTTTGGAAACGCATGGCTGCCTGGCTTATTTCTGTCACACTCTTATCTATCCAAAGAGAACGCTGCCATTCGGTATAATCAAATGGCTCACGTACAATAAGCGAGATAAACCGTTCGGCTTCAACCAGGCCAAGGGAGTTGGCTAATATTTGGTAGCCTTTTATTTTTAATTCTGTATCGGTTAGCATTCAAATTCCTCTCTCATAAAATTAAAAGGATCGATTACTTTTATATTGTCAATTTGTACGGACCTTTTAATTAATTGATCATCCGTTGTGATGAAATAATCACAATTTGCTGATAATGCACATGCAAGATGGAGAGAATCCTTACTTTTAAATCCAATCTGGACAAGATTCTCTGCAATTGAAATGATTTCAGGTGTTTCCTTAATATTTATTGTAGCATAGTTTTTCCACTGATGAATCAGTATTCTCTTTTGTTTAAAGGGATTTTGTTCATTCTCATAATCAGTGACATAAGACCAAGCAAGTTCGATTTTATTTCTCTGGATCATTTCCTGAATTGCCAATTTTGCTTCTGCTTCTAAACGAATTCTCAGCTGGTTTTGATCATCATATGGACGGTTGAAACAGCAATTGTCTAAATAAATTTTCATTTTTCCAATTGAAGTGAATAAGAAATATAAAAAATAATAACCTATTCTCTATTTAACCTTTTCTATTCAAGAAAACAACATCTGTAGATTTAAAATCATTTTAAACCCATAGACAAATAGCGAGATATTTATTATCCTGCGGTTAGTGCACTAAGCAAAAAAGGGAGGATTTTTCAAATGAAACAAGCAACTATTTTCGCCTTATTTTTACTCATATTTTTGAGTGTTTCGATAGCGGGAGCGCAAGTTGAATGGGAACGAATCAGTTCGGAGGATGATTTGATTCCCGTTCCGAATAAAGGGGATCAACAGACCTGTTGCGTGGTTTTTGATATCGATAACGATGGGAAAGACGATTTTATTGTTGGCGAACGAACCAAAACACCGTCAGTGGTATGGTATCGCTATAATGGCAAATCGTTTGAACGGCACATTGTCGAAGAACAGGCATTACGGCCTGAAGCCGGTGGCGCTGCCCATGATATTGATGGTGACGGGGATATGGATTTGGTTCTTGGCCAGGATGCCAGTGGGAGTGAAATTTGGTGGTGGGAAAACCCCTCCCCCAATTTTGATAATCCCTGGAAGCGTCGAACCATCAAAAGCGGTGGTGACCGTAAGCATCACGATCAAAGCTTCGCGGATTACGATGGTGATGGGGATGTGGAATTTTTAACCTGGAACCAGGGTGGAAAGAAGTTACTGCTTTATGAAATCCCCAAAGATCCAAGAACGGATGACGAATGGAATCCCGAAGTGATTTACACCTGGGGAAAAGGCCGCCAGTTGGAAGGTTTTCCATCCATTCCAGTTGATGTCGATCTGGATGGAAAGATTGATATTGTTGGTGGTGGGCGCTGGTTTAAACATTTGGGAGATCATAAGTATGAAGCACATGTTATTGATGATTCGCTTCGGTTTACTCAATGTGCCGCGGGCCAATTGGTTAAAGGGGGGCGTCCCGAGATCGTTTTCGCCCCCGGCGATATGGACGGCGATGCCAAATGGTTTGAGTGGAAAGATGGAAAATGGATCGCTCATGAACTCCGTTTTGTCAATCATGGGCACACGTGTGAGATTCGTGATGTCGACCGTGACGGTAACCTCGATTTGATGATCGGCGAGATGGGGAATCCCGGTGCAGGTGATAATGCCAAAACCTTTATTTGGTATGGCAATGGCAAAGGGAAACTCACTGAAACGGTTGCGCAACATGGCCAAGGTATCCACGAGGGGCTTTTCGGTGATTTTGATGGTGACAACGATCTTGATTTGTTGGTAAAACCATATAATCACAATAGCCCGCGAATTGATGTGCTCTTTAACCGCGGAAAAAAAAACTGAGTTTGAATAAATGGAAGCGTTGGCAGATCGATACTTTGCCCAAACGGGCGATGTTTATCGATGCTGCTGATCTGGATGGTGACCAGCACAAAGATATTATTGCCGGGGGATGGTGGTGGAAAAATCCCGGTGACTTTGGCGGGGAATGGGAACGTCACACCATCGGCGAACCTTTACGAAATATGTCTGTGGTTTTTGATGCTGATGGCGATGGTGATATTGATATCGTTGGCACTCAAGGGGTCGGCAGCGAGAATAACCATAACCACGTTTGGGCTAGAAATAATGGGAATGGCCAATTCACCATTTTAGACAATATACAGACTGGTGGGGATGGTGATTTTCTTCAGGGATGTCAAGTGGTTGATTTAGGCCAAGGCCAGCAGATTTTACTTTCCTGGCATAACGATGGTGGTGGGGTACAAGCTCTGAGCGTGCCCTCAAATCCAAGCGAGCATGAATGGAAATTTTCCACCCTTCACTCCTTTACTGAAAAAGAGGATCTCAGCACCGGCGATATCGACGCTGATGGTGATTTGGATGTTTTGCTTGGTGAGCATTGGCTGGAAAATCGGGATGGGACCTTTAAACATCATCGCTTGGGGCATGTCCGGGAAGGTGAAGCGGATCGCAATGATCTGGCCGATGTAAATGGGGATGGGCGATTGGATGCCATCATTGCGCTTGAGTTGGCAACCGATGTCTATTGGTTTGAAGCACCCCAGGATCCCACGAAAGAATGGAAACGTCATTTAATTGCCACTGTCGCTGGCCAGGGTTTTAGTATGGACACCGCTGATTTTGATGAGGATGGTGATCCCGATGTTGTCATTGGTGAACACCGGGGGAAGAAGAATAACCGTGTTCTTCTATTTGAAAACCAGAATAACGGCAGCCGGTGGATCGAACACGTTTTGGATTCTGATTCCACTGACACGATTGACCATCATGATGGCACAGTGGCTGTTGATGTGGATGATGACGGGGATTTGGATATTATTTCGATTGGTTGGTATAATCCCGAAGTTTGGGTTTTTGAAAATCAGGCCATAACGACTGAATCGAATCCTAAAGTGGGAGTCAACCTGATTAAAGACGCTGTCGACCATAGCGCGGGGGGAGTTTCCTGCTTCAAAATCGAAACCCCTGCCGCCACTTATTTTTTAGAAAAAAAAGGGGCAGGTCTTTCATCCATGATCGACAAAGATGGAAACGACTGGATTAGTTTTCATTCAAAACCCAGCAGCGGAGCAGGTGGGGAATACCGGGGTTTTCCCAATGCTATCCACCAACAGGATGGCAGTTTCTTTCATCCCAAAAATCAAGGTACGGATCCCTCTGATGTGCAGGTTAAATTGGATAGCCCTGAACGGGTGACCTTGGTCGCAACTTCATCCAATAAAACCTGGCAAGCCAACTGGGATTTTTATCCGACTCATTGCACTTTCACTATGACTCACATGCCTGAAGGCTATAAATATTGGATTCTCTATGAAGGCACTCCAGGAGGCCAATATGATGACAGCGATTGGTGGATGACTTCTGCCATCAAGAGTAAGCAACCGCTTACTCAAACACATGAAGGGGATATTCCCGCACCGGAATGGATTGCCTTTGGGGATCGGGATTTGAATCGTTCGCTTTTTTTGCTGCATCACCAGGATGACGAAAAGATTGATCGTTTTTATCAGATGCAGAAAAAGATGACGGTGTTTGGTTTTGGTCGTGAAGGATTAACCAAATTTTTGGATTCGGTGCCGCAGAGTTTTTCGATTGGGTTTGTGGAGAGTGCTGAGCATAAGGGGATTTCTGTACTTTTACGGAATCGCTTTGGAGTTAAGCCATGATGAAATACAAAGGTTATTTTGCTGAACCTTATTATAGCCAGGAAGATGGATGTTTTATTGGGTAACTATTAGGAATTGAGGATATTGTGTCTTTTGAGGGGGAATGGAGCGTCTAGTTTTTTTTGATATTGAATTGTGGGATCTATTCAACTCGATTTATCCCATGCCACGGGACCGTTCGATTTGCAATGGCTCAATATTGAAAAATGCTCATGGATGGATAAAACCGAGGTAAAAGGTGGAGATAACCTGGCACTGGATATACCGGAAGAAGGAAAGAACTGGGCCGCGGTGTTAATCAAATAATAAACAACAGTGGTTTACCGTTTAAAGCGTGCTTCCAAATCAGACACCTGTTTTGAGGTTAAGAAAGAGGTGTCTTTGTTTTGCAATAGAAGATACAGTTTTGCGGTTTCCTCCAATTCTTCGGTAGCGTAAACGGCGTTATCCAGTGAGGTTCCCGCGATGACGGGGCCGTGGTTGGCGAGCAGTACGGCGTGGTGCCGATCCGCCACTTCCCGTACCGCATCGGCGAGAGTTGGATCGCCGGGAGCGTAATAAGGCAGAAGGAGTAATTTACCAACCCGCATCACATAATACGCGGTGATGGGCGGCAAGACATTTTCTGGATCAATGTTTTTAAGGCATGAAACAGCCACAGAATAGGTGGAATGCAGATGAACCACCGCGCCTGCATCATCACGCCGGTCATACATGGCGATATGCAACATGCGTTCTTTGGTGGGCGGATCACCCTCAAGCACGTTTCCATTATGATCCAATTTTGTTATTCGGGCGGGATCCAGATTTCCCAAGCAACAGTTGGTTGGAGTCATCAACCAACCATCCTCTATTTTGACACTGATATTACCTGAACTGCCGAAGGTCAGGCCACGATCAAAAAGTGATTTCCCGAAATAAGCGATTTGTTCACGTTGTTTTGATTCATTCATTGTTTTACTGAATACCTATTGAGAGATTTAAAATATCATAAAAGAAAAGCCGGTTATATCAATATGAATAACCGGCTTTAATTTGCATATCTATTTTTTGATAAGATTTATAACTTTTTCAAAATCAGCTCAAAGGTTTTGATCATGGGGGCTGGCCCATCGTTGGCTAATTCATCCGGATATATTTCAACCGGTTGATAGCCAGGAACGGCTATTTTAACAAGGTGATGGCCCTTGGGTACGGCAAAGTTTATCATGCCTCCCATAATCTTTTGCATGGTTGGGAATTTTGAAAAGATTGGAAAGTCTGGGATCGATATACTAAAATCGCCGGATGGAGGTTCCGGATCGGATGATTTTAACTGCACCTGATAAATGGCAATTTCAAACATGTCCATGGTGACAAAACCTTTGGTCCCTTTAGGTGCTGTGACATTTTCCTTCATTCCAATCACAGGCATTTCCATATCCATGGATTGAACCATCAGGTCAAAAGGTTCTCCGCTGCTAAGGCCGGAAATCGTATAAACACCTTTTTGTTCGGAATTTTTTTCAGATTGAAGTTGCTGTATTTTGCCATTTTTAATCACCAAAAAGCTGACCTGTTCTGATTCGATGGGTTGTTCGTTGTATCTCAAGAATACATTGATTGACGTATCCGCTTTTTCTAAAAGCACTTCTACATTAACTGGTTCCTGAACGGTGTTTTGCTCTCTGGGAGGTACAACCACTTGAAAGGATTTAATGTTGTAATCGTCTTTTTTAGCGGTAAAGTCATAGGTTCCCGATTCTCGTGGATTGAGGGTAAAGGTGCCATCGCCTTTTGATTTGGTGGGCATAATCATCTTTTTGGCATATTGCTCAATCTGATTCATATCGATATCCATTTGAATTTGGACACCATCTAATGGTTGGCCGGTTTCTGCATCTTTTACAATCCCGTTGATGGTATAGGCTGCAGCATGGACATCGACAATATATTCATCCTGCCCCTCTTTCACCATAACAGAGGCTGATCCTTCTGCATTGGCAAAATGGACAAAGTTATCTTTGGTGGAAAACAGAACCATATATTCATTATCATGGGGAATCCCTTTAAATTGATAATAGCCGTTTTCATCCGAACTGGCTTGTAAGCGGATCATGTTAAAACCGGTCATTGCAGATTGTTGTAAGGAAACATTGGCGTTGGGAACCGGATTACCTTCTTTGTATAATGTTCCGCTAATCGTGGCGCCTTCGCCACCCCCAAAGTCGACACGAACTGTTTCCCCTTCTTTCACCAACGTGGATTTGGATTCTGATGTGGCGAAATTTTCTTTTTGTATGGTCCGGGAAATCATATAGTTTGTAGAGGAAACATGCTCAAAGGCATACTCGCCATTTTCATCGGTTTGGGCTGAATCGGTATATGTTTGAGTTGGGAAACTATTGATACTAATGTTTACTCCCTTTTGGGGTTGGCCGTCTCCGCCATAAACCGTGCCAATAATGCGGCCTCCTTGAGTCATGCGAATGGTGTTCGGATTACCTCCCAGCATCTCCGGTTTGATTTCAAAGCGAGTGGTAGCATAATCTGAATGAGTAATGTGTAATGAACCGCCACTCGATTGGACATTTAGAAGCCGGAACATACCATCGTCACCGGAGCGAATAGTTTTTTGATAAGTAGACTGTTGATTAGATGAAAACATACTGCCGGGCAGGAGCATTAGGTTGACCTGTGCATTGGCAATGGGTTCACCGTTTGTATTAAGCAAGACACCTACAAATTCACTACCTTCATCCAATTCAATGACAATATTTTCGGTTGACTCGCCTGATTTAACGGTGATGGTTTGCTCTTCTGAGAGAGCATATTTATCCGCAATGGCTTGGATACGGTAACTGCCGGGATCAACTTTTTCAAATTCAAATGCTCCATTCTGACCACTGGTGGCCCGTTGGGAATTTGAGGAATATCCAGATGCTTTTCTCAGGTGTATATCTGCCCCTTGGATGGGTTCGCTGGTTACTTTGGCAAGTACAATTCCCTTTAATGAACCGGAGGATTCAAGGGTAATAGTGAGGTATTCACCATTCATCTCATAGGATTTATTAAATGATTGATATTCCTTATGGTTGACACTAATATGAATTTGCTCCCCTTTTTTTAGATTTTTGATATGGAATTCACCATTCTCATCCGTTCGGCCAAAGGCATGGCTTCCCGGTTTATTGGAAAAGGAACCGATTCCACTTTTTCGGATAGTAACATTAACCTGTGCCTCCTTAATCGGTTCATTGTTTGCATTGACAACCTTCCCACGTACTTCTTCATGGGCATCTATATCTTCCAACACGAAATCAACACCTGATTTTTCTTCCCCTTCTTCAAGGGTTATTTCTTTCTTAGCCACTTCCTGCCACTCAAAACTCGAGCCTTCAGGTCCTTGTACAGTAATTCTATAGGCACCTTTACCCAAATCTTTGAAAATGTACTCACCCTCGTCGTTGGTTTTTTCACTTTCAATGGTGATCCCTGTGCCACTATTGCCTAACCGGTTGCGGATTTCTTGATAAAGCGCATGCACTCGCCGATCTTTAACCGGTTCACCATCTTTCTTGGTTACTTTTCCGGATACACTGGCGGGGGCATTCATGGTTATTTGAACAAATGTGGGATTATCTTGTGGTCCTGGCTCAAAGGTTTCGCTTAATGTCTCGCCAAAGTCATTCTTTGTCACTCTAGCCAGGGAGGTGACATCAGGTAGTGAGTCAAAGGTGATTTTTCCCTCGTTATCTGTGTTGCCTTGAATACCGCTGTAATGTTCGGTGCGAGTATGGTGTATTCTTACATTCGCATCAGCGACTGCCCGTTCTTGGGAATCAACCACTTGGATGGTGGCGGCAAATCCTTTTTCCAATTCGACTAGGATTACATTGTTTTGAGTGTTTTCGTTTATTCGCAATTGGGAATTAGGATCAGGGGGTCGTTGATATTGCCGGGGATTATAGGTGAGATAGCCTTTTGCTTCCACTTCAATGCGAAATTGGCCTTTGGCAATTCGCTTCAGTTCAAATTCACCTTCCTGATTGGTGACAGCCGTAACCCGGTCTTGCCCTTCCTCCACTTTGTCATGATGAGGATGTAAGGTGACTTCAGCACCAGCGACCGGTTCTGAGTTTTCTTTATCTATCACTTTGCCTTTAGCCATTAAGCCAGCTGGAGTATGGTTGAAATCTTTCACGGGAGTTGTGTTGGTCGCCGAAATTACCACTCGTGCGCTTGCTTTGAGATAATCATCTGATGGGAGTGAGGTTAGGTAAAATGATCCCATTTGAGGGATTGAAAGCGCATAGTAACCTTCCTGGTTGGAATAAGCGCTTAAGGTATTGCGTCTTTTTTCTACCCAATAATCCGTACTGACTTTTGCTTTGGGAATCACCTCACCCGTTTTTGATCGAACATATCCTGTTACCCAATATTCCTGTGGAGTGGCTGATTGAACGTCTTGTGATGCCTGTGAAGAAGAGACTGAATCGACTGTGCCGGATTCCATGAATGATTCTGCACCTGTGGCAGAGGTGATCTCCGAAGATTGTTGGGGGGTTTGTTTGTCGCTTTCTGTTGTTGAATCAATGGTTTTATCGCTAACCGTGTTAGTTATACTGGAATCATTTATATTGTTTGATTGATCGGCGGTTTCGAGTTTTTCATTGTTGAGCGATTCTATTGAATCATAGAGGATAATTCCAAAAATTAAGGCGATAATGGCGAGAAGTACAACACCAGGGATCAGGATTTGGCGGCTCATATGGTTTCTCCTTCTTTCAATACAAATCAAAATGGAAATCAAACATCGAATAAGGTCATCATCTTTTTACTAATACGTGAAAATGATATGTTTTTTTACTATTAAAGGTATGTATATAGAGACATTTTGTCACTATCCAAAGAGATTTTTATTCAAATGGAATAATTAAGGAAAATAATTGTAAAATCACATGGAGTTGAAGTTTGTGGGTATTTAAACTTCAACCAACTCTTGATGCTAATCAGAATCTAATATAGTGCGAATTTTTTCTAACATTTTAATTGGAGAAAAAGGTTTTTGAATAAATTCAATGCCGGGATCCAACACGCCATGATGAACGACGGCATCATCCGTGTAACCAGACATGTAAAGTACTTTGACGTCAGGATTTAACTCTTTTACTTGATCCGCCAGTTCACGCCCTCCCATTTCAGGCATAATTACATCGGTAAATAAGAGGTGAAAGGTGTCCTGGTGTTGTTTACACAGTTTTAACGCTTCATAGCCATTTTCAGCTTCAATGACCTGATATCCATATTCTTTTAATGTATGGGAAACCAAACTGCGAACCATTGTTTCATCTTCTGCCAAAACAATGGTTTCTTTTCCATATAGAGAGGATTCAGTGGCTTTCGGCTTTGTTTCAGAAGTGGAAGCATTTTGGATACGGGGAAGATAAATTTCAAAAGTGGATCCTTGATTTATGGCACTCTTTACCCATATGAAACCACCACTTTGTTTGATGATCCCATAAATGGTTGAAAGGCCTAATCCTGTTCCTTTGGTTTTTTCTTTGGTGGTAAAAAAGGGTTCAAATATTTTGGCTTTAACCTCGTCATCCATACCACATCCTGTATCGCTCACGGTCACAAGAACATAGGAGCCTGGCTTCACATCCAAGTGATCTTTGAAATCTTTTGCTTCCAATAATGCATTGTGAGTTTCTATCGTAATTTTCCCTCCATTGGGCATGGCATCACGGGCATTGACGGCCAGATTCATAATGACTTGTTCAATTTGATTGGGATCGGCTTTGATAAGCCCCAGCTCAGGATCGGTTTTTGTGATGAGTTGGATATCCTCTCCGATTAACCTTTGGAGCATCTTATCCATATCTGTGATGAGATCGTTCAGGTTAAGCGCACGTGCCTGCAGCATTTGTTTACGGCTAAAAGCCAATAATTGGCGGGTAAGTGAGGCGGCACGGTCGGCGGCTTTTTTGATTTCTTCGAGATTTTTGCGAACAGGGTGGTGGGGATGAAGATTTTGCAAGGCAAAATCTCCATATCCAATTATCGCCATCAGCAGGTTGTTAAAATCATGGGCGACGCCACCGGCCAGGCGTCCAATGGCCTCCATTTTATGGGATTGACGAAATTGTTCTTCCAAATGCTTGCGTTCCGTGATGTCGAGGCCGGTGCCGATTAAAAACTCGACCGTGCCATCTTGTTTATTCAAAATGCATGTGTTCGACCAGCGAATTAAGCGTTTTTCACCGTCTTTTTTGATCCATCTATTTTCGAATTCTTTCGGGTCGTGTCCGGTTTTTATATTTTGAAACACTTCAATGACCTGACTCACCTCATCTGATGGGATTAGAAATTCCCAAACATATCTTCCTTTAACTTCCTCAAAGGTATAACCAGTAATTTTTTCACAGGTTTGATTAAAGCGGACTATTCGTCCTTCGGGATCAAGAACGACGACCAGTGCACCCACGGTGTTCATGATAGCAGTTATAAAGTCTCGCTCTTTTTGCAATTCGGCTTCTACGCGCTTGCGGTCGGTAATATCCTGAAGAATACCCAGCGAGCCAACCACTTCGCCATTTTGGTTGCGTACCTGGATTGCGGCATTGGCCAGCCACTTTTCATGGCCGCTTCGTGTTTTTATCAGAAAGTCCGCCCGCCAACTGACGCCTTCTCTTCCCCTGGCTTTTTGGATTGCTTCTTCAACGGGTAAACCTTTTAAATCACCCAGCAAAATGATTTCAAGAACGTTGGATTCCCAAATAGCCGGGGTAAATTCTTCTGGTTTATATCCAGTTAATGTTTCGATTTCACTCCCAACATATTCATATGTTTGATTCAAGTAGTTTTGGTAATAAGGAACTGCGTTGGCAACCTCAATGGCCTCACGGTACATCCGTTCACTTTGTTCGATCATTTCCTGGGTATGGCGATGTTCGGTCACATCCCAGTAAATTCCTTGAACTCCGATGGTATTTCCATCTGCATCCTGAATGGGGGTTTTTACCACGTGGAGGGTTGCCGTACGTCCATGAGAGCGTTGGCAATTTTCAATCCGCTCAACTCTCATGCCTGATTTGATAATTTGTTGGTCTTCTTTATGATATTTCTGTGCAAGAGGAAGGGAAAAGAGATCAAAATCTGTTTTACCGATAATTTGATGGGAGCGAAAGCCGACATCTTGGCAAAATCGATCGTTGACATAAGTGAAGCAGCCGGTCAGGTTTTTGCGATAAATGCACTGGGGTAAAGATTCAACCAATGAATGATAAAGGCTCATGTTTTCCCGAAGGGCTTGTTCTGCATTGACTCGGTTGACCACTTCGAGATGTAGTTCTTCATTGGCTTGTTCCAACTCTTGAGTCCGTTGTTTGACTTGGGTTTCTAAATTATCTCGGGCTTTTTGTAATTCCTCATAGGTTTGGCGATATTTCTTCAGAGTTTGATGGATGAGTTCGCATATGATGAGAATGGTAAAAATCACTTCCGCCATGATTTTTAAATCATGAGACCAGTTGCCATATTCATAGATGATCATAACGGCAATGAGTGTGCAAATAGCCAGAACAATTAAGTAAATTCGGGTTTGGAAAAAGTAAGCTGCAAACAATATGGGTAAGACGAGGAGATAGAGTAATTCATCTGGATCGTATTTTAAAGCATCCGCAATCACGATCAAAGCAGCGAGACAAATGAGGATTATCCACGCAAGCGTAGAAGATTTCTGTTTATGCAGCTGAGGTGTCGTCATAATTACATCTAATAGGATTCTTATTTGGTCATTATAGCCTTAAAGGGTTTATTTGAATATAGAAAAATTATTTCTGATCACTACTGTCCGGGATAAAAAGCGAGAATTGGGTGTAAGTATAGTAAAATAAGGATGTTGGGTGGTATTTTAATTTTTATCGATATGGGATCGGATGTGGTTAACTGAAGGGCAACGTTGGGGATAAGATGCCAGCTCTTCAAATCGAGCCATCATGCTGGCAGTGTATTTTTCTGTTCACATCAACCCGAAATTCAAAACACTATTATTATCGCCGCCGCATAGTAAAATAATGATTTTTTCTTCATCTTTACCGAAATAGACTCGTAAGCTACATAATATCACTTTATTTGATTCACCCACACTTCAAACAATGTGGCGTCATGAGTAGGAAGCCGGAAAATATCGATATCGCCATCACCTTCGAGGTCAGCGGTTTGGCCGTTGTAGATGCCATCATCACTGAGCCGTTGCTTGGTCCACGATTGATTGTTCCCATCATTTAAAAATAGAAAGACGGGGAAGGTGGTTTGCCCGATTCCTTTGGCACGGTTTTTATTTAGACCGGCCAACACATCAAAATCACCATCGTTGTCAGCATCAAATACCTGAAGGGTGTGGCATGCTGGCATGTTTTTTATTATTATATGCTCCACCCATTTTCCATTTTTGGGATCATCACATTCATACCATGCCACCGGATAGCCGCTACGTTCGGAATGGGAGAAAAACACTTCATCCCGGCCATCACCATTGATGTCAAGGCAAAAGCCTTTACAGGCATTTTTTGACCAGTCACCATCCTGATTATGCCATTGAGCGGCGATCGAACGTATAGTCCATTCTTTTTCCAAATCTCCACCAGGATTTTCCACCCAATAGCCATTAGCGGCGATATCAATATCTCCATCGCCATCGATATCACCTACATCCATGCCTTCGTGTAGATTTTTGATGGTGAATTCATGTACTTTTGTCCATTCTGCAGGTGTATCCTGCCGAAATATGGACATTTTGTTTTCTGTATAGGTGATGGTAACCAAATCCAATTTTTTGTCATTGTTAAAATCAACCAGGTTGACATCCTTAACAAAATCAGGGGCCTGGCCAATTGGATGAGCTTTCCAGGATGGGTTTTCAAACCAGAATATATCAGTGGGCGCACCACCGTTATCCCATTCCCCTTCATGCTTAAAGCCTATAATATCAAGGTCACCATCCAGGTCGATATCGCCAATTTCAAGATCGCCACAAGCAAAGGTTCCGCCGCCAGGGGCTTCTTTGGCGATGATATGTTGTTTCCATTCTTCCCCATTTTGGGGTGCTTCAAGCCAACCAAGCCAGCCACCGTGACCGTTGTTGTTTTGCAGTGCCACATCAGTCAAACCGTCACCATTTATATCGCCCAAAGCACGAGCCCACCACAAGTTAGCCTCATTGCTTATGGGCTGAGTCTCAAAAGGTACACTGGAAAAGGCTGGAAATGTAAAGATGGTGGTAATAATCAACAATACCATTTTGTAACAATTTAATTGGCTTTTCATATTTATCTCTCTATAGTATGGTTTGTTCTCATACCTTTGTTAAACGATTAACTCGACGGCGTCAAGGTGGAAACGCAATAATGATAACAAAACCTTAATAACGAAATGTTGTGGAAAGAAAGTAAATGGAAGCACAAATGCCCAATCATGAACCATTAAAAGTAAAGGTTACTCCTCCTTATAATTTATTGGCTTATATCTTAACGATTATTCATTTTACCGTTTTGCTTTTTTTCTTTGATTCTGCTATTTCTGGCCCTGACTCCAGCGGTTATTACATTCAAGCGCGCTTGATCGCCAACGAAGGAAGGATTTGGTTTACACAAGACACTCCTATCCAATATGTTGGTCCTCATTGGCTGCGCTTGGAAGATGGGCGGTTTTACAGCCGCTATCCGGCTGGATTCCCACTGATGTTAGCGGTGGTCTTTAAACTATTTGGACCATCCGCGGCCATTTTGTTAAATCCCATTTTGACTTCACTCACATTATTAGGGCTTTTTTTCTTATGTCGATTATGGATTGGTCCACTGTGGGGATTATTGGCCATGCTGGTGATGGCGGTGAATCCTGTTGCCAATAGTTGGACCTTCATGGGAGACGCCCATCCCGCCACGGCTTTCTGTTTGATTTGGGGGTTGTATCTGCTTGCCCTGTGGAGCCAGACTAAATCAATCGCCTATGGCTTTTTGGCGGGATTGGTATTTGGAATGATTCCCACCATTCGCTATGCCGAAGCTATATTCGCCCCTGCGATAGCGGTGTATTTGTTTATGTATTTTAAACGCGATCGTAAAACAGTTTTATCAATCCTGGCCGCCTTCGCCGGTGGTTGTATTCCCCTGGTATGTTTATTGATATCGAACATAGTGGTGTTTGGCCAGCTTTGGAAGACAGGCTATGACTTGGGGCATCCCATTTTTTCCATGATTGATTTTATTCATAAGACGATTCCTTATTTGCAAAATCTCCATTCCCGTGGAATTAGTCTTTTCTTTGTCCCCGCCATTGCAGGATTTATCACCCTTTGTGCCAATCCAAAAACCCGAAAAGAAGGGATTTTGTTGATCCTGCTTATTATTCCGATTGCATGCTTGTATATGGCGTATTTCTTCTTTGACGGACCGATGCGCTTTTTTATTCCCATCTTCTATTTATTTACAATTGCTGGGGTCTGGTTTTTAAAATGGTTAAGCGAATCGGAAATCAGCGGGATGGAGTATTTTTATCCTGTACTGATATTGCTGATTGTGGTGGAAGGTTTTTCCAACACGTTTAGCAATACTCTCCGAACGAATCATGATAACATAAACCTGAGTACTATAAACGAGGTTGTTAATGAAAATGTGGAACCGGGATCCATCATCATCGCACCATATAGTGTCTGCCTCAACTTGGATTTTATCGGTAAATGGAATGTGGTGGATCCGGCATTTATTCAAACTCGAAGAGAACAGATACCTTCGAACGACTCGAATGAAGATGAACAGAATCAAGGTATTCGGCTCGATGGAGCTGAATGGAAGCAGGATATAATACGTGCCTTTGCATCAGACGATGGCCAGGCTGGATTGTCTACTAAATTATTAAATGAATTGATCCAATGGTCAAAACCAGACCGGCGTATTTATTGGATCAATAATTATAATCGCGCTGAACGCCTTTTATCTTGCCGTGATTGCCTGGAGGTGATTGAAACGTTGGATTTACCTTTTGGCCATGACAGGCTTTTATTGAGTGGTCCACACCAAGGAGGGATGCAGAGAGGAGAAGGTGGTCGGCCGGGTGCGGGGGGGATGCCGCCAGGACCACAAATGGGTGGACCGCCAGGCATGGGTGGCCCGCCTGGAATGGGAGGTCCTCCTGGCATGGGTAGACCGGGTAGAAATCGTCCCAACAGACTACGTGGTCCTAGTCCATCCACTCAAGACAACAGTGTTGCCCTTATGGAGGTAAAACTCCCCGAGTTATAATTGGAGGGTAATAGAATGAATTACGAGACCACCAGGTTATCCCGATGGATAACCTCGGTTAATTTGCGGTCACCAAGGATTTCCTTGATCTGCCGGCTTGAGCAACCCACGATTTTATGCAAATCATCTGAATTGTAATTAACCAGGCCACGAGCAAATTCTTCGCCTTCAAGTGTTTCAATACACACTAAATCCTTGGCGTTAAAACGGCCTGTAATATGTTTAATTCCTGAAGCCAGTAAACTTTTACCGCCTTGTTTTAGCGCTTCCACCGCTCCATCATCAATAACAATCCGGCCGCTGCTGGGGCTTTTGGCAAAGGCGAGGTAGTATTTCCAGGCCGCCATGCGTTTCCGGGTTGGAATCATCCAGGTTGCTTTGCTTTGCCCTGAAAGTAAATCGCCGATGATCCCGATTTGAAGCCCATTGGCTATGGACACCAATACTCCCTTTGAACCCGCACTTTTGCCCGCCTCAATTTTGGATCGCATCCCCCCCATGGAGAGTGGATCAATCTTATCGACCACATGAGATAACGAATCATTCTGTTTATGGTCAATAACTTCGATTAGTTCACCCTGCTTCTTTTCCTGATCAAAATGGCGAAACAATCCATCCACAGTGGTTAGCAAAATCAACAGTTGAGCGTCCATTTTCCCTGCGACTAAGGAGGCAAGAAAATCATTATCACCAAATTTTAACTCATCAGTGGAAACGGTGTCGTTTTCGTTGATGATGGGGATTACCCCAATCGTAAGCAAGTGCTGCAACGTTTCGCGGGCATTCAAATACGAATCACGGCGATCCAGATCAGAACGTGTTAATAACACCTGGGCAGTGTTAATACCATATTGAGAGAAAAGTTCGTTATACAAATTCATTAACCGTCCCTGGCCCACAGCAGCGTAAGCCTGCCGAAGGTGGATCGATTTTGGCCGTTGGGCAATATGAAGGGCACGCAATCCCGCTCCCACTGCTCCGGATGAAACCAGAAGCACTTCAATCCCACGTGAATGAAGTTCCGCTATCTCCCCTACCAACGATTCAATCACCGGCCGATTAAAATGAGTTTTATCATCATCAATCACACGGGTGCCTACTTTGATCACCACCCGTTTCAATGTACCCACAATTTTTTGAATAACTTCAGATGCAGAATGTGTTTGTTTCATCGTTCTCTATATTCACATGAATTAACCATCCATGGGGCTGAATGGTTTTTGATCTTTAATTGGAAATTTTTTCTGTATGTTATCCTGATAAAGAGTAACAATTTTGTCTTTTAGTTTATCGGTTCCTTGATTGTTTAATGCGGAGATCAGAAAAAATGACTCATCATCAATATCTGACCATTGCTCACGGAATGTATGAACCACCAATTCCACTTCCTCTTCATCTTCCAACAAATCGAGCTTATTCAAAACAATCAAAGATGGACGCTCTAAAATCCTGGGATCGTATTGTTCAATTTCGTATCGCAAGTCTTTCAACACCGATGCGGGAAGATTGGGATCATGGGGTGATATTTCAATAACATAGATCAGCATTTTGGTGCGTTCGATATGGCGTAAAAAGTCCAAACCCAACCCAATCCCCTCGTGTGCGCCCTGAATAATGCCGGGAATATCAGCAATCACTAACGCAGAACCATTCTTCAGCGTAATGGTGCCCAATATTGGCTGCAGCGTGGTAAACGGATATCCAGCCACCCGGGGACGTGCATTGGTCAAAGTGGAAATCAGGGTGGATTTACCAGCATTAGGAAGACCGATCAAACCCGCATGGGCAACCAGTTTCAATTCAAAAATCGCTTCAAATTCTTCACCAGGAGTGCCCGGTGTGGCTTTATGGGGAGCCTGATTCGTGGGAGTGGCAAATCGGGTATTGCCCTTGCCACCTTTACCACCCTGAGCGATCACTGCCTGGCCATCAGTTTCTTCCATATCAATAATGATCTGATCGGTTTCTGTGTTCACAACAACCGTCCCCGCTGGCACTTCCAAGATCACATCAGCACCATTGGCGCCGGTGCGGTTGTTTTTCCCCCCCCTCCCCCCGTCTTTAGCCCGATACTGAGGTTGCGAATGCAACTTGTCCAAGGTATTGAGGCCAGGATTCACGCGTAAAATAATGGAACCGCCATTACCTCCATCGCCTCCATCAGGGCCACCAAAGGGAACATACTTCTCATGGCGAAAGGAGATCGTACCATTTCCCCCATCCCCCGCCTTAAGGCGCAGCTTAATCCGGTCTATGAAAGAACCTTCCATTAAAGGCATTCGTGAATTCCCTTATAGCAATATATTGTATAACCATATTATTCTAGTTAGAGGGACTAAATCAGGAAGAGCCGTATTCAAGGAAAGCCTGAGCAGTGCTAAGATAGGTAAGTTTTTTCAAAAGGAGATATTTCATGAATGTATTAGTCACCGGCGGTGCTGGGTTTATCGGTTCGTTTATTGTGGATGAGTTGGTTGGGCGTGGGCATCAAGTTCGTATTTTAGATTGCCTCGATCCACAGGTTCACCCCAATGGGGAAAAGCCGGATTACCTGAATCCGGAAGCGGAATTCATCCAGGGCGACGTTTGCGATACACATACACTAGCTAAAGCCATTGAGGGGCAGGAGATCATATTCCACAAAGCGGCGGCGGTGGGAATGGGGCAATCAATGTATAAAGTCAGACATTATGTTGATGTCAATATTACTGGAACGGCGAATTTGCTGGATTTACTGGTTAATACCAACCATTCGGTGCGTAAAGTGATTGTAGCCGCCTCGCAGTCCAGTTATGGCGAAGGGTGTTGCATCGATCCCAAACGCGGAACGGTCAAAGCCGCTTTTCGTGGAGAAGAACAACTCCAAGCCCATCGATGGGAGTACCGCTCTCCAGACGGTGAGATAATGGAACCAACAGCCACGCCGGAGACCGCCTCGCTCGATTGCAAAGCAATCTATGCCATCACCAAACGAGTGCAGGAAGAGATGGTGCTCAGCATCGGTGAAACCTACAACATCCCGTCGGTGGCATTGCGTTACTTTAATGTCTATGGCCCACGTCAATCGTTGTCAAACCCATACACGGGAGTATTAGCCATCTTTATGAGCCGCCTGGCCAATGGCAAAGCGCCAGTAATTTATGAAGACGGGCTGCAAACCCGGGACTTTATTTCAGTCCATGATATCGTCCAAGCCAATATGCTGGCGATGGAGAACGAACAAGCCGATTATCAAATATTCAATGTGGGAACAGGCAAACCAACCTCGATCAAGGAAATCGCTCATCTTTTGGCGAAAGTCTATAACTCATCGATCGAGCCACAAATCACTGGACAATACCGCAAAGGGGATACCCGCCATTGTTATGCGGATATATCCAAGATTCAACGCCTGATTGGTTTTGAACCTAAAGTGACATTAGAAGAAGGATTAAAAGAATTGGTGGAATGGTCCAGCACCACTGAGGCCAACGATCTGTTTGATCAGGCTGCCAAGGAACTATCCGAACGTGGCCTGGCCTGATGACATTTGTGGGTGATCCCATCCAGACCTTTTTTGACAGTTTGCGCCCCTCGATGGAAACGCAGCGGTTGGAGGCTTTTGTTCATGCAAATCCAGGCGAGCGCATTTTGGAAATCGGCAGTGGGAACGGCTCTATCAGCCTGCGATTGGCCTATCGCTTTCCCAAGGTAAACACGGTGTTGGGAATAGACCTATTCCCCGATCTATTACAAAAGGCTTTAAAAGCCAGGAAGGATTTCGAAATACAATTTCATATCCCCTTGCCCCATCTCCATTTTGCGGTGTGGGATGCAGCAAATCCTTCACGACTATCAATCCCCTTTGATGTGATTATATGCAATCCCCCATTCTTTTGCACTTCCGAATCACGCCCTTCGCCCAATACCCGGCGTAATCATGCTAGAAGGGATGAAACTTTAACCCCAGCGATTCTTTTCCAATGCATAAATAATCACTTGACTCAGGATGGATATGGCTATGTTGTTTATCCCAAAAAACGATTAAAAGAGATCGAACAAATCGCCCAGTCAGAAGGTTTTTTTATTGATGAACAAAAAATTCACCCCGAAATCCGTAAACGGGATGGCGGAATCGGGCTATTAAAATTAAAAAGATACGCATTAACTTCCATCATTCCATATCCTGAGTATCCATAACATCCTGGATATCCTGATTCTGACAAAATGGCATGTAGCCTTTTGGTGCGTGCGTTGACGTTATGTTTTTAGAAATGATGCGGGTAGTGAGTGTTCAAGCGGGTCGAGCGCTGTTCCTCTTGTCTTGGACGGCGCACAGCATCACGGATAAGTTCGGTTTCATTCGCATATGATCCGTTTTGCACTTCTGATTTGATGAAATTTTTATACATTTGTATATTTTGCATACTTAATAATATCTTGTATAACCGGATGCATTTACATATAATACATGAATTTGCCTGTTCACTCGATCATTTCTTTATTGGTATATGCGAATAGGATTTATTTAACACAAGCATTTTTTATTTCGCCCTATTTTCAGGGTTTTTGTTTATTTTTTTTCATAACCAGGGGCGTTGCCCACTGGCTATCTTATGTAACCCCCTTTTGGATTCCAACCATTTAACATCATTACAGGGCACGTACAACGTATATCCAATCATAATAGCAATCCAATATTTGGTACATTGTCAACTTTATTTTTTGACGATTGTGATGATGGAAGTTGAGTTTCTTGCAATATTGCCAGCTAATGTTCGTTGTAAGGGGCATGGTTGATGAGGCTTTTATTGTTTGGGTTGGTTAGAAAGATATTTGGTTTTGGAGGGAGTGACATTCCTACTCCCAAATAAAAGCCGGTATGGGGTGGTTGGTTGTATCCCACATTTTGCCAGGCAATGCTTAAACGGTATTGGGGATCGTGCATTAAGGTGTAAAACCGATGCTGGGTGGGTATCGTGGTCGAGTAAATGCGAAGGGATTGATTATCTTTGGTTCTCCAGATTACTTCCTCGCGCCAATCACCAAACAAATCGGCGCTCAAAACAGGGGTTGCTTTGGAGCCATTGTTGGAAACACATCCCTCGGCAGTGAGTAAACGGCCTTCACCATATTTATCGATGTGGTTGCGGTCGAGTAATTCACGCAGTAAATCGCCGTCCCACCAGCATAAGAAATTGCTTGAGGATGGTGTTTCTCCTATCCTTTCACCTTTACAATTATATAAGCCTCGCGAACCTCCCCACATTTCCATACCAAGGTGTTCAGGGACGAGATCAGCGGCTACGCCGCGGCCGACATCCTGGCCTCTATCTTTTCCCCAAATGATTTCGCCAGTTGCTGCGTCAAACATGGCTGCGCCATAACCGTTTTCATAGCCGGGTATGGGTACTTCGTTTTCGTGGATTCCCCAGACTTCCAAGCCGGGGCGTGTGGGATCCAAATCGCTGACATGGAGGGTGTCTCCATGACGTAATCCTGTGGAAAACAAACCGGTGCCGTCATCATCCACCACCATGGCGCCATATACAATTTCATCGTTGCCATCTGAATCCACATCCGCGACGGATACTTGATGGTTTCCCTGGCCAGCGAAGGCTTTGTATTCGGGATGATCGGGATCATGGGTATCGAACACCCAGCGCAGGGTTAATTCTCCACCTCGCCAATCCCAGGCGGCCAGGACAGAGCGGCCATAATAGCCTCGACACATTACGACGCTGGGGCGCTGACCATCCAAATAGGCGATACAGGCAAGGAAGCGATCCACCCGATTTCCATAGCGGTCATTCCCACCGTTGCCGCCGATACCACCCCAGCCACCTATATCTTCACGAGGTGGAATATAATCGAGTGTTGCAAGGGCCGCACCGGTTTGGCCATCAAAGATGGTGAAATATTCAGGACCTTCTAAAATTCTACCATCCTCATTTACCCAATCGGCATTACGAGCACCGATTACCTCGCCAGTGCCGTCGATGGTGCCATCAGCTGTTTTGCAGGCGATTTCGGCGATTCCATCACCATCCAGGTCATAGACCATGAATTGGGTATAGTGGGCGCCTTCACGAATATTTTTCCCCAGGTTAATTCGCCATAACATTGTTCCATCCAGTTCGTAAGCCTCCAATATGGGTGGATCGGTCATGCCTGCTCTGGCATTGTCGGCGCTGCGGCCAGCCTGGTGGAGAATGATTTCATGAACACCATCTCCATTCAAATCACCGACGGATGCGTCGTTGGGAGAATAACCATCCGGTGTTTGGAGAGGGATGGAAAGATAATTTTGGTTCCAAACTGAAGTGGAATCTGTTTCTCTTTGTTCTTTTCCATCGATTAGAGTTTTTAAGGTGTATGTTGATTTTGGATTGCCCTCGGGATCGGTGAAGTTGGTTGTATCTGTGATTGGTTGTTGATTAATACGTTTTTCATCCCGATAAAGATTAAAGGCACACTTTTCTGGATCGGTGCCAAATAGACGCCAGCTTATGAAAATTGAACCATCATTACGCTCTATAGCAACTAATCCCCGGTCGAGCATTTCCATTTGCCGCTGGGCATAGAGATCCATGCAGGCCATCAAACAGATGCTGATTGCAAACCATCGAATCTCTGAATTAAATTCACGCATATTCATTTCCTTTTATTGAATTGTGTTTATCCATTCATCGCGCTCACTGTAATATTTTTACACTATCACACACTATCACAAATAGATAGACAATAAATATTTGCTGTGGAATACTGATGATAGTGCATTGATGGGTCGAAAAACGTGACCAATCCTTTCTATTCACTCATTGTGTCATTTAGGTAGCAAGTAGGATGGGTTGCGTTGTTTAACCCATCGAGTTTATATTGATGGATCGAAAAACGTGATCTATCTTGCAAATTTAGTAATTTGTTAAATCGTAAAGGAGGAATAAAGATTCATGGATTCAAAACACTTTGGTATCAATCGCCGATCGTTTCTTAAGCGAAGTGCTGTTGCAACCACGTCGGTTACAACGTTTCATGTGCTAAATGCGCAAGCGTCGAAAGCCGCCGATCCTGTCAAGGTTGGGGTGATTGGCTGTGGAGGCCGTGGGAAAGCGGCGATGGAGAACGCGATTCGCGCTGCCGATAATGTTCAGGTTGTTGCGCTGGCCGATTTGTTTCCTGATAAAATTGAGGAGGCAAAAAAACGTCTGGCCAAAAGTGAGCAATCGGTAAAGGATGATCATTGTTTTACTGGTTTTGATGCCTATAAGCAGTTGATGAAAACCGAGGCCGATTATGTGATTTTAACCACCCCTCCGGTATTTCGGCCACAAATGGTTGAAGCCGCGGTCCAGGCGGGTAAGCATATTTTTATGGAAAAGCCTGCAGCGGTGGACGCCCCTGGGATTCGCCGCATTATCGCGGCTGGGAAAGAAGCCAAACAAAAAGGATTGAGCATTGTGGCTGGTACGCAGCGGCGGCATGATCCGGGCTATATCGAAACGGTAAAACGTCTGCAAGATGGCGCAATCGGTGATATTTTATCTGCGCGGGCGACATGGTGCACAGGCTCCATTAAATTTACTGCCCCTGAATTGGACTGGTCGGATATGGAAACCCAGATCCGAAATTGGTATCACTATCTCTGGTTATCGGGTGACCATATCGTGGAACAACATGTTCACAATTTGGACGTGATCAGTTGGGTGTTGGGTGAATACCCGGTCAAAGCGTATGGACAGGGAGGCCGCGCCTGGCAACGGCGAGGCAATATATGGGATCATCACTGTGTTGAATACCAATATGCCAATGGGATGTATTTGCACAGCATGGCCGCACAGATCGAACGCCCGGATTCACGGGTGTTGGAATGGGTGTTGGGTGAAAAGGGTCAATCCAACTGTAAAGATTGGATTGGGCTGAAGAAGGGTGATGACTGGAAATGGGAAGGCAAATATGTCAGCCCATACATTCAGGAACATACGGATTTGATTGATAGTATTCGCAACGACAAAGGAATGAATGAAGCCGAATCTTGCGCCATGAGCACGATGGTTGGTATTTTAGGACGTATGGCGGAATATAGTGGTCGAGAGCTAACCTGGGAGGAAGCCTTTCATTCCAAGGAACGATTGGGTTTGGGAGATAATCAATACAAACTCGGCTCCATGCCCATTCGACCCGTTCCTGTACCCGGTGGTAAACCCTATACCGGAAAGGAAGGGTGGGACAACGATCCGGCAGGACGCCAACCGTAAACCTATTACTCCAGGTTAAATTCATCGGGCCGAATGCGGAATGGTAAAATTCCATAGCGTTCGGCCTGAATTTATACTATAATTATTTTGAAAGAAAGGAGGAACAATATAGATTAATATGTTCGTGGAATAATTTCAGAAAATCGAATATAAAAAAAATTTTATATTCGAAGGAAAAGCGAAAGGAGTTTTTAAATGTGGAAATGGAAAAGGGTGTGGACATTTAGCTTGGCTTTGTTTGTGATTTTTTATAGCATACCGGCCTTTGCCCAAGAATACGTGGACGGTATTCCTGATGGTTTTACCATGTGGATTTCCGAATGGGATCAATTTAATGCGGATAGTGAGTATCTTATTTTACAATTCACTTATGATGCCGGGAACAACTGGTGGGATATGGAGGCTCAGATTTTTCAGGATCCCGAGATACTGGGTGAGAATTATGATGGCAGGGTGTTTGATATGGGAATGGATTTATTTTACATTGATGGCGATTCCCAACCTCATGGGATATTCAACGTATCAATGGGATCAAGCCATTTTCCCAGTACGGGGACAGAGTTTCAACACCGAGTATTGAATGCAGATGGTGACTGGGAAGCGGTGCAAGATCCAGTTTATCATACACCAGCCGATCTTAGCCCGTTAGGTGTGGATGTATATAAAGTAGGTGATCAGTATCGTATGACATGGGTGGAAGCCAACGATGAAGCGGGACCGAGAAGTTTAAAAGGCGAAATATATGATCAGGAACTTGCTGTCAATCCCGATGGAACCGTGGAATTGGTGGGAGAACCCACTTTGATTTATTCTCAAACCCTTGATTGGGGAGCACATTATCCCGGTCTTGGAGGGATGAACGGAGTGGCGGCAGGTGATTATGACAATGACGGTGATCATGATTTTCTTGTTTCCAAAATGTTTTACGGCGGTGAGACGACAGCTGGTTTTTATCTTTTAGAACAAACAGCTCCAGGCGTTTTTGCCGACTCATTGAATGACATTTTTTCGATGCCGTCCGGCTCGGGTTCGGAAGCGATGACCGTCTGTACCCTTGATTCGGATGATAGGTTGGATATTTTAAGAACAAACCATACCGATGGCGAGTGGAATGAAGTATATTGGTTTGAAGGTGGAGAAGAAGGTCTTGTGGAAAGGGGATTGGTGCTGGATGCTGATTTTGAAGGTGAAACATATGGCATTTCAGTCGGCCATATTTTTGGTCTGTATGCTTCGGATCCTCCACCGATCACGAACGTGCTTCATTGGGAATTATTCCAAGCGAATTGAAACATCGTAAAGTATGAATATAAAAACCTGCCTTTTCCCCAGAAAAGGCAGGTTTTTATATATCGACATCAAAATATGCTCAGTTGATATAGCGTGTGTTGATGGGTTATCGTATTAAGGAGAATCAATATGTTTTTTATTATTAAGCGAACACTTCTGTTTATGTTGCTAGTTCAATGCTTTTTTTTATCGATTGCACATTCTGCTGACACGAAGTATTTAACATGTTTGTCAGAAAATGGGAGTGGCAGGGCGACGGCTTACTCGGAAACCAACAAGATTGTGACCATTGGAAGTAAAACTCATGTTGCCTGGCTTGATTCAGAAGGTGATACGTTTTGGGTACGCATACGAACCTATAGCCATGGGAAGAAAGCATGGTCGCCTGCTTATACGATTGGTGAAGCTTATGATAATCATGGTGGTCCGGCGTTAACGGCTGATCGTGATGGATTTTTACATGTTGTCTATTATCCTCACCATCATCCGTTTCGTTATCGCAAATCGGTAAAGCCCAATGATGCATCAAAGTGGACGAAAGAAATACAATTTGGCAAACGATGCACCTACCCTGCCATGCTATGTGGCCCTGATGATACGCTGTATCTTTTTTGCCGGGAAAGCACCGGCAAACAGTGGCTCTTGAATTTTTACACAAAATCAGCTGATGAGGCGTGGCAAGGACCGCGAACGCTATTTCATGGGAATGCAGCGTCCGGGTATACACGCTGGCAAGCCTCGCCGGCATGGGGAAGCGATAACAAGACCATTCATCTCGGTTTTATGACGTATGAGACGGTTGAAGGAGTGAGAAAGGGGTATGCGGTCAACTATATGAAATCACCCGATCGGGGGAAAACCTGGGAAACTTTGGGTGGATCAACTATCGATTTACCTGCCACTCCTTCTACGGTGGATCATATTGTTTCTGCCACCTCGACACAGTCACCGCTTGATATGCGGCCCGGTTCCATTGCCGTGGATGGTGAAGGCAAGCCTTGGATGATATATTCACGGTTGGATAAAAAGCCCTTTGAAGCCTGGCTGGCGACACCAAGGGAGAATGGAAACTGGGAAAAGATATCGCTTCTTCCTGAAATTAAAAAGCACTGGCCGAATCGTTCTGTACAAACACCAGGCAGCATTGTATTCGATAAGAAGGGGACGATGTATGTTGCGGTTACAACGGTTTTCTCCGATAGCGGTTACACAAATTCTTTTTGGGGTGATCCATCGGATGAGATTGTTTTGTTGATTTCAAACGATCAGGGGCAATCATTTGATACCTATTTGCTTTCCAAGGAAGATTTGGATGTTCCCAACTGGCTACCCAACCTTCAACGTCCCACGCGTGTTGAAGCGATTGGTGTTCCTTATTTGATTTATACGCATGGGCATCGTGGGGAGAACAACAAACAGATCATGTCGAATGAAGTTTATTGGTGTGATATTCCGGGTTTGATTCGTCAGGATCACTAATAACAATTTACTTAGTACTTAAGGAATTAAATTAATCGTAATCATGTCGGTTTTTTTGTTGATGAATTAACAGGATTCTGAATGCGAGTGTGTAGATTTTCTTTAAAATGGCTACGCCATTCGGAGGGTGAGCAACCTGTTTTGTTCTTGAAAATCCGTGAAAAATAATAGGGGGTGTCAAAACCCAGATCATAGCTGATTTGTTTGATGGGTATCCACGTTTCACCTAACAGTTTCTTGGCCCGATTAATTCGTAATTCCAACATGTACTGATGAGGTGAAAATCCGGTATAATATTTAAAGGATTGGCGAAACCACGAATAGCTTACACCATGTTTTTGAGCAAATGATTCAAAATCAAAATGTTGTGACAGGCTTTCGGCGGCCAGGTATTTCGCCTCGTTAATGATTTCGTGAATATAACCTTCTTCCTGCTGAGGAAAATATTTAATTGTGTTAAGGCGAGCGATGATTTGTATGGTTTTGGCGGCGATGGTTTTTTGAAAACCAAACGGTTCTTTTTTGACAATGTCGATAATTTCACTGAATAATTCGACCAAGTAATTATCATGTCCCACTTTAATCACCGGTGAATCTAATTTAATAAAACCTTTATGGAAAAGATGGTGAGCATAAAAACCATCGAAACCCACCCAATGTTCATTCCATCCTGTTGTTGTGTCTGGCTGGTAACGATGCCATTCATTAGGGAAAAGGGTAAAAATATCTCCATCTTCGATGATGGTTTTTCCACCGTGGGTGGATTCAAAAATCCCATTTCCCTGGGTGATAAATACAATTTGAAATGAATGCAACACCCGTCCCGTTTCGGGTGAGAAATCATACTCTGGCGGGTGACCTGAGGGTGGATAATTTGAATACGGTTTGATTTGTGAGAAGCCGGCGTCTGTAACGTAAATTCCCCAATCCTTATCACTTTGGCTGGCGACTAAATATTTGAAAAAGCGTTCTTGTTGAGTCATCATTGATTTATATAGCGATTCATATAACCTGAAATCGTTTTTACTATCCCATCGAGTGTCAAAAAATGCAAACAATAAGTCATTTTGTTCATTTACAAATACCCTCAATTTTATTTAGTATTGATTTGCTATTATAAAAGATTGATTCCAACATTGATAGTCTCCTTTGCTTGAAGGCTTGATCAGAAGAAAATCTTCTCCAGTTATGTCCAGTAAGATCAAAGCCTTAGTATCAATCTTTCCCTTATTGAAAAAAAGGAGGAAATAAGAAATGGAAATGGGGAAAAGAATGCTAAAAGTATTTGTGTATGGAGTTACTATTTGCCTGTTTATGGTTAGTGGGCCTATGGCTTACTGTCAAGATGTACTTTTCGAGGATGATTTTAGTGGTGATTTGTCCAATTGGCAGGAGCAGGGAAATACAGGAATCGCTGTAATTGAGGAAGAGCATGTGCTATTGGAGTGGGGGCATGCGCCACACTGGTTTGTTACGAATGATACATTTGATTTTGGCTCGCAAGGTTATCAGTTTGATATTACTTTTGTGAATGGTGGACACCAACAGACTGAAAACTACCGTACATCATTAATGCAGCCTTTGTTAGGTGCAACGGATCCAGAGACAGAAAATGGTGCGGTGAGAACCACCTTCAATTATCTGGAATTCAATATGCAGCGATGGAGTGAAAATGCCGATGGGGAATTGGTTTGGCAAGGTATTGAAATGAAATCAGATGAAGCCGGGGTGTCCATAGAACCCGGTGTTCGCATTACGGTTGAAATCAATCCAGATGGTCTAACCGGCCGCTATTTAGTGAATGGACAAGAACTTAGCAGCTTCATTTATAACGGTGATCCTCTGACAGGTGGATTTGGTTTTCGTTCGGTTGTTCAACGAAACCTGATTGTTGATAATGTTCGATTTTATCAAATCGATGAGAGTGGTAACGAAACCGTCATACTGGAAGACGATTTTAACCGTAGTGAACTCGGTGATGATTGGGTTAACGAAACTTTAGCTGCCGATACAACGCCTGGACCGCTATCCACCACTATCCAGGATGGCCAACTTTATATTGAAAACGATGGCTCAGCCGACACGTGGGTTCGAACAGCAGAGGAAGTGGAATTTGAAGGATCAACCACGGTCTTTGAGTTTGATTTTGTTGATTATTTGGGTGATGTGGTTTATAACCCCACGGTGATCGCTGGGACAAAACCATATGTTTCAGGAGAAACCAGTGGTGTTATGCTAATGGATAACGGCGCCGGTTTTAACTATGCCATGCAGAATGGCGGCTGGTCTGGTGGACAGGCAGTGGCTCTTGGTGGAGTTCGTCCAGGGATGAGATTCAGAGTGGAAATCGATCCAGGCGCCCAATCGGGACGCAGTTATCGTGATGATGTGGAAGTCGCTGATTGGTTCAGCCTGGGAGCTCCACTTTCGGGTGGCTTTGCCTTTCGAAGTATCGTTAATCGTGATGCGGTCATTGATGATGTTCGTATTTACACGATCGATGAAGCAGGTAATGAAACGACCGTATTTGAAGACGATTTTAATCGCAGCCAAGTAGGTAACAATTGGGTGGTGGAGTCCATCACACCGGGCGGATTGGTTGAAGCTTTAATTGCCGATGTTGCCGATGATGATGGCGATGGTGACAACGAACTGGTTTTGGATCACGATGAAACCCTCGAAGACAATTGGTGCCGGCTGGATATGGAATTGCCCTATGGCGAAGACACCTTGGTGATTGAAGGAACCTATGTCGCTATTCCCAATGGATATCCATCCATTGTTATTGGTACAGAAGAATGGGTGGAAAACGAAACCATCGGTCCATTGCTGCTTGATAATATTGCCAGTCCCTGGGGAATGGATACGCGGGAAGGCAATGTATGGGTACAAAACGGTCCGATCGGAGGCACGAAGGTTTCGATTATTGTTAATGAAGACGGCCGAAGTGGAGCGTTTTTGACCAATGATGTCACTGTACAGGAGTGGGAATTTGCAGATGGTGAAGATCCAATTCCTGCAGGATCGGTCGGTATTAATGATCCGTACAGCAGTGTACAGGAAAATGTATTCCCTGCATTTGATCCTGTTGCTGTGGCACGTTATGACGACATACGTGTCCTATCAGTTGCGCCAACATCGATTGACACCTGGATGCTCCACTAAAGATGAAAAAGCCTGTACACTTGTTTATCAATGTTTGATATGATGAAAGGGGGAAAAGGCAAGACGCCCTTTCCCCCTGAATAACCTTGGGGAAGGAAGAAGAAATTATGAAAGTTCAAAAAGCCTTTACACTCATCGAATTGCTGATTGTTGTGGCCATAATTGGCATTCTCGCAGCTATTGCGGTTCCGAACTTTTTGAATGCCCAAACGCGTGCCCAGCTAGCCCAAGTGGAATCCAATTTCAAAGCGTTATCCACCGCTTTTGAAATGTATCGAGTTGATTTTGGGGTTTATGCGCTCCATGATCCGGCACATCAACAAAATGTGCTTAACAATGGATTAACCACACCGGTTCCTTATATTGCCAAGATTCCTACCGATATCTTTCAAACGGCCGCATTGGCAAAGACCACATCATTGGCTCAAAACGCGATGATGGAACTCCACCCGGAACCTTTTTATGCCCCGGCTTATGGTGCCCCCAATATGGATAACATTCCCCAAAAAGGGAGTGGTGGTGACCTTACTTTACGCTTCCAGGATGATCCCGAACAATATCAAAAAGCTCAGGGAATGTGGCCCAATGGGCGTTATGTGGTGAGTGTCGGCCCTGATAACGAACACACCTATCCAGGCGTTTTTAACATTACCAATGGCCTTCGCAGCAAAGGGGATATTATTCGCGTTATCCCATAATGAACTGCTATTGAAAGAATGTTGTTTAGAACTTTACTATGATTGATCAAGCCAACCCGTTCCTCGGTGTTTCACTTCATGCGTTGGGTGGTTTAGCGGCGGCAAGTTTTTATATCCCGTATAAACAAGTCCGCGGGTGGAAATGGGAAAGTTTTTGGCTGACGGGCGGTATCTTCAGCTGGTTGGCCGCTCCCTGGATTGTTGCGCTTATAACCACACCTGATCTGTTGGATGTACTGGCCGAAGCACCACTATCCTCCATCATCTGGTGTTATATTTTTGGGTGTTTGTGGGGAATCGGTGGATTAACATTTGGCCTTTCGATGCGGTATTTGGGAATGTCATTGGGGTATGCCATTGCTCTTGGTTTTTGTGCTGTATTTGGCACCCTGATTCCACCCATCTTTCAAGATGAATTTCTGATCCTGTTTCAATCATTAGCCGGCCAAGTTACTTTGTTCGGGATTTTAGTATGCGTGATCGGAATCGCCCTTTGTGGATGGGCGGGAATCCGCAAAGAAAGGGAAGTGACGGATGAGGCCAAACAAGAGTCCATTAAAGAATTCGATTTTGTTAAAGGCCTATGGGTTGCCCTTTTTGCCGGGGTGATGAGTGCGTGCATGGCGTTTGGGATTGCGGCGGGCAAACCTATCGCCCAAGTGGCCATTGCTCATCAAACACCGAATCTTTGGCAAAATTCACCGGTTTTCGTGGTGGTGCTGGCAGGTGGGCTTACGACAAACCTAATCTGGTGTTTGATTTTGAATTTCAAAAACAAATCCGCGGGGGATTACCTGAAAGCACCCAAAGGCTGGCTGTTATTGAATTATCTCTTTTGCGCCATTGCTGGTGTGACCTGGTATATGCAATTCCTTTTTTATGGAATGGGGACCACCCAAATGGGAGCCTATGATTTTTCCAGTTGGACTTTACATATGGCGTTTATTATTATCTTTTCAAATATCTGGGGATGGTTGTTCCATGAATGGAAGAGCGTATATCCCCCGACCAAGCGCTTTGTATGGATCGGTATATTTGTGTTGATTGTATCCACCATTATTGTTGGGATTGGAAATTATTTGGCTTCGTAATATGAGTTGGTATTTTAATCAACCCTCCCCCAGCCCCTCCCAATCTTGGGAGGGGAATGTGGACAACACATCATTACATTGAAAATAATAAGGAGTAACAACATTACCCATCATGAAGACATTCCCCCCTATTAAACCATCAAAAAAAGCCCGTATCGGATTATATTCAGTCGGTCATCCTCACTACTGGAATCAGTTTGAAGGGCTCCATGATCGTTTGGTTGGGTATGGAAAATTTATTGAAAAGCGTCTAGGTGAATGGTGTGACGTTTTTAACGCTGGGATGATCGACCAGGAAGAAAAAGCACGAAACATCGGTGAATGGTTTTGTGAAAAAAATGTTGATCTTATTTTTTGTCATGTGGCCACTTATGGCATGAGTGCTTCACACCTGGCCATTGCCCAAACGTCCCAATGCCCCATTGTCGTCTTGAATCTCCAACCCGCGGAACAAATAAATTATGAAAAAACCACCACTGGTGAGTGGCTGGCCCATTGTGTGGGGTGTGCTGTTCCAGAAGTGGCGAATGCCTTTATCCGTGCGGGAATCCCCTTTCGTGTGATCAGTGGTCTCTTAGGCTTGGACGATACACCAGCTAGTTCATTGACCGATGAAGTCACTCATAAGCATCCCGAGGCCATCAACGCCTGGCACGAGATCGAACAATGGGTTCGCGCGGTTGAAGTGGCTCGTACTCTGCGCAACGGGCGTATGGGATTTTTAGGCCATACTTATCCCGGTATGCTGGATATGTATAGCGACTTCACCATGATCCAGGCTCAAACAGGGATGTATGTGGAAATCCTGGAGATGTGTGATTTACTGCGTATTTTACAAAGTGTTACTGAGAAGGAAAAGCAAAAGAAACTCGATGAAGTGATGGAGATGTTTATCATCAGTGAAGATTCACCCGCTGATCCATTAGCACGAAAACCTAAAAAAGAACAACTGGATTGGTCATGCACGGTTGCCGTGGCACAAGAAAAAATGGTTCGCGAATTTGACCTTGATGCCTTGACCTATTACTACCGTGGTCATGAAGGGAACGAATATGAACGTTTGCAGGAAGCATTTATTTTAGGGCATTCGCTCCTTACGGCGCAAGGCATCCCTTGCTCAGGTGAGGGAGATATGAAAACCGCCATCGCCATGAAGATCGCCGATATACTTGGCGTTGGCGGCAGTTACAGTGAAATTGTGACCTGCGATTACAAGGAAGGAACCATATTGCTAGGCCATGATGGCCCTTTTCATATCAGCATCGCTGCTCAAAAACCCATTTTACGCGGGATGGGGCTTTATCACGGCAAGTGGGGGAGTGGAGTGTCGGTCGAGGCCCGTGTACAACAAGGGCCGGTTACCATCCATAACATGACTCAAACACAGGATGGAAAATTGAAAGCCATTGTTAACCAAGGTGAAGCGACCGATGGACCTATTTTGAGAATTGGAAATACCATGACCCAGGTTCGTTTTCCCATGCCGGTCAGTCAATTTATGAACCAATGGTTTGCTTTGGGGCCAACCCATCATTGTGCCATGTCAGTTGGGCACAATGCCGGGGTGATAAGCAAAGTGGCGGATTTAATGGATTGGCCATGTGAAACTGTCTGTGAGTAAGGTAAGCCATTTTAGAATTTACGTCAGAGGTCAGCCATGTGAAGTACCATTCCCCTCCCAAGATTGGGAGGGCTAGGGGAGGGTTGATAAGAAAACGTTGAGCAATACCCTTTAACCCCCTCCTAACCTCCCCCATTTCATTGGGGGAGGAATAGTGGAGCCAATTGAAAGATATTCTTCACTGCATATAGCTGACATATAACGAAATTAACATAAAAGGGGGTAACTATTATGAGAAACACCCGCATTTTTTCTTCCATTGCAATTTTCACCGTTTTCATATTTACGGGTAATCCAATATTGGCAGACGAAATGACATCATACGATACTCTACTCCACTATTTTAAAAATCCTGACCACGCCACATATGGTGAAGTTCCCTTGTGGTGGTGGGAAGGCGCTCCCATGAGCAACGAACGCGTCACGTGGCAATTGGAAACTTTAGCGGACCAAGGGGTGAAAGCCGTTTGCCCTATTCAACGCTCGCCGGGGCGATGTGATCCGCAATCCTTCGATGATGAATGGTGGGAGATGTTCCGATTTGTCAATCAGGAGTGTCAGCGGTTGGGTATCCAATTGTGGGCCTATGATCAAATTGGTTATGGACATTATGGCTGGTTGGAAAAGGCAGCAGCTCGCACCCGTGATGAGTCGATCTATAAAATTGATTTTCAAACCGTTGAAGCAAATTCGGGTGATACCCTCAAACATGGCTTGCCAGAAGGGCGCCTGATTGCTGCTCGGGCCTACCCTCTGGAAAATGGAATCGCCAACGATCAAAAAAGCATTGACATTCGTGAAGCCGTGGATGATAAGCAACTCGAATGGACCGCACCCCAAGGCCAATGGCGTATCACCCTAATCACTGCCAAACCCCAATATGCCTTTTATTTAAGCGAGGCAGCCTCCGATATGTTTTTAGATATGTTATATGGGAAGATAGAACGCACTTTGGGTAAGGAATCCATGGGAACTTCTTTCGCTGGCGTGTTTCAGGATGAACACCCTCCCACACCTACAGACAACTACACCGATAAATTAGCTTCCCATTTTTTGGAGCGATTCGGTTATCCGATTGGGCGCGCGATACCGGCTCTCCATTTTGATGTTGGCCCTTTAACACCAAAATACCGAACTGATTTTTATGATGCTTATCTCGGTTTAATTGAGAAAACCTATTGGAAAAAAGTATTTGATTGGACCGAAGAACGGAACATTTTAACCAGCCATGACAATTGGGGGCGCAACAATATATATACACAAAGCCGTGGCTACATCGATTATTTCCGTAGCCAGCGCTGGTTTTCCTCTCCTGGGTATGATGACGCAGGTCAACGGCCTGTCACCCAGCGCAATTATTACGATGCGAAAATTGCTTCCTCAATTGCACGGCTTTATGATCGATCGCGCGTATGGAATGAGGCCTTCCACTCCAGCGGGTGGGGGCGAACGACCGATCAAACCTTGAGCTGGCTTTCCGCCGGTATGGCGTTTGGTGCCAATCTGTATGATGAACATGGCCTGTATTATTCCACCAACGCCAGCACATGGGAGCACGCCGCTCCTGATCCCCATTGGCGTCAACCCTATTGGGAATACTACGGCACACTCTCCGATTGGGTTACACGCACCAGTTATTTGATGTCCCAAGGCCAACATGTTGTTGATGCCGCTGTTCATTACCCCGTCGCCAGTTTGTTAGCCGATTTAAATCCCAACCAGACTGACATCGATTACAACTTATATATGCGATTATCTCAAACCTTGTTTGATGCAGAAATCGATAATGATATTGCTGATGATGATTCCATACTCAATGGAAAGATTGAAAACGGAAAACTTTGGATGGGCAAAAATGGTTACCAAGCCTTGGTCTTCGGGCCTGAACAAACCATCCGGCGATCTGTTTTGCAAAAAGCTTATCAATTTGTCAATGCAGGTGGAACAGTGCTTTTTTATCAACAACTCCCCAGCGCATCGACGGAAGAGGGCCGAAATGATTCAGAGATACAAACATTGTTGACAACCATGCTTGGTGTCTCCCTCGAAATTCTTGATAAGGCGGAAGAACCCATCCGTCATCGAATGCCCAATGGTGGTTTGGTTGCCTATGTACCAGCAAATCAAAGCCATTTGCCTCAATTGATCTCAAGCAATATCGATCGTGATTTTCAATCCAAAGACGGAAAGGTATATGTTACCCATCGCCGAATCGAAGAAATCGATATCTACCTCGTACAAAACATAAGCGATGGCAATAATGAGTTGGATGCCCGTTTCCGCGTTGATGCGGTGCCAGAAATTTGGGATCCCTTCACCGGTAAAGTTCAACCGGTCGATCGTTTCGAACGACGCGATGGTTATACTTATGTTATTCATCGACTGGAAGGGAGCACCGCTTACTTTTTCATCTTTAAACCGGGTGATAAGCAATCAGAAATTAATCAGAAATACCTCCTTCAACCGGAAGGCAAGCCATTGCTTGAGGAATGGGAATTTTCTGTCATTCCCACCCGGGATAATCGCTGGGGTGAATTCCGCTGGCCACCCTCGGATGATAAGATCGGCCCTGAAGTTCGCTATTTTCGCTATAAAGAAGAGCAGCGTCCTGAAGAGTCTGAAACCTGGAATCAGCCCGGAATTGATGATAGTGAATGGCCCCAAAAGACTTACAGCATGGGACCGTATTGGTTAATGCTGGATTCCCTCCCTGGAGAGGGGAATGTAGCCAAAACGATATTACCTACACTCGACACTATCCAAGCGCATACGAAAATTGAACTTGTTGGCAAAACCTATGAATGGCAAACGGTTGAATTCTCCAAACAGATTGGCCTGACCAAAGCGGTTCCCTGGGGTGGCCATTCCGGTTATCCGGACGGCCACATCGATAAGAATTTCATCCAACTGCCTGAAGGACGTAAGGTGCTTTTTACCCATCTCATCTCACCAAGGGAGCAGCGCTTGGGCCTCCGCGTTGAGTTACGAAACAGTAAACCACGTTTATGGGTGAATGGGATCGAACAACCCTTCGAAGACGCAGTCGGCAATTTACCACTTAATGAAGGTGAAAATACTGTCCTTCTCGATTTGCCTGATGGACAAGGTGGACGCCTTTTTGTTCAAGAGCAGCCACCTTCGGTCAAAACACTCGACGAAGCCGCCAAGGGTGAAGTGACCCCTGATCTGCGCGATGCGCATTGGATATGGGTTGATGATGCCCATGCGTGTTATATGCGCAAGTCATTTACCCTGGATGAAACCCCCCAAGCAGCAAGATTGATCGTCACCGCATTTTCTGGTTATCGTTTGTTTGTTAATGGCGTTAAGCTGGAAGAGGAAATCGGCCCCTGGGCACGTTGGACTCATCCTGAATCATTTAACATCAAACCCTATTTGCAGGAAGGCAAAAACGTCATCGCCTTATGGGGACAGTTATACTTTGGCCAGCATGTCAACCGTGACGCCTTTAGCCGCCGGGGAGCCATCCTGGCAATGAAAGTGCGTAACGCAGATGGGAACGAATGGTCGCTTGTCACCAATGAATCATGGAAAGGCGTGGAAGAGGAACAAACCGATTGGGAAAATATGGGCTTTGATGATTCCCCTTGGCCCAACGTGGATCAACGGGCAAAAATGGGGGCGCAACCGTGGGGATCACAACTACTTAACAATATTGGTACCGCCAGTGAACCCAAACGTCCTCTTTCTGTTAATCTCTCCTCTCCCTATCTTGAATGCTTCAATGAAATTCCGGGCATCATTTATGATGTCAAACCAGCTGAAGCTGATCGAATCGGTTGGTACCGCTTTTCCGCACCTCCTGGCCTTTACAAAATGTACCTGCATACTGATGCCAAAGCCCAAGTCTGGGTGGATGGAAAAGAAGTGAATGTCAATGGTGGTATCGTTACAGTAAATGAACCACCCGAAGGTGTTTCCACCGTTGCCATTCGCATGGAAATGCCGCACGGTGAATATGCAGGCGCTGCTTTCCCCAAGCCCATTAGCCTTGAACTGAAGGGTGGAAATATCAAAACCGGCGATTGGAGAAATTTTGCCCTGCCCACCTATTCCGGGATCGGTGTATATAAACAAACAGTTCAATTTAACCAAGAAGAATTAAAAGCCAAAACCGTTTTAGATTTAGGTGAAGTACGAGTCGCTGCGGAAGTGTTTGTCAATGAGCAACCGGCTGGTGTCCGGTTGGCAAAGCCTTTTAAATATGACATCTCACCCTTTTTGAAGAAGGGGGCCAATTCCATCGAAATTCGGGTTGCCAACACCATCGCACCTCATTACACAACCATACCCGCACTTCACATAGGCCCAATGGAATCCGGTTTGGTCGGTCCGGTAACCTTGCGGCAGGAACTCGCTGAAACTCAATGGATCAACTGGGCTGAAAAAGAAAGCGATGAGCTGCAATCCATTATAAACACCTCAACCCCTGAATTACGAGAACAACAAAAAGAGTGGGAAAAAACCGCACCCTGGCTTGAGATCCCTACTGATCCCAGGATGGAACGCAACAATCAAAACGAGCAAACCTATACCTATAATATTGATAATGACATGGGAACAATCACTGGGATTCGATTGGCTCTTAAATCTACGAATGATCAAACATACCAATCGGCCAATATCAAAGACCTGGAAATAATTCATAAATCCCAAAAGAGAACTCCCATCCAGGGGCGGTTTATCCGTGTTGAAATCCCCAATCGCTCGGAATATTTATCACTCGCTGAAGTCCAGGTTTTTCAAGGTAACGAAAACATTGCCTTGGATGGTTTCGCCCGGCAATCGGGGACCTCAGCGGATGGAGCTGCTCATCTTGCCATTGATAACAACACCGATGGCCGCTATTTTGTCAGCCATTCAGTTACTCATACTCCCAACCACCCCAATCCTTGGTGGGAACTTGATCTTCGTGGAACCAAAGAGATCGACCGTATCGTACTTTGGAACCGAACTGATCGCGCTCAACAAGAAATCCTGCGCCTGCATGACTTTTCTGTCAAAATTCTTGATGAGGAACACCGCATTGTCTGGCAAACAATGGTAAAGGAACCACCTGACCCCAATATCAGCTTTGTCTTTTCCGGCCCCCGAACACTTCGTCTTAGTGATCTTAACCAATGGCAAGGTCAAGATAAGCACAACGTAGATATAAATCGAAATGATTCTTCCATTGATATTACTTTTCCACTTAAGGAAGGGAAACCAAACTATCTGATTGCTGAAGTAAATGGAAACGTGCAACTTAAACCAGGAGAATTGGTCATTAAACTAACATCGGTGGAGTGTTCCATCTCCGAGGTTTCCATTACTAAAACAAAATCTCCATTCGTGAATATTCCCAATAGACTAAACAATATGCTATTAGCTGATAAAGACACATATACCGAAAATCAAAAAGCCCGATTAGAACGATTTTACAGATCTATAGCCCCGTCACTTGAACCTGTGCGAGTTCGATCCAATACCTTGAAAGAGCAATTGGAACAGATGAGAAGATAATCGGTGTGTTTAAGATTTGCTTTTGTAGGCCTGCTCTATGCGATAAAAATTGCCTAAAAACTCATCTGATAGAATGCCACAACAGAAGATAGGGAGGGCGAACACTTGGGTTCGCCCCTACAAATAGACTCCCTTGTAGGGATTAATCTATGTGTCAACCCAGCTTTGAGTCTATCCAATACGTGCATAACCACATGTTCATAGTTAATAGGAGAATAAAATGAAATTATATATCCCACAGATTAAAACCACACCCATGCAACCAGCACCAATACGATTTATATTACTTATAATATTCCTCTTATTTCTGATACTACCTGGAATAAATACCTATGCTGGTGAATCGGAACCTAATGAAAAAACTACATTTCCACGCCTTTATTTCACCGCAGATAAAATTGCCCAACTCAAAGATCGCATCACGAATGACGAACAAATAAAATCGGCTTGGGAAAATATATTGAACCGGGCTAATCACCTTGTTGAAAGCGATCTCGTTTCGCTCGAATATGCTGAAAGTGGCTCTGGGCAGCATGGTAATTATGGCCGTCCCAGCGGTCAAATGAGTGAGATGGGGGCTACCCTAGGGCTGGCTTATCAAATGACCGGTGAAGAAAAATATGCCAAAAAAATTCAGCAAGCCCTTTTGCACTATATACAATTACATCGCTGGGCGGGGAATGCTGACCGCGATCCCCCTTGGCATTCTGAACTCAATACCGCCCGTTTTTGTTTTGGCTATGGGGTGGGCTTTGATAGCATTCACGATTACCTTTCAGAAGAAGACCGAAAAACCATCGTCGAAGGCATGGTCCGTTTAGGCATTTTGCCCACCCTGAATGATTGGATTCTCCCCCACCAGCGAATCCACGCCCTTGACTCCATGGGCCACAATTGGTGGAGCGTTTGTGTCGCCATGGCGGGGGTTGCTTCTCTATCCATACTGGAGGATGAGCCTCGTGCTCAAAGGTGGGTAGATGAAATCAAGCAAGCTTTCCCTGAGTGGTTTGCTTATCAAGGGAACCTGCTACAAAACAAAAGCCTCAATTTTGACCGCAAAGGCGCCTTTTACGAAAGTGTAAATTATGCCAATTACGCTTTATCTGAATATTTGTTTTTCCACCTGGCCTATTCCAACGCCCTTCCCGAATCACCATTTCCTGACATCCCCCTACTCGAAAAAACTGGCGATTTCTTTATTCACACCACCTATCCCACCTCTGACTCGCTTTTATCGACAAATTTCGGAGATGGAAGCATAAAGGCATCAGGGGCAAGAACATTGCATCTGTTATTGGCGAATGGGTTTGAATCGCCCGCGTATCATTGGTTTCTCAATCGTGACAACTGGGGATTAAACAATCCAATTGGGCTGGTTTATTACATGCTAAAACCACAGGAACAACCACCTGCTGATTTACCCAACTCCATGCTTTATCCGGATATTGGTTGGTGTATGATGCGCTCCTCGTGGGAAAACGACGCCACCATGTTGGCCCTTAAATCGGGATTCACCTGGAATCACGCTCATCCCGATGCTGGCTCGTTTATCCTGTTTCATAATGGGAAACCATTGATTATCGATTCAGGAAATTGCTCGTACAGCCGCCGTGAATATACAACTTACTACCGACACAGCAAAGCGCACAATGTAGTCCTCATCGATGGCCAGGCCCAAAATCCTGAAGATTGCGGTAATGGTGACCGCGGTGTGGTTCATCCCGGCCAGGTTTTGCATCTGATGGAATCTGCGGGTATTAAATATGTACTGGCCGACGTTACAGGCCCCACATCATGGAAATGTTCACGCAACTATCGCCATTTTCTATGGATTGATGATGTTATTCTCATCGTGGATGACATTCGGACTCACCAAGAAGCCCAATTGGAATGGCTTCTCCACTTTGAAGGTACTGCCAGACAAATCGGTAACGACATTCATCTTTCCAATGGGGATGATGCAAAAGCCATTGTACGCCCTTTGTTTCCTAAAAAACTACAAGTTGTTCGGAAAAAAGGCCTTAAAGATCATAATCCGGATGAAACCGTTGACTATCTCGCATTAACACCCAACGAAAAATCCCGCTCGATGAAATTCATAACCGCCATCCTACCATTACAACCGGATGAAAAGAAACCACTTGTCAATGTTGAATTGTTGGAAGGTGATGAAATGCTTGGGGCACGAATTACCCATGATGAAAAGATTACTGAGGTTTTCCTGAATCTGCGTGCTGATGGCCGCCGAATGCATCGCAACAGTAATAAAATCATTCATGGGTGGGATACTGATGCTTATATTTATGGATTAACCCGAGCAAAAGGCGCTGAAGATAAACCCGATTCCATAGAGCGCGGCTTTGTTATCTGTGGGAGTTACCTACGAAAGGGTGATCACATTATGCTTGATTCGCTCTCAAAAGTTTATTCTGTCTTTTCCTGGCAGGATGATCACATGAATGCCATCCTGCAAGGCCAACCCATCATCAATTGCAACATCTGGGCGCCCAAACAACCGAGCAAAATCCGGTTAAATGAACAAGAGGTTGAACCTGAGTGGGATGAAACACTAAACACGGTGACGTTCCATTTATCAAAGTAATGAGGAATAACGACCAATGAAAAAAACAATTTTTCTCGTCCTATTCGTTTTGGCATTCATAAGCCTTCTTGGATTTTGTGTATCCGCAGCCCAATCATCAAATAAAGTATTGAATACCTTCCAAAATCCTCCCTCAGAGTATGGCCCTGTCCCCCTGTGGTGGTGGGATGGTGACAAACTCGATCAAGACAGAATCACCTGGCAATTGGAACATTTACTCGAAGGGGGCATCCCTTCGGTCTGTTTTATCCAAAAATATCCACTAGGACCACCAATGGGGCCACAGGCACCATATTTTAGCGAAGCATGGTGGAATTATATGCTCCACACCGCCCGTCAATGCGAGCGGTTGGGAATGAATCTTTGGGTGCATGATGAATCCTATTGCCGCCCAAGAAAAAATTATTGGCAAAACCACATTGAAGCCCAAATCAAAAACCGCCCCGAATTTCAAGGGAATATTGTTGGCTATATTGGCGAGGATTTTACCGGTCCGGTTGAAGCCTCAATCGATTGGCCTAATGATATGACCTTACTGTTAACCGCTGCTTATCCACGAAAAGAAAATGGGAGTATTGATTTAGAGAAAAAGGTCAATCTTCGCGAGCATGTCATGGGTGATTCACTTACATGGAAAGCACCGTCAGGGAATTGGTTTGTGACAGCCATTGGTTATCGTCCCCGTGGATTGAATCGCACCACAAAAGATGTTGTAAATACTTTTCTGAATGTGCATCATGAAGAATACAAACGCCGTTTGGGTTCATTATTTGAAAAAGTCTATGCAGGGACCTTTCAGGATGAACTTTATATATTAAGGGGAATACCTCCCTGCGGCCCTAATGTAATCGAAGCATTCCAATCTCAAAAAGGTTATGATCCGGTTCCCCTGCTCCCTGGACTTTATCAGGATATCGGTCCGCAAACCGATCGCATCCGCTGTGATTACTATGACGTCGTAACTCAATTGCTGGAAGACAATTGGTTTAAGCCACTCTATGAATGGCATGAACGTAACGACCTCCAATTCAGTCATGACAATTGGGGACGCAATAACATTGCTGACCAAACCCGCCAGTACGGGGATTATTATCGCACCATGCGTTGGTATCAGGTCCCTGGTTATGACGATGGTGGCCCTTATCAAGGCTTGGGCACTCGAAATTTTTTTGACGCTAAACTGGCGGCCTCCATTGCCGCTTGCTATAACAGGCCACGCGTATGGTGTGAAGCTTTTCACACCACCGGTTGGGGGCTTACCCCCGAATTACAACTGGCCATGACCGTGGAAAATTATTGCTACGGCGCAAACCTGTATGACAAACATGGGCTTTATTACAGCACCTTGGGTGGCTGGTATGAACATGCTCCGCCCGATGTCCACTTTCGTCAGCCTTATTGGCGCCACGCACAATCGCTTTACCAGCCGATTACCCGCCTCAGTTATTTATTCAGCCAAGGCCATCCTGTGGCTGATATCGCGTTACTTTATCCTGTTACCACCATGCACGCCCAATGGCAAGCCGTTGATGGGATATCCGAACTCGGCAAATCCATCGACGAATCCACCCGTAAATTAGCACGTCGCCTTTATAATGCTGGGCTGGATCTTCTTTTTGTTGATGATGAATCACTCGCTAATGCGCAGGTCGAAAACGGTAAACTTATTATTTCCGGCATGCCTTTCCGTGTTCTCCTTTTCGGCCCCAACACTACGGTAAAACAAAACTCCCTTGCAAAGGCTAAACAGTTTTTCGATGCCGGGGGAGTCGTCGCTGGCTTTGAACGACTACCTAATGCATCCGCAGAAAATGGGAGGGGGGATAAGCAACTTTTCAATACGCTCGAACATATATTCTCTATAAAGAAAAGTGAAAATGTTGGCGATAATCCCGTCATTAATCAAAATTCCAATAAGGGAACGGGGGTATTCATATCAAACAATGTGGACAAATTAATCACATCTATCGATCGTACCATCAAACGCGATGTCAATACCTCAACATCCGGCATCCTTCACACCCACCGCCGCATTGGTGACCTCGATGCTTATCTTCTCCTTAATACGTCTGATCAATCTCAATCTGTCCAAATCCAAATCCGCACATCCGGTGCTCCTTTTATTTGGGATACGCTAACTGCTGAGGAGCATCCGCTTCTCACGTATGAATACAAAAAGCCTTATACTGTTTTTGAATTAAATTTTGCCCCCCGTCAACATCAGGTTGTTGTGTTTAAGCCAAAGAGGAATGAATATCGTGTTGAAGAAACAACATTATCCAACCTCGATAAAATCGAAATCAATAATAACACCCTCACCCTAATGGGCTGGATTGATCGTCCGGGAGATCATAAAACAACTATCAATTATAATGGAAATACATACAAGGACAGTAAAACCATTTCGAATATCCCTGAAACAATCATATTGAATGATGGCTGGTCATTTTCCCTCAAACCAGCTCTCGACAACCGTTGGGGTGATTTTCGCTATCCCCCAAGCGACAAACACATTTCCGCGGAAATACGCTACTTTGACCATCGGCAGGAAAAAGCGGGCCAGAATGGCCTTGAAGAGAAATGGTATCAAGGTAGTGAAGATGAATCTGCCTGGCAGGAATATCGTTATTCTTACGGCCCAGGCCTATGGATCAGTGGCCTTTATTCATTCGATGATGACCCCCCTTCTCCACCCACAGCGCACGATCAAACTGGTTGGCAGCTTTACACGTTTTCATATTTGTTTGGCAAACCAGGTACCCATCCCGATGATCATGGTTTTAATTCCATCGTCTCCGATGATTTTCTCGTCACCCCGCGTGGTGAGGGAATTTATTACTTCTGGACATCGGTGATGGGAATTAAATCTGATCGTATTTTTTGTACTTATGGAAACGGCATCCACCAAATTTGGATAAACGAGGAACCTCTATTTGATCAACCTCCCTCGCAAAGTGGAACAAAACAGTGTACCCTCAAACATGGAGAAAACCCCATACTTATTGCCCAAAAGGCACGTACCCACAGCCATATTT
>CAZFER010000010.1:0-2533 GCA_964517495.1 uncultured bacterium | reverse complement strand
TGGGAAGAACCAGCGAAGCTTGAATTAAATCCCGTATCTGTTTCCACCGGTGATTGGAACCAATTAGGATTAACGGGCTATTCTGGCCTTGGGATCTATCGTAAAACCATTGAGCTAAACGACCTGCCCAATGATTCACGCATCATACTTGAACTTGGTGATGTTCGTGCCAGCGCATCTGTTACTGTAAACAATAAACATATCGAAACCCGCATAAGCCATCCATTCCGCTTTGATATTACTGAGGCGATCAATCCGGGAGCAAACACCATTGAAATTGAAATCGCCAACACGCTGGCCAATTACTGGTCCGAAGAAACACCTACTCGCTATATTTATGAAGGCGACCGTACCGCGGGTTTACTCGGCCCGGTCACCCTTCATATTGAGCCGAAAATTCAATTCCAATGGTCAGTGAATCAATAGCAAAACGCCTGGAGGTATTCCTGGATGATGCGATTCATTTTTACCTTTGGTGTTAATTGATGAAATTCACCATCATATGAAAAGCAATGCATGGCCAAAGGGAATTGGTTTTCTCTTGAAAAAGCCCCAGTGGAAGCGAGATCAGGAAGAACAGGAAAAATGAACGCACCAGCATGATCAACATCCCTTCCCAGGCAACCATAAGCCAGGTTACCCAATGAAAAGGCAAAAACAGGAGCGAGGTGTAAAAATTGGCTCGATGGAAGGAGAGAGTTCTTCGCAATTGATTGAGCACAAATCCACGAAAGAATATCTCTTCAAACACACCGGGGACCACAACCTCTTCCAATAAGCCTAATATTCCTTCATCTGGCAATGAATCGACATTCAAATAGATGGCCATTGTCTGGCAAACTGCCCCGATGGCGAGAATGACAAAACCTACTGCCAAACCACGGGTCATTGAGGTCGTTAACTTCAAAAATTCAAACACCGGCTCTTTATCCACCCAGCGAAGAAATAAAAACACAGGTAAGACAAAGATGACAAAACGGTATAAGAATGATAAAAGGAATGAGTTGATAGGTGATGCCAAATCTTCTTCACACAAATAATACAGGCCTAATCGCCCTATCCATGCCAGCGTAACAAGGAGCAGCATCAAAAACCAGGCATTGGATGGGTGGAGTGATGGTTTCTTATTCATAGGATTTAATGTAACCACGTTTAAAGATTATTAATTTTATAAATAATATCAAATAATGATAATTATGAAATGAGTCATTACTTGTACCAGAAATTTCACTATTTCTGTGAATGTACATAATACAACTCATATTATCGAATTATCATGATAAGTGCAATAACTGAAACGCTAAGAAGTTGTCTTCATGAATTACACATGCTATAATATCGTTAAATGATATAAATTCAAAAGATTATTAGGATTGAGGGAAAAACAATGAGTTTTTCAAGTGATTTGACCGATGAGAAATGGGAATTGATTCGCCATCATTTTGAATTTAGCAATGGATATGGAAATCGCCGAACGAATTCAATACGATCCGTGATCAACGCGATCTTGTACGTGCTGAAAACAGGTTGTCAGTGGAGGCAACTTCCAAATGATTTTCCCAAATGGAAAACGGCTTACAGCGCCTATATGAGATGGTATAAACGAGGGGTTTGGGAAAAGGCGCTCGATGAAATCAATGGAAAGGCCGGAAAACCAAGCCGTCCTATGCGATTATCGACTCTCAAAGTGTGAAGACCGTATCGGGTGGAGACCGTGAAAGATAAGTATCCAACCATCGCGGCGGTGTCAGCGGTCGCGGGATATCATGGGGACACAGTCGACTATGCGGAAATCCTCTTGGATATGCCAGTTCATATTTCGACGCGAATCAAAGATCAATTCGCAATTCTTCCGTAACGTTAAATCGTCAAACGAACATTTGCGTGGATAAATAACAACCAGCGACTCTCAAAAGATAACGAAGTCAATGTCAAGAAGAACACGGAGGAAATTCTGTCATATTTCATAAAGACTGATTCTTAATGAAATGAGGATGAAGTTTTATAAAAAAACTCCATCCTCAATACTCATATTTATCTTATATAAAGAACTTTTTAATCTGGGGTGAAATAGATATCAATTGATGCTCTTCCCCATGCTTTTTCATAACCGGCATCATTTGTGACTTCTGTAATTGCATAAGCGGTGTTTATGATGCTATATCTCTCAAAAGGTCCTGCTGTAGTAGTATAATCAACAGCTTGTTGAACTCCTGTAAGTTCCTATAGTAAGAACATCTGGATCGTCATTAATATTAAATATTACCCCCCATCCCCAATCTTTTCCTACATAAACTGCGGCAACATCGCTGTCAACTTGTGCACCACTTTTCTTTCTTAATGTTTCTTCATCTTCTACTGCTTGTACTTTACCATCAATTCTCACTTCTCACTTCTCCTTTTGCTGTAGCAGGTTGCAATACACCATCTACTGCATGTGCCCTACAATCATGATATGCAGATATTGTCCACTGCCAAATAAAGGATGGTGGAGGACCTCCTTGCCATTCATAAATTTCTAACCATTCTTCAT
>CAZFER010000009.1:0-125312 GCA_964517495.1 uncultured bacterium | reverse complement strand
TAGTACGGGGTAATTATTACTTATTGCTATTGGGCTTTAGGGTGTGACGAGCGGGGAGAGTGCGTTGTCGATGGGTGGGTGGGAATAGCTATGTTTGAGCGTATGCCGAGCGGGCAGGGATGCCCGCTCCCCGGGTGGTTTGCCGATGATTAATCAATTGAGATTGTGTGCTAATCCTTCAACCCTCCCCTAGCCCCTCCAGGCTTGGGAGGGGAATGGTTGCCATACCTTTTTTAAGGGTGAAGAACGGTGTTTTATCCTTGGTGCTCACGCACTTTACATTGATGTTTAAATGGTAAACTATTTGACTATGTGAAAACAAATGATCGATTTGTTTTGGGTATAAATATATTAGAGGATTAAGTTTCAATTTTTCATTTTGTATAGGGTGTAGGTGATGTCGAGAAATGCGCAGTGATGTTTCGGAAAAAATCTGGATCGATGCACTTCGGGTGGTTCTTCATTCCATACACACTCATTCATCTGTTTCGCCGGGCTCACGTGGTTATCTTAAATTTGTATCAGATTATATTGTATGATTGGTAAATAAAAAGTCGATGCGCAAGAATAAAAAAATGTCACCCAAGGATGCGAAGTGGGCAAAGGCCAAGAAACTTTGTCGTTTGAATACTGAGGATATTCGAAAGGCGAAGGAACTTGGTTTTAAACCGAAATCGCTGATAAAAAATATTCCCGATAAAAGTAAACTTTGGAAAGCGCCTGTCAAAATTTGGATTCGTGAATTATATGAGAAGAAATTTGGTGACTCAAAATCCAAGTCAATTAACAAGCCAGGACCAAAGAAGAAATCAAAACCTCCCATAGAAGAACCTTCCCATGATAAGTACGAACCCTTATCTCATGAAATATATGACGATGAAATACCATTCTGAGTGAAGATTCACTGTTTGGGTGTTATCATAATGAGGATGTCCGGAAAAGCCTCCCACCAATTTTTCTCTTCTCATTTTCCGGTCAATATGTCACAATAGTTTAGAGAATTGATTGAATTTATAAGGATTTTTTATGAAGCAGATTTGTTTATCTGTTCTTCTTTTTGTATTGTTATCACCTATTCTTATGGCGCAGGATACCGCCAGCGTGGGGATTTTTGATGCCACAGCTGACTGGGGATGGGAGCCTGAATTTCCACCGCAGCAAGGTGATTTTAAATTACCGGGGAGGGTGAATATTTCAAAATCCACTGATGTCCTGTAGTATGATCTATATGGCAATGGGGATGATATTTGGGATGAGAAAGATGAAGGATATTTTGTATACACGACTCGCACGGGTTCATGGCAAATTACAGCGTTTGTGGATTGGATTAGGAGGGGAAACCAAGGAAATAGTTTTTGGTCAAAAAATGGTATTCGAGCCCGGATTATCAAGGTGGAATTCATTCTTCAATGGACTGGATTTAACGCGAAGGAGAAACAATACCTTAAAGCAAATTACGGGGTGGATGTGAAGCAAAAATATCATCATTTCACCCGGGTTATTTTGGAACGTTATTTATATGTTCAACCCTGGCTGCCCGATGTTGAGTGGTTTACACCCTCTCCGTGGGAAAAGTTTAATCTTCGGTTGAAACTGTAGATAATGAAATGGAATTCAGGCATATTATATCGACAGAAATCAATTTTAATGTATAATACTAATGTATACATTGAAGGGAGCGGATCATGGTACGTACACAAATATATCTTACAGAGCATCAACGTGGTGAATTAAATGCTATTGCGAAAACTGATAAGAAGACCCAAAGCGAACTTATTCGAGAGGCAGTGGATCTCCTTATTGAAAAAAAGAGTCATAGCCGTCGAAAAGAAATAATTAACCAAGCAGCAGGCATTTGGAAAGACCGTACTGATCTTCCTGATTTCAGGAATTTACGCAGTGAATGGGATAGAAAATAATCATGGCAAGACCAATTCTTTTGGATACAGATGTTCTTATCGATTTTTTTCGAGGTTATAATAAAGCAGTAGTTTTTATTAATGCCCATTGGGATTGGATTATTTTGTCATCCATTGTCATTGCAGAATTGTATGCTGGAGTTAGAGAGAAAGATGAACAAGAGGTATTAGAGAATTTTATATCTGTATTTCCAGTAATCCCAGTTAGTGTAAACATTGCGAAATCTGGTGGGTTAATTAAGCAAGAATACGGCAACTCACATGGTGTTGGTCTTGCAGACGCATTAATAGCGGCTACTGCGGAATCTGAAAAAGCAGAGTTAAAGACTTTGAATGTGAAACGTTATCCCATGTTAAAAGGGCTTTCACCAGCATATAAAAAATAACGGATTTAGTTTTAACACGACTCACCATTTTTTCTCTATCAATTTATTTTCACCATCCATAGCGTTCGGGGCCCCAGGGTTTGGTTTCCAAGGTTTGTTTGACCTGGATTAGGGTTTTGGAGGGTAAGTCCTGATAAAGGATGACACCGGGGCCGATGATGCTGTAGGGGCCGACTTTGACGCCGGGCATGAGGATGGCGTTGACGCCGGTGCGGGTGTAGTCACCGAGGTAGGCAGCGTTGGCGAATTCGGAGGGGGTGATTTCCCGCCGTCCCTTGATGCGGTGGATGGTGTTTTGATCATCGAATCGTAGATTTCCGCAAACTGTGGCCGCGCCTAGGTCGGCGGAGCGTCCGATGATGCCCCAATATTCACCGTAGTGGTATGAATAGGCGCCATCCAGCATCAAGCCGCCGAATTCAGCGGCGTGGCCGATCACGCAATGGTTGCCGATGGCGCTGAGGGGTTCGATTTTGCAATATTCGCGAATAGACGAGTGATCACCGATCACGGTGTTGGCGCCAATGATAGCGCCGTCGGTGATTTTGGAATGTTTTCCAATCCAGGCATTGCCCTTAATTTTAACATCCCGGCTAATAAACGATCCTTCACCAACCACGATGTGGCCTTGGATTTCAGCCTCATTTTCAACAGTGGCTGATGGGGCAATACGGTTTTCATGCACATGGGTTGCCATGTGGTTTAGGGCGGTGGTGTTGGCTTCCAGCAGATGCCAGGGTTTGTCGATATCGACAAAAAACGATTGACATTCAACCGCATGGATATGGCCATTCTTGTGAATAAACAGATTCAAAGATTCCGCCAGTTCAGCTTCTTGAGGGGGCATGTTACCCACTTCAACGGAGGTCATGTAGCCGGGATTGGCGGCTAGATAGGGAATAATATTACGTGAGAGTTTATATATTCCGCAGAGTTGGTGGGTGGCTTCGCGAGGATGTCCCTTGATTTGCCGGATGGATTGACCTTCAACATCGGCGCATAACCAATCAGTGGAGGGTTGGTTTCCCAATGGTTTGACCAAGGCGGCGCATTCATTATTGTTTAGCGGGATTTGACTCAATGAACGCAAATCGCTCTCATCGAAAAGCACATCGCCATGAAGAACAAGAAACTCATCATCTTTTACAAAGGCCAATACAATCAATAAGGCATTTGATGTGCCGGTAAGTTTTTTTTGTTCAATACACTGGATGGATTCGTAGCCGGTGAGTGCCGCTTGTATTTGACCCGCCAGATGGCCGGTAACAATGAGAAAATTATTGACACCACATTTTTTTAAGGCTTCCACTTGCCATTCGATTAATGGGCGGTTGGCGATGGGCAGGGCGGCTTTGGCCCAGGTTTGGTTATAAGGCCAGATTTTCGAGCCTTGTCCCGCGGCTAAGATGATGGCTGTTTCGACCATGGTATCCCTCACGATTTGCTTTGGATTGCTTCATCCGCATGTATTTGAATTTTGCGTATTGCTTCAGCGATGTCTTCCATATCCTTTTGTGTTCCAAGAAACATCTCCTGGAACAGCCAAACTGATTCTTCAGCGCAAATACGCTCACACACAGGGCAGTGTGGATTCAAGTTATATTGTCCTTCGTAGAGTTGAGTGTAGGCAGGGACTTTTGCTTTAAATTGTTTAAAACATGGAAATTGATAAAGGGGAAGATAACCATAGGCGCAAGGAATGCCTTCTTTTTCCAATGCTTCAATGAAGCGGGTTTTAGGCAAGCCTTTAAAAGCACTGGAATGATATCGCAGGATTCCCAAATGATAGCCATGACGGGTGGTGCCTTGGTGTTTACTTGTTAACTTTATTCCTTCCATATCAGCCAGCAATGTGGATAGATAGTCTGCGTTTTTCTCCCGTGTTTTCATCTGTTCTTCGAGGCGTTCCAAGCCAACATTAAGCAAAGCGGCTTGATATGCACTCAGGCGATGGTTTCCCGCGATTTCGTGATGGTCATACCATTCACCATCCTTTATGCGGCCGCAATTTACAAAGCTGCGGATGCGGTCAGCAATTTGTTCATCATCGGTGACTAGAGCTCCGCCCTCGCCAGAGGCCAAATTTTTTGAGGATTGAAAGGAGAATGTACCGATATGTCCAATCGTCCCAACTTTTTGTCCCTTCCACTCTGCGCCATGGGCTTGGGCTGTATCTTCGATGAGGTATAGGTGATTCTCACCTGCGATTTGCATGATCATATCCATATCCGCTGGATTTCCCGCGATATGAACCGGCATGATGGCTTTTGTTTTTGGCGTAATCGCTTTTTCGATAGATTCGGGATCGATGTTATAGGTTTCAGGATGGATATCAGCAAATACAGGCACCGCATTAGCCATGATGATCCCAACCCCAGTCGCAATAAAGGTATAAGGTGGGATAATCACTTCATCGCCTGGTCCAATCCCCAGGGCTTTTAAGGCGATGGGAATGGCATCAGTCCCGTTTGTGCAAGCGATGGCGTATTTCACTCCACAAAATTCAGCGAATTTGCGTTCGAACTCATCAATGGCGGGAGAATCGATTCCCCACACAGCACTTTCCAAAGTTTGAATTAAAGCGGTTTTATCCCGATCATCAAAAACAGGCCAGGAAGGGAATGGTTCAGTTCGTATAGGATGCCCTCCACAAATTGCAAGATGCGCCATAACAATATATGCTCCTTCTTCACACAAAGGTTTATTTATAAAGTTTAGGAAAGGGTAATGAAAGTTTTTTGCTTTCCTACCCATTCTTTTGAGCAGAGCGTAAACTATTAACGAATATATAAAAGATACTATTAGACTATTTGTAATGTTCCAGCTGAATGAAGTAGAAAGGAGCAAAACTTATATTCGATCCAACTATTCCTCCCCTAATGAAATGGGGGAGGTTAGGAGGGGGTTAAAGGATTTTGCTTTACGTTTTTTTATCAACCCTCCCCTAGCCCCTCCCCGTGAGGGGAATGGTACTTCAAGCGGCTGATCACTTAAGAGTATATTATATTAATTCAAGCATACAGGCATTTTGAAAATCAAAAAAGGAGAGATACAACATGAGAGTATTATTAAACGTGAGCGTATTTGTATTATGTTTTGCATTAAATGGCTGGACTGATTTGACCATGGAAGTGCTGGATGTTGAAAAACGTGCTGTTCGGCTGGTTTATGAAATCGCGGATGATAAAGAAGGGCATGAAGGCACTGTTTTTCCACAAGGCGGTTTTATTCATGATGCCACAGCGGGTCAATTTAGAGTCGAATCCGTAGTGGATGTATCCAACAATCTTGAATTGGATTACCAAGTTTTGCTGGACAAGAAAACCGATGCCCCCTTTCTTCAAATCCCTTATAAATTCCCAATTCCCAAAGATGGAAAAAAAGTGTTGCGTATCACGGTAAAGGTGAATTTGCCCAAGCGGTTAATGGGGATCGATAAATCGGGAAAAATCTATTATGCTTGTGAAACCAGCCATCGCTTTCAATTTGTCATACCCAAAGATCAATATATTGTTTATAGCAATCATCCTGTAACTTTGGCAGAAAATAATGGTCAGGTGATTGTGACACAAACGGCTGATCAATATCGCACCATCATGATTCAAACCCGGGCGATGAAAAAGGATTGATGAATCATCAAAGCAGTATAGTCATTTTATTATTGTTCTTGGTGGCACTGTTTGTGCGAGTGATGGTTGTATTCAGCTTGCCTGAAATTCATGTTTCTTCCGATTCAAAGGAATATATTGCACTGGCGGATTCGATCGCAGAGGATGGCTCATTCTCGTTATATGGGCGTGCCCACTCCATGCGCACACCTGGTTATCCATTGTTATTATCCGTGATTCGGATGTTTTCTGAATCACCAAGGGTAATTGCTTTAATGCAAGCGTTTATTTCTGCGTTGAATGTGGTGCTGGTTTATCTCATCGCCTACAGACTGTTTGACCGATTGAGTGCATTGCTGGCCGCCTTCGTGGTTTGTTTTGATCCAGGGAGTTTGTTGGCTGTGACAAGCGTTTTGAGCGAAACGCTTTTTATATTTTTCGTGTTGATCGCTGTTTTTATTTTCAATAATCCCAGGTTCTCATTGGCAAATTACCATCCCTTTGTTGGAGGTCTTCTGATAGGTTTTGCTGCGTTGGTTCGTCCTATCGCCCAGTGGCTGTTTATTCCATTTGTGATCATATTGCTATTTCGAAGTAAAAGTAAAAAAATGGTGTTTTCTTTTTTAATAGGGATATTACTAATTCAAGGGACATGGGTGATAAGGAATTATTATCATTATCAACGGATCTATTTTTCTGAAATCAGCGCAGGCAGTTTATATATTGCTTGGGCAACTCCGGCTGAGGCACTGGCACACGATGAGAGCATTCGTGAAACAGTGGATACCGCTTACCAGGTGTGGAACAAAGCGATTGTTGAAACAAGCCCTCCTGAAATTATAGACATGTTTCAAAAAGGCGCTTATGAAAAGTTAAGTAATGGCTATCCGTATCTTCCCCTGGTATTTTTCAAAGGCGTGACACGGCAAATTGTTGATTCATCATCACTCACGCTAATTAGCCGGTTTGATCCAGATGCGTCTTATAGGATAAATATGTTAGTGAGGAGAGTGATGAGTTTTGAGTCAGCTCAGGATTGTATCATTTCATTTGGCATCCTTATATTAAGATTGATGGAATTGCTCATTATCCTGTGCATCTTTATATTAGCTGCTTTTGCCGTTGGAAATACTATACTTAAATCTTCAAAATCACACCTTGATTTATGGTTTGTAATCATACCAGTGATTTATCTCTTTATATTATCATCAGGTATTACCGCCAATCAGCGATTTCGGCAACAGTATTTAGCATTTGCGGTGATTTTAGCGGCTCCTTCTTTGGTGGCGTTAATCCAACAGGTTTGGCAATGGTGGCGGAAAGGTTCTAAAGTTCAGCATCTTGAGCCATAAATGCTATAATAGACTATTTGGTTACTTATTTCGAAAGGACGTGTTTTTTCATGTATGAGGTAATTGTGGTCGGGGGTGGTCATGCCGGATGTGAAGCAGCCGCGGCGGCTGCCAATATGGGTTGTAAAACCGCTCTGCTGACATTCGATCTGGATGCCTTTGCCAAGATGTCCTGCAATCCTGCCATTGGCGGAGTTGCCAAGGGGCAGTTAGTGCGTGAGATCGATGCCTTAGGCGGAATCATGGCCCAAATTGCGGACCGTGCCGGTATTCATTTCAAAACATTGAACGCTTCCAAGGGACCGGCGGTGCGTTCTCCACGTTCTCAATCCGATCGAGCCCTTTATTCAATCGCCATGAAGGAGCGTTTACAATCGATCCCCATGTTAGATTTGGTGCAAGGCGAAGGTTCATCGTTGATGGTTGAAAATGGTGAACTAAAAGGGGTTTCTGATCGTCAGGGGAATAAACTGTATGGACGAATGGTCATAATAACGACTGGAACGTTTCTTGGTGGATTGATGCATTTTGGAATGAAATCCGTTGAAGGAGGGCGTATTGGTGACAGCCCTTCAAAAGCATTGGCGAATAATTTGGAGGAATTGGGATTTGCCTTGGGCCGGTTAAAAACGGGAACACCGGCTCGTTTGGCAAAAAATAGCATAGATTTTTCATCTCTGGAAAAACAACCAGGCGATGAGCCACCAAAACACTTTTCATTTCATCCCGAAGTTCCATTGGAAAATAAGATTTGTTGCTACTTGACTCGCACTAACCAGAAAACGCATGAAGCGATAGCCTCCAACCTGGATAAATCACCCCTTTATTCCGGAAAGATCGTAGGGGTTGGCCCACGGTATTGTCCTTCAATCGAAGATAAGATTCATCGTTTTCCGGATAAATTGTCCCACCAGATTTTTTTGGAACCTGAGGGACCGGACTGTAATTTGGTTTATCCTAACGGTATTTCCACCAGTCTTCCAGAAGAAGTCCAATTGGCATTTATTCGGACCATACCCGGACTGGAAAAGGCAGAGATCGTCAAACCCGGTTATGCAGTGGAATATTTTTACTCCAATCCTCAGGATTTATACCCTTGGATGGAGAGCAAGCGTTTACCCGGCCTATTTATGGCAGGGCAAATTAATGGAACCTCTGGTTATGAAGAAGCTTCTGCACAAGGGTTAATTGCTGGTATCAACGCCGCTTTACGAATCCGGAACGAAGAACCATTTATCCTGGGCAGGGAAGAGGCTTATATTGGTGTCTTGCTTGATGATTTGGTAACCAAGGGTGTAAATGAACCTTATCGGCTTTTTACTTCCTCCGCTGAATATCGTCTTCTATTGCGTCAGGATAATGCTGATTTTCGCTTGATGGAAAAAGGGTATCGTCTCGGTTTGGTACCTCGTGCCTGGTACGATGAAATCCAGTTATGGAACAAACAGAAAAAGACTTTGCACGAAGAATTAGCTCATCGTACGGTGGTGCCTAATGATGAAGTGCGGCATCTTTTTGAGGAATTGAATTTGGGAGATTTATCACATCCAACCCCACTGCTTCATATTTTACGGCGCGCTAAAATGAATATAAATGATCTTAAGCGGTTTGGAATTGATTTAAGTCCTTATCATTCAAGGGCATTGGAGCAACTGGAGATTGAGACCAAATATCAAGGCTACATTGAGCGTCAGCTGAAAGAAATAGAAGAAGAACGAAAAGCTGATCTGCGAAAAATCCCATTGGATTTGGACTATGACAACATTCATTCCATGCGCAAGGAAGCCAGAGAAAAATTCAAACGTGTTCAACCTCGAACCATTGGGCAGGCATCGCGTATTCCAGGAATCGTACCGGCAGATATTACGGTGTTATGGGTTAGTGTGATGAAGCATCATAAAGAAGAGACGGCGGCTTGAGTTGATGGTAAATTTAATAAAATTTGGTTTCTATGAACCTGTCGCTTTGTGATTGTTGCTATTAATTTTCTTGGTAAGGATGAGAGTGTTCTTATCCTGGTTTCGGGAATATTCCATTCCGTCTAGAAATCGGCTCATGATATAGCGGCCAAGGCCGCCAGCTTTTCGTTGGCAAATGTCAGCAGATAAATTGGGACTGGTCGGCTCGGTCTGATCAAAAGGAATTCCTTCGTCTTTAAGGGTAACGACAAATTTATCACCCTGTTGTTCCCAGTGAACCCATATTTTACCTTCTTCAGAGCCGGAATAGCTGTAACATGCAATATTCGTGCACGCCTCGTCGACCGAGGTCTCCAGTTTCCATAAATTCTCTTCTTCCATGCCCGATTCACGGGCTGCTTTAGTAATGAGTTCACATATATAAGGTAATTCGTCAATAGATGCGTTAAACGTGGCGCAATTTTTTGATTCTTTTTCCATTGAATCTACCGGTAAATATATAATTTTTTAATTACGAATGCGTAAATTATGTAATCATAATTTACATCTTTATATTCTATCACATCCCGGTGAAAGTGAAAAGCAAGAATATGGAGGATTAACCTATTCATTGATTAAAACCCGTTTGGATTTAAGCACTACAGATTCTACTAACAAACAAGGTTTAATCCTTTAAAACATGATTAATAGCTCTTAAGGTACTGAAAAATATTGATTTAATGAATAGTACCTAAGTTAAACCACTTTCCACTCTCTCATAAACATTTCAAAACATATAAAAATACTCAACTTTGCAACATAATCATAAATGAATCAAATGTCAACATTATGAAGCGCTCATCTTGTTTGTATTTGGTAAATCCATTATTTATTCACCTATCCATTATCGGTCAAACAAACATATTCTATAAATATGAATATGTTTTATTCCGTTAAGAAAAACGTATTTACATCTCCTGTTTTAGCCTAATTTATTGCTAAACTTGAGGGACTATTTATGAGGAGGATGTATTGCTATGTCCAAGCGCTTTTATCGTGCTGCTCAAGAGGATTATACCATTTTCAATAGTTTATCCGATTCTATTCGTTTTACAACTCGGCGGTGCTTATCGGTTTATAAGGGGAATTTATGTGCCAATTCAACGTTTGTTGATCCCAAAGGTGAGCCTCAACCCTGGCATGAATTTGGTGAGTTGGAGGGAGTCGGTTGGGCGGCCAATGCCGTGGGGGGTGCATTGGAGTTACTGTGGAATGCCCGAATAACCGGTGACCTGCGTTTGAAAACGATCGGGACTTCGGTTTTATACCATGCCTTGGAGGGAGGATTCTTTCAACCGGATGGCTTTGTTTATCCCTATCGGGATATTGCAACGGATCAGCGCCGATTGAATTATCTGCATGATGAAAAATTTGATAACTGGTTTTGTCCTGGCTCCACGGCTCATATTGCGTTACAACTGTTGTGGGCCTCAGATGAAGTGAATGAGCCACTCAAATCGAAATTAATTCAAACTGCTTTGAAAACCGCCGATTGGTTATGGGAGCATGTTAAACCGTGCAAGAATGGCTGGTATCCACGCCGATTGAAAAAGGATGGAAGTCATGCCAATTATAACGCGTGGGGTGGGAGCCCTGATCCGCAGTTTGACCATAGTGGGGATGGTACCTATCTTCTCTGGCTTTGGTGTGAATTAACAAAGCGGGGATTGCGGGATCGGATAAGAGAAGTTGAACGGGGGGCCCATGTGTTTAGGGATATTGGCGGTGCGTTCGGAAGTATTAACCATGACACTTATGATGATCATGAAAATGTGGCTTATAGTGTGGGTTTTCGTGCGATGAGCCGGGCGGCGGATTTGTTGCGGGATACCTCGATTTTTGATTGGGCGCTATCCAATTGTATCCACGGGTTGGAAAAATTTGAAATGAAGGATGATCGAAATGGTGTGGTCACTCGTGGCTTGTTATATATGGAGGATTCATGGGATACCGCTTATCTTTGGGAAAATGCTGAAGCGGCCATGGCCCTGTTTGAAGCGGCCAAGGCAACACGAGTTCGTTCATATGAACTCAAAGGTTTAACCATTCTTCGCACAGCTGCCTTGCATCATCATGGCGAACATGGGTTTTTGACGGAGGGTGTGGATTGGAACAACCACAATGGCCAGTGGCGTGAAGTGGGGGATAAGAAAATACCTATTCATGTCGGGGGCGTGAAATATGGGGATGTTAATTATACCCAGCCGTTTTTGAATAATATGCATATTGCCACACCGACCTTGTATTATCTGGAAACACTAGCCAAACGACAAATAACAGACAAAGGTGAGCGTTATAAAGATATTGAGGGGAATCGGCTGACTCTTAATTCATGAAATAAGAGTAAAAATTATGCGTGATTTTTAGCCTTGTTATTCGTTATGAAAGATGGAGTGAAAGACGTTTGAGATGGGAATGCTCATAGAAAGGAGGTGGGATGATGTGGGTTCTATGGTTGCTGATCGGTTTTGGATTACTGATAGCGGAAATCCTCACACCAGGATTTGTTTTGGGATCGTTTGCCATTGGGTGTTTTTTTGCCGCATTTTACGCCTATTTTGAGTATTCTGTCACCGTGCAAACCATTGTGTTTATTGTTTCAAACCTGCTGGTTTTCTTTGCCGTGCGTCCGGTTTTCTTGAAATATGTTTATGGTGCATCAGTGGAATATAAAACCAATGTGGATGCCCTGGTTGGAAAATCCGGTTATGTGGAACAAAAAATCGACCCGGCAAAGTATGCAGGACGTATAAAGGTTGGAGGAGAAAGTTGGAAAGCGGTCTCTTATGATGAATCGATTATTGAGGAAGGGAGTAAGGTTGTGGTTCGTCAGGTGGAAGGTTCGAAATTAATTGTTGAGCGAGTGAATCCCCAAGGGGAGAGAGGAATCGAATCATGAACCAGCTGATTGAATATGCCATTCCGATAGTCGCTATTGCATTCGCAGTGTTTGTTATCGTGTTCCTGGTTAAAGGATTCAAAATTATCCGCCAGGCGGAAACTATGGTCATCGAACGACTAGGCCGATATCACCGTACTTTAAAATCTGGTATTAATATTATTATACCTGTCATTGAATGGCCGCGTCCCATTGACTGGCGTTTTATTGAAGAAGGGCCACAGGGGCAGCGGCGAAGTATTATTCAACGGCAGGAAAAAATCGACCTGCGAGAGATTGTGTATGATTTTCCCAGGCAGAATGTGATTACTAAAGATAATGTGGTTACTGAAATCAATGCCTTACTTTACTTTCAAGTCACCGATCCTATGAAGGCGGTGTATGAAATCCAAAATCTTCCAGATGCTATTGAAAAATTGACTCAAACCACTTTACGTAATGTAATTGGCGAATTGGATCTGGATGAGACTTTATTTTCACGCGATACCATAAACAGCCGGTTGCGAGCCATTCTTGATGAAGCCACTGACAAGTGGGGAGTCAAGGTTAATCGGGTTGAGTTGCAGGATATTAATCCTCCGCAAGACATCAAGGATGCCATGGAGAAGCAGATGCGCGCTGAACGTGACCGCCGGGCTGCCATCCTGGTTGCTGAAGGGGAAAAGAGATCTCAGATTTTAGAGGCGGAAGGTGCACGGGAAGCGGAAATTAATCGGGCGGAAGGGGATAAACAAGCCAAAATACTCAAAGCCGATGGTGAAGCACAGGCACGTATACGCATCGCCGAAGCCGAGGCGGAAGCGATTAATCGAATCACAGATTCTATATCCGCCAGTGGTGGTGATCCTGCCAATTACCTTATCGCGGTGCGTTATATTGAAGCCTTGAAAGAGATGGTTTCTGGTAAGGATAACAAGATCGTGTACCTGCCTTATGAAGCCAGTGGAGTGCTGAGTTCACTTGGTGGAATAAAGGACATGCTTCAAGGAATCAAACCGGATATGCAGTAATATGACTTCAATGTTATTTCATTCCAAGGGCGGTCAGTTTGTCCGCCCTTATTCATTGAATAAAGCTGGATTATGATAGTATAAATTTAACATCTGGAGGTTTAATAGATGGTGCGATCTTATTTTATCATAATGTTTTTATTTTTTTGCATTCTGGTTTTTAGTCCGGCTTCATTGACACAGGAAAATCCTGATCCCACCAGGTGGGAAGATGACATTCAAGCCTTTGAAGAGAAGGATAAAAATAATCCTCCGCCAAAAGGAGGAATTTTATTTGTCGGTAGTTCCAGTATTCGTATGTGGAATCTGAAAGAATCGTTCCCGGAATGGAATACCATTAATCGCGGCTTCGGGGGATCACATATGGAGGACTGTCTTTACTATGTGGATCGTATTGTGTTACCATACGAGCCCAGGGTTATCGTTTTGTATGAAGGGGATAACGATATTGCATCCGGAAAAACGCCTGAAAAAGTACTTAATGCTTATAAAGCCTTTGTTAAGAAAGTCCATGCTTCCTTGCCTGATACCCATATTGCGTTTATCGCAATCAAGCCCAGTATTAAACGATGGGGAAAAGTGGAAACCATGCGGAAAGCCAATTCATTGATTCGTGATTTCAACAGAAAAGATTGCCGCTTAACCTATTTTGATATCGATTTTCCCATGATCGGTGAAAACGGCAAACCCCGTCTTGATATTTTTGCTGATGATGGTTTGCACTTGAATAAAAAGGGATATCGTTTGTGGACAACGATCATAAAACCCAGTTTGCAAATCCTGTGTTGTTTAATAGGGCTTGAAAATTGATCTCTCGAATAATCCACTTGGTGACGTTGATGTGCAAGAGATTGAACAAATACAGAAAAAGTTTGGTCCACCCAATATTGATCCAAGCGATGACAGGCTAATGAGCGGATTTGCCTATCTTCCTATCAAGAATGCCACTCAATAATATCTACCACTCCGCAAACGATCCATCTTTTAGTTTAAAGGTTGGCGTTTCCCAATCACCTGCAAAAATTTTTTCCTGAACGGCGGCATCATCCAATTCGATTCCCAAGCCGGGTTTCTGTGGTATCTCTATATAGCCTTCATTAACTGTAAAAGGCTCTTTTATGTAGCCTTCACCTAACGATAGGTGTTCCTGGATCAGGTGATTGGGTGTGCAAGCCGCCACTTGCAGGCTGGCCGCCAATGCAATTGGTCCAAGTGGGCAATGTGGTGCTACGGCGATATTTCGCGCTTCTGCCATCGATGCGATTTTGCGAGTCTCGAAAATTCCGCCCGCGTGGGATAAGTCTGGTTGAATGATGGCAACTGCCTGTTGTTCGATGAGTTCATTAAACTGCCAGCGAGTGAAAAGACGTTCTCCAGCAGCAATAGGGATAGGTGTGCTTTCACTGATCGTTTTAAGAGCAGCGGTATCACCGGGAAGAACCGGCTCTTCCAAAAACATGGGATCGAATGGTTCCAGCAACCGAGCCAGCCGTTTGGCCATCGCTGGAGTGGTACGTCCATGGAAATCGAGAGCGATATCGACATGGCGGGGGGCTGTTTCACGAACCTCTTTGACATTCTGCACGATTCGATCTAACACCTCCGGGGTTTCAATCATCTGCATGGCGGGAACCGGGCATAACTTGAAGGCGGTGAACTGGGTGTCTTGCACACTTAATTTGAAGTTCTCAATATAATCACCAGTCTCTTCACCCTTTACCCAGCCGTACATGCGAACTTTTTCTCGCACTTTACCGCCTAACAGTTGCCACACAGGGATATTGAGATGTTTCCCTACTATATCCCAAAGCGCCTGTTCCACACCGGAAAGTGCACTTGAAAGAACCGGACCACCACGGTAAAAGGTGCCACGATAGATGGTTTGCCAATGCCGTTCAATTTCACGGGGATCCTTGCCGATTAAATAACGTCCAATTTCATGTACAGCGGTTTCAACCGTTTGGGTACGGCCTTCCAGCGTGGGTTCACCAAGACCGATTATCCCCTTATCTGTGTGGATTTTTAAAAAAAGCCAGCGTGGCCGCACATGAATGGTTTCTAGATGGGTAATTTTCATTTTAAGCCTCTACAAATTTATGATATTTTGTCCTGAAAAGTAATAGTATCAACTGGATTTGCTCTCAGCGTAAGGTATATGAATATGGACTTAACCTAAAATAAATGCACATTCCATAAAACGGTGAACCAGCTGATACGTTTTAATATAAGAGGTCAGCCATTTGATATCCAATTAAAAAATCAATCTGAATTAATGGAGGAAACGATGCGAGAGAAACTATTTTATTCACTTATTGTGGTATTGGTATGTCCCCTGATGGCCGTCGGCTACTCGATCGATGAAGCGGAAGAAGACCTTCGCAACCTTCAGTTTGAATCGGTGTTACAACAGCTGGATGTGGAACTATTCTCTGACATAGACGATAAATCCTACGCTTATTATTTGCTCTCCACCGCCGCGTATCAGTTAAAGGATTATGAAAAAGCCATTGAATATGGCAACCAAACTCCACGTGAATCGAAATGGTTTGTCAAAGCCTTGTACCGCAAAGCGGACAGTTTGATGAACCTTCAACGATATGATGAAGCGGAAGCGATTTATGCTGCCGGAGCCGAGGGATTATTATCGGAGAAACGCCGGGCAGAAATTGCATCTATTTACATTAAACACGCAGATCACTTTTTTAAGCCACTTAAGAACGATGAGAATCCGGATTATGCCCGTTCGAGAACCCTTTATCAGCGGGCGTTGGAAATATTATCCCCCAATCAGCAGTGGGAAAGGGCAACTTATCAAGTCGCCATGACTCATTTTAATCAAGGCCAATGGGATGAAGCCCAAAAGCAGTTTCAATCCTTGATTGACCATTATCAAAACGAATCTGACAAGAAATCGACATCATTTGAGGATGAAACGGAACAAGAAAATACAGAAGAAGTACCTAATCCGTATCCAACAGGTGGGTATTTGGATTCGGCTCTTTTTCATCGCGGTGAAGCCTTTTTAAAGATGGGAAATCAGGTTGAAGCGCGCAGAATTTGGAAGAAATTGGTGGATGCACGTAAAGAAAAATCGAATCAACCCAAGATCATTGCCGATGCCGCGTTTCATATTGCCAAAACCTATAATTTCCCCACACCTTCCGATGATAAAAACCTGGCGTTGGGCTTGCGTTATCATAATGAGTTTATTGCTTCTTATCCTGATCATGAGAAAGTACCTGCGGCTGTTATTGATAAAGCGGGAGCCTACCAACATAGGAGACAATTTCAAAAAGCCATTGATGAATATCAAACATTAATCGAGCAGTATGAGCGACAAGCAACGCCCAAACAAATGGCGCAAGCCGAATATCACAGCGCCCGTTGTTTGATGGAGTTAGGTAAATATGAAGAAGCCATTTCGGCCTTCGAGTCGTTCCTCCTGAATTATCCAGGTGATGAAAATTGGTCCAATGCCCAACAATCCATCGTGCATACTCGTTACCGCAAGGCGGAAAACGCTCAACAGCAAGCCGAACGCGAGCTTCAGCGATGGAAACGAAAGACGGCGTTTGAGAAAAAAGACATCGGAAAAGAATCGATTCCCGCGGAAATTGCGCAATTGTTTCAACATGCCCGTGAACGCTGGGAAGCATTTCAAAAACAATATCCACTCGATTCGCGCATCCCTGATATCATGTTGCGCCTTGCTTTTAATCTTGAGAAAATACGAAAATTCGATGAGGCTATTCGTGCCTGGCGTGAAATTGCTTCTCGCTATCCTAACAGCAATCAAGCTTCGCACGCACTTTTTGCTATTGCAGAAACGACTCGAAAAGAGTTAAAAGAATTTGAAAAAGCCCTTGATCTTTATAAAGATGTAACGTTTGGTCCATATCAACAACCGGCACAGGAACAGATCGCTCGTTTGAAGGAAACCTACCTGGCCTTGCGAACTGAACGTGTGTTTTTAACCAATCAAAAACCGGTTATTGCCGTTTCCACACGGAACATTGAATCATACGAATGCAAACTCTATCCTCTTGATCTGGCTGCCTATCATCAAACCCAACACACTATTCGCGATATTGAGCAACTGGACATTAATCTTATTGCCCCTGAACAGGTTTGGAGTGTAACTCCCGAAAATTACGAACCTTATCACCAAATCAATGAAGATTTGCCCATACCTGTTGATAAAGCTGGAGCCTGGATTGTTAAAGTGCAATCGGAAACGTTGGAAGCCCTGACTCTGGTTTTGGTATCCGATATCGCGGTTGCAATTCAAGGTGGTAAAAAAGAAGTATTTGCCTATGTTGAAAATCAACGATCGGAAAAACCAGCCAGTGATGTTGACGTTTTCATCAGTGATGGGCAGCGATATATCACCCAAGGCAAGACAAATGGCGATGGCGTCATGCATCTGAAAGACCTAAATGCCATAGAAGCCAATCGATTGTCAGTGTTTGCCTCATATGATGGTCATTGGGCGGGGGATATCCTAAATATAAGTAATTTAAACGTAGCCACATCCTTACAGCCACGCATCCATATCACCACTGATCGTATGACCTATCAGCCTGGTGATAAAATTCACTACCGCGCCATTATACGTGAAATCAAGGATGGTCGATACACGGTTCCTGATGATCACAAATATGATGTCACAATTCTTGATACTCGCAGTACACCGTTATTAAAACGCACAGTGAGTCTCAATGAGTTTGGTTCATTGAACGGAACTTTCGAACTCGATCCTGCCGCTTCAATGGGGCCGTATCGTATTGTGATATCCCGCAAGGATGGACCATCCGGTTCATGGAATTTCAACGTTCAACACTTCACTTTACCGGCCATGCGATTTGAGATCGAGACATCGCAAGTAACATACTATTATGGTGATGGAATTAGCGGAACCATTCGTTTGACTGATTTTTCCGGTAATCCCATTGCCAATGAACCAATAACTTATTCCGCGGTTGGTCCTTTTCCCAATGAAACACGGGAAGGGATTACTGATAAAAAAGGCGAAGTCAAGTTTGAATTTGAATCATGGGATTTTCCAGAACAAGGGCGGATTGCCATACAGGCTATGGCAAAAAACCGGCAGGTCAGCCAAAGCAAAACACTGGTCATGGTCAATACCGGTTTTTATATTTCACTGGATACAGGACGCAACATCTATTTGGCGGATGAACCATTTCAAGTTGAAATTGTTGCCAAACAGCGCGATGAAAAACAATCAGCCATCAGGCGTGAATTAACCGTCTCATTGCAAAAACAAAACTTCGAGGGAGTGTTTGAGACCGTTGATAGCCAAACGGTCACCACCAGTGACTCATCCAATAAACCGGTGACACTAACTTTTAAAGGCAAGGATGGAGGGCAATATCGTATTTTGGCTGAAGGGGGTGATTCACGTGATACAAAAATTACTTCTGAAAAACGTTTGCATATATCCGATGAGAACGATAGCAACAAGCTTCTTATCCTCAACGATCAGTCACGTTATCAGCAAGGGGAAACTGCAACGTTTGTTGTTGTTTCAAGGCTGGAGGAAAATCTGTGCTTGATTACCGGTGAACGGGAAGGCGTCGTTGATTATCGCTTGCAGCGATTGAAAGAAGGGAAGAATGAAATCACATGGGAATTGGATGAACGGTATAGCCCTCAAGCCCTCATCTCCATCATGGTGATGGATGATAACCAATTTTATCATCGAAATGTCTCTTTTGTGGTTCACCGTGGCTTGGATATTTCCATAACGGCTAATGCTGAAGAATATGCACCTCGTGATGAAGCGGAGTTTGTGATTCAAACTCAAAATCAAAATGGCCAATCCGTTTCGGCTGAATGTTCATTAGAGTTGATAGATGCCGCTTTTCTTGCTCTCTTTCCTGACTCACAAACACCAATTGATCGATTCTTCGATCAAGCTGCACGAGGGCGTTTTACAAACGTATCGTCTTCCGCCGCTTTTTCGTATGAAGGTGTGTCACATGAAATCAACCGGGATCTCATTGCTCATTTGTTTGTTGAAGAAGATGAATACTTAAGAGATGAAGATATTTTCAGAGATTTAGGTTTACGTGCGGGGGCTGATATCCGAAAAAAAGCGGAAGTGCAACGCTTGATGGAGCGAGAGGAATTCGCGCGTAAAGAAATGGCTGCTGCCGGTGAGGCAAGAAGAAGAGCAAGAGGTGCAGCAGTGCAAGCGGAAACTTTAAAACTTGCACCAGCGTTTAAATCTGCATCTCGGCCTATGAATGCACCGGCCGATCGTAAAGCGTATTCTTATCAGAATGGAATTCAGTCCGCATTGTCTGATAAGGAGGCCAAAGATTTTGCGCGTCTTTCCGGGATTAATGGGGACATTAGTTCATTGGAAACATTTGGTTTTGCTGATGCCTCTTATAGTATCGATGGTGGCTATGGCATGATGGGAGGTATGGGAGGTAGAGCACGTGTAGCTATGGGAGACGTTCCGATGCTGGGACAACCGTTTCAACCAGGTGGACCAGCTCAATCGGCACAAAATAATATTATCGTACGAGCCAACTTCACCAAAACCGCTTATTACAACCCTGCAGTGCTTACCGATGAGGATGGGAAAGCGACTATTAAACTTGATTTACCCGATAATCTCACCTCGTGGGTTGTTAACTCAAAAGCAGTTACAAAAGATACATTGGTTAATCAAACCAAGACAAAAATTGTGGTTGATAAACCCTTCCGGCTTGAGTTGGAAAAACCAACATTTCTAACCGAAGGAGATGAAGCCACTGGATTAGCCATCGCTAAAAACATGTCGGAAAAGGATCAAACCGCTGAGTTTGAATTTATCCAAAGCGGTGAAGGGGATACCCAGAAATCAAAATGGACATCATCGATTGCTGCCGGGGAGCTCTATTCTCACTCCATTAACCTGAAAGCGGAAAAAGCGGGTGAATATAAGCTGACCTTAAAAGGCCGGGCGAAAGGATTACAAGATGGTCTTGAAGAATCAATGAATGTGACTCCCTGGGGGATTCCCATCCGGGCGGGCGCATCCGGTATTGCTCAGCAAAGTCTGGTTGAAGAAATATCGCTTCCCGCAAAAGCCAATTATTCCAACCTGCGCATGTGGCTTGAATTATCTGGTACAAGGGATGTATCGCTCCTGCAAGCCGCCTGGTCGGATGTGATCCCTCCACATTCCAGCCGCTCTCAAATCGAAAAGGGCCTGGCAGCGATTGCCGCCTTGGAATTTGCGGAATATAGTGGACACACCGATCAGATTCCCATTCAGGTCTTAAGAGAAAAAATTGATGCCGCTGTGCAACATGTTTTAAGTACACAAAAGCCGGATGGCTTTTGGTCATGGGGTGGAAACGCTCAAAATAATCTTGATCTGTTGACTACAGCCAGAGCATTGGAATTGCTTCAAAGAGCCAAACCACTTGGTATACAGGTTCCCCAAAAAGTCATTGAGTTATCCGTCAGCCATTTGATGGAACGTTATCAACAAACCTTGGATGATTCGGAAAAAACCCGGGTTTTATATGCGATATCCAATGCCCAATCTCCCGATTTTTCTTTTGTCAATCGAATCCATCGAAGCCTGGCACAGCTTGATCCCTTTGATGCGGCCTGGTTGGGTTTAACCTGGATGAATATGGATCGTAAAGAAAAAGCGATGGAAATCGTTGACCAATTCATACCTTATATTACGAACGGGAAAGTATCCCCAACGGAAAAACGTTCAGCGCTCAATCGCATTGCTCCAAGTGGGCGGCAAGAGACCATAGCGTGCTTTGCCCGGCTTTACTTTCAACTCCCCGCTTCAATTCACAAGGACGAAGTAACCAAACATTTATTGGATGAATTGGTATGGCAGCCGTTGAATTCGCGTATGTGGCACGCCACATCACTTGGTTCACGGATTCAGGCGTTGGCATCCTATTTAAAATCCGTCGCTGGAGAAGATCAATCCTTTACGCTACATGTAAAATTGAATGGAGAAACAATACTTGACAAAAAGGTAAGTCAATCCGCCCTCGATTATCAGCAAATCGAGATCGATCCTCAGCACATCAAGGCGCAAGATAACCGGGTTGAATTTACCTTCAATGGCCAGGGTGATTTTCGTTATAACGTGGTGTTGGAAGGTTGGACCAGGCAGGATGTCAAACCGCAGGATTGGATGGATGTCCAGGATCGTTTCATCACCCATGTGTCCCGTGACTATGAACATGGTTATTTAATGTACGATCATCAACGTATTAACAGAGGGTATGGTGTTGTGGAAGGATCAGTTCCTGGGGTACAAAACACGCTCAAAGAGGTCAAACCCGGTGATCGTATCAATGTTAAATTAACGGTTCGCGGTGCGGATGTTTTGGATTATCTGGTAGTTGAAGAACACTTACCTGCAGGTTGTGTTTTAGTCACTGAATCAATTAATGGTCCTGTTGATCATTTTGTCATGAAAAATGATGCATTCATCATGTACTTGCGTGGTCCGCAAAAATACTATCATATACGCTATCAACTCCAGGCACGTTATTCAGGCTCTTATCGTGCTCGACCCACATTTGTTTCGCCAATGAACGCCCCTGGGCAACTCTATACATCTTCATCCAATGATATTATCGTTTTGCAAGAAGGCAAAGAACCATCCGATACATATAATCTTACACCCGATGAGTATTTCTATCTCGGTGAAAAACATTTTAATGACGGGCATTATGACGAAGCCATACGATTGTTAACTGAATTGATTAATACCTATCCTTTACGTCCTGATCCATACCTAAAAACCGCCAAGATGCTGTTTAAAATTCATTTGAATGATGGCGATCCCAATGAGCTGGTTCGTTATTTCGAAATCATTAAAGAACGAGATAAAGAATTCGAAGTGCAATTCGACCAAATCTCACAGCTGGCTCATGCCTATCGCTCTATCGGTGAATATGAACGCGCTGTGTATGTCTATCGCTCATTACTGGCTGGCCTGTTTCTCCAGGAAGGGGCAGTGAGTGGAACGCTCCAGGAAGTCAATAAATATCGCGAAGCCTTGGATTATATGAAACAACTCATCCGAGAATATCCCGATATTCCATCTGTTCAAACAGCCGTATATTCAGCCGGTTCGATTATTTATCTGAACGTGGACCAATGGGCAAAAGAAGAGGCCTTTATCAAGTCAGGTATGACGAAGAAAGCCTTGCTCGCCGATGCGGTGGGTATGATCGAATCATTCCTGGCGCTTTATCCCACTAATCCTGTGGCGGATGAAGCGGGATATACCTTAATCAATTTGTGGCTGGATCAAAATAATCATGAGATGGTTTCCAGATTGGCTCGAAGGTTTGCTGAACGCTATTCAAAGAGCACCTATCTTGATAGCTTTGACTACCTGACCGCCTATGCTCTGTTCCAACAGGAAACCTATCAAAAAGCTTTGGAATACGCTCAAAAAGTGGCATCACAAGAATATCCCGCGCCCGGTGGTGGTCTTCGGAAAAGTGATGATGTAAACACGGCTGTTCTGATGGCAGGAAAGATTCTTCACGCTGCTGGTGATCTTGAAAAAGCACTTGATGAATATGAAAAGGTTAAACAATCTTTCAGTGACGCCAACATGTCTATTGACTATCTAACTGAAAAAGGAATTCAGTTGGATGACGTCATTATGCTCAATAATAATGAACCTTCGAAAATAACATTAAAGAGCAAAAATGTGAAAGAAGCGAACGTTCGAGTTTATAAAGTCGATCTGATGACGTTTTACTTGCTTGAACGGGATCTGGAAGAGATGACCAATATCAACCTGGCAGGAATAACTCCAACGTATGATTCAAGCCATACTTTCGACAAAGCTAAGCCGTTTAATTGGAATGAATCTGAACTTAATCTTCCCATTAATGATCCCGGTGCTTATCTGGTGGTACTGACTGGAAAAGATGTTGCCGCGTCAAGTATGCTGATTCGTTCAAACCTTTCGCTTGAAGTGCAGGAAGATGTTCAGCAGGGAACAGTCCGGGTTAATGTCAGGGTAGGGAAGCCCCCTGAATTCGCAAAAGATGTCAAAGTGAAAGTGCGGGGAACTCAGAATGATCAGTTTGTTTCAGGTGAATCTGACTTACGCGGCGTGTTTAATGCCACAGGAATTCGTGGTGAGTCGATTGTAATGGCGCAACTTGGCGATCAATATGGATTCTACCGGGGCACAAAAGTACTGGGAGCCGTTGAGAAACAAGTTAAAGAACGCTTGGAGAAAAATCAAAAACAAATTGAATTTGATGCCCTGGGTAACAATTATGATCGATTGATGCAAACTCAGCAAAGGCAAAACGTGCGTTGGAATAAGGTGACCGATCCCACCAACAACCGCTTGTTTACCCAGCAAGCAGACATATTGTATTGAAAATAAGATTGAAACACGAGTAAAAATCCGTGGGGAGATCAACGCTTCCCACGGGTTTTCTTTATGTATAACATTAATCCTTTACGATAGTTTTTAGCATTTTCCTTGTCCGAAGGGTAAAGGTATGTTCCTTTAAAATGCGCGCTCTTGCTTTATCGGATATTGACTCTCTTTGATCAGGATTGGCTAAATAATAGTCGACTTTTTCACTTAATTCATCCGTAGATTGATAACAAATAATTTCATCATTCATCACAAAAAATTCTTCAATGCGTTGTTGTGCATGAATACGTAAATCACTCAGCACAAAACCACCACACATGGGGACTTCGAAATCACGTTCATTCGGTGAAGAATGCAATGACATGCTATGTATATTCAGGCTGATTTTGGATGATCGATACAGGTCAAAGGCTTCCTGCATTTTTAAGTAACGCCCTTGATAACAGGTTGCCATCCCATAAGCTGCCAAGGCTGAGCCCCATTCCGGGGAACCATAGATTTTTGGTTGAAAAGGCCGTAAGGCTGTGACCACTTGGAGCCTTCGTGCACGGTTGAATTCCAGGTTGAAGTAAAAGCGAAACAGGAATTCATCAGACATATGATGTTTGGCAATGGTTTTTCTTAAAACCTGAATCAGGTGGTTTCGTTCATTTGATGGTAATGGATTATTTTGAAACAGTTCCAGCGGATTGGTTTTGATTGATTGAAGCTTCGCATGGATAATCGAGTCAATGTAATCCAGTATCTGTTTTGGAAGGGCATTTCGTACAATTGAGGTATCAAATATCGATCCAACGAAAGATATTTCGCAATCAAACTCAGGCGTATAGTTTGCTTGAATATTGGCGGAGACCGCCAAGGGAATATCTTCCTGCAGATTGGCATGCATACGTTGGAAATCATGATTAAGGCTTGGATCGACAGGAAAAACCAACTCGGAAGGTATATGTTTTCCCTGGGCAAGGTTGACTACATCATCCACATACCATACCAGATTAGGAATCGATGTGTGTTGGATAAGGTCAAAAAAGTAACGGTTTGCTGGATAATCGATCGAGGCAACCGCATCGGGTTGGAAACGCAGGACATCTAAATTTGCTTGTAAGATATCAGTAATGTTATCGAATGAACTTACCTTTATGGTCTGGACCTGGCAGCCGTTTTCAGTGAATCCTTCTGCCAGTCCTTGTGCCAGTGTTTCCCAACACCCACTTTGTAACATGATGACTGATATTCTCTTTTTGATATCTGGTTGGTAGGAGTGTTGATAATGGTTTTTAAAGGAATGAATTAGTTTCTGCAACTGCTGGGGGGCTTGTTGGAAGTGATTCTGTAAAACTGTTTGTAAGTTGGTGGATCGCTCATCCCTCTCGTTCTGTTGTGATAATTCACCGTTAATGAGCATATACTTGGATGTTAATAAATGATAAGCGAATAATTCCGTATCCAAAGCATACTCAAGACGTTCAATGGCATCATCGCCAATAAACCAATGGACTGACTGTGATTGGAGCAATGGCGTAAGATCATATAACGATAAAGCAAGCAACATCATGCCTGCATCCTGTTCAACAATGACAAATGGCTTGGAATGTGGGGGATGCCGCTGTAATAAATGGAGAGTATGCCCTGTTCCACAGTGATATATAAACATCCACTGTTGATCCGGCCGGTAGCCGGATAAATTGTTCATAAATGCTTGCAATTCGGTGCTGTGATTTTCTCTGCCATCCACCCAAACCTCCTCACCGGCAGGCACTATCTTTCGGCAGCGATAAATTCGTTTAGCCAAGGGATATACCTGAATATCTTCACGCTGATTATGCTGTTTAAGCAGGGATGCCAGTTTAGGATTACTATGGGCGAGTAAGTTCAGATTGTGTTTACGAATATCCGTATCAAGTGCGTTTAGGGGAAACCAGGTCATAGCCAACCATTAAATATCAGTAATATGGGATAAATTCTTCTCTTCCATGTAATCCTGAATGCCTTTTAAAATCTGCTTTACTACTGAGGGTCCTTGATAAACAAAGCCCGTATAAAGTTGAAGCAGGGAAGCACCGGCTTGTAACTTTTCAATGGCATGTTCTGAGGTGAATATGCCGCCACATCCAATAATAGGTATTGCACCTTCGGTTTGTTGAGCAATCAGATGAATCACTTCGGTTGATCGTGCACGCAATGGGGCGCCACTTAGTCCACCTGCTTCTATATCTCCGGTTTGATTGGTTGTATTGGTGGCGATGATTCCATCAAGGTTGAGCTTTAGAATAACATCTACTGCTTCATGGATATGCTCATTGGACAAGTCGGGTGCCAGTTTGACACACAGTGGTTTACGTGGCTTATGGGATGAACATTCATCCATTTTTTGCACAATGGCTTGTAGAAGACGTGTTAGCCGATTCCCTTCCTGTAAAGTTCGAAGATTTTCTGTGTTGGGCGAACTGACATTAACCACGAAGAAATCTCCGAATGGATATAGTCTTTCCAAAACCGTGGTGTAATCCTGAATGACACGATCAATATCATCCGCGGGAGTATCGAATTGTTTGCCCAGGCTGACACCCATTAGGCTGGTTGGGCGATTCTTTTGGGTTTCTAACCGCTGTTGGATTATCTCAGATCCATCATTATTGAATCCCATGCGATTGATCAACGCCTGGCGGTGTGGATATCGAAACAGGCGGGGTTTGGGATTACCGGGCTGTGGTTTGGGGGTAACCGTTCCGATTTCAAAGGAGGAAAAACCAAACATATCCCATAAATCAGTGCAAACCGCGTTTTTATCAAATCCTCCTGCTAAACCAATGGGATGAGGAAAATCATATCCCCATATCGTCTGGTTGAATTTTATGTTTTCTATAGAATAAAACGATTTTATAATTGGCTTGATAGAGCGGATGTGGGGTAAACAGGAGAGTACCCGTTCATGAATCCACTCAGGATCTGTTCGAAAAAGGATTGGTTTTATGATATAGTTGTAGAGAAAATTTGGATTAGCCATAACATATCTCACAGGATTATAAATTCCTTATGGTGACCCGTTCTAATCAAAAGAGCAAGATGAAGAGGAGAGTTTCAATTGTTATTCCGAATGTTTGATCGTAAATCATGGTTTATTATTTTCTTGTTGACAGTATCTCATTTGAGTTCAGTCAATGCTCAACCGTTATCTCAGGAAGGTCTTTTGAAAAAAGCGCTTTCGCTATTTGAATTCAATGAAGTGCAGCAATCACTTGAATACCTTAATCGATACCTCGAAAAAGATCCGAACCATCGAAAGGCTCTGCTAACAAAAGCAAGGTGTTTGGAACAGCTCAATCAATACGTTGAGTCTATTGAGGTTTTGGATATTATCCTGAAAACCCATCCCAATGATCGTGATGTCCTATTGGCCAAGGGGCTTAATTTGGCCAAATTGGGTCGATATCAAGATGCTGTCAACGTGTTTCAGCGGATTGTGAAACAATATCCGGATGATTATTTCACTAATTACAATTTAGGCGTGGCTCTTCGTGAACTTAATGAGTCTGACAAGGCGGTTGAGCGATTCCTGAATGTCAAAGCAATGATGAACGAACAAAATATTGAAGATGAGGATATGGATTTTTTGCTTCCCTATCAAATGGGATTAGCCTATTCATCAAAACAGGACTATCGAAAAGCCATTTCCCAATTTTTTACCGCTTTACGAAAACGGCCCTGGCATGAGAAGCCGAATTATCAACTAGGCATGGCGTTGGCTCGGATTGGAGATGTGACGACAAGCCGAAAGTTTATGGAACGGTTTCAAAAGATCGAGCAAGCCAATAAAAAAATCGCCCATTTTCAACAAATGGCATCCGACCTGCCTGAATCGGCCACCCCCTTTTTTGCAGCGGGTCAGATTCAATACAATCTTGGTAATTTATCAGAAGCAGAAATGTCATTTCGCCGGGCGATTCAGCGTGATCCCGAATTCGCGGATGCCTATGTGATTCTTGGGGTGACTTATGTGAAAATGAAATCACCGGAAAAAGCGCGCCAAACCTTTCAGAATATGAATAAACGCATGGGGGGTAACGCGGTTGCTTTGCACAATCTTGGTATACTTGAATCAAAGTTAAACAATTTGGATCTCGCACAGCATTATTTTGAAGAAGCGTTGAAGGTAGATCCCACCTATAAACCGGCTGAAACTGAATTGAAGAAATTAAAAACGCGCCGCAATGAAGGCGGTTGATTGTTTAAGGAGGCACACCAAATGACTTTAAAACAAATCGCTACTATTTTTTGTTTATCTTTCGCTATTGCTTTGCTGATGGGATGCGTGTCAACCGGTGGCTATATCCAAACGGATTATTCGACGAGTATATCCAGTTCCCATACCAGCATACAAAGCCATTCTTCTAATTCCTCCTCAGTACACTCAAAGGTATCGGTGCAATCACGTTAAAAAACTTTCTATATTCAGCAAGGAGACGCATTCACCAACATGCTCACTCAATCGGCTAATAAATCTTGCGATGTTGAAAGCATTGTAAAGGAACTCAACCAACGTACCCATGATTTAGGTGAACGTGTTAAAGAGTTGGAATGTTTATATTCCATTTCAAAAGTGGTTGAAAAAGAAGACTTGCCTTTGAATAAAATATTGCAGCAGATTGTAGAAATCATCCCTCCCTCATGGCAGTATCCTGAAATCACCTGTGCCCGCATACGTGTTAATCACAAGATTTTTCAAACTGAAAAATTTGCTGAATCACCCTGGTTTCAATCCAGTCCCATTTATGATTATTCAGAAGAAATCGGCCTGGTGGAAGTCTTTTATCTTGAAGAGATGCCTGAAAGTGCTGAAGGTCCATTTCTTAAGGAGGAAAGGAAACTCCTGAATGATATCGCCGAACGAATCGGTGGTATTATTGCTCTCAAACGAACCGAACAAGAAAAGGCCATGCTGGAAAAACAACTCTGCAATACCGTCCTTGACGGGATTGTGACCATCGATACGCAAGGCCACATTATGACTATCAATGAGTCAGCGGCCCGTTTGTTGGGAGCATCTCCACTCAAATCGATTGGTTCCACATTAAGTGATATTTGTGGCGAAGGCTGTAAAGAAATCATTGAAGCCGTTGACGCTGTCATGCAAAGCGGAGATTTTAACCAAAAACGCCAGGTAAAAACCCATGTCCATGGCCAAAAGAAATCATATATGCTGAGCGTTACCCCATTATCAGGTAAAGCGGGAACTCGCATTATTCTGGTCATTCGAGATATTACCCGGTTGGAGGAATTGGAAGAAAAAGTATCGGAAAAATATTCTTTTAGCAACATTATTGGAAAAAGCGCGAGCATGCAACATGTTTTCGAAATGATCAAAGCACTCGCCGATACCCAAACAACTGTCTTGATTCAAGGAGCGACCGGCACCGGAAAGGAATTGGTCGCCTCCGCCCTCCATTATCAAAGTTCACGCAGCACCGGCCCTTTTGTAAAACTCAACTGTGCCGCTCTTCCTGAAAATTTGCTGGAAAGTGAACTTTTTGGCCATGTTCGTGGTGCATTTACCGGCGCAACTCATGATAAAATGGGACGTTTCGAACTGGCCCATCAGGGGACGATTTTTCTCGACGAAATTGGAGATGTCTCCCCATATATTCAACAGCGGCTGCTTCGAGTGTTACAGGAAAGAGAAATTGAACGCGTGGGTTCCAACACCACAGTGAAAGTTGATGTACGCGTGATCGCCGCATCCAATCGTAATCTCAGTGAATTAGTCGCTTCAGGAACCTTCCGTGAGGATTTATTCTATCGCTTGAATGTCGTTTCAATTCAACTTCCCTCTTTACATGAACGGCGGGAGGATATACCTGAATTGGTGGATTATTTTCTGAAACGTTTCCAACAACGTATGGGGCGAATTATTTATGGGATCGATCCTGAAGCCATGGAAGTATTCCTTAAATATCACTGGCCCGGCAATGTCCGGCAATTGCAAAATACCTTGGAAAATGCCATTGTCTTAACCCGCGATGGATTTATTCATAAAGAAAACCTGCCTTCTGATATTTTTGAAAACCCCAGTCAAGGAGCTGAAGAACAACAAAAATTGAATCCTTCTTTAAGTAAAGAGAAATTACTTGAAGTATTAAAATCCGCAGGATGGAACCGATCCAAAGCCGCCAGAAGGTTAGGAATTAGTCGTACAACCATGTGGCGTAAAATCAAAGATTATCAACTGCAAATCCCCATTGATTAATTATATCGATTAATCTCAATCATGTGTTACATGTGAAACGTTTCTGTTAAAACAAAAGCGTTTCATGAAACACCCATTCAAAAAAAAAATTAAAAACTTATCCAAATTCCGCTCATAAATTTACAAAATTTATAAATTACGATAAATTTTTTAATCATTTGTTTTATCAAGACTTACGATTAAAACATTGTGTTTGAAAAAACAAACTATTTTTTTGTCAATTTTGAGTTGTTCACAAAGAATATGGAATGGTTCTTGCCCAATGCCTGATGTGATAATCATAACCTTAATATTAAAAGGGGATTGGGAATGGATCTCACCATCGTTGATCAGTTTTTAGATAAAAGGGAAGGCGAACCTTCCGATGTTTTGGAAGTTCTTCAGGATATTCAAGCCGAGTTTCGTTACCTGCCTGAAGAGGCGTTGTATCGAGTCTCTGAAAAACTGGGCGTTCCATTAATTGAGGTTTTCAGGCTTGCCAATTTTTATAAGGCATTCACATTAACTCCCCGTGGAAAGCACTTGATGACCGTTTGTACAGGCACCGCATGTCATGTCCAAGGTGCTCCACGTTTTGTGGATGAGGTGCTGAGTTTATTGAAAGTGCATCCCGGTGAAACCACTGAAGATGGTTTGTTTACCGTTGAGACCGTCAATTGTGTGGGAGCATGTGCCTTGGCGCCTGTCGTGATTATGGATGGACGTTATTACGACCATATGACCACCGCAAAATTGCGAGCGTTGATAGAAGAAACCCGAGCAAAAGAAACGGAGGTCACTGCTCATGCTTAATTTAATGGATGTTCAACAATTCACAGATTACAAGCAATCACTAAGCCAAAGGCGATCTTACTATACAACATCAGTAACCATTTGTACGGGAACAGCCTGCCAGGCTTGTGGATGTCTTCCAGTCGCCAATGCGTTGGATGATGCATTGAAATACCATGGATTTGAACAGGTCTATTTTAGAAAAACCGGTTGCCATGGTTTCTGCGATCAAGGTCCATTGGTCATCATCGAACCTGGAAAGATTTTTTACAGTCATGTCAAAGTGGATGATGTGAACGAGATCGTTGATCGCACTCTTAAAAGTGGGGAAATTATCGAACGCTTACTCTATGTCGATCCCGTTACCGGTAAACAAATAACAGTTGAAGATGAAATTCCCTTTTACAGTGCGCAGAATCGATTGTTATTGGGTGAAAACCGCTATATCAACCCCGCTGTCATTGATGATTATATTTTACGCGGTGGCTATTCATCTCTTATGAAAGTTCTTCAGGAAATGAGCCCTGATGAAGTAATCAACGAGATTAAAGACTCAGGATTGAGAGGACGAGGCGGTGGTGGGTATCCCACCGGGCGCAAATGGGAACAATGCCGCAAGGCGGAAGGCAGCGAAAAATACGTTATCTGCAATGCGGATGAAGGAGATCCTGGCGCTTATATGGATCGGAGTTTGCTGGAAGGAAATCCACATGCCATTATTGAAGGCATGCTAATCGGTGCCTATGCGATTGGCGCCAAAAGGGGTTATGTTTATGTTCGTAATGAATATCCACTTGCTGTTATTCACATCAAAACCGCGCTGGAACAAGCACAGGAATTAGGTCTCCTGGGTGAAAATATATTGGGTAGCGGCCTTGATTTCGATATCAAAGTGGTCCGAGGTGGAGGCGCTTTTGTCTGCGGTGAATCCACCGCGTTAATGGCATCCTTGGAAGGTAAAGTGGGTGAGCCACGCGCCAAGGATGTTCATACTGTTGAAAAAGGATTTCTGGAACAACCCAGCAACCTGAACAATGTTGAAACCTGGGCGAATGTTCCTTTGATCATCAACCGGCAAGCATCATGGTATTCCAATCTTGGTACAGCTAACAGTAAGGGCACAAAAATCTTTGCGTTGACCGGCCAGGTTAAGAATGTTGGTTTGATTGAAGTCGAAATGGGAACCACCCTGCGCAAGATCATTTACAACATAGGGGGAGGGCCCAAAAACGGAAAACAGATCAAGGCCGTACAAACAGGTGGACCCTCTGGAGGATGTTTGCCTGAACGCTTGTTTGACTTGCCTGTTGATTTTGATGAACTTATCGCTGCTGATTCCATGATGGGCTCGGGTGGGCTGGTCGTGATGGACGATTCCGCCTGCATGGTGGATGTGGCGCGATATTTTTGCAACTTCCTATTGGATGAATCGTGCGGAAAATGCGTCCCATGCCGTTTGGGTTTGGATCGTATGAAGGAAATTCTAACCGACATCGCCGAAGGAAGAGGACGAATCGAACAGCTGGAATTGTTGGAAGAACTGGCATGGACCATGTCGCTAGGTTCCTTATGTGCGTTGGGCAAAACAGCGGCAAATCCAGTGATATCCACTCTGAAATATTTCCGCGACGAATATGAAGCCCATATCAAGGATAAACATTGTCCTGCAGGCGTATGCAAGGAATTGGTCCGTTATGTGATCGATGAAGAACTGTGTTCCGAATGTGGATTGTGTTTTGAAGAATGCCCTCATGATGCCATCCATGTTAACGGAAAATACAGCATCGATGACGAGGCGTGTAAACGGTGTGGCGTGTGTCTTGATGTATGCCCATCCGGTGCAGTTCAGCGAATCTAAAAATCCATGAAAAGAAATTTGTAGCCGACAAACAAGGAGCTGATAATGGAAAATTCAGTCACAATTCAGATAAATGGGGTTTCTGTTTTGACCCCAAAAAGCACACCCGTGATCGATGCCGCCCATGATGCAGGATTTTGCATCCCCAATTTATGTCATCTTCGTTCAGGTGATGCACTTGGTGCTTGCCGCCTGTGCATGGTGGAATTGGAAGAACACGGCAAAACGAAGATCACCGCATCCTGTACCTTGGAAGCCAAAGAAGGAATGGTGATTCGCACCCATTCTGAAACGCTCCTGCGATTACGGCGTAATATCGCTGAGTTGATTTTGGCAGAAGCCCCCAATTCCAGGGCTGTACAGGATATGGCGGTGCGAGTGGGCCTTAAGGACGTTCGTTATCCATTTCACAATAATGACTGCATATTGTGTGGAAAATGCGTGCGAGTGTGTGATGTGGTTTTGCGTTCAGAATCGCTTGGATTTGTTGGACGTGGTATTAATCGCCATGTTTCCCTGCCGTTTGGTGATAAACATTTATGTTTACATTGCAACGAATGCCTTAGTGTCTGCCCGATGTCAATCACACCATGTGAAGGCCCCATGTTAGAAGGCCATATGTGTGGGAAATGTGAATCCACCATGTCAATCGCTGAAGGCAATGAAGATGCCTGTTTTTGGTGTGAAATGGGCCGCGGCTTTATGTGCTCACGCTGGCAAACCGTCTCTGATGGAACATATTCCTAATCCAGAATCCTTAGTTAAAGAGCCACATGAAAGGGAGGGAAATTTTTCCCTCCCTTTTCCTTTTCGAGGTTTTTCACGGAGTTATAACCATCAAATTTAAATCAAGATTGATTAAAGAAAATGCAGAGTGTTATATCGATTCAGGAACAATTTATAGATTTTCCAGGACTAAACGTATGTGTTCTAAATAATATATCTTTGAAAGGAGAAGTGAGGATGAAACATGTTATTCAAATTATGTTAATGCTGGGAATGATGGGTATGGTGCTTGCCGGAACCTCATATGCTCAACCCTCCCCAAATGAGTCATCATTAGTCGGAGATTTCCGTACGCAAGCGGCTTTGGTTTTAGCGGATGTCCTGGTGCTTGATGAAGAAACAACAGATCAAGTTGTTGAATTGTATCAAAAAGCTGGTGAAAAAAGGCGTCAGGAATGGCAAAACAGCGGTGTTGATTTTCGAAGCATGAGCAACGAAGAAAGGCGTAAATTTTTCAATACCTATCGCCAAAATATGGCTGCTGATATGAAGAAGGAATTGAAAGAGATCCTGTCGGAAAAACAACTCGAAAAAGTGGAATCTATCATGATGTCAAGAGTTATTTTCCCCGATCCTGAACTGCGTGGATTACGCCTTATTGAATTGAAAGATGAACAACGTGAAAAAATTCAGCCACTAGCGTTGTCATTGGGTGAAAAGATTGTCCCCAGCCGATTTAGATTTTTCGGTGAACAAATGGACGAAGCGGAACGGGAAAAAGCTCAAAAATCTTTTGATGAAGAGAAAAAATCATTTTTGGAAGGCGTAAACAAGGTCCTGAGTGAAGAACAGCAAGACGCCTGGAAAGAAAAAATTACTGCTATCAATAAGGAAATTGAAGTAATTCGTGAAAGGATGCAAAATATTCAACGTCAACAATAATAATTCCTGATCACAAAGGACAAATCAAAATAATGGCGGGATGAATGACTTGATATTCTTTATCCCGCCTTTTTTCTTCCCTCTTTTATTAGAATTATCGTTCACCTCCCCTTTACATTTCTAGGCTATCGTTATTTAATATGCCGTATAGATACGCATTATGAACGAGATGCCTTATGATGAAGTATATTTTTGCCTTATTTCTATTTTTTTTACCTATTCCTGGTTTGGCAAATGATCAGCCAGCAATGAATAAATTGGATATTTTAAAAAAAGTGGATCAAGGTTTCAATCTATGTTTGCAGGAAATGCAACATATTGAATGGTATCACCGCTACCGGCAGGAAATGTTTAAGGAAATTAAAACCAAAATCGAAATGCAGTACGACCTTGGCCGAATTCCATCGATTGAGTACGATAGTTTTCTTGCCAAATCCCTTGATAAACTGTGTTGTGAACTTTTTATTGATAGTGTTTTCCCTCTAACCGAAGAAGGCCAGTTTCTTTTAGCCCGTATGCTGTTTCATGAAGAAGCAGAATGGCTTTCAGATTATGTGGTTGAGCGGTTGATTCACACAATAAAAACAGCGCAATTAATCGAACCGCTAATCCTGCCAGAAAAGGAACGAGAGAAAATACAGCAACAAATCGGATTGTTTAAGTCGCTTTTTTCATTTCTGGCTAAAAGGTATTGCAACACCATTCCCCCTTCGTTAAGAAAAGAAGTAATTGACAAACTCTTTTTTGATTTGGAACAGTCTCCTATAAAAGTAACAAACTTGTATGGGAAATATCTATTTAGTGATAAAGAATTATTGGCCGTAAGACGTGAAATATATCACCTCGCTGAAATCCAAAAAAATGTTTCAAATAGTGCTTTAGATATTTTTGAAAAAGAACGTCCCCCCACGAGTGATGTGATAAATGAAAAATTGCTTGAACGCCGTATGAAAACACTCCTGCAAGATTTTTTTATGCCGCTCAAACAGTCTCTTTGTGAACAATATGAGCTAAAACTAAAATCAAAGGTCCAGCTTCCAGAAATGTCTGATTCTTTATTGTACTTATCCCAAAAATTCAAACAAATAAATAGTGTTACTACACATTTTTAAAACCACTATATAACGATCTTGTCTTCCAATATATTCGGGGTGTCGATTGACACCCCGAATTATTAAAGAGAGAATGGTGTATTACTTTCATGCCGGCTTGCCGATATTTTGTCATGCAGATGAGGATAAGAAGATTTTTCGCCTGTTCACAAGCCAGTTGGTGGTGAATGGAAATTATCCTCAAGTGGACATTGTCAGGGCCTTCGGCATATGTACCATCAGTATGAAGGGGAGTGTGAACATCTACGGTTTAAAGGTGACCTTGACTTTACAATCGTACTTTATTTGACTTTTTATCTAATCTTTACTATAGTAAAACCAAAATTCACTGTAAATATTACGACTATGGAAGAAAAAACTTATCAATACACAGTCAAATTTGTAGAAGAAGAGGGTGTTGTCGTTGCGACCGTACCAGCTCTGCCAGGGTGTGTTTCATACGGTCATACCCTTGAGGAAGCTGAAAAAAACATTCGCGAAGCGACTGAATGTTACATTGAAGGCCTCCAAGCAATTGGTGAAACGGTACCTGTTGAGGAACAGCCGATTAACCTTTCTATGAGCAAAGCACTCACCGTAAATTTATCAGCGGTATGAGTGAACGTCTTCCTTCCATAAGGCTATTACAGTTCGGCTGCATTATTTGACCAACAACCTGTTGGACCAGGCCGCCCGTTCTCTGGCTGCTGCACTCCGTGCCACCGAAACCGTTTATCCCGGCCAGAATACGCGACTAATCTACAAATTGGTATCAGATAATCTTCCCCCACCTCAGGAGGTCTGTAATTCAGTCAGTTCCCTTCGCGGGACCTGGTTTGGGCTCAGGCCAAACCGTGATGCCTCCATCCATGTACTTCACTTGATCGAATCCCTTTGATTTGAGGATGTGATAACTATTAAGAGCTCGTAATCCAATTCCACAACTGGTGATAATTTCTTTGTCATGAGGCAACTCATCCAAACGGGATTCCAGTTCGGGGTAGGGAATATTAACGGTTTTTTCCAGGCAGATTGTATTAAGTTCATCAGGATTACGAACATCCAGGAAGATAAAATTGTCATCACTCATGCGTTCCTGTATTTCAGAAGGCAACACACTTTGGGTTTTACCTCTTAGCTTATTTTGCATCACATTGGCCGCCACCGTAGCATTGCCTAGTGGAGGAGCAAAAGGTGGAGCATAAGCCAGATCAAGTTGAGTGAGATCATCTACAGTTGCTTTGAAGGTTAACGCCGTAACGAAGGTGTCGATGACTTTATCCACTTTGCCCGGTCCCCACACTTGAGCACCTAACACTCGGCCACTGCCACGTTCGGCGATGAGCTTAATAATCACTTTTTGGCCGTTGGGCATGTAATGAGGCAGATCGGATGTAGGAACCACCACCGCCTCGTAATCGTACCCTTCAGCCTTGGCTTCCTTTTCAATTAAGCCAGTACGTGAGACATTCATATCAAACACACGAAAGATACCGGTCCCCATAACACCAGGAAATGTCGCGTTTCCACCAGTCATGTTAATGGCTAACACACGGCCCTGCCGGTTTGCTGTTGAGCCTAGTGGCATCCAAACCGGTTTTCCGCTAACCATGTGTGTCATTTCGGTACAATCACCTGCAGCATAAATATAGGGATAATTGGTTTGCAAATGCTCGTTGACTTTAATGGCGCCCGTTGTGCCGATGGTAATCTTCGCATTCCTCGCTATTTCGACATTGGGTCGAACCCCAACAGATAAAAGCACCATTTCAGCAGGAAACTCTTCACCATTGACTTTTACCTTTTTAACACCAGATTGATTATCACCAAGAATCTCTTCCAAAGCTGAATTCAGCATGACTTTGACACCATGTTTTTCAACTTCGTTTTTAATCAGGGCTGCCAGGTCAGGATCATAAGGTGGCGCCAATTGCGGAAGCTTTTCCACAAGGGTGACTTTAATACCCCGATTGGCCAGCTGTTCCACCATTTCCAATCCAATAAAACCGCCCCCCACAACCACGGCGTGGTTGATTTTTCCAGAAGCGGCTAACGAGTGAATGCGATCCGTGTCTGGAATCGTGCGAAGCACACACACTCCAGGTAATTCAGAACCAGGGATCGGTGGCATAATCGACGCTGCACCAGTGGTAATGACGAGTACATCAAATGTTTCTGTACGTGTATATCCATCGTTTAGATTTTCGACCTCAATGGTTTTTTCCTCCGGATTGATTTTGGTAACCTTGTGGCGTGCGTGAATACCCACGTTAAACAGATTTTTAAATTGTTCGGGAGTGCGGGCCAACAGTTTAGAACGGTCCTGTATCTCACCACCTATATAATATGGTTCTCCGCATCCCGCATAGGATATATATTGCTCATCGGTAAAAAGATCGATTTGTACATTTGGATCTTCTCGCCGGGTTTTGGCGGCTGTTTTGGTACCAGCCGCCACGCCCCCGATAATAATTATCTTTTTATTGCTTTTCGTTGACATACGTTGCTGACTCCTCATTCGGTTTGTATTCTTTTTCTTCCCGCTTTATTTGGCAGGCACCTGACATGCAGGTAGGAACGCCAAAAGCGGGAAGGATAAATCGCATCAATACAAACCATACTACTATAATCCCAGCAAACTTAAACAGTTCCATCCACATGTTTATCCTCCTTCAACGTACAGGCGGGTATGTTGCATTTGATCAGGATGAGTTCGAGCGGGCAAAAATTGGTAAAGCCCGATTGGAAAAGATTCAGACCAACAAAGGCGGTAAATGCAAACCACCAGGGTGAATGTAGCAATCCCAACGTCAGACTGATGAGTACGAATGCACCCGCTACAATACGAACAATACGTTCCGTTGTCATGATTGTCCTCCGTTTTATATTTTCTTGCTTTACTATAGTATAGTGGTATAATAGGAATATGGCAAAAAAAAATGATGGAGGGAATCTTTCATGAAGATGGACGATGAACTTTTGATATTAATCGCTGATCGCTTAAAAGCCATGTCGGAACCAACCCGGTTGCGCATATTGAATCTTCTGAAAGAGAACGAGATGAGTGTGAGTGAAATCGCCGAGGCGGCTGAGTTGAAGCACGGAACCGCCTCAGCCAATTTAAATACCTTGCATCGCGCGGGATTGGTCAGCTCGCGCCGTGAGGGCACAAAAATGCTTTACTGCATCAGCAGCGATATGGTATTCCGAATCTGTGATGTAGTGTGTGACTCCCTGAAAGAGGAATTTAAAGAACTTCAACGGTTACGTAAGGCAATCAGCTGAGTGATGCCACTCATTCAACTTTTTTCACTGTCTTTTTGCTTTCATCAATTATGTAAAATGCTCCAGCAACAGGGACGTCGATGGTGATTTTTTTGTACTCAGGTATTTCAACTTCGACTCCCCTGCGGGATTTAAGTGGAGAATGAGCATAAACCAGCCAACGCCGATTGGGTATCTCACCAATGCGATGAGCCAGAGAAAAAACCTTAATTTCAGTTTTATTATTCCAAGGCCGTGGAGCATCGAGACTGGTATTCAGCAAAAACCAACGATCCTCGTCCTTATTCTTATCCAACACATTGGCTTGCCAGGGATGTTGATATTCTCGATTGGGCACCAATGTTCCAAATCGCCAAAATTCTGTGAGCGTTTCATTTTGCCATACCTTATCCACGGCTTTTAACAACGCCAACCAATAATCTTCATAACGGTGGCCTTCGCGTGGTTGCACATGGCCGCGAAATTCCCGTACCGATCGGGGACGAATAATCCACATGCCATATTGCACCCGGCCATGATACCGATCCGTCGTCCATGATTGGCCACGCCTGAGGTACTGAATCGGCTTTGAATTCGCCGGATCGACTTCATCCTCTTCACCGGGTAACCAGCTGGAACGGTCGCCGTCCCACACCGACATTTCGAACCAGAAATCAGGATTTATTTGCCAGGCTTCCTTCAGCATAAACACCCAGTTCATGGATTCACACTGGACACTCCAAACCCGGTAATCAGTTTTAATCTGTTCCCAATTGTTATCATAATAAGACGGGCTGCCGCCATCCCAAAAATGAGGTTGGATGGCAATTTGATTGTCTGTAGGGGTGGCGTATTCTTTCCAACCATCCCATCGGCCGTAAAAAGCAGGTCCAAAAGCATTATAGCCCATCAAAAGAGCGTTTTTCTTCCATGTCTCGTTTGTTAAACCATTGCGCAGACCCGCAAAAAACGTTTGGAATCGCTTGGTTAAGTTCTTGGCAGTCACTTCACGCTTTTTTTCATCGGAAGCATCCTTTCCATATCGTTCGATAAAACGTTTGGAATTGTTCAATTCGTGCCAACGCAGTTTACGGGTTTCGTTGTTGGAAAGAAAAACCACCAGTGGGGGATCGGGGTACATCTCTTGCAAAGCCTTGATCATGGGGTTATCGGTCCATCGGTGGCCAGCCTTTTGCCAAACATCTAACGCTCCGAAAGGACTGGGCCGATTATTAATCTTGCCTTCTGGCGTAATCGTCAAAGGATTGGATTCTTCTGGAAGATCACGAAATGGTGGTTTTTGTAATTCACGTAGCCAATTGTTATCGCGGACCGTGAAGGGGATTTTCCACTCTGACCATTTGGTGAGGATGGGCTTGTAAAATTCCGCAAGTTTATCTTCTTGAATGGTCCCATCAATTTTGGGGTGGGGAATAGAAGGCAAAATATGATGCCCGGCTTCAATCAATTGTGACTGATAGAATGCATCCCACGTGCGAATGTTCCAATGCGCCGCCAAAGGTAGCGGACGCCCTTGTTCCCCAAACGGCGGCTTAAGCGCTTCATTGCGGATATCATCGAAAATATCCGCATTGGAGTTAACAGGAAATATAAATAGAATTATGAGGAATATGACTTTGAAAAATTTATTCATTCGAGATCTCCTTTAATTAATAAAAAGAATGCATAGTGGTTATTTCATCCTGACGATCATTAATCTCTTACTCTTTCCTCCAAATTTTGATAAATTAATTCATTATCTTATCTAAATAAGGAGCAATTTATGATGACAACGTTTCAAACTTATTTGAAGAGACACCGTGGGCTAATCATGTTCGCATCTCTGTTCATCGTCTTCGGCATCACCAGTGTGAAGGCGGAAGAGAAAAAGGAATGGATTCAGCTGTTCAATGGCAAAAATCTGGATGGCTGGACAGCCAAAATAAGAGGATATGAATTAGGTGAAAATTTTGGGAATACTTTCAGAGTGGAAGATGGCGTGATGAAGGTCTCTTATGACCAATATGACCAGTTTAATGAACGATATGGCCATATTTTTTATAAAGAGAAATTTTCTCATTATATCATCCGGGTTGAATATCGCTTTGTTGGTGAACAAGTGAAAGGTGGACCCGGTTGGGCGTTACGTAACAATGGTATTATGCTTCATTGCCAGGATCCAAAATCCATGCGTAAGGATCAATCCTTTCCTGTCTCCATTGAAGCACAACTCCTCGGGGGTGATGGCAAAAACAAACGAACAACCGGTAATGTTTGTTCACCCGGTACCCATATCGTCATGGATGGCAAACTGGTCACACGGCATTGCAATTCATCCAATTCCAAAACGTATCACGGCGATCAATGGGTCACCGCGGAAATCGAAGTCCACGGCAGCGGTAAGATCAAGCACATCATCAACGGTGAAGTGGTGCTGGAATACGAAAATCCCCAAATTGACGAAAATGATAACGATGCCAAAAAATTGATCAAAGGGGATAACAAACTACTTGAAGAAGGTTACATTTCTTTGCAAGCTGAAAGCCATCCAACGGAATTCCGCAAAATTGAAATTTTGCCATTGGAAGAATAAGAGATTTAATTTTACACAATCATTTAACCGATTACGTTTATGTGTAAAACAGGATTTCGCGCTTAACATGCGTATCCTCATCATATTCTTATTTAAAGGAGATTTTTCGATGTACAGAGTGTTTTCAGTGGTTCTCACAATGGTATTCTTGTTCTCGGCTGCGATGATCGGATTGGCGCAGGATGTGGATGTTCCTTTGACCTGGTCGGGTAAGGGGAAAGCCAAGATATTAATGGATGACGAAATGAAAGAGGCTTCATTTCAGGCGAAAATTCATGTCGATGCCGATGGGTATGTCACCGGAAAACTATCCAATAGCGATAGTGGTTTAAAAGTGGTTCGCCTGTATTATGAATACAAAAAAGATGGATTGCGAAAACTGATTTTGATTTTGCGCGATGAAAGTTATGATGATCCGAAACTGATCATCATGGAAGGACGAGTGATGAAGGATACATTCTTCTATGGGGAGATTTTCTTCAAACCATTTGATAAAAATGGTAAAATTGAAAAAGGACTTGATCTGGAATACAACGTTGCCGTTGAAATCTATGAAAAATATCTGCCCAAAACTCTGGAAGAGGCCATGGATGCTTGCAAACCTGTTGGATGCTTTATAATCGAAGGCGGTTATGAAGAATAAGTTGTGAGATAATTCTCTACAATGTGGAATCATTCATTCAATAATCACAAACATTGAGGTTCTAATGTGAATTCCTCGAACGAAGTGTATAACCGCTTGATCGAGCCCATTAAAGAAAGCATGAAACGCGGCATCATTCGTATTGTTCAGGATCCGGATGATGCCGCGGATGCCTTTCAAGATGCGCTATATAAAGTATGGATCAACTTGGATCGTATACTGAATCACCCCAATCCCAAAGCGTATATCTTAAGCATATGCATGAGTTCAGCCTATGATTTGTTAAGAAAAAAGGCCCGAATCGGAACCAATGAGGTATGTTTGGAAAGTGGATTCGACTTTATTTCGGTTGAACATGAACCACTATCATTTAAACAGGAATTAGTAGCCACAATACAACAGGCTCTGAGTGCTTTGCCCCTCAAACAGGCGCAAGCGGTGTTCTTGAGGTTATTTGAAAATGAATCGTACGCCACCATCGCCACTTGTTTAGGATGTCGCGAACAAACCGCACGCTCCCATGTCTCCAAAGGCTTGGCTTATCTTCGCACTATTTTGGATAAAAATGACCTGCTGCAAGTGAGGACTTAACAACATGGATCACCTGTCTCCAGATGAAGAACAAATGAAAAAGGAATTACATCAACTTATGAGCGATGATATTCCCCCCGATGTAAACGAGAGAATGGAGAAAGCCCTTTTAACCTTTCGAGAAAACCTTGCTTATCATCCTGCCGTAAAAAATGACGAAGCCAGGCAAAAACAGAGTGAAGGTATACCTTGGTTTTATCGCTGGAATTTGGCCTGGGCTGGCGCGGTGGGCATTATTGCCATGATATTTTTGACGGTTCTGTTTTGGAGCAACCAAACACCCACCTGGGCCGAAGTTGCCCAACAATTCAAAACCATCTCTTTTTTTCATGCCACGGTTCATGCCCGGGAAATCCATTCATCCCATGCTTTACAATTTGAATTCTGGATGGGCGAAGGTGGAAAATTTCGATTACGTTATGGCACCCAAATCGCTTTCGCTAACCGCCAAGGTATTCAAAAGGCATTTGATATCTCCACTCGCGAATCGGATGAGCCTCATAAAGTACTACAAAATGTAATTGAGTATTTAAACACCGCGGAAGATTTCTCACTTAAAACCGTGATTCAATCCTTCACTGGCAATATGGAGGATTTACAGCCCATTCCAAATCGTGTTAAAGAGGTTTCGACAGATATCAATATTTTTGAACTCAAGCGAGAGAACACCAATGAAACACTTAGGATTTGGACATTAAGGGATAGTTTATTGCCGGTTTACTTGAAATTGATCGAGCACGATAAGTCGATCACTTACGATATTTTCTTTTCTTACCTTAAAGAACAACCCTCCGAATTCTTCGATCCCAATCAATTCGAAGAAACACTGGCTGACCTTTCAATTTCAATGAAAGATTTAATCATGGCGTATTGAGCTTAAGAAACGAAAAGAAAACGCCCCCAGAAAAAGATAGGGGGCGTTGATTGATGAAACACTCCATTGGAATCCAAATTTATACTGTGACTTTAGTGGCTTCGGGATTCAATTTCGCCCATTTGCCATTGCGATAGGCTACATTCGCCAGGTGAGGACCGCAAACAGCAGTATGGCCGATTTCCACCGGTGCGTTGGGTTTTTCTCGTGTTTTCATACACTCAACAAAATTGTCAACATGCGGCTGACTGGGCAAGCCGCCTTCATACGTAATGTGCGGTTTACCAGGAAAGTCACTGTTGTTCGGTTTATCCTTATCAAGATAGATATTAAATCCATTGCGATGAAGATACATTGTGCCATCAATACCCTGGAAAATAATATGCCACCAATCAAAGAAATTACTGGTGTAATTGACCGTCCAGGTTGCTACAAAATTTTTGTAGCGGAAGGTGGAAATAAAGATGTCAGGTGTATCTGCACCAATCATATGCTTAATATAACCGATTGACGGCAGTGTTAATGCTCAGGTGTAGCAATAACCACAGCGTCAATATCTTTTCGAGCCAATAAATCACGGAAATCATGATATACCTTGACTTCTCCATCATTATTCCGTTTTGCATCTTTAACACCAGCAGCTATTTTGGGTTCAGAAACATCGCAAACCGCCACAAATTTAATCCCATGACGCTGATGCATCCCCATCACGGAGCGTCAACGCCCACCTGAACCGATAAGACCCATTACAGGGGTGTCATTCGCACCGAAAACCTTGGGTGATACAATCATGGGTGCCGTGAAGGCTGCACCCGCTGCGGCGGATGATTTCAGCATATTGCGTCGATTGATGGTTGGTTCCATAGTATTTTCCTCTCAAGGATGGATTGTATTATCGTCATTCGTTTATAATGGCCATCCCTCCCGGTAGTCGGGACGGATATATTTTACCGCTTCCGGACAATCCTTGGCATTCATTGATTTGGCATCCCATTCAAATTCATCTTTAACGCGATAAGCAACATTGCCTAGTAGAACAGTTTCGGTTAGTGGTCCGCTGTAATCGAAATTACAGGTGGCTGCTTCGCCGCCTTTACAAGCGATGATCCATTCCTTGCGAAAACCGGGTGAATCGGGAATCGTTTGTTCCGGTTCGTTAAAATCAGCGAATTTATCTTCAGGATACAGTTTGCGTTTGCCAAAATCACAGGCCAGGATCCCTTCGGAACCCACAAAGATATTATTCCCGGATTTGGGTATATTATGTTCCTTCATCACGGGCTGAGGTTCATTGGTATGGCTCCAATAAAGCGTTACCGGCGGCTGATCGCCTCGTGAGGGAAATTCAAATTTTGTGAACATTTCTTTTGGTGAGCGCTGTGGATCAACCTCCGGTCCCCAGCCGGAAACCTTATTCGGATGAGCCAAATCAAGTGCCCAGAAAGGGATATCCAAAATATGGCATCCCCAGTTACCGGTTTCTCCGGTGCCGAAGTCCCACCAAAAACGCCAATTATAAGGGCAATACGCAGGACTATAAGGCCGTTTATCCGCCGGTCCCAGCCATAGATCCCATTTGAGATGATCGGGGACAGGGGGGAACTTACTTGGCATATCCGGCATGCCCCGGCTGCCGCCTTTCCATGAATACACCTCGCGCACTTCACCAATGGCGCCAGATTTAATGATTTCAACCACACGATGAACATTTCCAATCGTGTGCCGCTGGACGCCCAATTGAGTGGCCAGTTTTTTCTTACGTGCCAGATCCGTCATCATTCGCACTTGATGAACATCATGGGCCATCGGTTTTTCACAATAGCAGTGTTTGCCCATCTCCATAGCGGTTAATGCAATATGGGCATGGGTATGGTCAGGCGTACTGACCACCACTGCATCAATCTGGTTATCCATTTGATCAAGCATGCGGCGGAAATCATAGTATTTTTTGGCTTTGGGATGTTTATCGTACGCATCCCCTGCACGTTCATCATCAACATCGCAAAGAGCCACAATGTTTTCACTATCAACACTATTCAGGTTGGAACGCCCTTGTCCCCCTATTCCGATCACGGCGATATCCAATTTATCATTTGGAGATGCCGCTTTGGCGATTGACCAACCCGGGAGGATAAGCAATCCCGCACCCGCCGCACTGTTTCGAAAAAAGTCCCGGCGCGATACATTCTTCAATGATTTCTTTTCTTGTTTCAATCGAGTATCAAATCTTTTATCTTGGACCATACTATACTCCTTTTGCATTTTTTTGATGATAAGAGATACAAATGCTTAAGTTAAATCAAAAAAAGCCATACCTCTCCTATCAACAAATACGCTGATTTTTAACCTATTAATGCAAGAGTAACATAGATACTGAATCTCATCAATAACATTGAACGAAACTCGATTAAGAGCCAAAAGGATGGTTTCGATTTCTTGGTGATTCCATTTTGAGAGGTTGGCAATCGGGGTGTGCTTCACCTTGCCATCCCATGGTAGGAGCTCCGGAGGAGAGGTCGAGTGCGAATTTTCCCATTTTGAGTATATCGGCATTGGTCCACATATAAAATATCTACTCTTATAACGCATACAACTCATCATTAAATGGATTAATTCGATTTTATTAAAATTTTTAGTGGCTACATATGATAACTCAAAATGCATGTGAATATTTATTTGGCAAAAGCTTACGTTATTTTCTCTCTGGAAGATCCGTTCAAATAAAATCGATTATTTGTGATATTTGCCTGACTAATGGAATTTTTCAATATACACTTTCCAAAATCATATCTAATGAGAATATAAGCAAGGAAATATAACGCCAATGTGAACAGGAGTGTGTGGGGAGATGAGGATTTTTGATCTTCTTGTGATGATGGGTGAAAAGGATGCTTCGGATTTATACTTGAAAGTTGGGATACCCCCCTCCATGCGTATTAACGGCCAGGTTATGCGCTTGGAAGACGAACAGGCAATAGCAGATGAAGACATGGAAGCAATCGCCAACGCCATCCTGAATGAGCATCAAGCGAGTGTTTTTGCCGAACGTCCTGATTTGGATTTCGCCTATACGCTTGATTCAGGATTTCGTTTCCGAATCAATATGTTTCGTCAACAGGGCCATATTGGTCTGGTTGCTCGTTTAATTAAGGATGCGGATCTTACCTTTTCGAACCTGCATCTTTCTTTCGCTATCCAGCAGCTGGCCGAACTGCCCCGTGGATTGGTCATTATCACCGGCGCGACAGGAAGCGGTAAATCAACCACCCTGGCCGCCATGATCCACCATATCAATCAGAATTTCGCCCGTCACATTATGTCGATCGAAGATCCCATTGAATTTATCCATACAGATCGCAAATCGGTGGTGAATCAGCGCGAAGTCGGCTATGACACCCATGATTTCAAGGACGCTCTCCGTCAGGTCGTGCGCCAAAGTCCGGATGTTATCCTGATCGGAGAAATGCGTGATATGGACACCATGATGACAGCCGTTTCCGCCGCTGAAACTGGCCATTTGGTCTTGACCACTCTGCATACTGTTGATGTGTCGCATACCCTGGACAGAATTATTAACTACTTTCCGGACTATTTACGTGCTCAGGTTCGTCACGAACTCTCCTTATCCCTCCAAGGGATAGTCTCCATGCGTTTGCTGCGGCGAAAAGATGAAACAGGCCGCATACCTGCCTTGGAGATATTGCGCAGTACCCCCAGCGTGAAAAAAGCCCTGCTTGAAGGCGAATTTTATAAACTGCAGGAATTAATGAAAAAAGGGCAAGACCTGGGGATGCAATCATTCAATCAATCCATTCTTAATTTATATAAGCAGGATATTATTACCTTTGAAGAAGCTCTCTATGCCTCATCCAGCCCGGATGAGTTTAAACTACATGCTCAGGGGATGTTCACTGGTACGGATTCAATTCAATTCCGCCAGGATCTATAACAAATTCATATCACCCAGGATCTATAACAAATTCATATCACATTGAATACAAGGATAGATCACCATCATTTGAACAAAGCAGGAAAGGACGTTGGAATGGAAATAACCCAATTGTTTCAAATCGCCAAAGATGAAGGGGCATCCGATTTGTTGTTAACGGCTGGGGTCCCTCCCATCATCCGGGTTCATGGAAATCTAAAACATACTAATTTCCCCAAAATGAACGGGGATGAAGTAAAACGCATTGTCTATTCGTTATTAAATGAAAAACAACGGTTGGATTTTGAAGAAAATAAAGAACTGGATTTTTCCCTTGGAGTTGGTACGGATCACCGGTTTCGTGTCAATGTTTATTATCAAAAGGGATGCGTTGCGGCGGCTTTTCGTCCTATTCCCAGTGAGGTTCCAAAACTGAAAAATCTAGGTTTACCTCCAGTCGTTTACGATATGGCTTTAATGCCGCAAGGATTAATTTTGGTAACCGGCCCGACCGGGCATGGAAAATCGACCACCCAGGCCTCCATGATCGATTTGATCAATTCCAATAAAAAGTGCCATATCATCTCTGTTGAAGATCCCATTGAATATGTCCATCATCATCGTAATAGCATAATCGATCAACGTGAGTTAGGTGGAGATACGAAATCGTTTACCCAGGCGTTGAAATATACCCTGCGCCAGGATCCCGATGTTATCCTGGTTGGTGAGATGCGTGATTGGGAAACCATCGCGGCTGCGTTAACGGCTGCAGAAACTGGTCATTTGGTTTTGGCGACCTTGCACACCAATGATGCGGTACAAACCATTGACCGTATCATCGATGTATTCCCTGATCGGCAGCAGCAACAGGTACGGGTTCAACTCTCCCTAACGTTGCAAGCGGTTATTTCACAACGGCTTTTACCAAAAGCTTCCGAGAATGGCCGGGTACTTGCCGTTGAAATCTTGCGCAATAATCACGCATGCAGTGCCCTGATTCGTGAGGCTAAAACCCACCAACTCTATAGCGTCATCGAAACAGGCACAAAAGATGGCATGGTAACTATGGATGCCTCGCTGATTCGGTTATATCAACGTGGATTGATCACTCGTGAAGAAACGGCTTTACATATGCGCAATCCTCAAGCCTTGATCGAGGCGATGGGCAAAAAAGGTGGACCCGCTATGACGCAGGATACCAATCGATCACGCTATTTTGAAAGGGTTTAAGCGTTTAGCGGTTGTTTTACATTTCATCACTATCGGTTTCTGTGGCGAATTGTATATCATTGCTGGTTTGTTGTAAAAACTTTTTCTTTCTTTCTGCTGCTTCTTCTTGTAAAAGAGCCTCTTGCCGATCAGAGCGTTTTTTCATTATGTGGCGGACAGAAAGGTTAGCTGCCAATCCTATTAAAATGCCTATGGTTTGCAATCGACTAATAAGAAACGCTCCCATGCCAGTAATACACGCGGCTAACAAGGCAGAGAAAAACCAACAGAATATAACCCAAATGGTCCGCCCTAATTTTAAATAGGCATCCCCGCGTACAAAAATCTTATCTGCCCACCCAGTGGCTATTACTGCTGCAAACGCCACATAAGTGGTTGAAACCGGTAAACCCAGGCTGGAAGCGAACGCTATAATACTTCCTGAAACCGATGTGATGACGGCTGCCCGCAAAGCATCATAATGTTGAACTTTAGCTCGCTTTCTTGAATGATCAATATAGTCTTCCGGAGCAAGGGCTTCTTCCTTACGTTCAGGTAATATTCGCTGTGCTATCCATATACACCAGCGAGGAGCATAAAGGCGCACAATATCCCCTTGGCTCCCTGTGTTGACTTCCGCCCTTGTAACACGCTGAGCGGTGCGGGTTGCCATACCCACTGCCAGCAGGCATCCACAAATAAGCAACAGATAGGAGGGAACAGGGGTTTCAATTGCCAACTCACCTTTTCTGATGATTAACCACGATGCCACACCAGGAGAAGCGCAGTTGGCCAGGTCGTTCTGCCCAAATGCAAATGCCGTGGCCAGCATTCCCAAAGTGGCAAAACCGGCAAAGAGATTTCGAAGTGCTTTTTCTTTTCCAAGTCTGAGTATGATCCATACTAAAATGGATAATAATGCCCAAATTCCGATAAGAATGATCGGGACACCATAATCATCAACCGTAATCTCTCGCAGTCCCTTCACAAATCCAATGTTCTTCATCCCTTTCATTAAAAGAAAATAGAACAATCCCGTAAGCAACAAGCCCCCAATCCAAGGCCCATGCAGACTCACCCGCTCCCGGTCATCACAATGTTGACCAATAGCACCTCGAAATGCACGCTGTATTAAAAATCCTGCAGCGCCACTTATAAAAATGGATAGTATGATTGCCAATATAACTTGAAGGCTTTTATCAATATTGATGGTATCAATCCCACCTAAAACAAATCCACCGCCCAACAATGAAAAGACCAAACAGGCTGTGGTTGAAATCGGCATTCCAAACGCTGAAAAGGAATAAAGTAAAACCGTATCAGTCAAATAGACTGCCATATATATGGAAAGTGCATCAGTAAGGGAAAGGGTTTGAGGAAAAAATATCTCTTTTCGAGCCGTCTCAATCACTGGTGATGAGGCCCAGGCCCCCAAAATGACAGCAAGTCCTGCTATATAAACTGCCAACTTGCGGCGCATAACCCGGGCGCCAAAGACCGCATTGACTATATTTGCTGCATCATTTCTTCCCACCTCAATGGTGTCCCAGATCAGCATGATGATAGCGACGATTCCAGCTATATAGAAAAAAGTGATCATTTTATATACTTGTATTTAATATATTTATGTTATGTGAATTAATGTTATTTCGAAATTTCGAGGCAAGAAAATTTTCACGTTTCTTGATTTCATAACATCACCTTAATTTATTGGAATCATCAGAATTAAGCTATACGAATGGTTCGCATATATTAGCATTGTGTTAGCATTGTGTTAGGGAAATAAGTTAACTTGGAAGAAGATTTAGAGTTTATTCATTAATCAATCTTGATTTTTAAGGTTGCTATAAAAATGGATTTGAATTGACAAAGAAAAAGACCGGTTTTCGAGCTCCGCTCGAATCCCGGTCTCCAACTTACCGAAGGTTGTTGGTCAGCTCCGCCAACGCTAACCTTCGCTTTTTCTTGAAGGTCGTTCGGTCACCTCGGCAGTTCACTCGATTAAAAAACCTGTCGAAGTTTTCCAACTTCCTTCTCTACAGCACCCACTCCCGTTATTAACAATGACCGTGCCAATATCTTGAGGTATCTAGAAAATGAAGGGATTTGAAAACTTTTACAGTGTTAAGTTAAATAATATAAGTGACTTATAAAAAATTATGATATGATTGAAATTAAATCGTCATTTGAGAATCACATAAATTATTAGAAAATTATATAGGAAAAAATTGCCGTTTTTGAAATGATTTAAATTAAAGAGTAACGATTTTACCTATTCCCCCATTTTTTCGGCATAGGAGATTCGTTTGGGCTACTACCATTTAGAAAAGATGCTATCCTTTTTCCCGTCTATTACCACACATTTTTAACTAAGATTCGTAATGAAAAGATACCCTATCAACATTTCTGTTTTTTTCCCGGCTCACAATGAAGTCGAAAACATCGGTTTATTGACAAATAAAACCGTTGAGGTGTTAAGCCAATCGGTTGATGATTTTGAAATTATCATCGTAAATGATGGCAGCAAGGATGGTACGAAAGAAGAAGCCGAACGGCTTGCTGACCAATATCCTCAGGTTTTTGCTGTCCATCATGAAGTGAATCGGGGGTATGGTGGGGCGGTCAAAACTGGGATTGCTTCCTGCACCAAAGACTGGATCTTTTTTACCGATGGAGATGGCCAATTCGATGTTGGTGAAATCCCTCTCCTTTTGGAACATGCTGATTCATACGATTGTGTCGTGGGTTATCGGATGAACCGCCAGGATCCTTTTCATCGTAAAGTATTTGCATTTTGCTGGGGAACTTTAGTGCGAATTCTCTTTGGATTTAAAGTCCGTGATCTGGATTGTGCATTCAAACTCCTCAAACGGCATTACTTTGATGGCGTTGAACTTAAAGCAGAAGGAGCGGTTATCTCTGTTGAACTGTTTTCCATTCTTACCCGACAGGGAGCTCATATTAAACAGGTTGGAGTTCATCACTATCCCCGCAAAGCAGGTACACAATCAGGTGGGAGTATAAAAGTAATCGCCCGTGCATTCAAAGAATTAATGCTGCTATATGGACGTTTGAAAAGTAAATCATAACATTTAAAACAAAACCTGCCACCTTCATGATTAGACCATAATTCACCCTTTCTCATGAATACATAGGAGAGCGCCCTTGTTTGATGATATAGGACACAGACGCAGTGGTATACAGGTGATGATAAACATCTGGTGTGTTTACAGTGCCCAGGCGTGTATTCTCCCCCATTTAAGCCGCTATTACGATTTAGATTTGGGGCTAAACAATACTCAAATTGGTTTTTTGATGGTATTGCCTTATTTGGCAATGGTGCTCTTTCAGCCGCTATGGGGGGTTCTGGCAGATCGGGTGCTTGGTCGCACCAAAACATATCGTATGGGCCTGATTTGTAGTTGCTTAACCCTGTTTATTTATAGCATTTCTTACCAGACGATGGGTTTTTATGGGCTGTTGGGGGGAGCGATTTTATTCATGATTTTTTATGGCACCAATTCGCCCTTATCCACCTCAATCATTCTATCCTATTTGGGCCAAAAACGCCGCCACTTATTTGGTCGAATCCGTGTATTTGGCAGCACCAGCTTCACTGTAACCGTCTTTATCTTATGCCCTTTGGCGGTAGTTCTTTCACAATGGATGGGATTTTATGGCCGAACCATGATTTTCTGGATGGGTTGTATCTTTTTTATACTAACCTGCCTATTCACCCGCTGGGATGAATCCCATTTTGAAAAACACCAACGTCCGGAATTCAAATCATTCAAAAACTTGTTTTTTAACCGTAATCTAATTCTGTTCTTTTTCATCATTTTTATCACTGGCATGACTTTTACATCTGAACTCCTATTGATCGGTCCCTATGTTGGCCATTTGGGATTACCTGAAATATTCTATTCCAGCCTGTGGCTAACAGGCGTCGGATTCGAAATCATTTTAACTTTTTTCATGGCTCCCATTGTCTTAAAGGTAGGGTTGAAGCGAACCATCGTAATTGGAATCGCAGCAGAGGGAATCCGATGGGTGGGTATTGCATTGTTAACTGAACCCATATTCATTCTCCTGTTTTCACTCATGCATGGCCCAGCCGTATTGGGAATATTCTTTGTAACAGCGACTTACCTCGATGCGGAATGCGATGAGAGCATACGATCCACCGCTCAAGCCATGCTTTATTTCTCTTTAATGAGTGGGCAAATCAGTGGTTTGGCTTTGGGAAGCGTATTATTGAAATGGTTTAATTATCTACCAAAGGTTGAAGCGATACGTATTGGATTCTTTTATTTTGGAATGAATGCCATCATCGCCGCCATATTATTCAGTTTATTAGTAGCCAAAGAATCTGTCCCCCCATCGAAAGTAGTTGAAAAAGTTGGATAATTTAAGGGTAAATTTATATTTTTCCCAAAATGAATCAAACAAAAAACTTTTAAAAAAGAGGTTAAAATCACTTGACAAGGGGGTATAAACCTTCTTATCATTCACGTGATCAGTATTTTGTAACATGATTGATTCTTTAGTGATCAATCGTTTTTGTATTTATGGAGTTATTAGACAATAACGAAGTGTTTCAATAGCGCTCTTGATGATTTCGGGCGTAAGGGAGTTGTCGAAAGGAGTTTTATCTGATGACCAGGCCCAGTAGCATTCTGCTTTGTTTGGGAGCCATCTTTGTTTTAACATTATGCATGTCCCCGGTCGTGTCCGCTCAAGTGGGTGAGACACCGACAGAAACACCCACAGAAACCCCGGCGGAAACGCCAACGGCGACACCGGAACCGGTTGAAGAACCCACCCCGACTGAATCTCCGGTTGAAGTTCCGACTCCTACCCCTTCCGAGTCGCCTGTGGTTGAACCCACATCAACCCCAACGGAATCACCCGTGGTAGAACCGACTCCCACTGAGTCGCCTGTTGAAGAACCCACTCCCACGGAATCCCCGGTTGAAGAACCGACTCCAACCGAATCACCCGTTGAACAGCCAACCCCAACAGAGTCGCCGGTTGAAGAACCGACACCTACTGAGTCTCCTGTTGAGGAACCGACTCCAACCGAATCACCGGTGGAAGTACCTTCTCCCACACCAAGCCCAACACCTACGCCTGAGCCAGAACCTGTAGGTGATATTGATGGCGATGGTGAAGTGACGGAAGAAGATATCACCAGCCTGCTGGAGCTCTACCTGACTGTTGAAGATCCAACAGATGAACAATTGGCACTTGCTGACTTGAATGGAGATGGTAGAATTACTCCTCGGGATGCTCAGGAATTATATCTCTTGCTGAATCAATAAGGTAACAAACATATAAGATCATAGCGAATTTGACAGCCGGGATACTATCCCGGCTGTTTCTTTGAATGTGATTTACTGTTTGACTATTTTCATGTTGGAAGCATTGTTACGTGAATGCTTTTCATTGCGGAACGAATGATTTTTACGAATGGTAAAAAGAGTGAGACAAAACGATGAAAGCAATCATTTTAGCGGCAGGAAAAGGAACCCGTATGGGTTTTTTAACTCAATATGTACCGAAACCCATGATCTCTGTGGGTGGAAAACGATTTCTTGAATGGATTATCGATTCCATTCATGAAGCGGGAATTAACGATTTTCTTATCGTAACCGGTTATCATGCCGAAACCATTGAAAGCTACTTCGGCGATGGCCGCTCCCGCGGCGTTTCGATTGATTATATTCGCCAAACTGAAGCGGATGGTACTGGAGGGGCAGTGCGTTGCGCTCGGGAAAAAGTCGGAGAAGAAAACTTTCTCCTGACCTTCGGTGACATTCTTGTCCCCGCACCGGATTATAAGGAAATGATTGATACGTTTAATCGCATCAATATTTTATGCATGCTCGGTGTTAATGAGGTGGATGATCCATATTTGGGAGCAGCCGTCTATTTTAATGGCGAGGTAAACCGCATACAACAGATTATCGAAAAACCTAATCAGGGAGAATCAACAACCTGTTGGAATCAGGCTGGTGTATTTGTTTTCCAACCCGGGATTTTTGACTATATTCAATCGTTACAACGATCCCAACGGGGTGAATATGAATTAACGGAAGCCATCGATATGGCCATTCAGGATGGCAAGGACGTTCGAGCATCTAAACTCCAGGGTTACCGATATGAAATTGGCACCCCGGAAGATGTCGAATGGATGAATGAATTATTCAGAAGAAATCCCGATATTTTGAAATTTGAAGCGGTTATATCACATTAAGTTGATTTGGGCCTATGGTAAAAGCCTTTGAAATTCAGGTTCCTGGTCGGGTAAATTTACTGGGGGAACATACTGATTACAATGGATTACCGGTTTTGCCAGCCGCCATTGAACCGGTAATTCATTTGACCGGTTCAATTCGGCAGGATCAACGCATTGTGGTTTGCAAATCAAATTCGGGTGAATCACCCGTTGAATTTAGTCTTGATGGATCGATCCCACGGCACCCACAAGGCCATTGGATTAACTACGTCAAAGCGGGAATGCAAGGGGTGGTTGATTCATACCACGTCCCAAAAGCTTCACTTTGTGGATGCGAGATCAAGGTAAGTGGTTCCATCCCCCAAGGTGTGGGATTATCCTCCTCCTCCGCATTAGTTGTGGCATCAGCCTTGGCTTTCCTCACAACGAATAATCTCACCTTTGACCGTTTGGCATTGGCGGAACAGATGGCCCAAGCGGAACATTATGTGGGCACACGGGGTGGAGGGATGGACCAGGCCGCTTGCTTGTTAAGCCAGTCAGGCCATGCTTTACTCATCCGTTTTTTCCCATTGCGAATCGAAACGGTTCAAATTTCTGATTCAGTGCGCCTGGTTATTTGCGACAGTATGGTACGCGCCAAAAAAAGTGAAAAAAACCTGCTTGCGTATAATCTTCGGGCATTGGAATGCCGTTTTGCGACCCTGTTACTTCATGATGTTTTACAAAAACAAGGTTTAAATCCTGATTTCAAGCGTTTAGGTGATCTGTTAAATGAATCCTGGGGATTCACATATGAGTCACTGTCCACCTTGATCGAGGATACATTACAAGAACAATACACCTATCAACAGATCGTGGATTCATTGGATTCCTCGTTAGTTGATTCCCTTTTACAGGATTATGGTTTTAAGGATAATCAAGAATACCCGCAAAGGATTTTCGCTTGCGGCAAACGGTTTCGCCACGTGATTAATGATGCCGTTCGGGTTGAGCAAGGCAAGTCATTATTGCAAAATGGAGATGTGGTTGCATTCGGGCAGTTGATGAACGAGGGGCATATGAGCGCCAGGCATGATTTTGAAATATCATGCCCTGAACTGGATCGATTAACTGAATTGGCTATTCATCATGGGGCGTTTGGCGCACGATTAACGGGTGCAGGATTCGGCGGATGTACGGTGAATTTGGTGAATAAAAACGAGGTGGAATCGTTTCGCAATTCCATGTTTAATGATTTCTATGCATCACGTAATCTGGCGAAGAACCCTGATGAAGTTATTTGGATTAGCCGGCCGGGCAACGGTGCACGGGTGAAGCTTATAAATTGAATTTTAGCAGGAGATTAATATGAGCATAAAACAATACCATACCGTAATCGATGAACATTTCCCTCCCTATTTCTTTGCCGGCTTCACCGAGAAACCCGGTGATATCGATTTACTCAAGGCCACTGAGGCTCAGGTATGCCTGTATGAAAAAGTGACCTGGAAACTACCCAACGCGGAAGGTGAATTGGAGGAAAAAGGATTACGTTATGGTGAAAATCCCGGCCAGGAAGCGGCGCTCTATCGGCCCGTCAACGGCAATATCATTCTGGCAGGGATTGAATTTGTTCATCCGGATATCGGTCTGGTCGGCTCAATGGATACCGAGTCGCTTATTCAATTCGGGAAACACCCTAGCAAAACCAATCTGACGGATATTGATAGTGGCTTGAATATTTTGAAATATTTTCATGAAGAACCGTGCGCTATCATTATAAAGCACAACAATCCCTCTGGAGTGGCACTGGGTGATTCTCTAATCGAGGCCTATACCAAAGCGTGGGAAGCCGATCCCATCGCTCCCTTTGGAGGTGTATTGGTGGTAAACCGGGCTGTTGATCGGGATACAGCCGAAGCGGTATCCCAGCAATATTATGAGGTGATTTGCGCTCCAGAGTATGAAGAAGGAACGGTGGACATTCTCAAGCAACGCAAAAATCTGCGTATCGTAAGGTTAAAGGATATAAGCCGTTTGCATGAATGTGTGGGGCAGCGCTATCTGGACTTTAAGTGTTTATCGGATGGTTCCATGATCCAGCAATGGTCCTATGTTCCCACGGCAGGATCAGAGCAGCGCCCAATTAAAACCTTTAATGATTTTGCCGAAAGCGTGGAGGTTCCCACCGATATACCTGAACGCATCATGCAGGAAGGACGATTGGTGAAAAGCGGAAAAACCATTTCGATTGAGCGTCAGCCAACCGAAATGGAACTCAAGGATATGTGGTTTGCCTGGATGGTGGAAACCGGTGTAACCTCTAACTCCGTCTTAACGGCAAAAAATCTGGCAACTGTCTCAATCGGCGTTGGTGGGCAGGACCGTGTGATGATGGCCAAGCAGTGTGTCAGTAAGGCCTATGATTCACGCCGGGCTTTGATTGCCATTCAAAAACATGGCGTGAACTTCGATGCCCTTCTATTGCAGGTAAAAGATGGGGTTATGAATGGGTATGTCTTGGATCAAATCGAAGACGAGGTTGAATCAGACAACGCCGGTTTAAAGGGGGCAGTCGCAGCGTCAGATGCATTTTTCCCCTTTCGTGATGGAGTGGATGCGTTATTGGATCAAGAGATTACCGCCATTGTCCAACCCGGCGGCTCGCTGCGTGATTCAGACGCCATTCACGCCTGCAATGAAAATGCCGCCACCATGCTATTCACAGCCATGCGTTGCTTCAAACATTAAGATGTTCATATAAACCTAAAATCGATGGGTCACGCCGTTCGACCCATCAATATATACTTAAATTTGATTATAAAACATCAAACTTAAAATCCCCAAATAATTGGCGCCAAAATCACTGTCGTGATACCCAACATCACATTCAGCGGCAGGCCAATCTTGATATAATCAGAAAAACGATACCCTCCCGGCCCATAAACCATCAGGTTGGTTTGATAACCAATAGGAGATGAAAAACTGGCGGATGCCGCCATCATAATGGTTATGGTAAAAGGCAAAAAATTGACACCTAACTGTTGGCTGGTCGAGAGAGCGATGGGAAACACCAATACAGCGGCGGCATTGTTTGTTATCAATTCGGTAAAGAGTGTGGTAACAAAGTACACGATGGCCAAGGTAATCCAGGGATCCTCCTTAGCGAATGCAATCAGACTGGTTGCGATCTGTTCGGCCAGGCCGGTCGTGAACATCGCGCGCCCAATACCAAACGAGGCTGCGATAACCAATAGCACCTGCCAATCAACGCTGTTGCGTGCAGCAGGAACCGAGCAACTGCGGGTAATAATCATCAAACCTGCCGCTACCATCGCCGCAACAAGCATCTTAACTCCAAGCAGGCTGACAGAGAGCACCATACCTGTTAAAATTACAACGGCTAAATAGGCCTTTTCATGCCGTGGTGGATTGGAGTTCTCGATCCGGCTCATTAAGTAAAACTCTCTAGAATGGCGAAGTTGATTAAAAAAGTTAGGATGAGCTTCTAGCAGTAACGTATCGCCGGGTTGCAAGACAATATCGCCGATTTTCTTTTTGATGCGCTCACCATGACGCGCCACCGCTATAACCACCGCGTTATAAGTCGAACGAAAACGCCCATCCCGGATTGATTTCCCCACCAGTTTACAGGAATTGGAAACCACCGTTTCGATCAAGCAACGTTCCGGACGGGGTGAATCAAGTTTAAAGACCTGATCGGATGCCGGTTTCAATCCCCGAATTTTTTGTAAATCAACCACTGATTCGACAATGCCCACAAAAACCAATCGGTCATTGCCTTCCAATTTTTCTTGAGGTGAAACAGCAGGAATAATTCGGCCTTCCCGGTCGATTTCCGCCAAAAACATACCCGGCAGATTACGTAAACCCGCCTGTTCAATCGTTTTGCCCACCAAGGCACTCCCGGGTTCGACAAACATTTCGACGGTATATTGGCGGGTATCTTGCAAATTGCTCATCACCGGCCGCCGATCAGGAAGCATGTAGCGGCCAATTAAGAGGATGTAGGTCATCCCCACGACTGCACAGGGGAAGCCAACCCAGGCGATGTCAAACATACCCAATGTGTTCATGCCAGGCTCATCAGCCATTAAACCATTCACGATCAAATTGGTACTTGTGCCGATCAGTGTGCATGTTCCCCCCAGGATCGAGGCATAACTGAGTGGAATCATTAATTTTGAAATCGCCAATCGGTTTTGACGCGCCCAATCCTTTACTGCTGGAATCAGCATGGCAACCACGGGTGTGTTATTCAAAAATGCACTCATAAAGGTAACCGGCGCCATCAACCGGACTTGGGCCATAAATAGGGATTTGGTTTGTCCAAAAATCCAATGCATCAACCAATGCACCCCACCCGTATCACGCAAACCAGCGACTACGACATAGAGAACTCCAACGGTGACCAATCCTTCATTCGATAATCCATCGAGCGCCTGCTCGGGTGTAAGCACACCGCTTACCAGCAATAAGGTTAAACCACCGAGTAAGACCACATCGGGTGATGTACGGGTGAAAATCAGTAAACCGATAACAACCAATACATCAAATAATGTAAACCATGCCTGCCAATCCATGTATATAACCACTTTTAATTATTGTGAGCTATCATAACTCCAAGTGTTTAATCTGAAACATCATAAAACGAAATAATAGATGACAGTATGCCACGATTATACATTCTGGGAAATGATTCCAAGCACCTTACCTTAACGTTTTCCGCCAGGCATGGTTACAGCGTCCTGCCAGGCATGCGATTTCATAATTAATGGTGCCCGCCTTTTGGGCCAACTCCTCCGCGGTGATCCATTCATTGTCTTGTCGGCCTAACAAGACCACATCATCTCCGGGCGTAATATCAGGGATATGAGTGACATCAACGGTGGTCATGTTCATTGAAATGCGTCCCACCACTGGGCAACGCTTGCCATGGATTAATACATCAGCCTTATTGGATAAGGCACGTAGAAACCCATCGGCATACCCGATCGGCAGTGTTGCGATTCGTGCGGCTTTTTTCAATCGATAGGTCATACCATAGCCAACCGTGGTGTTTGATGGCAAATCACGTACTTGAACCACCTGCGTATGCCAGCTCATGACGGGTTGGATCTCATCATATGAATGCTCGGATGGATGCAAGCCATAAGAAGCAATTCCCACACGTACCATCCCCAAATGGGATTGTGGCAAGCGCAAACAGGCCGCACTGTTGGCCACATGCCACACCGTGTTTTGGGGTAAATAGGGCAATAACTCAGCGGTGATCTGTTGAAAGTGATCCAACTGCGTTTGAGTCTGTGTCAGGTCATTTTTATCGGCACAGGGAAAATGGGTCATCGCCCCTTTAATGGCAATGCCCGGTAGGTGTGTAAGAGTGATCATCCGATCCGATTGGCTGGGGCAGGGGAAACCCATTCGCCCAATACCAGTATCAATTTTGATATGAACGGGGATAGCACGGCCTTTTTTTTCACCCAGTTGGGATAATTCTCGAGCGGATTCAAGGGTGCCTACGATTTCTTCTACATCCCACGCTTGCGCTTCTTCCGCTTCATCAATGGTAACAGGTCGTAAGCGCAGGATGGGATGCTGAATATTAAAACCGCGGAGGGTATGTGCTTCCCAATTATCCGCGATACCCAATACGGAGGCTCCCGCTTCGATAGCCATTGTGGCTATATGCTCCAAACCGTGTCCATAGGCATCCGCTTTCACCACCGCGCACAACCGGCACGAAGAAGGCAAGCAACGTGAAAAATGAATTAAGTTGTTTTCGTACGCTCGAAGGTTGATGTAAAGCCGTGTATGATGTTTCATGGTAATAAATAAACTCTATTTGGATTGGATTAAATTATAACGTAATTTGCCTGAAACGGCTCCTCTAAGGAGATTGTCAACAAAACAGGCTTGACACATTGGTCAACCCCCAATGTTATTAAGTTAAAGGGGAGGGCGACGCTCCCGCGGAGCCGTTTCCACGTATAACAGCTCGGCGGGAGCCTTGCCCTCCCTATTCAACGATCCAATTTGATCTTAACTTAATGACATTAGGGCCGAACCTGCGTGTTCGCCTTTTAAAAAAAAGGGAGAATGAAACTTTATGGCCATTTGCACTAATTCACTAAGCCGAGGTTGGAGCCGAACCATATTGATTTTATTTCAGCCCTTTCGTTTGATATTTTGGCTGAAGATGGCCTTTATTGTATTTTTTATGCATCAGTTGACCAACTACAATCTTTTTTCCCAATTGGTGCTTGGTTATTTGGAACCTTATCTACCTGAAGATCCCACCCAATTTAACAATTATGATCAATTGTTTGAAAAAGCGGCTGATATCTTACCTATTATAGTGATGGTGACCATGGTCGTTATTGTGTTTATGATTTTCATGAATTTTGTGAAATCGTCATTACGGATCATATTTTTAGACGGCGTATATAAAGGGAAATCTTATTTTCAGAGAAGTTTCAGCGGTCATTTTTCTCAAATCGTATCGTATTTTTTGTGGAATGTGGTCATCACGCTTATTACGTTTATTCTTATCCTGGTGATTGGCGGTGGATTGTTTGCCTTGATTTGGGGAACGAGGGCAATGGAAGGGGATACCACCGGCCTGATTATCTCAATTACGTTGTCCATCGGTTTGTTTTTTATCATGTTCTTTATCACCATTTTATATTTAGTATTATTGGAAGCGATTGTTTTACCACTGATGCTGGTGAAGGATGTTGGAATTTTATCCGCATGGGGAGATGCATTACGTTTAAGTTTCGGTAACTTTTGGGAATTTATTGGATTTGTAGTTATACGAGTCATTATCGACGTGGTGGTGGGAATATTGTTGTTAATATGTGGCATGATTCTGGGTTTCATCATGGTGTTAGTGGTTGGTATGACCCAATTTGCGGTTGCTTCCGGTTCAGGTGTTGCAATGGGGCAGCCTGAGATATTCAATAACATTTACTTTACTCTCTTAACCATCCCGTTAAGTTTTATTATTAACTTCTTTCTTCTTCCCCTGCCCGTGTTTCAGGATGCTTACGCATTTTGCTTTATCAGGGATTTAACCGGTGACTCGGAGTATGAACCTGGAAAGCATTCCCTTCCCAAAAAAGAACCACCACAAACCCAAAGCATGGATGAACCTGTACTCCAAACATCCCAACCCCCTCTCGGCCCAGTCAGCTTCACCGAGATTCCCCCGGAAACCGTCGAACCCGAGTCGAGTGCTCAACCAGAAGAACAGCAGGAGTCTGAGGAGGGAGATAATAACACCCATGATCCTCCAGGATCTTTCCCACCGAATCCGGTTCAGTGAAAAAGTATAATAAGAGAAATTATTCCAATTACTATATTGAACCATACACTTTTTTTTGATATGATGATTTTAATGTTTTCTAATCAATAGAAACACTCCATAATGAAAATTATTGACAGCGAGGTGAACCCATGCGTAAATCAACAAAAGCGATCCGTGGGATATTTGTTCTTTGTAACGTATTAATTATAGCGTTAATAATGGGCGGTGTGGCTTTTTCTGCCGGGATAAATCCCGCCGAACAAGTTCGGAAGATATTGAATGAAACTGGTGTGAACGGCGGGCTTGTGGTTCATCTTGGCTGTGATGATGGCCGCTTGACGGCGGCATTATGCGCCAATGACGCCTTCGTTGTGCAGGGATTGTGCTGGGAACAAGCGGATACCAAAGAGGTTCGGGATTATATCCAGTCTCAGGACATCTATGGACAGGTTACGGTGGATTATCTCCGTTCAGACCATCTTCCCTATATCGATAACCTGGTGAATTTGATTGTGGCTGAAGAGACAGGCAATATCGCGATGGATGAAATCATGCGGGTGTTGCGTCCTGACGGTGTGGCATATATCAAGCAAGATTCCAGCTGGAAGAAAGTTGTAAAACCCAAACCGGATGAGATCGATGATTGGACCCATTACCTTTATGATCCATCCGGCAACCCGGTTACCCACGATACCGCGGTTGAACCGCCCAAGCATATGCAATGGTTAGGCGCTCCCCGCTGGGCGCGTCATCATGATCATATGTCCAGCCTTAGTGCCATGGTATCCGCCAAAGGTCGGGTGTTTTACATCATGGATGAAGGTCCGCTGGAGTCTATCGAACTCCCCGCCGATTGGAAAGTCGTGGCACGCGATGCGTTTAATGGGAAGATTCTATGGAAGCGTTCGATAGATAAATGGCATACCCATCTTTGGCCATTGAAAAGCGGTCCCGCCCAGTTACCACGGCGGCTGGTGGCCAAAGGGGATAAGGTTTACGTCACATTAGGTATCGATGCGCCGGTAAGCGTGTTGGATGCTGCCTCGGGCAAGACGCTCAAAACCTTCGAGAAAACTCGTGGAACAGAAGAAATCCTGCTTTCCAACGGTGTGCTTCTTTTGGTTGTGAATCCTAATCCAGAACAGTCTGAATATGAATCAATCAAGGAAATTCGCCGAGGCTATAACGCACCCTATTGGGAGGGAGAACCACGCAACATTATGGCAGTTAACCCTGAAAACGGCGCGGTGATTTGGAAAAATGAAAGTGTTATTCTCCCCAATACATTGGCGACCGATCAAAAAGGTGTGTATTTCCATAATGGTGATTGCATCGCCGCCTATGACTTTGAATCGGGTGAGGAACAATGGCAGTCGGATCCTATTCCTCGTAGTGAAGTTATCCGGAGTTTCTTTGCACCAACCCTGATTGTGAGTGAAGATGTGATTCTCTTCGCTGGGGGTGAACGAGCCGGCAAGCAAGGTGGCGAATGGTATACCAGTGGAATCGATACCATGAGCGCAGTATCCACCCAAAATGGAAAAATCCTATGGCAAGCTGAACACCCGCCATCCGGCTATCGTTCACCGGAAGATATATTGGTCGTTGGTGGCTTGGTTTGGACCGGCGAAACCACCAGCGGCAGGGTGCTTGGGTTGTTTCGCGGCCGTGATCTCCATACCGGCGAGGTCCGGCAGGAATTTATACCCGATGTGGATACCTATTGGTTTCATCATCGTTGTCATCGTTCACGGGCGACGGACCGCTTCTTGTTGACATCCCGTACCGGTATTGAGTTTATCGATCCCAAAACTGAACATTGGGATATTAACCATTGGGTACGAGGTTCATGTTTATATGGCATCATGCCCGCCAATGGTATGATCTATGCGCCGCCACATCCTTGCGCCTGTTACCTTGATGCGAAACTGTTTGGATTTAATGCTTTGGCACCCAAGCGCGAATCAATGAAGATCCCTGACGATGAATCCGGCCAGGATCGAATTGAACATGGCCCTGCATTTGGAGAAATACACTCAAAAGAAAGCGATTCCAAAGAGAGCAATCCATGGCCGACCTATCGTCAAAACGTAGCTCGAAGTGGCAGTATACCATTTCAGCTATCTGCTCAACTTAACGATAAATGGAAAACCAGCCTTGGAGGAAAACTGACAAGCCCGGTTATTGGATATGATAAGGTATTTGTTGCGTCGGTTGATCGTCACACATTGACTGCATTAGACACCGAATCAGGTGATTCGGTATGGACATATACAACAGGAGGGCGAATCGATTCGCCGCCTGCACTTTATAAAGGTGGAGTGTATTTCGGCTGTGCGGATGGCTGGGTTTATTGTTTGCGTGGCCGTGATGGACAGCTAGCGTGGCGCTTTCGGGCAGCGCCCTTGGAGCGGCAGATGATGGCGTATGAACAACTCGAGTCCGTATGGCCGGTGCATGGGAATGTTTTGATTCATGATGATGTCCTGTATTGTGCCGCAGGGCGATCCATGTTCCTGGATGGCGGCGTTCGCCTATGGCGGCTTAATCCTCATACGGGTGAGGTTTTGTCTGAAACCGTGTTGGATGATCAAGTCGAAGAGGAACAAAAGAACCATCAGGATTATGTAACCTGGTTGAATATGCCTGCTGCTCTCCCTGATATTTTGAGCTGCGATGGTGAACATATTTATATGCGCTCTCAGCCCTTTACTTTGGAAGGGAAGCGTTTGCCTCTTAAGAAATATCCAAGCACCGGCAATGCTGATCGAGGAGCACCACCCGCGGAACAGAACGCCGAATTCGCCCATTTATTCAGTCCAACTGGTTTTCTGGATGATACCTGGTGGCACCGTTCGTATTGGCTGTATGGCAGTACCTATATCAGCGGCTGGTGTGGTTATTATCTAGCCGGCAAAACGGCTCCCGCTGGACGCATTCTTGTATTCGATGATGAAAGTGTTTATGCCTTTGGCCGCAAACCTCAATACTATCGGTGGACCACACCGTTGGAGCATCTGCTTTATTCCGCACCGAAAACCCCAAAATCGATTGAAAAGCCCATACGCAAAGGAGCTAAACAGAAAGTTCAACAGATCGAACACGGGTGGGAGCGATCAATTCCACTGTTGGTTAAAGCAATGGTGAAGGCGGATAATACTTTGTTCATCGCTGGTCCCCCGGATTTAGTGGATGAAGAAGAGGTATTGATCAAACTAAATGACAAGGGAACAGTGGAAAACTTGAAGAAACAACAATCAGCCCTAAAAGGCCAAATGGGGTCTTTTTTATGGGCGGTATCCACTGCAGACGGAGAAACGCTTGCCGAGTATAAAATGGAATCAATGCCCGTGTGGGACGGCATGGCGGCGGCAACGGGTTCTTTGTATATCTCTACAACTGATGGACAAGTGCTATGCATGTCAGGTGACTCATAAGCCGTGTAACTCTCTCTCTGATTTTGATATTGTAAGGAAGAGGATACGATGGATCGTAGACAATTCATGCAACTCGCTGGTTTGAGCTTAACTGCAACGTTAGACTCAGCTGGAGCCAATCCAATAGGAGAAAAGGATCAAATAGACGGTTCATTGGCAAATCATGGATTGCATTCCAAACCAAATATTGTATGGATTTGGGCGGATAATTTGGCGTATCGGGATTTGGGATGTTATGGGAATCAAAACATAAAAACTCCGGCAATTGACCGTTTGGCGGAGAGTGGTGTACGGCTTACTCAATATTATATTGCTCATACGGTATGCAGTCCTTCACGTGCCGCGTTGCTTACAGGGCGGCAGCCCTTTCGGGTGGGAATCGTGGATGTTTTACGGCCTGACAGCCCAAGTGGCATCCCCGATGATGAAATCACGATCGCCGAAGTTTTAAAACAACAAGGGTACGCAACCGCCTGTGTGGGGAAATGGCATTTAGGTGATCGCACTCCTTATTTGCCTGTTCAACATGGTTTTGACCGATACGTTGGATTGCCATACAGCATGGATATGCTTCCCACACTGTTGTTTCGTGATAACAAAATAATCGACCGATTGGAAGGGGATAAGGTTCGGGGTGTTACGGAACGGCTGGTGGACGAAGCGCTAAATTTTATACGTTCAAATCAAACCAATCCCTTCTTCTTATATTTTTCGCATACCCTTCCTCATCCTCCTATTAATTTGCATCCCAAACACCGTTCGGAAACACATTCGCTTTATGTTGATGCCATTCAATATATGGATATCCAAACCCAGCGGATCTTTGATGAATTGGATCAATTGGGACTGAGAGGCAATACGCTGGTGATTTTCAGCAGCGATAATGGTCCCATGCTGCATGATGGAGATACCGGCGGCCTTCGGGGGAGAATACGAGATTCTTACGAAGGCGGTATTCGTGTGCCATTGATTGCCAGCTGGCCGGGCGTTTTGCCATCGGGTGTGACAGTGGATACCCCTGCCATTGCGTATGATGTGTTTCCCACTCTTATGAGACTCGCTGGAGGAACCCTGCCAGACGACCGTGTTTATGATGGTCAGGATATATGGCCTCTGTTGTCGGGGAAGGGAAACTTTAAACGACAGAAACCATTTATCTGGGTTTATGAAGATAACATTACCGCGATTCGTGATGGCAAATGGAAAGTGCATATCGCCAACCGTAACCAAACCCTTAAAACACCTGAGTTGTATGATATCGATAGCGATCCCTATGAAAGCCAGCCTTTAAGTGAGCATTACCCTGACGTTCTTCAGCGCTTGATAAAAGAAGTCGAACGATTCCAAAAAGAGATTCCCAAAGTATGGAGCCTCAATTATCCAGTTCGTGATCCGCGAAAACGGAAGAGCGGGATACGTAGAAAATAAGCAGCATATAGCATCCTCTTACTCCTCTGATTCGATTTGACACCAGATTGGTGAGGACCAGGCTTGGTGTCCGTCTTCTTGCTCGAGGCGTATGTACACATAATGATTGCCTTCGAGGCCCAGATTTTCCTGGAGGGAAAACTCTGTTTGATGGGGTTCGATGGTTTTGTGCACCTTTCCGTCAACGACAAATTGAACTTTTGTGATTGGGGCGGTTCCCTCTACCTCGATGTGAATGGGGGGCATTTGTTTTGCTTTGATAATCTCTCCCATCCAATGGTTATTCGTACGAACGATCAATTTAATCTTGGCGGTTGCGCCGTAGGTACGGCGGCGCTGCATGGCGTTGAAAATGGATTGTCGGTTTCCTTCTTCCGCCCAAACGCAGGCGAAACTGGCGCCGGTTGACATGTGATCGCTGCTGGCGATAAAGCCAATGTGAAATCCCTTGGCAAGGCCCTGATGAGCATCATTTTCGACGGATTGTGTGCGGCATCCCTGGAAGATTTCCATTAGGGGACGGCGGACATCATCCTGATAGTTCCACGTATCGCGGCGGATGGGTTGGTGTGGAATCGTAATGATCTCCGAGCCAAATTCGGTCCAGAATTCCGGTACCGGGTAAGTGTGGGGGCGCAGGATTTTTCCATTCAATGAAATGACATTATGGTCCGCGGTGTTTCCGTGGCTCCGTTCAAAGGCGTAAAAAGGGAAGAAATTGGAGAGAAGATGGTGCCGATTCACTTCTTTTCGATTACGCCACCAGAGTTGGCTTAAGTGGTTACCCAGGGCCAGATCCCGGGAATGATCGGTTATTCCTAAAAAGTCCAGCCCGGCAGGATTGATCGCATAGCGGTAGGCGTCGTCGATGGTACCATCCATAGGGACACGGCAGAGAGACAGATCGGTGTGGCGATGCAGATCACCGAAAAAGAGTTGATAGGTCTTGCCATTCAGATTAGCGCTTTCAACTGAGTGATCCTTTGGTTGCTTAATGGGATGAGTTGACAAGGGTGAAGGTGTGGTCAGCATCTCATCGCCTGGTGACTGAAACACATTCTGGATTTCGGTTTTTGCCCAGGCCAAACCCCGTGGTCTATTATCCTGGTTTTGGCGGCGATCGGTTCGCCCCATTGTCCAAACAGAAGCGATGCCATTGCCATGAGGGGTGATTTGCAGGCGTTGCATGCCATCGCCTTGAATATGGTCAAAGGCATATAGTTTCGACCATCCTTTGTCGGATAGATAGCGTGCATAAATCTTAAATCCATCCTCAATATGTGAACGATACATGATACCGAGCATTCCCATCCAGGGAGCGTAATAGTGCCGGTAGGCCAACCAGATTCGGCCTGATTGGTCTCGGCATAATTGGGCCCGTTCATAGAAGGCGCCCAGCATACTTTTCTCATAAGAGGTACTTTCTCTACGGATGGCTTGTTCGACAGATGGCATGGGGAAGGTTTCTTTTAGGCTATATTGATGCCATTCTCCACTATCATCGGGAGCAATACCTATCATGTTTAGATTTCGGTACGAATGCAATGGACCTTTTTTCTGGTCCATTTTGTAGTAACCACGTTGGTCGGTGTGTCCCTGGTAGGTGAGATAGGGATGCCCCCAGTTTTTTCGTCCCTCTTCATAGGCAATCCAGACGATGTTATCGTTTCCTGCCACGATTTGTGCACGTCCTTCAAAGGCATCAGTAGCGGCTAAATCGGCTATATCACTCCAGGTTTCATTGCTCCAACGGCGGTAACGAACGTTGAAACTTTTGCCATCATAGACATCCCACACCACATGGACATGATTGTTTTGTGTAATGGCGAGATCAGGATGCCAGTCATCGGCATTGGTGGTGCTCAGGCGTTGGATGAAATGTTGTGAATCGGGATGATTGTAGCGGGCTACGATGTCATACTGTCCTGTATGGCCGCTTTGCCAGACCAGCCAAAGTCCTCCCCGGTTATCCGCTTCGATCTGATGATTGATATCAGGATTGTTGCTTTCGCTGATGCGTTTTTCATTTAGAAAGGTCTGATTTTCTGGATCGTATTGACGTAGGAGGATATCCCAATGGCCTTCCAATTCTTTTTCATAACTGAGCCATAATTGCTGGTTGGAGTCGAGGGTTAGAGTGGGATTCTTTAGTTGAGCGGGATAGGGTGTGACTTGCTTTTGGTGGATCCAATTGTCGTTGTTTCTCAAACCAATCCAGATACGATCTCCTTCGCCGGGGGTGAATTCCAACCAGGTGAACCATAATCCCTTGTCTGTATAAAGCACATCCGCATCATACAACATGGGATTATCGAAGGTGTGGGTTTTTATGTTTTGATCGGGGGGATCGTAGATGAAATCAGATTGAGATTGGCCAGCGAAGGTGATTCCATTCCATAGGAATGTTATGCATAATGTGAAGTGGAATAATCGTGATTGGAGTTGTTTTGGTAAAAGCATATTAATCTCCCTCAATGTGGATTATGGGTTTTAATAAGGTATTCTTTTCAACCCTCCCTTAGCCCCTCCCAGTCTTGGAAGGGGAATGGTTGCTACCCCTGTTTAGCGATCCTATCAAACCTCTGGAATTTATCTCCTTTTTTTGGCTATCCACTTCTCCCCCAAGCCTGGATGAGATACAGAGGGGGTTGATCATTGGCCCCACAACTTTTGGGTAACGCTCAGCAGGATTGGGAGAGGAATGACAGCTAAACGCTTATATGTTTTTTTTCATTCTAAATCGAAATTGAATGAATGCAAATCGATATTTAATATTGTCTGAAATGACTCAACATTATTCCTGTCGATTTTGATATAAGCGAATTTCATCCAATTTTAAAACACCTTCAGAATTGGTTCTGGAACCCAAAACGGTGATTCCTTTTAAATATCTCCGCAATTGGCGGTCTTTACCGTGTTTCTGGATTGTTTTGTTGTAATTGCCTACTGTTAGCGGACCACTGTTTTTACCAGTTGGTCCGTTGACATAACTCGTGGTGTTGTTTGGAATACCCGAATTTGGCAGCGGCGGCTCGACTCCCCATGCCTTCGCAGTGGCCTTCATACAACATGCCGAGTTTGAGTAAGAGATCATGAAGAATCGCTTGCTATACACCTATCGTCTTGATAAAGGGGAATGGTCGGATTTGATACCGGAAAACGTGATAACATTAACCACTGTTCCAAAAGGCGAGCACACCTTGGAGGTACGTGCCGTCGGCCGGAAATTCAACTATGACCAAACGCCGGCAGAATGGTCGTTCAAAGTATTAACGTTATGGTATGAGAATCCCATTTTCTTATCAATTCACTGGTAACCACTATTATTGAATAAGAAAAGCCGGTCGCGGATCAAAAGAATATAACCCTTAAATATTATGCCAATGATGAATACATTAATATTATTGGAGAGTATGGCAAACTTCAACGAGTCATTGGAGAATTAATCAGCAATGCCATAAAATATACGCCGAGAAATGGTGAAGTTAGTGTTTCAATTAGTTCAACAAACCATTCTGTTTTTCTTGAGATTTCTGATTCAGGGATCGGTATGTCAGAGGAAGAAAAGAATAAAATCTGGGATCGTTTTTATCGAACAGAAACAGCTATTCAATTCGCCAAAGGCACAGGCTTAGGCCTTTCGATTGCGAAAGAATTAATCGATAGGCATGGAGGAACCATCACCGCCGAAAGCCAACGTGGAAAGGGAAGCACCTTTAAAATGACGTTGCCGTTGTCATAATCATATTACCCACATCAACGCTAATACCTCATAGCCCGATCATATTAAATTGATAAAAACAAATTTGTTTTAGGAGGAAAGTATATGGCTTTAAAAGATAAAACAGTTATTTTATTTGGAGCGGGTGCCATCGCCTCGGGATATGCCCGTCTTTTTGCAAACCAAGCTCACAATGTAGTGATTGTAAGCCGGGGGCAATCGTGTGAACAATTGGTGGATGAATTAAAAAATAATCCCCATATAAGCCCTTCCGGCGAAATCATTTCACTTCACGCAGATGCGTCAGATTTCGAGCAACTGGCAAAGGTTTATGATGACACACTTCAGCGCTTTGGTCGAATTGATATCGTCGTTAATGGGTCCGGTGGCAATCGCAGTGAAGCAGTATTTTCTTCATTGGGTGAATTTACCGCCATGAAACCCGAAGTGGCGCAAAGTATTATGGCGGCCAATTACTTATCCAAGCGTTATTCCTTGCAATTGTATGCAAGTTATTTGAATACCGCTGGCCATCCAGGTAGTGTGGTGAACATTACATCCATGTCCGGCCTTCAGCCTTTATCAAAAGTGCTTGATTATTCCGCCTCATTTGCTGCGGTTGAAAACCTGACCTTGAGTGTAGCTCATCTCTTTGGTAAATGCGGTATTGGCCGGGTGAATAATCTGGCTGTTGGATTTACCATAGGCGAACAAAACCGGAAACTGCTTACTAACGAAGATGGCAGCCCCACGCCACGCGCTAAAGAAATCATGGAAGGTACATCCATCGGCCGTTTTCTGGAGACTGATGAAATTGCTCCTCATGTTGTTTACCTGGCCGATGATGACTGTAGCGGAGCCATCAACGGCATCACACTTCGTGTCGACGGTGGCTTTGGTTTGGTTAACTTACCTTCAACCTCAGGTTATCATACGGTTTAAGATTGAGGTGCAAATGTGGGGAAGTTAATCCTGATTTCCCCACTTTTCCCACCAGGTGTTATACTGATTTTCCAGTTGGGCCACCACTTTGGGTTTTTCAGATGCGAGATTGTTGGTCTCTGTTTTATCGGTCTTCATATCATAAAGTTCCCAATCACCTCGCCATGATACCATTTTCCAATTCTCATCCCGAATTGCCCGGCCACGTGACCACTGCCAAAAAATCGGTTTATCCCGTTCGAGTTTTTCCTCGTTCAAGACGGGAAGCAGGCTTTTCCCCTCGTAAGGAACGATCTCATTCCCGTTAAATTCGCTTGGATATTCCGCTCCAGCCACGTCGATGAGAGTGGGCATAAAGTCGATAAAATGCCCTACAAATTCACTGATCCGTCCACCATTCTTTATCCCTTTAGGCCACCAGGCGACGAGTGGAGTGCAAATCCCTCCTTCGTGGCTGTAATTTTTAAAGTAGCGGAATGGGGTATTGCTTGCATTAGCCCAATCTCCTCCCAACGAGGACCAGCGTGTCATGGTGCCGATTTCACCACTACCCGGGACATTAAAACCACCACGAACCACTTCTGCTGAACAGCCGTTGTCTGAAGCGAAAAGCACCAGGGTATTATCGAGTTCACCCATCTCTTCAATCTTTTGTAACAATTTACCAATGTTTTGATCCATGCGGTCGATCATCGCTGCATAGACCATCATCTTGCGTTCTTCGTCCTTTTTTTCTTCATCCGAGAGCGAATCCCACGATTGGTATGTTGGATCAGAGAGAGGAAAGCGATCATCAATCAAACCCATCTGACGTTGGCGCTTGTCTCTTGCCTGACGAATGGCTTTATAACCGGCGCTGTATTTGCCTTCGTATTTCGCGATATCATCAGCCCAAGCCATTAATGGATCATGGGGAGCCGTATAGGACATATAAAGGAAGAATGGTTTATCTTCATTTTTGTGTTGATCAAGAAAACCAAGAGCGTATTTGGTGAAATAATCCGTAGTATAAAAATCACGTGCTTCGGGTGTGAAAGGGGAGAGCACTTTTTCATCAAAACACCAATAGCGGTTATTGCGTTTTTGCGCTGGTTTGCCTTCGCCTTCACGCTGATGACCAGGGTTGAAGTAGTTGCAACAACCATCCCGCAAGCCGTAATAATGATCGAAGCCCCGGTCAAAGAGATTATCCTTGCCATGATGCTTACCCGCCATCAAGGTGCGGTAACCAGCTGTTTGTAACACTTCACCCAGTGTGACACACTGCTTATTGAAATAGCCTGGACCACGCGCCATTCCACATTGCTGGGCATATAATCCTGTCAACAGGCAGGCGCGGGAAGGGAAGCATTTGGCGGTATTGTGAAATTGGGTGAAGCGAATCCCTCCATTGGCTAACCTGTCCAAATTGGGGGTATGGACCTCGCCCCCGTAACAGCCAATATCTGACCAACCCATATCATCCGCCAGGATCAAAAGAATGTTTGGCCGTTTGTTTTGTGCAGATGCTTTTTGGTTTATCATGCTGGAACAGGCTATTGAGCCTAATCCAACTGTTTTTAAGAAATCACGACGTGTACTCATAATATCCTCTATTCGTTGGCTTTATAGTTAGGATTTGGTTTAGGCATTTGGGCATTAGTGTCTTTTTGCCATTTTCGTAACATGGTCAATAATTCTTTGGCTTTTTCAGGATGTGATTTGGACAAATCATTCATCTCGCCGATATCATCCTTAAGATTGTAAAGTTCGACTTTTCCTTCGTGATAGAATTCGACCAACTTCCAATCGCGTGCGCGTATGGCTGCTCCTGGTTTCCAGGTGCTTCCGTGGTAATGGGGATAATGCCAATAGATGGCCTCGCGATTGAGCTCTTTTTCACCTTTCAGCAGGGGAACCAAATTCTTTCCATCGCAGTGTTGATCGGGTTTAGGGGATAATCCCGCTAATTCCAGCATGGTGGGGTAATAATCCATGCTGATAACCGGTTCATTACTAATGCTTCCTGGTTTGGTAATACCGGGAACCCGAATGATCAAAGGTACTCGAATGCCCCCTTCGTAACACCATCCTTTACCTGCTCTGAGTGGTAGATTACACGTGGGATATCCCCGCCTGGATAATGTGGAAAGGCCTCCATTATCCGAGGTGAATATGATAACGGTATTCTCACTTAAATTCAGTTCATCCAACTTATTGAGCACTTTCCCCACATTTTCATCCATGGCTCGTACCATGGAGGCGTATGCGGGATTGTCCTGTCGTAATTTGGTGATGCCATCGTGTTCTTTGCGCTCTGCTTTTTCACCTAATTCAGGTAATTTTTCCGCTTTTTCTTTATAGTGGTCAATGTAGCGCCTGCATGCTTGGATTGGTGTATGTACTGTATAAAAAGATAGATACAACAAAAATGGGTTATCCTGGTTGGATTCCATGAAGCTCATCGATTCTTCCGTCAAGCGGTCAGTTAGATATTCCCCTTCAGGGCCATCGCTCAGCTTGGGATTTTTATAAGGGGTATAGTAACCTCCTGGTGGCGAACCTCGATGGTGGCCCCCTTTGTTGATATCGAATCCCTGATCTTCTGGGAAAAAGCCTTCATCACCCAAGTGCCATTTACCAGCAAAAAAGGTTTTGTACCCTTGCTTTTTAAAGGTTTCCGCTAAAGTAACTTCATCTAAAGGTAGCTGATGTAAGTCTTGAGGACCTAGTAGTTTACGATTTTTGGGGTCTTGGCCAGGAATCCAGTCCGTTATGTTTAATCGGGTAGGATACTTTCCTGCCATGATAGCTGCTCGTGTTGGTGAACAAACAGGGCATGCGGCATAGGCATCGTTGAATTGCATCCCGCTGGCAGCTAGCTTATCCAAATTTGGGGTATCATAAAAAGAACTGCCATAACACCCCAAATCGGGCCATCCCAAATCATCAACCAGAATGAAGACAAAATTAGGTTTTTTTGAAGTTTCTCCCCTTGCAATCGAACTCATGATTGGTGCGGAAAGAAAAGCACTGGAATATCCCAGGAACTGACGACGGCTTATCGAATCCATAATTCACCTCTACTATTTAGCATTTTCACCATTATTAGGGAAAAAAAGTATCTCGTCTACCGAATTATTAAATAATTTCAATAGAAATTTTTATGTAGATTACACTTTTGACCGATGAACAATTGATGATAGTTTAAACTGTGTTTTAATGAATAGGATGATTTGGAAGTTCTCGTTGATATTTTGATGTTGTATCATATTTCGAGGTGTTATTATGAACTTTTTGTTTTCCCGCCGTACTGCTCTAAAAAGTATTGCTATTTCTCCTTTTCTTTTTTCTTTGTCACATGGGGATGAAAAAGATGAGCCCCACCCATCTCAGCGATTTGTTTATGTGGGTACCTATACATATGGTTTAAGCAAAGGAATATATGTTTGCCGGTTTGATTACGATTTCAAACGTTTGGATATTATCCAGACGGTTGAAGGGATAAAAAATCCATCCTTTCTTGCCATGACACCTAACCAGCGATTTCTTTACGCCGTGAGCGAAGGGTCGATATACGAGGGTAAAAAAACAGGTGTGGTATATGCTTATCAAATAGATCAGGAAAGCGGAAAATTAACTTATCTGAATGAGCAGCCTTCTCATGGAAGATCACCCTGCCATATCAATGTTGATCAAACTGGCCGTTGGCTTGCTGTGGCCAATTATAGTGATGGTACATTATCCGTGTTTCCCATTGAAAATGATGGGAAATTGGGAGAGGCGAGTGATGTAGTTCAGCACAAAGGGGCAAGTGTGAATCCTCAGCGTCAAAAAGGGCCGCATGCTCATTCTGTTTATTTTGATCCCAACAATAAGTATGTGGTTTCAGCGGATCTTGGTATCGACAAAATCATGATTTATCAGTTTGACCAAGAAAATGGCAAACTTTTACCGAATGATCCCGCCTGGTTTAAAACCCACCAAGGGGCTGGTCCACGCCATTTCACCTTTCATCCGAAGGGACAATACGCTTATGTGATCCAGGAATTAAATAGCACGATTACAGCCTTCGAATATATGCCGGATAAAGGTATCCTGTCTGCCATTCAAACAATATCCACTTTACCGGATGGATATGAAGGAGAAAATTCCTGCGCGGATATTCATGTTTCACCTGATGGGAAATTTCTTTATGGCTCCAATCGTGGCCATAACAGTATGGCTATATTTTCGATTGATCCTGCCAATGGGCGGTTGACGGCAAGAGGGCATACGTCCACACAGGGTGAACGTCCCCGCAATTTTGCCATTGATCCCACGGGCAGGTATTTGTTCGCTGCGAATCAGGATAGTAATAATATTGTGCCTTTTGCGATTCATGGAAAGACGGGTGAACTTCGTTTTATCGAGAAACAGTTTGAAATTCCCAATCCCGTATGTATCAAATTCTTGTAAACCCGTAAGAAATAAGAAGGGCTTGCTTTCTTTAAAAAGCAAGCCCTTATACTTTTAAAATGTTTTAGAAGACTTATTCAAAAAGCATAAAACTTTCAATAAGTGTTGTGCTGCTCAGATCAGCACCCACACCGGCTGGTGCTCCCGAATCAACGAGATAAGGTGGTCCGGCAAAAGGATCATCCATGTTGATGCTGGGATTTGTAAAGGTGACAGTGCTTTCCTCACCGGTGATGTTGACATTTGGCAAGGAGTCTTGTTCTTCAACAATGGTCAGGTTGGAATCAAAAACATTATTTGATCCTTCGGCCATGGCATTGTCCACTGCCCCATCATCAAAATCAGATGAAGTGAAATAACTATCTGCGGTAAAGACAATTTTCGAGCCTTGGAAGATACAATTGTTGATAGTGGCACTTCGTTCACGGCCACTTGAGTCATCAAAACGGATGGCAATGGGATTATCCACAAAGGTGCAATTTTCGATAACCACCTCCGTTGTATTGTTGTTTCCGTTTTGAACAAGGATAGAACCAACTTTCGAATTGATTCCGAATTCACCGACTTCCTCTTCATTCAGGTTTTCAACAAAGAGTGAATTTTGGACCGTTAATTCAGGAACAATTTGACTGCGTTCCTTGGTAATAAGAGGAGCGACATTATCCTCAAAATCACCTGGTTGGTTGGAATTCTGGTAAAAGATACAGCGATCAACCGTGAATGAACCTTTTCCAGTAGCGATCAAGCCTTCTTTATTGTTGTGAATAAAGGTGTTTTTAACAGTGATGTGATTTTCCTGATCCCGGCCACGTATAATCATCGCCACTTCACCGTTTAAAAATTCGCAGCCGTCAAAGGTTGCCACCAGGGGAATGTCGTTAATATCCACTCCATCTGCACTTGCGTCAGATGCTTTCATTCCATGGTAATAAATGGTATCCACCGCATCATTACGATTGCCGGATAAAGCGGCATCAAAGGTACAGTTGTTAAATGTATAGCTGTTGTCAAAGCCTTTATCCGCGATGTCATGAGCATTGTTGAAATTGATCAAGGCTTCTCCAGGCCGTACATCGCCTGAATGAGCAAATAATACATTATTAAATACCATTTCGCCGGCTTGCCCGTTCATCCCGTATTGATCTTCATCCAGTACAGATGATTGCAGAATTTCGACATTCTCAACTGTGATGTTCTTTCCAAAATAGGAAAAGGTGGCAATAAAATTATCGCCAGGATCATTAGTAAATACGCCATAAGATTTGGCAATATCACTAACCGGATTGATTTTGGGACGGTTGTTTGGATCTGCTCCGCGAAGTGTAAAAGAATCTCTTTGTCCGGCCAATTCGATGACTGAATCGAGATAGCCTGCAGAAGGAGCGTTGAGATCCGGATCGGCGATTAATCGGCCAATCATCACTTGTTCGTCATACTCTTCGCCATCGATAATTTCCACCATGTCGGGTTCACCATCGGTGATTTCCGCTTCGGTGAACGAATCAATGGCAGCTTGAATACTGGTAAATTGAGCTCCTGACTTGCCGACCGTTTTGGTTGTAGCAAAACCTGGTAAACCGGCAAGGCAAATAACTAGCAGGGATAGAATTATCCTCTTTGACATTATCACTTTCCCTCCGTAATGGATTTAGCTTTAGTTCATTGTGCTGAAACAAGATGGGTAGGAATAAACGCAGGATGAAAAAACTTGGAAGTACTTTTAATATTTATAGATTTTTAACACCTCCTTTTTAGGATTCATAAATAGCATGGTTTCATTTTAACGTTTATATTGTTATATACAAGTCAAGTTCAGGGAAAAATTTCAAATACAAATTTGTGTAAAATAACAATGATGATATGGATTAATTTTTTATATGTTTGAATGAATAGGTTAACCTACACATTCTATTCTTTCGGAATAAATGCGACCGTTGTTTGAATGGGATGGGCGCAATAACATCCGGAGCTGGCTTCGGGGGCAAGCATTAATCCACCCGCCGTAATTAAGTTTAACCAACAACCGGGACGAATTCCGATCCAATCTTTACGCACATTTTTCTTTAAATCCCACATGGCATGATAATAATCCCGATAAAAAAGGCAGTTGGCGGAGGCGGTGATGACCCCGCATTTATTCCGCTGGGGCATTGTGACACCAGTATCTTCTCCGCTTTTCAGTTTAAACACTTTGGGTTCAGCATAGACCGTATCACCAACAATCACAGGATGTTGCATGGCGCCACCATGATGATCCCGATACCAGGCGTATTCGTGGTTCCACATGGGTTTGCCATCCTTGGCATCGAATGCATATAACTGGTATTTGTCGGTGGTACTGAGGGCAATCAGGGTATTATCCGAATAAGTGAGGTAGAATACCCAACGTCCTTCGGTGAAGTCCTGTTGCTGTTCCCATACGACTTTGCCCGTTTGTATATCCAGTGCGACCAGATATTGTTCAGAGGTTATTTCTTTATAAAGACGTCCGGATTGCTCGCGCAGTGCTTCAGGATTGCGGCTTTCGACGAAGTAAATGGTTCCATCACCGGCGGCGATGCTTGGGTTAATAATTGCACCACCTTGGTAATCCCACTTTTTCTTACCCGTCTTGGGATCCAATACAAAGAGCGACGAACTGATTACTTTGTGTGATTCATATCCCTGGGCATCATACCATTCGCCATCCGCGCCAATGTAAATACCACCTTCAGGAACAGTACTACCGATTAAAAGCTCGTCCACGCTGGCGATGTATCCCCAATCAAATTCCCTGTCTGTTGGTGCTGAGGGAAGGTTGTATGTTTGTTCGATTTCGCCAGTTGCCCCATTTAAGCACCATACTTTATCCTTGACCACGATGTAGAGTGAATCGCCATCGGCGGCCATATTGCTACTATCCCGGGGAATATTAGCCCGGCGCAGGTCAGGGACTTCGAGCGTCCATAGGATGGTTCCATTATAGGCATCCAAGCCAAATAAGCGACGATCACCTTGAATAAAGAGACGGCCATTGGTTGAAAGCGGGGCAGGAGGCCGGGTTCCACGGTCAACCATCGGGCGTGGGCCGGGGCGTCCAAACCACAAGACATGCATGGGATCCTGCAAATGTTGATCGTGGCTATTGGATGAATTGCCGGCATCGGCATACATATGGCTCCACTCGCCACCACCGGGAAGGGGAGCGCGTTTGATTTTTGCAGTGGTTTCATTTTCAAGGGTCAGTTTTAATTCAGGAATATCTGCATGTTTAAAATGATTTTCAAATACCGCCTTATTTAAAGGTTTTTGGTGTTTAGCCGCTTTGGTGGATTGGCCTAAATAAGCCAAGCCACCACTGGGCCGCAATACACGATAGATTTCGTGTGCTGGAATGGATAAGGATTCTCCTGCTAATAGTGATTCGGAAACGATTAAATTGGCGAAATAGTCTCCGTAGGGTAATTGCTTTGTAGGAATATGGTGGGCGCTGATTCGTACACCATATAAACCCGCTTTATCCATTTGCTTTCGAATTTGGTTTACAGTCGCCTTGTCATCATCAATGATGAGGATTTTCATCCTGGTTTGCCGGGTGATTTCATACGCAAGTTGGCCATCCTTGGCACCTATCACCAGGCAAAATCCTTTATCCTGTTCGATCTCATTCAGAATATTAGCGGTATAATTTTGACAAATGGTTTTCCACTCTTCCTCGGATTGTGGATAATCATCGGCTTTCACTTCCGTAGGTGTATAGTCAAATGATGAGTCAAATTCGAAAAGGCGTGAAGCGCGTTCCTGGCCATTTTCATTTGGTTGGATGATTCGGTAATAATACAGATTTGGGTATTGAATACCAGTTAGTGTGATTTGGTGTTCGGTTACGGGTTGTTTTCCTGTATGTTGTTTTGCAAGAGGGAATTGTGTTCCATATTCGATTTTTGAGATGACTGGTTTATCTGTTTTCCAAAACAGAGTAAATGATTCTTTGCTTAGCCGTCTTAAATAAGGGCCTAAATCAAATTCCAAAACTTCAGGAAGTTTTTTTCGTTTGTGATTGTAAATCTCTGCTATGTTTTTAGGAGTTAAAGCACGGCCGTATATTCGTGCTTCGTGAATCCAGCCACGCCAGCGGAAATCTTCGTCCTGGTCTTTATATGCCCCTATAACAAATGGCGCTGTTTCGGGATAAAGGATATGACCGGTTTGCTCTCCTGAGGATTTCTGTAATTCTCCATCAACATATAATTTCATTTCGAAGCCATCATAGGTGGCGGCAACGTGATGCCATTGGCCCCACTGTAAACTTGAGTTGGCGCGTATTTCTGTTGATTTTCCATCACCATCATTTGCTCCCTCGCTGGAGAGTACAAAACTGAAGTTGGATTGCTTGAATCCCAGGAGCCATCCTTTTTGAAACCCACCGTTATTCTGGAAAGCCCCTACAAGGCCTCCCCATTCAGCGGTTTTTTCGATATTTACCCAGGTTTCAACGGTTAGTTCTTTTTGGGGGAGGATTTTTGATTCTAAATCATAGGGGAGAGTGATTAGGTTTTGATTTTTATCAATCAGCAATGCTTCGGTTTGACCAAATGATTCAAAATAGGCTGGTCCTTTAATCGTTGCGGGGATATGATTTTTGGTGTCGTGGATGATTTGACCGGTTAGATTATCCTTGCCAAAAATCCAATTGGCTACCAGCCTATCATTCTTTTGTTCAACTGTGAATCCAATCGGGTTAAACAAAATGGAAACAATTAAGACGACAAAATACTTGTACATATTATTGTTGTTCCTTTCCGGCCTGTTCTTCGTTTTTGGCGCTAAATCCATAAATAATCCCTTCATCCGTACTAACTAATAGGAATCCATTGGCAACGGCTAACTCCAAGGCACGTCCTTCGACTTTTTGGGACCATACCTTTTCCCCGGTATTCGCATCGAATGCGGCCACGTCATTGGTTCCACCGGCGAATAAGGTTTCTCCAGCAAGAATTAAAGAATAGGGATAGGTGCATTCTTTTTTCCACAATAAGCAGGCTTTGAGTTCCTCACCAATGGTGGTTAAGCGTTTGCGGACTTGTTCCAGTTCCTTGCGCAAGGTTTGCCCTTTTTCGGAATCCGCTTCCTTGCCCAGTTCCTTCAATTGGTTGGAAAGTTTACCTTGCCGCTTAGAAAGAGTGATTCGTTCATTGTTTAATTTTGTGAAGCGTTTGCGGTCAATGGCGCTCATTTCTGTATCAGTATGCAAGAAAGAGCGTTCTGCGGTTACGACCATGTGGTTGCCGTTAAAATGAGCGACTTGATCACTTGATTGTGAAGCGAATGCATCCAATTCACCCGTTTTTCCAGGACCGTATACCAGCATGTCTTCGGTTAATAAGGCAAAGGTTCCACCGCCTCCACCAAGGGAGTATTTATAGTCACCATTGCTGCGATTAAATACAGCAGGCGTTCCACCTCCGGTGGGGACATACAAAAGGGAGGGTGAAGCGAGCAGGTAGCCTTGTGGGGGGATGTTATCAAATGTCTGTTTCCAGCGTTCTTCGCCTGTATTGGCATCCAGAGCGCAAATATAAACGGATTCAGAGGGGAATAAACCCGCCGTAAAAAAGACGCGATCTTGATCGACCAGCACACCACTGCGGATGGGCCACAATGACATCATGCGTCCATGACCGATGACTCGGTAATCCCGCGGGGATGGTTTGTGGTTCCAAATTAAATCTCCCGTTTTGGCGTTAAGACAATAAACATTTCCATCATCTGAACCCACATAAACACGGCCATTTGAAATCGTGGGTGAAAGACGGATCGGAGCATCAGTGAAAAAACTCCAGCGTTCTTTACCCGTACGGGCATCAAGGCAATAAACTTTGTCATCGGCAGATGAGCCAAAATAAACGGCATTATCGGTGGCAACGACATGGAAGGCCCAATCGAAGATGACACGGGGTTTTAAGTTGTCGACCTTGTGCCAGCCATCGCGGCGAGCTGGTCCCGGCCACGCCGGCTGGGGAGGATGAGCGGAGCGGTAGGTCCAACGCAATGTATATGGAGGTTTTATTGTTTCACCGGTTACTCCACTGCGTGCAATATCGTGGCGGTAGGTAGGCCAATCCTCAGCAGAAGCTGGGGTAAGCAAGGATGAGCAAAGTAGGATTAAACCACAACAGATGAATGGTTTAAAAGTCAGGACGATTAATCGTTTCATAAATAATATCTCCATGTGATGTGATGGGTAGACTTACCACAACGTAGGGCGAACACATGGGTTCGCCACCAATATCATTAAGTTGAAGGGGAGGGCGAGGCTCCCTATTCAACGATCCAATTTGATCTTAATTTAATGACATTCGGTTCGCCCCTACCACAGGTAGGGGTTGACTTATGTGTCAACCCGGTCTTACTAAATTTATTATAAAAATCAAATATCATTGCACTGGCCATTGGCCAAATGGATAATCCGGTCTGCGTGGTGATCGGCCACAGTCCCGTGTGTGACAAGAACCACGGTTCCACCGGATTGATGAAATTTTGATAGATGTTCCATTACTTCTTTGGCGTTGCCGGGATCAAGATTGCCGGTGGGTTCGTCTGCCAGAATTAGTTTTGGTTGATTCAACAGAGCGCGAGCGATGGCGGTGCGTTGTTTTTCACCAGCACTTAATTCAGCGGGTGTATGAGTCAGGCGTTCACTCATTCCAAGTTGATTGAGGATATCCACGGCGTTATCTTGAGCATTTAACTTATTAACCGTGCCAGCGGCCATCAACACATTTTCCAGCACGTTCAGGTAATTGATTAGATGAAACATTTGAAAGACAAACCCAATATTTTCCGCACGAAATTGAGCCCGTTTGGGAACACTCATGGCATAAATATCCTGCTCCTCGATTTTCATGGTGCCTTGGGAAGGGCGCAACATGCCGCCCAAGGTTAATAAAAGGGTGGTTTTACCACTTCCACTGGGGCCTCGAATGACCACAAATTCTCCCGGCTTGATGGAGAAGGATAGATTATTCAGTGCACTTAGAGTTCCTCGTCTTGTTTGATAATGTTTGCTGATATTTTCCAATTGAATCATGATTTACTCCTCTCGTAAAACATCTGCCGGGTCCTGGGTGATTGCCAAAGCCGCCGGAATAAAACTGGACAATGCGGCGAAAAGTGGCGCCACGATAATGGACCATACTAACAATGAATAAATTGGTGAGATTTTACTGGCGGTCACTTTAAATATCGCTGGCCCCCATATTAAAGCGAGAATAGTTCCAATCAAAAATCCAATCAGCGCCCCTAACACACCGATAAGCAATGCTTTTCCCAAAAACAAACCTGCGATTTTTCCTGAGCGATAACCCAGTGCCCGAAAAACTCCGATTTCCTGGCGCCTGTCGCGCACATTCAGCATGGCCAACGCACCAATCCAAATAGCACATACAATGATGATAATGGGCATGATCATGGCGAAATATTGATCCATCATTTCACGCTGTTCTGTTCGTGCTTGGGCGATATTTCTGATTTGAATCACCCTGGTATCGGGAAGCGTTTTGGCCAGTTGTTTTCGAAGTAGTTCCAGGGGATCGACATTTTCAATCAAGCATCTACAATCCAATGCCATTATTTCATTGATTTTTCCTTCTTGATCAAACAATTCCTGAGCATCGCTTAAATGAACGTAGATACGGATATCATCCTCTGTTCCACTTTCATAAAGAGTGCGTTCCACGGTGAATGTTTTTCCCATAACTTCGATGCTATCACCCTGGGATAGGTTAAACCTTTTAGCTAATTCATAACCAAGGTATGCCGTTCCCGGTTCAATCGTAAATATCATGGATGGTTTGGATTTATTAACTGGCATCACTTCTGCAGCAATCCCTTTGATTATGGCGCTTGTGCCACGCCATTGAACATTGTGCTGATAAGTGGCCAGAAGATGGGTGTATAAAAAATTCGGCATATCCTGCTTGGCTAAAATATGAACATAGTCATGCGGCATGGTGATATCCGAATAGCCACGCAGAAAGAAGGCATTCATATCAGTATCTTTGTGTATGATGCGAAGATTATAGCCCATATCGCGCATCAGGCGGATGGTCTCCCGTTTTGATGCTTCACCGGTGGTAAAGAATGACACGAACAGGGCCACTGCAGTAACAATCGCCAATAGGCTTAAACTAAAGTTCAACTTGCGATGGAGAATTTCTTTAATGATAAGTTGAATGGTATTCATATTTTTTTACCTCGATCCATGCTGAGAATAAGTGCGCCTGTTACAAGGATAAGAATCCCCAGTGTTATTAAGAAAAAATAGGAAAATTCCCAGGTAAAAGGCTTATCCTTAGGATTATCTTCCTTCGTTGTGGTTAATGCTGGTGTTGAAGTTGGTTCACTGATTTCAGCGGTTGATTTAATTTCCGGCTGTTTTTTTTCTCTATCCTCTGTTTGCTTGGTGGTTTCCATCGGTTCGATTACAACGTTTTCACTGTAACCCATTAAGATACTATCGGTTGTGTTTGAACTGGATTGGTTGTTTTGACCGGTTCCCCCCTTGGCCAAAATTTGACTGATTTCCATTTTAACCATTGGATTTTCAAGATCAAACCCCAGTTTTTGATAGGCGAGTTTTTGGAGTGATTCACTCCATTGCAAGGGGATCATCTGACCCTGCATCCAACTGCGATCCAAACCGCATTCGCAGGATAATCCAATCACGGAAAGATAATTGGATACTTCTGCCTGGGAAATCTCGTCTCCTGTTAAAACGCGGCCCATCAGGCGTCCCCGCCCGTAAAAAATCGCAACGGAGGGTGATTCCACATTGTTTGGGTCAACTTCCAAACTCCATAAGAGCAATGCTTCCTGTTCCCTCTGTTCCGGGGTTACAGAGAATAAAACGGGGGGATTTTCAACATGTTTGGGTAAAGCCGGCATGCCTTGCTTTGTTTCCTGGAGGGCAGATTCAATGGCTTGTCGGGCTTGCTTAGTTGCTTTCTCATCCTTGCCTTTGACGAATAAAGCCACCCCATATGTATCAATCAATTGCTTAAGGATTGCACTGCGCAAAGGTGAACGTACGATGGCATCCAAATGATCCCAGAGGGCTTCTTTCGAAAAACCTTCTTCATCAATTAATGCAATATACTTTGATTCGCCCCCCGGTGAAACCAAAACTGCAAATGGAGGGATGTGGTTATGATCAGAAGGGATATATTCAACAGCTTGATGGTTTGGCTCTTTATCTGTATTTATTACCTGGGCTTTGACGTTGCTATCCAATAACGATGCAAAAGCAATTTGCTCAATTGATGTTGAAACCTCGTCCGCTATCGATTGATCGACATAAATGTAAAGTTGGTAGGGATCGGACTCTAAATCCACAAAACCAACATCACGGATGTTATAGCGGCAGGCCCAGCCGGGCATGATCCATAAAGCCATTAAACTACAGAAAATACATATAAAACTGAGGATTCGTAGCATACATACCTCGTAAATATAGTATAAAGAATACTCTAATCCCACACTATTAGCATTGGATTAAGCTGTAAAACTTTAAGCACCTTGTAAAGCGGACCAAATCATGCGAATCCCAACGATGAACAATAAGCATGCAAATGCAATTTTCAACGTTTGATTGGACACATTCGCTACAATAGTAGCGCCAATATTGGCTCCAATCACAACTGCAACCGCCAGAATGAGGACCACTTTGTAATCAATTTGAATATCCGGATTGATGTAATATCGAAAAGCGCCCATCATGGCCATCGGGATCATAACGGTTAATGCGATTCCTTGGGCTTCTTTTTGGGTAAAGGTCGCGATAAGCGTTAACGCGGGAACAACCAGTATTCCACTCCCAATCCCCAACGATGTACTCAAAATGCCTGCCAGTAGGCCTAGCACGATATAGAATACGATCGATCCGGTCGACATTGCCAATACCATTGATGAATATCTCCTTCCTTATTAAAGATGGCTACAACATGGACAATCAGGATTACGTTGAATTTTAATCTGTTTGAACTGCATGAATCTAAGATCAAAGCTCAATAATTTACCAGCTAACGGTTCTCCAAACCCAGCAATAACTTTAAATGTCTCCAAGGCTCCCATACAACCCACCGTTCCAGATACCGCACCAAATACGGGAAACTCACGTTTCCATCCCTGGGGTTTTTCAGGATATAAACAACGAAGACAGGGCGTTTTTCCTGGCAGGATGGTGGTGATTTGGGCTTCTAAATCATACATCGCGCATTCAATAAGGGGAATCTTTCGCCGAACCGCTTCCTGATTCATCAGGAAGCGTTCTTCAAACAAGGGTGCGCAATCCACAATGGCATCCACCTCAGAAATGATCTGTTCGGCGTTGTTTTCATTAATATTTTCAGCAATGCCTTCAATTTCAATGTGGGGATTCAGTTCGCGCAACCGGCGAACGGCTGATTCAACCCGTGGGCGGCCCAGCCAATCATAGGTCATGAGTAATTGGCGATTTAAATCACTGTGTTTAACATTCCCACCGTGTGCCAGAACCAAACGTCCCACACCGGCAGCTGCTAATTCATACGCCACTACACTCCCTAGTCCTCCGCAGCGTGATACTAATACGGTGGCAGCTTTAAGTTTCTCCTGGCCTTCCTCTCCAAAATCCGGTACCCATATTTGCCATTGGTATGTTTTTTGTTCTTCTGGATTCAGTTTAATCGGTTCCCGCACAAAAACCTCCTCATCCTTCATTGTTACATGCTTATCCACCCGATATCGGTGATAACAATCCAATCACATCACCCTCTTTCAATTCATAGGGTGTCAACCATGCAATTTGTTTACCGTTAATACATAACAACAAGTTTGGGCGAAATTCCCCTTTTTCATTAAATAAAAACTTTTTGAACGATTCGCCATGTTCATCCGCCAACCATTGCACAAATGATTGCACATTGGAAGCGCTTTCCAATTCAATTTTTTCGGAGGCTTTGCCGGTAATTTGTTTTAACTGAGACGTGTATTCAACCGTAACCGTCATACCCGTTCCTTTCTTTAATCCATACTAAACTTAACTTGCCTCTTTTATTGTCGGTGATAATGGATGATCCGTCAAAAGGCTGTCGCTTTCCTCGACTTGACCATCCTTCAAAATCAATATCTTATCAGCCAGTTTTCGGGTTTCCTGCAGGCTGTGAGTGATATGTAAAACGGTGACATTGATATGTTCTTTAAGCGAACGCAAAAGTTCATACATCTCCTCACGAGTGATTTCATCCAAGGCGCTGAGCGGTTCATCCAAACAAAGCACAGCCGGTTTGCTTGATAACACGCGTCCCAATGCCACCCGCTGGCGTTCACCACCACTCAGGCCGGTTGGTTTGCGTTTCAACAAATGAGTGATTCCCAATTCCTCTGCCAATGCGTGGACGCGTTCATCGATCGCTTTTTTCTTCCACTTGCGGATGGTTAATGCAAATGCCAATTGTTCATAGACAGTCATGGTCGAAAACAGGGCTCCATCTTGGGGAACAAAACCAATCCCTCGCTGCGCAGGCTTTAGAGAAGTTACATCGTGTCCCATTAAGGAAATTTTCCCATTTGCTATCTTTTTTAATCCACACACCGCTTCCAATATGGTTGTTTTTCCACAACCTGTTTTTCCCATTAAAATACCATACTGACCCGTTGGAATGATAAATGATATCTGATCCAAGGCAAATGTTCCAACCCGAATATCAACCGATTGCAGTTCGATCACAATCAATAAACTCCCTGTGTGGATTTTTCCAAACCATAGGAACGCATGAGCAGCAGGACGATCACTGCTACAAAGACCATCAGTAAGGATACGGCAACGGCGGCTTCGATATTACCCGTCGTCAATTCAAGAAAAACCGTGGTGGGAAGGACTTCCGTGTGCATACGGGTGGCCCCTGAAAAAATGAGGATGGGGCCAAATTCACCCAATGCGCGTGCCCAGGCCAAGGTTGCCGCTGTTAGTATGCCTCGCCGGGCTTCTGGAATTAACACCATCCAAAACGCCTGGCTACGACTGCAACCCAGGGTGAGTGCCACTTGTTCCCGCCTGGGATCGATTTGTTCAAAAGTGGCACGCATGGTGCGCACGGCGAATGCACAAGCAACCATGAATTGGGCGAGTATTACACTGGGGATTGCATAAGTTACGGTGAAATGATTTTCGATCATCTGCCCCATCGGTGTTTGAAACAGAATTAATAAACTCAATCCAATCACCAGGGGGGGAAGCACGATGGGAATATCCAATGTGGCATCGATCAGGTTTTTGCCCGGAAAATCAAATCGCGACATGATATAGCCAATCGGCACTGCAATCCAAATGGAAAGTATGGTTGCGATGGTGCAAGATAACATGCTCAACTTAATGGCATATTGAATTTCCCGGCTGGCCAGGATTTCCCAAAAATGAATGGGGGAGGTATAGGTGGCATCGGCGGCCAGCATGGCCACAATCATAAAAATATAAAAACCGCCAATAACCCACAGACAAATAAGAAATGGCAGATCATAGTGGGTTTTAGGGGTATCTGTATTAACTGGAGTGTTTTTCATATCAATTACTTTGTGTTAGGCATTTTCCCCAACCAGCGAAAGCCGGTTTCTTTAAACTGAATTTGCGATTGTTCAGATGTAATGGTATCCAACAAACGCTGCATAAGATATTTATGGTCGGAATTTTTACCAACAGCATAGGGCTGTATCGCCATAGCAGCAGGATGATCGATGCGGACGATATCCAAATGCTCCCGCACTTGCGAGGTGTTGGCTTCATAAACCACCACTGCATCAAGCGATCCAGTTCGGATTTGATTTACCAGCATATCAGCTGTTGGGGTTTGAGGACCCACGTTTTTCATCACCGCGTCGTATATGTTGGCTTCCTCCAGCAAGCGTTTGGTAAGTGCTCCCAACGCACTTTGTTCTGCATTGGCCACCCCGAGTTTTAAGCTTGCTTTGGTAAGATCTTGCAATGATTGGATCTCTTTTGGATTCCCCTTCTGAACTAAAATAACCATGTCTGTTTCTGAGACATCCAGACGGTCGAGAAACATATCTGACACCTGATGGATAAACGAGACATCGCAGGCAAAATAAGCATCAGGCCGGGCACCACCCTTCATTTGTGAAACCAGGATCCCACAACCATTATAGATGCGTTTGACTCTTGCTCCTTCCCGTTTTTCAAAACGATTGATGGTATCATCGATGGCCATTCGATTGACTCCACCACTGAATAAGACCACTTCAGGGACATTTTCCCATACATCGCCATCCACGGGTTGATAGCCATGTTTCTCGAATACAGGAAGGCCTTTATCGCGTGCGCCAAGATAGCGGGCAAAATGCAAGGCTTGCGAGGGTTTCGCCGTGTTTTTTACAATGCCAATTTCTACCTCTTGCTGTCCTTCACTAAAAATGGGCACTTGAATGATATCCACTTCCTCATATTGATTGCCGGTGGCATCCCATATAATCCCCACATCAACCGCCTTAAGTTTGATATCGTTAGCGATTTCGTTGACGGTGGTTTTGAAGACGTTTGTCTTTTTTTCGATCGCCTTCCAAATCCCTTCTTTTTGCAATAGTCGCTTGGTGATTCTCCCAACCGCTGCTGCATCCGGGCTGGCCAGAGAAATGGATATATCTTTTTTAAGCAGGTCCTCCAGTGTCTTGATGTTTTTCGGATTACCTTTTTGAACGGCAAGAACGGGGTACATGTGGGCTAATGGGATAGATTCTTTTACCAACCCGTAGTCCCGGGCTTTTTCAATGTAGCTATTATCCCCTGCCAAATATAAATCCGCCGAGGTTTTGACCCGCAGGTTACTCAATAATTGCCCCGAACCACCGTAAGAGAGTTGAATCGATACTCCAAACTCATCTTCATATTGATTGACCACATCGACCACAGGTGGTTTGATTCCCGAGGCACAAAACATGATCAATGAGTCTCCTTCAACCGTGTTATTCGGCCGGTCTGAAGACCACATCAGGGCAAAAACCAGTATGATACAGACAACCACTGATCCGATAAAAAGAGTACGTGCTGAATTCATGAATATCTCCGTTTGATCCTTAATAATGTATGAATGAAGGTATACTTCATCTTGAAATGTTTTGTTTTTACCAGTTTATATCATGATCTGAGGAGATCATTCTCAACGATGAAGTGTCAAGATTGAAAGAAAGAAGATATTATAACGGATATTTATCGTGCTGTTTGTCCTCTAACAAAATTTGAATATCTTTTCCTGCCAAATTTATTGGTTTTATGTCCCCGTACCTCCTAATCCGAGTTCTTGTGCATGGGGTTTCAATGCATCGATAAGGAATTGGATATGTTCACCCGGTTCCACACCTAACATTTCCATACCGGCTCGGACTTCATTTCGGTCCACCTTGGCAGCGAAACTTTTATCCTTTAACTTTTTCTTCACACTTTTGGGGGTCAAAGTATGAATCCCATCCGGCCGAACAAAGCAGCACGCCCCTATAAAACCGGTTAATTCATCACAGGCAAGTAAAGCTTTGTCCAATTGCGTTTCGTAGGGGACATTCCAGGTGGTATGATGAGCAGACACGGCGTGGGCTTTTTCTTCTTCGCCTTGTTCCCGCAGCCATTCAACAATTAAACGGGGATGCTGATCCGGCCATTTTTCATAATCGGCATCATGCAAAAGACCTGTATTTCCCCAATGTTCAGCATCTTCTTCACCATTTCCATACTGATTAGCAGCCGCCCGCATCACAATTTCGATAGCCCGGGCGTGTTTACGCAAAGCATCTGTCTCTGTCCATTCACATAATTTTTGCCATGCTTCATCACGTGTTAATGTCATAGGTTTCACTCCATATTGCTCATTGATTCAATAGGATGATTTTAATGCGATTTTGACTGGAATCGTACCGCAATGACGATGCTCAGGCTTTACCCAAAGCGGCAGGAGGTTGGTTAGCCTGTCGGCGAAAGGCCAAGACAATCAAGACCAGCATAAACGGTAATGCTTGGGAAGCACGGGAAGGCAGGGAAGGGAAGGAACTTTGCATCCGTTCTCCGAACGCATCCATACATCCAAAAAACAGGCAAATCCATATGATTCGTTTGGGATTCCAACCGCTGCAAATTAAAGCCGCCAATGCGATAAATCCTCGCCCGTTAGTCATTCCTGTACTGAACTGGTTGATATCACTCAATGAGAGTTGTACGCCACCCAAACCGGCCAGCACACCACTCAAGCAGACCGCGGTATAGCGGTAAAACGCGACATTAACACCGGCGGATTTTACCACGTTGGGAGCTTCGCCACACCCGCGCATTCGTAAACCAAATCGGGTCGAGTAAAACAAATAGATCGTCCAGCATGCCACCAGGATTAATGCGATATGCAACGGGGAGAGCGGGAAGAGCAATTCCGATAAAAATGTGTTCGACAACCATTCGCCCTGGAGCGTGGGAAGCTTATTTACATCGGGTGAGTTTCCGATGGTGTTAAATACTCGTTGTAACAAAAAACCGGTCAATCCCAAGGCGAAGAGGTTGATTCCCATGCCACTTACGATTTGATCCGCTCTAAAATACAAACAAACCACAGCGTGGATTAATCCCATCACTCCACCACATAGCGCACCAAGCGCCAGCCCCAGCCAAGGGTTTCCTGTCACGAAAGAGATTGCCACTCCGACGAAGGCTCCTGTCAGCATCATGCCTTCCAGACCGATGTTGATAATGCCTGACCGTTCGCTGAATGCACCACCCAATGCTGCCCATAGCAAGGGAGCTGCTTTTAAAAAGCCGGAGTGCAACAGCAAAGGCAACTCATGAGCTACCCATGGGGTAATTGAGTCAAACATTTTTTCTCCAACGTGAAAAAATGGCGATACAGATAATTAGAATACCTTCAAGCATAAATACCAATTCTTTTGGAACACCAAGTTCAAACTGGAGGGCGCGATCGGATGCACGCAATGTGGCGATTACAAACGCAGCAGGAATGGTTGCCCAGGGTTCACATAATGCTAAAAATGCGACCGCGATACCATCAAATCCATACCCGCCTTTAAATCGCCCATAAAAGGCATGCGAAATCCCTACGGTTTCCAATGCTCCCGCCAATCCTGCGCATCCGCCTCCGATCATAAGAGCGATTGTATGATTTCGGCCTACCGAAATTCCCGCATAGGCCGAAGCTTTGGGATTACTGCCCACTGCCCGAATTTGATAACCGGTCCATGTCTTATACAGTGCCCAACTCAAAAAGCCGGCGAGCAGACAGGTAAGCACAATCCCCCAAGAGGTCCAAGCTGCCCCAAGTCGAAATAAAATGGGCATTTGAGCGGACGATTGAATATACGCTGTACGGCTTGTTCCTGGGCCTGCGCTCATATAATGAAAAGTCATTTCATTGACCAATTGAAACCCGATGAAATTCAGCATAATGGTTGAAATGACTTCATGGATATTCCGTTTGGTTTTAAACCAGGCGGCTATACTCGCCCATGCGGCACCCGCCAAAGTACCCAGTACTAGGCATAAAATCCAATGCCCAGCGTATAATCCATTTAAAGGCAATAAACCAACGCCTGCGGCTACAATTCCACCCAAGTAAAGCTGGCCTTCACCGCCGATGTTGAACAAACCAGCGCGATAGGGAATAGCGACTGCCAAACCGGTCATGATCAATAACGCAGCTTTGGTAAAAATAATCGCCAGACCGCTCTTGGCTCCCCATGTACTGATGATAATTGTTTTCGCGGTGGCGGTGGGAGAATAACCATTAAGCAACAACAACAATGAAACAAGTAAGCAGGTACACACAACAGCCATAAGAAGCGTCAGCAGTCGATGAATCATGACAACTGCGCTCCTGACATATATTTCCCCAGGGTTTCTGCGTTCCAATCATCCTTTTTCCGTTCAGCAATAATCTGGCCGCGATATATCACCGCTACTCGATGACATAAAAGAAACAGTTCAGGCAACTCGGATGAAAACAAGCCTATTGACGCACCCTCAGCAGCGGCTTTCTGCAAACTTTCATGAACAAAACGGGCAGCGCGCAAATCCAGTCCCCGTGTCGGATTATGGGCAATAATCACTGTTGGATTTGATAATAACTCCCGGGAAATAATCACTCGCTGTTGATGGCCTCCGGACAATTCGGAAATAGGATGTGACAACGACTGATATACGATACCATAACGCGTTAAACACGATAAAAATGTTTTCCGGTGCTGTTTATGAGAGATAACCCATCCCCCGCCATGAGCCGAGGAGAAACAATGAAGAAGATAATTATCAAAAAGCGGTAACTCCGGGAACATCGCGCATCCACTTCGGTCCTGAGGAATCAAAGCCATCCCCCTTTGGCGCCGCTTTTTGGTTTTTAATGTTGAAATATCATCACCCTTCAGGATGATGGAACCTGTTTTAATTTTTTTTAAACCCATCATCACATCAATGAGCTCTTCCTGGCCATTCCCTGCAATTCCTGCGATACCAAGAATTTCACCTTCGTTTATGTTTATTGAGATAGTGGATAAATGGCATTGATTCTTTGATTCGGCATAAGGGGTGACTTTTTGTAAAGATAGGATTTCTGCCCCTATCTGTGTTTCGATTGCTTCTTCGGAAGGTAAACTTTCCCCAACAATAGCGGAACTGATGATGTCTTCATCCAACCGATGCATATCATCGTGTAAGACCACTTTCCCATGTCTTAACACCGTGACTTCATCAGCGGTTTGCATCACTTCAGGCATGCGGTGAGTTATTAGCATCACGGCAATGCCTTGTTTACGTAAGGATTTTATTGTTGACAGGAACCGCTCGATTTCGTCACCTGCCAGCGCAGCAGTTGGCTCATCAAAAAGCACAATACGCACACTTCGAGACAAAATACGGACTATTTCGACCTGTTGTTGTTGCCCAACGGTTAAATCACCCACATGACGATTGAGGGGCAGATCAATCTCAAAGCGTTCAAGAGTATCTTGAACATTCGATTGATTACTCTTTCGATCAAGGAGCAGCCGGTTGCATCCCTCGTGCCCGAGTATGATGTTATCCAATACTGAGAATGCTGGAATGAGTGAAAAATGTTGCTGGACCAGTCCGATACCTGCCCTCAATGCATCTGATGGTTTATGAAATACGCGAGGTTCACCATCCTGTTCGATATACCCATTATCTGGTTTTTGGAGCCCATACAGGATGGAAACCAGAGTTGATTTTCCCGCTCCATTTTCACCCAACAAGGCATGAATTTTACCATAATCGAGCGTAAGCGATACATCATCATTGGCAAGCGTCTTTCCGAAACGCTTGCTGATGGATTGCACCCTCAACGCGGTTGGTTTATTCATACTTTAGTTTTTTAATTCCTGAACGGGATGTTTGAATGAACTGAGTTTCTCATAAGTATCCGGAATCGTAATGGCGCCATCAATGATCAATTGTTTGGCTTTTTCAATCGTTTTAAATGCAGCCGAAGGGACAAGATCACGAGTATATTTCATTTCGGTCAAACCCATATAATCTTCTTTCAGACCGACATTGAAAACACCACTCTTCAATTCACCATTGTATGCGGCAATGATTTGATCTGTCACCACAAGATCCATTCGCTTTAACACACTGGTCAATACTTTTCCCGGTGCCAAGTCATCCTGATTGATATCAACACCAATCATATAACGTTTTCCAGACGCTTCTTTAACGGCTTCCAAAACCCCTAATCCGCTGTTTCCCGCCAATTGAAACAGAATATCCACATCCTGATTGATTAATGACTGGGCAATGGATTTCGCTTTTACGGGATCATTAAAACTACCAATGGTTGAAGATAAAGCATTGATCTCTTTCGCCAATAACATGCTTCCTGTTAATGCACCTGCGCGGTACCCGGAAGCAAACGCCTCTACTGGAGGGATATCCATGCCGGGCATCACGGCTACCACTCCCGTATTGGTGACGTAAGCCGAAAGAATACCCGCCAGAAAACCTCCCTCTTGCGAACGGAAGACAAAACTGGCGATGTTATCCCCTTTGATTTCGCCATCAATAAACACAAAGTGAGTATCAGGGTAATGCTTGGCGACTTCTTCCACGGCATCAGCGATTAAAAAACCCAACGCCACCACCACGTTAGCCCGTTCGGCTGCGAAGTTCAGATTATCGATATAATCCGTCTGCTCACGTGATTCTATCACATCGGTTTCGATGGCTACGCCCTGCTTGGCGAGTTGCAATTTAGCATCCTCGCATCCTTGCCAGCCAGCGTCGTTGAATCCTTTATCTCCCAATCCACCAACATCGGTAATAAGAATGACCTGAAAACCTTCTTTTTTAGCGGCTCGCTTAACACCCTCCTGTTCCACGCAGGATGATGATAAGAAGACGCACAGACTTAAAAGACTTAAAACATAACGCATGATGTATTTTCCTCTCCTTTGGAATTTGATCTATTATAACGTATCACCATTGCCCGACAAATTGGCCTCTCGCATTTTTAGCGCTGAAAATAAACAGCCCCATTTCAATTCATACCCTAACAAAACAAAGAATGGAATATATTCGAGAGGCCGGCTCCAAACTGGGTATCCCCACGGATCACTGATAAAAAAGGTATAATAAACCAAACACGAAAAAGAAAGATATAAAAATGATGCACTGGGCATGAAACATAAAAAGGGAACACACCATGCCACATACCAGGGATTGCACACAGGGCTGCATAACAACATCAGCCCAACTAATACAAAACACCGGTGAATTCGCCATCCATCATCAATCGAATGTTTTAGAAAAAATTGTATAAGAAAATAGAAAAACACGAAAACAAACAAACCCATTAATATGGCTTTGGCAGCAAAAAAGGCATCCAAAGTGAATGCGACTCCCGATATGGAAAACCACACCTCACCTTTACCCCATTCTGGAACTCCCATTATTTGAAATAGCCATTCTAATAACACCACCAAACTACTGTTGCTTTCCCAGCGATGAGCAAAAGTTGCCACACCCTCTATTGTCGATGATCCTCCACCCATGAACATAAATCCTACTCCCCATAAGAATACCATAAAACATAGCCATTCACGCCAGTGCCATCCTTTCGCCCAAAAAGGGATCAGTGGCAAGGTGAATAATTTAACAAAAACCGAACACGCATACGCAATCGCTCCACGGTAGGTGAAGGCGGTAATGGTCATCACTATTCCCAGAAATAGACATGTTAGTGCGATACCATCTATATGAGTTGTGTTAATGAATTCCTTTAACACAAGAGGGGACCATGAATAAAAGATCACCATCGCCGGTTCCAATCGAAGATGACTAAGCAACAGAACAATGGAAAAAATCAACATTAAATCGAAAAACAATACCAATAATCGCCAGCCGATCAACGAACATGGAAAGAGAATTGAAGACAATGCAAATAATATTTGGGCAAATGGGGGATATATCGTCCTGACTTCCGGATTGTTCACTTCCTCAAGGATTTCCCGGGCGCTCTCATGTTTACGCACCTGGTCGGAGAATGATTCCAGAACGACATCCTCAATGGATTCTGTTTTACCCTTTTCAACGGCATCCAACACCTGCGCTGGTGAATAGAGGTAGGGATTTATCCCATTGGATAAGACATATCCATCCCACAAATACCGGTAATAATCCGTTTCCAGGATAGGTTGGCTTGGCAGCAACACCAGCCGAAAGCCAATGCCCCACCATACCACCGTTCTCATTGACGGCATCCACCACCCTTTCAACATACCGATGGCCGCCAGTAAATACAAAACAAACATCATCAGAAGGATACTTAAAAAACAATAAACTTCTATCGCCTGAGCGGTGGGATCCATAATGTGGGAATAAAAGGAAAGAACAATGGTGAGGATCAGCAAAAAAAGTGCGACAACGTGAAAGTAAACCGAACGTTTCACAAGCCATGCCTGCCCTTAATGGGATTCATCAGATTCCGGCCTGGTTACTTCCTTCCATATATCAATAAAGAAAGCCAATCCACAGAATAAGAAAAAGGCCACTCCCGCTCCGATAATGACCATATAACTGCGTTTGGGGAACACCCGCTTGTCTGGTTTGATTGCTCTCCCTACGCTGATGTCACGATATTGTGATTTCCCTTTGGGTTGTTCCAATAAATCCGCTTCGTTAAGTAAAGGTTGCAATTCACGCAACGCACTGCGCTTTTGTTGTATCTTCCGTTCCAACTGAGAAATAACCGCCTCGTCTTGGTGTATCGACTTTAAAATGGTATTCAACTCTTTGGTGATGGCCGTTATCTGCTTGTTGATCGCTTGCAATTCTGTACGATCATCGAGTAGTTGGCTTTTTATCGTTTGTATCTTTTCCCCTTCTTTTACTGGAAATGCTTTTAACCATTCTTCTGATGCGTTAATCTGTTTTAAAAGTGAATTTCGGGTGGGGATTAATGCCGTATTAAAGTATGGTGAGATAGCGAAGGAAAGATGGTCATACATTTCAAGCCGTTCCTTCATAAACGGCTCGTCTTGATGTTCAAGATCAAAAGCCTCTTCCTTTTGATTCACTTTTTGCCGAATGGGGGCCATGCCGGTCAATTTTACGATCAACGAGGCTGTTTCCGCTCGTTTTTGGTCTAAATTCGCTTCACTTTGGAACTTGGCCAGATCCAATTCCGCAGAAGCCAGCTCGATTGATAATTTGGCCGCACTATCGCGAGTAAGTTGAATATTTTTTGAAACCGATCTCTCTAATATTTGTTCGGCACGATGCTCAAACAGGCCAATCCAGGTATTAGCCAGCATGGCTGAACCGGCTGCCGTTCCAAATTCCGCCGACACTTCGATCATCTGTGAATAAATGGTTTCCAGGTTGGTCTCTTTAATAATCGCTACGGAGGAGCTCAGCATTTTTCGCATATCAAAAACGGTGTAATCGCTGAATTCGTCCTCATCCATCTCATACAATTCTTCAATCTGCTCATCACTTAAATGGGCAAGCAGATAAATGCGGGAATCCAATAAGGGATTCTCTGCTTCACCTTCGGGGGCGGAATAAGCTAATAACTCCGTCATGAGGGGGATATTGGTATTCTCGATAAACTGAAATTGGGTTAACCGGCCGGCTTTCTCCCCCAAATGGTCCTTGATGCGTTGAACAGGGTATTCATCATCCAGCAAGCGGTGAATGGCTTGCCGATACCATTTCAATGTATCAATAACTTCAATATACAGGCTATCCTGTGACATAATCCCTTGATATGTAAGAACATCGAATTGTTTAGGGGTCAGTTGGAGTTGCTCTTTCATTTTGGGGGTGGTGACCAGGATTTTGGCATGTGCGCGCCAGGTCTCCGGCCAGATCAGGCTGACAATAGCAATAAAAACGGCCATGCCAAAGGTGCCGGCAATGATCATTTTTCTCCGTCGGTATAGAACGCGTAGAAAAGAGACTAGATCGTAGGTAAATGTTTCCGCCATTTTGAATTACAACTCTGGTCGTTTGGATTGTTTTAACAAACAAAATCAGATGAGTCTATGCAGAATTAGCGGAATCGTCAACCTATCCCATATACAAAACGGCCATCATTGGATGGTCATCACTATGATGGCTGGGGGGTTGGTTTAAAGGTAGGCGCCTGTGCGGATACAGCGAGTGCAAGCTGTAATACGTTGTGCCTGGCCGTTTCGGAATATTTTAACCTTTTGGATATTGGGCATAAATCGCCGTTTCCGCTTATTATTGGCGTGGCTGACGTTATTGCCAACTTCTGGCTTCTTCCCACATATTTCACAATGTTGTGCCATGATTATCACCTTCAAAAAACTATATAGGAATTTTCTAATCAGAAAAAATATTATATTCATCTCCCCAAAAACCACCAAGGGCTTTAAACGCAATTTTTCCCAGGAATGACACGAAAAAAATAATTTGTTACTATCTTCTGATATATAAGTGACTTGCTTAAATCCATGTGATTAGAAACTGAGGTACAAACAATATGAAAAAAGGTTGCCTTATACTTATCAGTGTTATTATTATCCTGCTGGGAATCATTTATTATGCAGTACATTTGCTCGTTCAAAACCATATCGAAAGTCAACTGAGTCAATCTGAATCTCAGCAATTGACCTCATTTTTTAATCAAACTATCCCTGAACGATTTTTTCAATTGCCTGAAATCAGTGATGAACAAAAAACACAATTAAAAAAAGCGTTTGATTTGGCGGATGAATATAACATAACCAATATCGACACTACTTTTTTAAGCGTCCTGCAATCTGATATAAACGCTCCCAATGTGGATTGGCACTCTATTGAACGGCAAGTGACCTCCTGCAAACCATACTTAGACCTTTTACAACAACTTGTTAAAAGAGAGGATTATGATTTGGTGGCATGGATGATTCCACCTGAAAAAAATCAGACCTCACGGGGATTTCTTCATGTTCAGGTTGGTGCAAAATTACTATGCATTGAAGCCATTGATTTAGCGCGCCAAAAAGAATGGCAGAAATCATTTAAAATATGTCTGGATGCCTTCCGATTGGCTCAACACAACTCTAACTCAACATTGATTACCCGCCTTTTCGCTTATGCTGTTATTGGGATTTCTGTTCGCTCCAGTGTTCCCATTGTTCAAGCATGTGATGATCCCCAGGCGTTACGTTTTTTCTTGAATGAACTCAAAAAATTACGGCCAGCGATTATAAATCAGGAATATGACCATATTCTTCATTTAGACATTATCACCCACTTATATCTATTGAAAGAAGAAGGTTATGAGGTTGACCTTACTCCAAGAAATCCAGGACGTTTTTACTATCGTCAGCTTCAAGATATCCAACGTGAGAAAGCCGTTAATATGCTAAATCAGAGGAATAATCCCAACCTGAATCCGGAGATGACCACCGCTCGTATTTTCCGCGCTTTAGGTTTCTCAAAGGAAATGGATATGCTTATGCTTTCCACATTAATTAGGAATACCCATAATATCGATTATCGCGGCAAGAATGCTGCTGTAAAACATCATCTGATATTCTTAAATACCGCATCTCAAATCTTTACATTGGAAAAAGGGAAAAGAATTTCCCATCCATCTGATCTCATACCGGTGTATATTAAAAAGTTGCCTCCCGATCCATTCACACAAGATCAAAACGACTCACCTTACATAAAATTTGCTCGCAATCCCAGGCGTTTTTATAGCATTGGCCCGGATTTTAGTGATGATAACGCTCAAATAATCTACGATTCCAGTAACGGTTTGAAAAGCAAGGGTGATATATTTCTAAACTTTTAAGATTGATTTGCTGAGCTATTTGTGCTTGACATCATTCGATTGATGTGAAAAATAAAGTGATATTTATTATTTAAACGAATCATGGGGGAAGATGATGTCAAAAAATGGTTTCACCTTAATCGAACTGTTGATCGTGGTTGCCATCATTGGTATCCTGGCCGCTGTTGCTGTTCCGAATTTCTTGAATGCCCAGGTGCGCGCCAAAATATCTCGTGCGACCTCTGATATGCGTACTATCGCTATGGCCAATGAAACCTATCGCGTTGATTGGGGAGTTGGGGCACCGGTTTCAGGGGGACGTACATTAACGGGAACGACAAGACCCCTCGAAGTACGCTTTTATCGTTTAACCACTCCAACACCTTATTTAAGTGCTATTCCTGATGATCCCTTTGTGGTATTCAGCAATCAGGAACAATATGCAAATTTTGGCCGTACCTATGATTATATCGAAAACTTTTATCCTGATAGCAACTACAATCCCTGGGGACATGAGTACCGTATCAACAGTTGGGGGCCGGATGGTTGGAACGATTACGCTGGAAACCGCTTCCCCAATATGAACCGCAATTTATCAGAAGCCTGTCCTAATGGGAATCCCCAATTTGTCTATACGCCATCCAATGGTTTGCGCAGTCTTGGAGATATCGTCTGGGTTGGCCCCAAAGGAGGCAAAGGACAGCATAAGGATTTATATTGCCCTATCACAAATGGTTTTAATTAATGAAAACTCCTTATAGTTGCAGGTTAATTTTATCTGTTATAAAAGGGAAGTTACATTTTTGTAATCGTTTGATGTTTCGATTGACATATCTTACGAATTAGACTTAAATGGTTCGTTAAAATATTCTCTAAGCTTTAGGAGTTTTCTAAATGTGGGGTAAGAATAGTAAAAGAGGATTCACTCTTATTGAATTGCTTATCGTTGTCGCCATTATTGGCATCTTGGCCGCCATTGCGGTTCCCAATTTCCTTAATGCACAATTGCGGGCCAAAATCGCCCGCTGCAAATCCGACTTGCGCTCAATCGCGATGGGCGCTGAACAATATTTTCTTGATAAAAATATGTATCCCCCCAGTCACCATATCTGGTTTTTATCCACCCCCGTTCCTTATTTGACCCGAATTCCGGATGATGTGTTCCGGCCTACCTACGAAAAGAACAGCCAACAACCCCAGTCTTATGCCCAATGGACCTGGTATCGTTATATGTCTCTTCCCAACGATAACAAAGGATATGGTACCGCCGTTTGCGCGGATTATTGGGGGTACTTCGATCCTTATGCGTTACGCAGCCAGGCTAATAGCCTATCCTCCCAACATGCATGTCCTTGCCGCTGGTATACCAAATCATTCGGCCCCAATGCTGGAACTCAAGGTTTATGTGGTTCAAACGGGGATGATTGCACGTTTCGATTTGACACCACCAACGGTTTGCGCAGCATAGGCGATATTGCTGTCTTCGGCCCTGGAAACCGTCTTGAATAACACATACTCATAGACATATAGACTTTTTTCCATACTGTCTCTTATCAGGATGGTTGCTTAATAACTAAAGAGGGGAATAGTATACGAAATCAAAGCGATGCAGGCATAATCATGCCTGCATCGCTTCATCTTCGTTTTCGTCATTATCTTCCAGGCGGCTAATTAACAATTCCCGCACATGTTTTACCATGTCCGGTGGAACCATGGCATTCAAACGATCTCGAAAGGCTTGTTCCACATCACGATAATCCGCCCGTATATTATAGGGAGTGCGTTCGAACGCACCTTCACCCCTGCTCTTGCGCCGAGCCATAACAACTCCTTGTCATCACGCCTCAATTACCAAAAAAATAACAATTTACGTCATTATGTATCGGCAAAGATTACTGTTTCCTTTAAGTTACTCTTCGTCAGTATGCTCAACTTTGCTTTCTTGTACGATTTTTTGTTCAATCTCCTTGGGAACCGATTCATAATGTGAATGTTCCATTTCAAAACTGCCACGCCCTTGCGTTATTGAACGCAAATCGATTGAATAGGTATACATTTCGGCCAAGGGTACCTGTGCGCGAATAATTTGTTTTCCATCCACCGCATCCATTCCCATTACCCGGCCACGGCGGGAATTTAGGTCCCCCATCACGTCCCCCATATAGGCTTCGGGAATCCGGACACTTACAGTCATAATTGGTTCCAGCAATATCGGGTTGCATTTCTCATTGGCCACCTGCCGAAAACACATGGAACTGGCAATTTTAAAGGCCATTTCTGATGAATCCACGTCGTGATATTGCCCGTCAAAGACTTCGACTGAAACATCCACGACCGGATATCCTGCAATAATCCCCCGCTGCATGGCGTCTGCGACTCCTTTTTCAACCGCCGGTACATATTTTGTTGGAATCGCACCACCAAAAATGCTGTTGATGAATTCATACTGTTTGCCTCGTTCCAAGGGCCTGAGACGTAGATGAACTTCTCCAAATTGGCCACGCCCTCCCGACTGCTTTTTATGCCGGTAACGGCCTTCACCCTGAGACGTGATGGTCTCCCGATATGCCACTTTGGGGGTTCGGAGTTCAACATTCAATTTATATTGATTACGCAGACGCTGCGCGACCAGCTCGGCCTGTAATGAACCTGCGGCTGTAAGAACCGTCTCTTTTGTTTCATGGTTTCGCTCAACATGAATGGTTGGATCGCCTGATATGGCCTTGTGCAATACGGTTCCGATTTTGTCTTCCTCGCTTTTATCGGCAGCCCCCAAGGCCATATGAACCGGAGGTTGGGGATATTTGGTGGGAACCACCAATAAATCACCCGCTTTCATGGATACCGTATCATTGGTCTCCAAACTCTCGATTTTCGATAACGCCACAATATCTCCAACCACTGCTTTATTGATTGTTGTATGCTTTTTGCCATTTACTGACAAAATATGTCCTATTCGAACTTTTTCTTCTTTGTTTCGATTGATCCATTCGGATTCCCCACTGAATATTCCATTATAAATACGGATTAAAGATACTCGGCCAGCGAATGGATCAATGAAACTTTTGAATACAAATCCTAACGGTTCACCTTCTTCGGTCATCTCTTGTTCGGTAATTTCATCTTCTTTGCCTCGCCGGTAAACCTGGAACGTTTTTCGATCCAGTGGATTGGGAATATAATTGATAAGCCCGTCAAGTAAACTTTCAATTCCAATACAACGATGAGCATCACTCACAAATATTGGTACGATGGCTCCTGATAACGCCCCATCGTGAAGCCCCTGGCGGATTTCATTATCCGGTATTTTTTCATCGTTGAAATAGCGTTCCATCAAGGCTTCGTCCGTTTCAACGGATGCTTCCACCATTTTGATCCGGTAATCTTCCACTTCATCATGGATATCATCCGGAATAGGAGATTGCTTTTCCACCGCCCCTTTATCGTTAAAAGTCAGGACCTTGTCAGTGATGAGATCGATTACACCGCTGAACGAGGATTCTTTTCCCCTCGGTAACCGAACAGGACATACTTTGGCGCCTAAATCCTTTTCCAGTGATTCAAGACAAGCATCAAAATCGGCACGTTCCTTATCCATTTGATTGATTACAACACACCGTGGGATATTGAATTCTTCCAAATAGTCCCATATCTTTTCTGTTTCAACTTCCACTCCGCTCTGGGCATTGATCACCAAGAGCGCACCATCACAGGCATGCAATGCCCCTTTGATATCACCTACAAAATCTGAATAGCCCGGCGTATCAATAAAATTCATTTCATGGCCTTTGTAACTGCAATGGAGCAATTTGGACATTAATGTGTGTTTTTTGTCTTTCTCTTCATCGAGGTAGTCGGCAAATGTATTCCGATCATCAATCTTACCCATCCGATCAATGGAACCGGTATGATACAAAATCGCCTCAATCAGGGACGTTTTGCCTGTCCCGTGATGACCTACAACAGCAATATTCCTTTTCTTCCCAACCTCGACCTGTTTCATGAATGTTGCTCCTTTTCATGATGATATTGAACTGGAATGTCTATGGCCTGTTTTCGATACGTTCCATAAACATTCAGGAAATGTTAGACGCATAGAATATCAAAACATAGTGTTTTGAACAAGCTTCCGGATGTTTTAACATGGATTCGATATATGCGGCTTATTATTCGCCAATTATTTTGATCAACGCCCGCTTTTTTCGCCGTCCATCGAACTCACCATAGAAAATTTGTTCCCACGGACCAAAGTCCAATTTCCCCTTTGTGATTGCTACAACCACTTCACGGCCCATAACTTGTCGTTTCATATGCGCATCCGCGTTGTCTTCACCCACATTATGCCGGTATTGTTTCACCGGTTCGTGGGGGGCCAGTTTTTCCAGCCAATCATCATAATCCTGATGCAAACCGGCTTCATCATCATTGATGAACACACTGGCGGTGATGTGCATTGCATTACAAAGCACCAAACCATTTTGAACACCTGACTCTATTAAACATTCTTCCACTTGAGGTGTGATATTGATAAACGCCCGCCTGCTAGGAACTTCAAACCATAGTTCTTTTCGATAATGTTTCATCTTGTAGTCTCCTTTTCTTTATTCGTTTCGAATGATTAATTCTACCGGTCCCAACAAACCGGAAGGCAATGGTTCCCAATTGGATGCATCAAACGGTTTGTAATCAATATTGACAAAATAAAACTTTTTCCAATCAATCTTTTCTCTGTCCATCTTAATGATTCGGTTCGCTGGAAGATTGGTGATCTCCAGCCTTAATTGATTGCTTCCAGGCTTTACATATCGCTGAATATCTAGGTGATGGGGTTTTGTCCAAACAAACCCTGCATATTTCCCATTAACATACACTTCTGCTGTTTCATACAACTGGTTCAGGTTTAGCCAAATCTCTTTGTACTTGAGGGAAGGATCAAGGGTAAAATCAGTGCGGTAGGTGACTGTTCCGCTAAAGTACCTCAATTCGTCAAACTCTGTCCAATCCGTCAAGTTATCAATACGTTTTGTTTTTCTTTGTTTTTGTTCCTGATCGGTCCATTGCAACTGCCAGGGGTCTTCAATGGAAAGTCTTTTTTCCTCATCCAAAGTGTCTGATGGGGTTGAACTTCCAAGCAACGTGTCTCCAACAGCTATTACTTGTGTCCGACCAGGTTCCAGGGTTAGAAAGGTTTCAAACCCATTTCGGTTTCGGCTATGAGTGGATTCAAGGTTTCCAGTCAAAGGATCGCCGATAACCACCTCTTTGCCCTCACTAACAAGCGGCACCCACCCTTCGAAACGCTTATCACCCCGATATTTCACATAATAATAGGTATTTTCATCATCACAGCGACGAACAAAATCAAAACCTTTCGCATTAAGTTGCTCACTTTTAACACCAAATTCTTTTAGTTGTTGCTTTAATTCATCTAACGTATTCAAGACTTTTATTTTATTCGATTTGATTAAAGCATTGATTTTTCTGTCCATTTCGCCAGGTAATGAAGTTTCATTGTCAGAGGGATCATTATTGTCAGGCACGACATCTGGTTGGCCCCCTATGAATATCACCTTGCCCCCCTTTTCTGCCATCGAAATTATATGTTTGTAAGTATCCAGTTCGATTGACTGGCAGCCTGCGAAGATCAGGACATTATAATGGCTGGCACTGCTCTTAATCATTTGTTTTTCAACACTTAACTCGTTTTGCACCAGCCGCTCAGAAGCGTAGTCGTATTGTATACCGTTATTCCATAGCCATTGGGCTGTTTCATAAGTTGGTTTAGCGGCACCAGACAGCCAGTTTTTGGTGTTGTGAATTGTGCAGTATTGAAGCCAATTTCGGTCACCTTTGTCATAGATGAACAGATCGTGAATTGGATAAAACAACAGCACATCACCATCAAATTGCCCTTTTTGCAAAACGCTTTGGATCCGGGTAATATAGTTGTTTAAATGGTCAAGATGTTTAAACCATGTTGTGTGCTCTCCCGAATTGGTGGAGGCATAAAAAAGCCAACCGGGGAAGGGAACCGATTGAGGGGAAAAGGGGACACCATGATAAAATACATGGTTTATATCCGCTAAAAAGAACTCATCCACGCTGCGCCGCATGGCGTCCAGAGTAATTTGAAAGTGTTCATCCAACCAGGTAAAGGTTTCAGACGAACAAAGGCCTTTCCCATACAAATGGGCAGCGGATGAGGCCATTTTTGCCGCTTCAATTTCGATACCTCCTCGGCCAAATCCTTCTGTTTCAGGAATATCCGCCATAGCATATAGGTCCAGCAAATGACCGGGTGAACCATGTGCCTGAAAGCGAATATTCATCTCTTGTCTACGTGACCAGTCTCGCCAAGATTGGCAAAAGTCTTCATGGAATAGTTCCTGAACGGTGAGACGATAATCATGAGAAACCCTTTGTTTCAGCTCATTTCTTTGCTTGCCTGCCAATAAAGGTAGATAGGGTTTAAGATCATATCCTCGGCGTTTTTTGAACTCCTCAAGTAAATCCGGAGTCCAATTTGCGCCGTATACCTCAAATGAATCATTGAAATTACTGCGGGGAGAAATATCGCCGATCCATTGCAATACCTGTTCAAATGGCTGGACATAGTCATTGAAGGCCTCCTGGCTGAAATGATCCAGCACTGGCCCTTCTGAGCCTACTGTGGCCCGCTTGACTTTCTGGCCTGTGTAACCGATTTGGAATTCATAAACAATCCATTCTCCTTTGGGCACCAACCAAAATTGCTGCCCAACATCTTCCATAATTTCAAGGACTTTACCGGCTTGATCCTCTTTCCCTTTGGCCTGAATAACCACACAGGCAATATCACTACCACTACCCTCTTCTTTCATTATTTTCACTTGTTTTTCATTCACCGTAACTTCTTTACGCTTAAAAATCATCCGCCGGGCGGCATGTTCTCGTTCCAGCCAGGGGCCACCGAAGGGCCATCCACTCCCAAGGGTGATATCCACACCCATCCCCAATCGCTCACCTTCTTGAATGGTATGCTTCAACATGGAAGCCCATCTCTCTGATAAGAAGGTGATCGGCTCAATTGGGGAATTTTCGGCAGGATAAATGGGCTGGATCTCCACTCCCCCAAATCCTGCATCGCTAAGCTGTTCCAATTGCCGGGTGATTTCATCTTCAGTCACTGCGCTTCCCAGCCACCACCATCGCGCCCAGGGTTTTTCATTTTGGGAAGGATTGCTCCACCCAAAGGGATCCGCATTGACTGCATAATCAGTTATGGGTGCTATACCTAAGATTACGATCAATATGAATAGCCGTCCGTTCATCTATATTCTCCTTGTTTCGTGATAGTGAAACTTGATAACTGCTTCATTCAATATTTGGCATTTACTTTATCACACTCTACAATTTGAATTGAACTCGTTGAACTCCAAGTAATGAGTAAATATATGAGAGGAGCACCGATTAGCATGAATAAAATTCATACTGTTAATCATAATGTGGAAGATGCCGTTTTGGACCGCTATCAAAAAGCGGCTCATTCCCCTGAACCAGGTTTATGTTGTCCAATCGATTATGATCCTGTGTCACTTGATATTTTGCCCAAGGAAGTCATTGAAAAGGATTATGGCTGTGGAAATCCTTCCACCTACGTGAACGAAGGGGAAACCGTTATCGACCTTGGCTCAGGCACGGGTAAGATATGCTATATTCTGGCTCACAAAGTGGGAACTCAGGGGCAAGTTATTGGTGTTGATTTCAATGACGATATGCTGCAAATCGCCCGGAAATATCAAGACGAAATGGCAGGAAAACTTGGTTTTGCCAATGTACGCTTTGTGAAAGGAAAGATTCAAGATCTGGCCTTGGATCTCGATAAAGTTCAACATTCACTCAGCAACAAGCCGATTAACTCAATCGACAAACTATCCTCGTTAGAACATGAAATGCAGCGCTTGCGCAACGAGGAGCCTATGATCCCTGATAATAGCGTTGATGTGGTGGTCTCCAACTGCGTGCTTAACCTGGTTCGTCCTGAAGATAAGCAGAAACTCTTCAATGAAATTTTCCGTGTTTTAAAGCGTGGCGGACGCGCAGTCATATCCGACATCGTTTCAGATGAAGATCCTACCCCCTCGATTCTTAACGATCCCGATCTTTGGAGCGGGTGTATCGCAGGTGCTTTTCGTGAAGATCAATTTCTTCAAATGTTCGAAGATGCTGGTTTTTATGGTGTGGAAATCCTCAATCGTCAGGTGGAACCCTGGCAAGTGATTGATGGCATCGAATTCCGCTCAATGACGGTCCGGGCTTATAAGGGCAAAGAAGGCCCCTGCATGGAACATAACCAGGCAGTGGTTTACAAAGGCCCGTGGAAAAAAGTAACTGATGATGATGGACATGTATTTCACCGTGGAAAACGAGCTGCCGTCTGTGAGAAAACCTTCAAAATCATGACTGATCCTACAGGCCCTTATCACCAGCAAATGGTTCCCATCGAACCCTATGAAGCCATCGAACCGGAAAATGCCATTACCTTTGATTGCAACCGCCGCACCGAACGGCACCCCCGCGAAACCAAAGGACAGCACTATCGGGAAACCGTGCAATCTGATGGTTCACCCTGTGATTGCGGCCCTACATGTTGTTGAAACTCCTTAATTTTACAAAAAATTCGTAGGGTATTGTTTGCCGAATAATGTTGTATCATGTAATGTTTCATGTTACAATGCACTATGATAGAAAATATAAAACATAAAGGATTAAAGCGCCTTTATGAAAAAGGTGACAAAAGTAAACTCAAAGCTGATATCGCTGAATAAGCTGAGCTTATTTTGTCCATTCTTGATGAAGCGGAAACAATTGAAGAATGCAATATTCTGGGTTTTGGATTACATGAATTAAAAGGTGATCTTAAGGGATTATGGTCATTTATTGTTTCCAAAAATTATAGAATTATTTTCAGGTTTAAGGATGGGGTGGCCTTTGATATTAATCTGGTGGATTATCACTGAGGTAGTTAAAATGGCAATGAATAATCCAGTACATCCTGGCAAAATAATAAAGCATTCTCTTGAAAAGTTAAATCTTTCTGTAACTGATACAGCCCAGTGCCTGGGTGTTACACGCCAAACTTTATCACGTTTAATCAATGGAAAAACAACCGTATCTCCTGAAATGGCAATTCGTTTATCCAAAGCGTTCGGGAGTACACCAGAACATTGGTTAAGAATGCAATTAGCATATGATATGGCACAAATACGCCAGAAAGCTGATAATATTCATGTTGAAAAACTTCCTGTTTCAATGATAGAGATGAGTTGAGATAGTTTTAAATAGCTGAAAGATATTCTTTTTAAATTGATTCACTTGCCTTTTATATCCCCTTTTCAATTTCATTTATCATAACAAGGCGGTAACTTGTACTTCGGCCCTTGCCAGTGGCGAATATCCGCAAGTTTGGAAGCTAACCCTGCCTTGTCCCATGTGAAATTTGACCAATGAGAATCTTCATATATCCACATAATAATCACCGCAAAGGCAAGAGCATTTTTTCGAAAGAAGGATCATTTAACTCGATTACGCAATACCGCTCTATTGCTTCTTTACCTTGTTTCATGATATGTTAAGGAAATGTATATCATATAAGAGGATGAATAAAAAATGAAACGACGACAATTCTTAGACATGACATTGAAATCCATAATAGGCGCAGGCGCCTTACAGCAAGTCGGTTGGAGTGCAAACAACCAAGACAAACGCCCCAACATCCTGTTTTGCATCGCCGATGATGCCTCTTATCCCCATATGAGCGCCTATGGCTGCCCCTGGATTAATACACCGGGATTTGACCGTGTGGCTCAAGAAGGAGTATTATTCACCCACGCTTATACCCCCAATGCTAAATGCGCCCCCTCTCGTGCTTGCATATTAACCGGCCGGAATTCATGGCAGCTGGAAGAAGCTGCGAATCATTGGTGTTTTTTCCCGGCAAAATTTAAAACCTATCCTGAAGTGCTAACCGAAAACAGTTACCATGTGGGCTACACCGCCAAAGGATGGGCTCCCGGAAAAGCGTTTGATGAAAACGGAAATCCACGCCGATTAACGGGCAGACCTTATAACAAACGAAAAACCACTCCACCGGCAAAGGGGATCAGCAATAATGATTATGCCGGTAATTTCGAGGATTTTTTGAACGATAAACCAAATGACGAACCATTTTGCTTTTGGTACGGCGGATATGAGCCACATCGGAGATATGAATTCACCTCAGGCATACGCAAAGGCGGTAAACAACTTGATGACATCAACAATTTGTTTGAGTTTTGGCCCGATACTCCTCGCATTCGGACAGACGTCCTCGATTATGCCTTTGAAATTGAGTACTTTGACCAACACCTGCAGCGTATGCTGAGTCTTTTGGAAGAACGTGGCGAACTGGATAACACCATCGTTGTGGTCACCACCGATAATGGAATGCCTTTTCCACGTATTAAAGGACAAGAGTATGAATATTCAAACCACCTTCCATTAGCGATCATGTGGAAAAATGGAATTAAACATACAGGCAGAACCGTCGATGACTTTGTCAACTTCATAGATTTTGCTCCCACTTTCCTTGAATTAGCCCAAGTCAATCCTTCAGAATCGGGTATGAAGCCCATCACCGGTAAAAGTCTGATGGACGTATTAATGTCACCCAAATCCGGCATTGTGAATCCTGAACGGGATCATGTGCTCATCGGAAAAGAGCGCCATGATATCGGCCGTCCCCATGACTGGGGTTATCCTATCCGAGGGATCGTCAAAGGAGATTATCTCTACTTGCGCAACTTTAAGCCACAACGCTGGCCTGCTGGGCATCCCTTTACAGGCTATACCAACACTGACGGCAGCCCCACAAAATCGGAAGTGCTTGTCACCCGGGATGATCCACAAACTCACCATTATTGGGAATGGAATTTTGGCAGGCGTCCGGAAGAAGAACTTTACAACATAACAGATGATCCGGATTGCATCAACAATTTAGCCAACCAACCCTCTCACCAGGATATTAAAGATCGCCTGAAATCTCAGATGACCGAAGAACTCAAACAACAAAACGATCCACGAATATTCCATAGAGGATATGTCTTTGATAACTATACTTACGCTGATGATAAATGGCGTGGTTTTTTCGAAAGCAAATTAAACGGTGACAAACGCGTCCCCGGCTGGATTAACGCCTCGGATTTTGATAGCGTTAAATAACAATAATATTTAATTATGGGCTAACCATCCAGGGAGGGCGACGCTCCCGCGGAGCCGGTTACATGAAAACTGAAATTAAAAAGGGGGTAGGTTTGTGATGCCTACCCCCTGCCTTTAACTGGATGATTTAATTCTCTGCAATATTAGTGGGTATGTTTTTCATGATCGGGTCCGAAATAAAGGGTGTAAAATTCGTCAGTTAATTCACGCAGATTTTTTACATGGGTGTGATCAAGCGTTTGCTTGGCTTTCATGGATGAAACGATGATCTTATGCAGGCATACCAATTGTTTAGTGTATTTGGCGAAAGCTTCTTTGTCAGATTCTTCGACTGGTTTTACCCGCTGGGCGAGGAAATATTGCTGGACGATCTGGGCAATCTCATTTGCATGATCATCTTTGTTTTGTACCCAGCGCACGATTTGGTTGGTGTTCATTTCCGGATTGTTTGAGGATAGATCTTCGATCATGTTCATGCCCTTTTCAATGGTGGTGATATGTTCTTTGATCATTTCAAAACGCATTTCATCACCATAAATGCCGCAAGGGATCTGGCAGTGGGAAAAGGTGTTTAATCCAATCCCCCCGGCGACCAGCAAACAGACCGTTACTATTGACCACTTCTTCCAGTGTTTCTTCATCATATTCCTTTCTCCTTTTCTTGAATTAGAACGTTAGGTCTTTCTTGCCGATCATTCAGCAAGATAACAATGATGGTTTGACGTGCGCAAAATGATGAGGTTTGATAAGCCGATAGCAGGATGAAAAAACGCCGCACACGTTTTCTCTGCAATGATGAAGCAAGACCCTTTTAAACCATAGCCGATTTTATAAACAATTCAATTTATATTAACCGCTCTTTGAAAAGTTAACAAATCAAAAACGGAGAAAAAGATTTGTTGAATTTGTATGATGAAAAATAAAAAGGTCCATATGTTTATATGGACCTTCTTAATGGATTAAGTTAATCTTGCATTAATTTTGGTTAAATCACTCCGCTTGATAGGCCATCCAGAAATCCCTTGAGCCGTTGTGCCCGTAATGGATGGCGCAATTTACGGATGGCTTTGGTTTCAATTTGACGTACACGTTCGCGAGTAATCCCAAATCGATTGCCGACTTCTTCCAGTTTTCTCGGCTGGCCATCATCCAGGCCATAGCGCAGCCGCAGGACAGCTTCTTCACGCTCCGAAAGCGTTTCCAACGCTTGTTGGATTTCTGATTCCAGCGAGTTATGGCTGGCGTTGTCAACCGGTGAATCGACGGATTGATCTTCGATAAAATCACCCAGAAAACTATCTTCACTATCGTTGATTGGTGTTTCAAGCGAAACTGCCCGCTGCACCACACGGGCCAATTTCATGTATTTTTTAACCGGAATATCCACCCGCCTCGATATTTCTTCAGGCGTTGGATCCCGCCCTAGTTCCTGTTGGAGTTCCTCAGACGCTTTTGTGATGCGGTGCCAGGTTCCTTGCAATCCAACCGGGATGCGAATGTCATGAGCCTGACTGGCACAAGCTCTTGAGATGGCTTGGCGTATCCACCAGGTCGCATAGGTACTGAATTTAAAACCAAGCAGGTGGTCAAACTTTTCCGCAGCACGCATAAGGCCGATATTACCTTCCTGAATCAGGTCGAGTAGATGGACACCACGATGACGAAATCCTTTTGCCACTGAAACCACCAGACGAAGATTGGCGCGAACCAGGTCCATTTTGGCATGCTGGGCTTCCCGCTCACCACGCCGAATGATCTTGACCGCTTTAAACAAACGGTAGGGATCATCACCATCGTTATAAATCTTTTGAATTACTTCTTTGACATCGCGTAATTTTTGTAAATCATCCATCACCAACTCTTTTTTGTTGTGGCTGGTACGGGAAAGTGATAGCAATGTTTTGTCTGTACAACGTCCAGTGGAGGCTAAGCGGTCAGACTTTTTCGGAGTCAGTTTATAGAGTGATTCGATCCGGTGGCATTCACGGATGGCACGGTCCGTTCTAATGGCCCGCCGCTTTAGCTCATCGGCCACTTCCAGGATGGTTTCCGGGGCAAATGTGATTTTGAAGAGATCATCACCTGCTTTGCGGAATTGCTCTTTCGCTTTCTCATCACCCTTTTTCTCTGCTTCGATCGCTAATTTAGCCTTTTCGATGACCCGGGTTACTTTTCGGCGAAGATTGCGGATGAATTGAGTCAAATCCTTATCCGACTTGATTTCCGGTGCAGTGTTCATGATGACATCCAAACGTCGCCTTCCCTCTTTGACGCCATCGACAATATCGATTAATCGATCCAAAACCGGGAGACTTCGGACCACTCCGACGCAAATTTTCCTGCGTCCATCTTGCATTCGTTGTGAGATTTCCTGTTCACTCTCTTTTGTTAAAAGGGGGATGCTGCCAATCTCGCGTAAATAAAGCCTAAGGCTATTATGAGCAGAGCGTCGAGTGGCACGCGCGGTTTTCTCATCAATAATCCCACTGGCTAAATCAATCAAATCCAAATGTCTGGTTTCTGGAGGCAAAAAAGAATGTTCATCTTCATCCTCAAATTCCAAACTCAGTTCCAGCGTTTTATCCTCAATGAGATCATCATCTTTATACAAGCTTGTTGATGCAAGCGTGTATGTCATAGTATATTATTTACTCCTTACCCTGATATTGATTCCCTAATTAATTATATAAATACCTAAAAGATTATGTAATGAATAAAGCATAAGTTGAGTAATTATAGTTTCTTATGTAAATTGATTATTGCTGCGAGTTTCTCACCTCCAATGTTTTATCGTTCATTTTTTAACCACAAAGAATGCCATAGAACTTTTAATACCGCAATATTCAGAATATTTGAACATTGGTGAGACATATTCTCTTATTTTGGAACGAAACAAAAATTTACTCCGAACCATTTTTATATCATATGATTTGGTTTTGGTTAATTGTCTGGGTACATATTTTTAAAGGCGAAGCCGTTTTGATCTGTTTTCCTCTAATTAAATGAAAATATGATCACACTTTCATTATTCAATAAAAGATGGCTACCATTCAATCCTTATTAAACTACTCTATTTTAATTGGTTTATAACTTTCTCCGCGCTTTATAAATTATACTAACCCACATGTCAATAGGTAACCCCTTTTTGTAGGAATTTTTTTTTGATATATTTTATATCAAAGATCATCGTTAGATATAACGAATAATTGCACTCCAAATCCATACTCACGTAATGATTTGTAATTAAATATATTATAAATCGAGGCTGATAGATGTTTTTTTGGAAAAACCGGGATATTATACTAATAATTAAGGTAACAGCATTTTAATAACACTCAACCGTTGAATAATTATAAGTCATAAATTATCAAAGGAATAAGTTTAATTTTATTATTGCAAATTATATAGTGGATTCAGGATACAAATGAAGAGAATTGGGTTTGTAATAATTTGTTATTTTGTGTAACATGTATTTACTTATAGCAATTCTTTATCAATGCTAAATGAGAACATTAAAAATATGAAAGAACTAACATGAATCGCTTATATATAAATGTGATTTTATTTATGATGATCAGCAGTAACGTATTTGCTGATCATGGATTTATTGGTGAATCGAAAGATACGGTATTTTCATTTTTACTATGGCCCGATCGTGGTGGGTTGATTGACGCCTCAACCCGTTATCAAACCATGAATTTGCTACTGAAAAATCGTTGGCATAAGGCGCTATTCCCCACATATACAGGGATGACCGTTGAGATTCATAAACCGAATAGCCGGTCATTGAAGGATTTTGTTCAAGTTGTGCAAAAGAACAAACCTGAAGCTATCGAAGGTTGTGCATGGTTTATAGAACATGAGATTAATCAAACAAAAAATGGTTATTTCCGGGATCGTTTATATTATCCGGTTTTAACGGTTCGCAATAACAAATTGGATGATTTGCATGCCATGATTTTGTTTCGATCCAATTCTGTTCGTTGGAAAGGAACGCTTGGGGTTGTTCATCCTTCCTATACACTAGGAGGAAGATTACAACTTGAGAATTGGGAACATAAAGTTAATGGTTCGGTTGATTGGGTAGCTCTAAATTCAACCGGTGAAGTGTTAAGACAATTTTTTATTGGGAGTATTGATGCGGCGGCTGTTCCTGAAGGAAGCCTGAATGATTTTTTGGCGAATCACGGCAGAGAGGATTTGAGAAAGCATTTGAAAAGCGTTATGATTGAGCCGTCGTTCAATTTCACTTCAATTTATCTGCGTAAAGATATTTATAATCAACCATTTATGCGTACAATGGTTGTTGAGAATTGGCTGAGAAATCATTTTGCGGATAATGTAAAGTTTGTTCCCTTGACATGGCCTTTTTTGAGTGAAAAGACCTTGAGGCGTTTTTATCTTCAGTGAATTAAAGACTTAACGTGTGAGTAAGTTCCATTTTATGAAAAATGATATGACATTGTCTTTGAATTACACTCCTTTCTTCCATGTTGTATCCGATCCTCTGCTAGTTATAGACGGAGATGGTTTGATTGTAAATAGCAATTCCATCGCACAGCGGGTTTTTAACCTCAAGCCGGGAAGTTCGTTTTTTGATCGATTGACAAATAAGGACGAATTTATTGCTTGTTTGGATGATGATTTTCAAATCAAGTCATTCGAAGGGCTGGGATTTCAATTAACAAAAGAAAAACATATTGATTTAAAACTCTCGATCTCGAATCTTCCCAGTCCAACAAACCAGGACAATGAAAAACACTATGTATTAACCCTTGAGCAGGAGATCAGTGATCTTGATGTCTTAAAGGAGACGGTGAAGTTACATGACCAGCGGGTGGAGAAACTAAGCCGCCGGTTATCGGAAGTGAGCCAGGAACTTCTACAGCGTACTATTCAGTTAGCGGAGCAAAAAAACACGCTGAAGAGTATTATATTTTGTATGAACGAAGGTTTGCTGGCTTGTGATGATCAAGGAATGATTATCCAGTGTAATGAATCCGCCAAGCAATTACTCAATTTACCGGATGAATCAACAAATCGTCACTTGGCAGAAGTATGCCAACCCTTGGATGATGCGCTAAAGTTTGATCCAAATAATCCTCATTCCTTCCAGCAACGGGTGTTTGATTTTTCGTTGGATAAGCGTGATCTTCGAGTCAGTTGTTCACCTATCCATGAAAAAGAGGATTGCGTGACCGGTTTGGTGATGATTTTTGAGGATCGCACCAAGCAGGCTGAGATTGACCGGATGAAGGCTGATCTGATTTCGATTGTCTCGCATGAATTGAGGTCCCCGTTGACCTCGATCAAAGGATATATTGATCTAATGATATCCGGCGATTTGGGTGAAATCTCCGATGAAATGGCTGGGTATTTAAAGATTATATCGACTAACGCCAACCGGCTGGCTGCGTTGATAGATGATTTATTGGATCTTGACCGGATTGAATCGGGCAAGCTGAACATGACCTTTGGTAAGGTGGATGTCCGCTATCTATGTGATTATGTCTATTTAACCATGAAACCACAGGCAGAACAGAAGAATATAAACTTTGTGATGGATGTTAAGCCCGGTTTGGCTGTCTCAGGTGATGTGGACCGCTTACAGCAAGCGTTAACCAACCTGGTATCGAACGCCATCAAGTATACACCGGAAAGTGGGGAAGTGCGGATAACAACGACAGTCTTGAATAATCATCGAGTGCACATTTCGGTGAAGGATAACGGCATCGGGATTAGTGCGGAGGATCAAAAGAAATTGTTTCAGCGCTTTTTTCGTGTCAAAACAAAAGCCACCCGCAATATTGGGGGGACCGGCCTGGGACTCAGCATTTCCAAATCAATTGTGGAGGCGCAGGAAGGCGCGGTGTATGTTGAATCGAAAGAAGGCGAGGGCTCCACTTTTACAATCGATTTACCAATCTATCACTCCTGATTTTGGGCTTCCCATGTTAGTTCCATATCACGCAGCATTTGCCAGTCCTGTTCTGGTTCACGCCCGGCTGTTGTGAGGTAATTTCCGATCATCATGCTATCTGCACCGGCAAAGAAGATCATGCTTTGCAGATCACGAAGATTCTTTTCGCGTCCCCCGCATATTTTGATTTCTTGGGTGGGTAGGATAAAGCGGTAAAGAGCGATGGTCATCAAACAGGTAATCGGGGATAGGGGGATTAAGTTGTTGAGTGGAGTGCCTGGAATGGGGTGAAGGAAATTCATGGGTACAGTTTCCACGGCCAGGTCTCTAAGTTGAAGAGCCATATCCACCCGGTCTTCTAATGTTTCGCCCACACCAAAGATTCCACCGGCGCACAGTTTCATCCCACTTTCACGAACATATCGGAGGGTATCAATACGTTCCTGAAAGGTGTGGGTTGAACAGAGGTTTGAATAATGGCGTTCGGATGTTTCAAGATTGTGGTTGATCATGGTTACCCCACAATCACGCAGGTAGTCAACATGTTCCCTTGAAAGGATGCCAAATGAACCATGAACGTCAATATCCACTTCTTTACGAATTTTCTTGACTATATCGCCAATTTGTTCCAATTCACGCTGATTTTTAATCCCCTTGCCGCTGATCACGATGCCAAATGCTTCTGCACCATCGTTTTTAGCAATTTGGGCCTGTTTCACCACTTCTTCAGGTGGCATCATCTCATAAACAGGGGAGGCTGTTTTGAAATGAGCGGATTGAGCACAAAATGTGCAATCTTCTGGGCATGCCCCTGATTTTGCATTGACGATCGAGCATAAACCCACCTTATCACCACGAAAGTGGTTTCGGATTTTGTGAGCATAGTGAAAAAGTAGCAGGGCATCATTCTTATCAATGGAGGCAATTTGCAGGGCTTCATCTCTGGAAATGGAATATGATTTATCGATAATTTCATTACACGTTGATTCAAGAAGTGTCGATAAGGACGTATACTCGCGTGGGGGAATTTGATCAAGAATTGGAGTGGATTCAACTACCATTGGGTAAACCTCTAAAAGCCAAATTTTAACGTTCAGCCAATTTTTTCTTTCAATTGGCTGTAAACTTTTGATTTTAACACGCTTTGAGATTTTGTCTGGAGATAGCGGTTGCGGGGATTGAAAAATTGGTCGTGTTTTTTGCCCCGAATTTGCGTGAAGAGGCTGAATATATAGGAATTGCTGGGAGTACTTTAATGATACCATGTCAGCCATATGAAGCGGAATGGATGGGAATATTTATATAATTGGCCTCGCAACTTTTGGGTAAAACTCAGCAATCTTGGGAGAGGAATGGAACTACTCATTGCTGACCATTTACCTTTAATGCTTGAAAGACGGATGAAATGTTGAAATCATGTTTTATCAATTTCAAAGTACAAATATATATAAACAACTGGATACATACAATAAATGATAAACAATCTAAAAATTAAACGTGCTTGCGGCGGTTCACTCTAATAAAAAATAATAACGTAAAAGTGGCAAGAAACACACATAAACATTGAGCATATGCTTGTTTGGTGACTTTGGGAACACATGAAATGGGATTGGCAGACATATCCGTGCTTGCTTTATTTGTTTTTTTCGTAAAAATTAGCTGAATTGTTAACTCACATCATTGAATTATATCTAAATGTTATGTAAAATAATTCATTACTACCTCGAGTAAGCAAAAAATAGGATGTAGAGGGGGATCTACTTGTTTCCGATTCAATAAGTTGAAGCTTATATCCATCACAGTCGTGAAAACATAATTCAATCCAATGAATTATTTTAATTCTCAATTTGGCTAATAATCATTACAAAAAGTAAAAATATGATAAATTCTTTCCTAAATATTGACAAGGCCGAAAAAAAGTAAATAATAAGAAGTGGTATGGAGTAATTCCGAAAGGGGGGGATTAAAATTGTGAATGAAAGAGGTTTTGGAAGTTCAGCCAATGTTCAATTTGAAGATATTCTGAGTTTGTTTGAGTCAGATAGGGCCATATCAATGGATAGGGTTGAGCAATTTTTAGATAAAGCCGTTCACGTTGCATCTAAAAAAGCCAACACTCAACCATCCAGGTTGGTTCGGATTATCCATGTGGGGAAAGTCACCTGGATTACTCAATCCCAAGCAAATGAGTACCTTGAACGAAGTGAAAATCCTGATTTGCAAAAACTGGTTCGTAGAGCATTAACCGATGAACTTAAGATCATCCAACAGGAACTTGAAATCCTTCATACCATTGCAACTTATTCCTTCAATCAATTCAAACGCCGGCACGCCATCTGTAAAAAAGATATCGAACGTATTGAACCAAGTTTGAAAAGGCGGGAAAGGGAAATTACCGACGGTCTTTCAGAAACCGCGAGTTGTGAGAGTCTTATTGCCACGAAACGAAAAAATGCCCCCATCCTGGATGAATATGAAACCATGATGGGGGAATTTATGAATGAAAAGAAAAAGGGAAATGAAGAAAAAGCGGTGGCTTTGGCGAAACAACTCCTCAAAATGAAAAACAAATACCTGCTTTATGCCCGTTCGATCGAACCGGATATCCAATCGCTTTATTACTATCGACTCAATTTACAGAAGACAAAACGGCGCCTTCTTAATACACAAAACCAAATATGTTATTCAAGAAGAGACTTTTTAGGATTCGAGTTGGAAGAATTATATCGAACCATCACGGAAGTACAGGGTAAAATAAATGAGCTTAAAGAATTAGGCCTTGATACCCTTTCCTCCCAGGACGAGCATCCTGATCTTCCAAATATAACTGAAGCTAAACGTGAGTATGAATCGAAAAAAACGGAAATGAACGCACTAAATTATGAAAGCAAAATATTGGAAAGGCAGGAAAAGGAAGTCAGTGATGTAATCGATCATATTTCAGAGAATGTATTGCAGGAATCGGAAACAAAAGTGGATATGGATAATGTCAAAAGGCATTCTCAACCTACAACCCAACAGAAAAAACCAAAAGAGGCGGGGAAGAAGAATAAGTCTACTGGCATGCATTACTTAAAAAGGGGGGAGTAAATACCAGTTTTAAGCACCCCACCATTTTAACCCAAGCAGTAAGATCATAAAAGTGAGTATGGAACAAAGTGTGGATATGATCACAATGCTGCTTGCCAAATCAGGATCACCGCGCATTTGGGAGGCCATGATATAGGTTGCCATGGCAGTCGGCGTGCCAGCGATTAATAATCCCACGGAAAAGTCAAGTCCCTCTACACCTAAAAGATAGAGAAGATAAGCGGTGCATAAAGGGGTTAGCAAAACCTTGAACACGCTCGATAATATGGCTTTGTGCAGATCTCCTTTTAATCCTTTCAAAGTAAATCCCGCGCCAATCGCAATGAGTGCCAAGGGCAGCGTCATCTGAGTGATGATTTGTAAACTTCGCTCCATCATAATGGGCATGGATAATTGAGAAAAACTCCAAGCAATTCCAAAAAAGGCACCGATAATTAATGGATTTAAAATAACTTGCTTAATCCAGGCTTTTAAACTGAATGAACCACTTTGATGATGAGGCATGAGCAAAGCAATAATTGCCAGCAGATTAAGCAGTGGAACGATGAATCCCATCAAAATGGCGGCGCGTGTCAGGCCGTCATCCCCATAGGCATTGCTCACCATGGCCAATCCCACATATGCCAGATTTCCACGAAAAGCACCCTGACAAAAAACACCCTTCATGGAAGGGGTATAACCACGTATATGGGCATAAAAATATGATAAAGAAAAAATGATGATCAGGCCTACGGATGATCCTGCAATCAACTTCCAGTTGACATTGGCAGAGAAATCAGAGGTGCCGATTTTGAAAAACAACAGTAATGGCAAGCATACGTTGAATACCAACCGATTAGCTTGAGTCACAAATTCCTGGTCAATATTACCCAACTGCTTTAGGCCATAGCCAAAAGCAATCACAAAAAAAACCGGCAATACAATCGATACAATTTCTATAAATAATTCCATAATTGCTTAATATTTTTCATGCGGTATTCGTGTCATTTTGGCGCTAATTGAAGGGGGATCAAGGAATACAATTGTATAAACTGTGGATTAAATTGTGTGAAATGCAAAAATTGCAATGCTTTGGTTTGCGTTTGTAGCCCAGGTTATGTTATGTTAAGCTATTTGATTTCCAAACAAAAATAAGGTGAATATAGTGGATAATCGATATTCTATTCTCTTTCTATTTGCTCTATCGTTAGTACTTATTGCTTATGGTTCTGTACCATTATTTGCAAGTGAATCAGAAAGCGAACATGGGCGATTTATAAAGTATCATTGGTACGAAAGTGGGATTGAAAATGGTAACCCCACCTATAACCCACGAATACGAGTGAATGCTCCGGAAGTTGTTTTGCATCCTTCATTTATGCATCGATCCGAAGTGCGAGGGAATGGGATGATTTTGATAAAGATGGAGGAAAATCCAGCCCAGTTGAAAAGTGCCTCCCTTTATATGGAACAATGGGGTGGACATCCAGGAACAGCAAATAAGCGGGTAACAGTGAACGGACGATCAACGTATGAATTGCCAGAGGTTGGAACGGTTGATCATCATTGCACTTATACGTATCCAGATATATCTCTGAAAATATTAGATTTAGTGAATGGATATAATGCTTTTCAGTTTGCCTGTGATACCGGAACAACCTTTTGGGGGCACTTTTTAATTGATAATGTTGCTTTAAAAGCGGAATTAAAACGTGAACATTCACTTTTAAAAAAACGTGGCTTGGATAAATTTACCGCCACTGTGATCGCTGAAAAGAATGATTTAAATGAGGAAGTGATTTCATTACGTTTGGATTATCCCGAATCCTCTTCAAAGATGATCAAGCGGGTTGATTATCGGGGTTTTTATTATGGATATGATGAAAATGGTAATTGCAAATCAAGAGATTGGCATGGTTTTACAAAATCCAAGAACCCTGTTGCCATTATCGGATCGTCTGATACACCCCCCTTTCGGGTGGGGTGGGATGTGTCGATGATACCTTCGCAGGATGAAATGGCCGTTCAAGCAGAAATCGTATTTAAAGATGAACCAAAAGTAGTGTTTAAAACTCCTGAATTAAATGGACTTAGCACTCCTAACTGCGATAATTCATTGGTCTCCATATATCAATCACATGATCTTCCAATACCATTCTGGTCTCGGGATAATCGATTTAAAGAATGTACGATTCAAGTGGATGTAAATCCAGAACAGGTTGAATATGCTGAACTTCATGTTGTGATTTGGGATGGTGGCAAAGGGGATGTCAAAGAGCCGTTTACTTTAAATGGACACCCATTGCCTGTCGCAGGAGATGGCCACCATGATTTACTTTATCGTGTTATCCCTATTCAGCCTGAAATTCTGCAAAAGGGATTAAATACAATAGGATTATTGTCTGATACGAAACATCACGGTATTGAAGTGTTACTCCCTGGACCAGCATTGGTGATTCGTTCACTGTATTGATGTTTTGTAATGTGTCAGCTCTATGAAGTGGAAAGGGAGTGAGAACTTACTATTGGCTCCACTATTCCTTCCCCAATGACTGGGCTGATCTTTACCCAAAAATTGTGGGGCAGATGGTCAATCCCATCGTGATACCGGGGAGCCGTTGTGGATGGGTGAGGTTTTCCGGCTCATCAATGCACACGTAAGCCGTTTGTTCTCCAAGTCCCCCCGTTGACGGGGGATTTGGAGTGAAATATCTTGACTTAATGTCATTGGACAGAATCTATGTTTTCGCCATATGTGATCAAGCAAACCGTATTAATCCCCAGGGAGTATAAAAATGAAACGACGTGAATTCTTACAACAAACCAGCGCGCTCACTTCTGCGTTTGCAATGCCCTCATTGGTAAATCTCGGGTATGCAGAACAAAAACGACCGAACTTTTTGTTTCTTTTTACCGATGACCAAACCTTTCTCTCGATCGGTGCATTGAATAATCCCGCCGTCAAAACCCCGAATATCGACCGCTTGGTTAAACGGGGAGTTACCTTTACCCACACGTTTAATCAGGGATCCTGGACAGGGGCAGTCTGTGTTGCCAGCCGTGCCATGCTCAACACCGGCCGTTATATATACCACGCGCGCCACGATATTGGTGATGCAAAAAAGGGAATTGAACCTCGTGTTCCCCTGTGGGGTGAAACATTGGGGAATGCCGGCTATAACACCTTTATGACCGGCAAATGGCATAACGGTGATCTTTCCTTAAAGCAGAGTTTTAAGATGGTTGGTCCGCATGGTGGTGGTATGTTCCCTTCCACACCCGTGAATGGCGAAGCCTATAACCGCCCAGCCCCCGGCAATACCTGGGAGCCATACGACAAAACCCGGAAGGGCCATTGGCGCAAGCAGGATGATGGCACCATTATCCACAGCAGCAAGGAATGGGCGGATGCCTCGATCGATTTCCTTAAAAACCAGGCCGCTTCAAGTGATGATCCATTCTTTATGTATGTTTCTTTCCATGCTCCTCACGATCCACGCCAATCCCCCAAAAAATTCATCGATATGTATCCATTGGATAAAATAGAGATCCCCCCCAATTATTTGCCGGAACATCCCTTCGATCAGGGGCAGCGATACACCCTGCGTGATGAAAAACTGGCTCCGTTTCCCCGCTCAGAACATGACGTCAAAGTGCATTTGCAGGAATATTACGCCATTATATCTCATGCTGATGCCCAAATCGGGCGAATTCTTGATGCACTCGAAGCCACCGGCAAAGCCGATAACACCGTGATCATCTTCTCCGCTGATCATGGCCTCGCGGTCGGCCAGCATGGATTGATGGGAAAGCAAAATCAATATGATCATAGCATTCGCCTGCCCCTTGTCTTTTGTGGGCCCGGACTTGAAGAAGGGCGTCAGATCGATTCTATGGTATATTTGCACAGCTTGTATGCCACCACCTGCGAAATGGCAGGTGTTCCCATACCCGATACCGTTGAATTCCCCAGCTTGATGCCTCTCCTTCGAGGCGAGAAAGATAACGTGCATGACGCCATCTTTGGATCGTATGTTGATTATCAACGTATGGTTCGCACCGAACAATACAAACTAATCCGTTATCCCAAAGTTCAAAACGTGCAACTCTTTGATATGAAAGCCGATCCCTGGGAAAAAACCAATTTGGCCGGAAAGGCCGAATATACGAATGTGATCGCTGACCTTGATCAGAAATTACGAAAATTGCAAAAGAGTGTTGGAGACAATCTGGACCTGGAGTAATAGAAGCAAGTGCTCAGCTATTTAAAGCACCATTCCCCTCCCAAGCCTGGCAGGGGCGAGGGGAGAGTTGAAAGTTTGTTTCTCATTCTCATGTTATTGAAATTTATAATAGAAAATTAAACATGGAGAGAAAAATCATGCAATCAAATATGACACGCCGTTCATTTGCTCAAACGATAGGTTTGGCTTCACTTTCCGCCGCTTTTTCAACGTCTGCATTGGCGCAATCCAGCGATAATAACAAGCCCAACATCATTCTTTGCATGACCGATGATATGGGGTGGGGGGATACAGGATTTAATGGCCACCCTGTTATTCAAACACCCAACCTGGATGCGATGGCAGCGAAGGGAATTCGCTTCACCCGTTTTTATGCTGCTGCCCCTGTTTGTTCACCAACCCGGGGCAGTTGCCTGACCGGACGGCACCCCTACCGCTATGGCGTATTTACCGCCAATAGTGGTCATATGCCGGGTGATGAAATCACCCTCGCCGAAGCACTGAAAACTGAAGGGTATACCACCGGTCACTTTGGCAAATGGCACTTGGGAACGCTTACTACAGAAGTTAAAGACTCCAACCGTGGCCGCCTCGGTGATACCTCTCATTATTCGCCACCCTGGCACCATGGATTTGACGTTTGCTTTTCCACCGAAGCAAAGGTTCCAACCTATGATCCCATGATAGTCCCCGATCATTGGGGACAAGGCACACCGGGTGAACCATTCGGCACCT
>CAZFER010000008.1:0-125721 GCA_964517495.1 uncultured bacterium | reverse complement strand
TAAGCTTATTCAGATTACCGGGTGCATACGTTTAAAAAGGATTATACCCTCCTCGGTTCGAGAGGATCGAGGACCATTTAGCGAAGAACAAACAAGGCCTATTAAATTTATCTTCGTCAGCGCGAAAGCGCTGAGATAACCAAGAATAGGATAAATCGACGGCACCCCCCGAATTAAAAACCGGGGCGCCCCGAAACTTAAGCAAGAAAGTTAGGATGAAGTTTTATTAATGGCTAACGGATACCAATTCTGGAAGCAGGCTCTTAAACCGCGGTGGGATCGCAAACATGGCGTGGAACGTTTGCGGCGTGATTATCTGTAACTGATCTATCCCCCGTTCGGATAAGCGCTTCTCCACAACGTCAGGTGAGGGGAGTTCGACATCATTTTGTGCACATAACATAAAACCCATCATCGAACTATAGGAGGGAACGAAATGTAAATAAGGACGTATATGATCAAACACAGAATTTAACTGCTCAATGGCTTGCATGGATAATGTTTCTGTACTCAAGGGCGCTCCAACATGAAGCGTCATCAGGCCATCCGTGCGTAAATGCCGTTGTGCTTCACGATAAAATTCCTCGGTGAATAACACTTCCGAGCAACCGATCGGATCAGTGGTGTCCATTATGATGGCATCGTATTCCTGCTCGGTTGCCTTGATGTATTCCATGGCATCCTCAATTCGAATAGACAAACGAGGATCTTTAAAGACACCTTCATGTATGGAAGGCAGCATCGCCTTGGAAATTTCCACTACTTCAGAGTCGATTTCAACCATCGTACATCGCTCAACACTCGGGTGTTTCAACACTTCCTTGGCAGCCCCACCATCTCCTCCTCCACAGATTAGCACATGCTTGGGATCGGGATGAGATAGCATGGGAACATGAACCAACGGCTCATGATAAAAAGCGTCATCTCCTTCGCAGGTTTGCAACACACCATCCAGCGCCAAAAACCGTCCAAACGCCTTGGATTCCCCAACAACCATTTCTTGAAAAGCACTCTTGCGTGAAGCCAGCAGCGAGTCAATTTCCAAATAAATTCCATAACCTGAACTGACGGTCATGCTGTCACTGAACCGGGGAATCATACTTGAGGTTTCCACCATTTTTTTATCGGCCTTAAAAATGGAAGCAATACGGTTTCCCAATTCGATAGCCCGTTCACGATTGGAACGCTGAAAATCACACACACTGATCTCTACTAACACCAAATATTCATTTTCCGGCCAGGTGTGGATCACAATATGAGATTCCGCCAAAATCAAAGCCAATGTATAGCCGCAACCATCAAACGAATAACCCACTTCTTCCAAATCCGTAAGGTCGACATCCCGCACCGCCTGCCTGATAAGGGGAGAAACCATCTCGGCACGATTCATATAATCATCACCACATCGGCAATTTTGCAGCAAAATGCGCACATTAGTTCCCGCCGGTAACGAGGTGTGTTCCAAATTCGTCATTCAATCATCCTTACCTTTAATAAAGTCTTTTGATTTGCAGAAATATGGTATCAACAAAAAAATGAGTAATCAGTACCCCTGTCCCGTCTAACCGAATTCTAACAAAAAACCACAGATAAAGACGGGAATAACATTTTATACTATTTTCATCCTTTTTTAATGGCTAAGAGGATGTGCATCCATAAATTCAGTTATGGCTTGTGATAAGAGACTTGAACGTGTTGAACCATGCCGTTTGGCATATTGATCAACTGTCCTGATCAATCTTTCCGGCATGGTTATATTAATCCGTTTGGTTTTTAACGAAAGTTTTGTGAAATCCACGTCCACCAGTGCCCAAATTCCATCTTTATAATCCGGATTATCTTTATGAACTTCAATGTTGTTGGGAGTAGGTATAAGGTTCAGAATCAATTAATATGCCTTCAATATGGCACTCGGCTGCTTCTTGTGCCATATTAATTGCTTCCTCTATGGTTGATCCTACAGAAAAACAGCCTGGTAAGTCTGGAATAGTGACTCCATAATCAGAATGTGAATCTTTATGAATAACAATAGGATATCTCATTTTTCCCTCCAATCCCATCCTGCTTGCCGAAAAATACTTCACAATGTGCCAATTGGAATATTCTTTTTTGGATGCGAAACAGTCACTTTACCTTGTTTGAAGGGATGTTTGAATTGGTGATGATCACCTTTCGAATGATGAAGATACCCCATCCACCCGTAATTTTTTGATTATTTCACGACTATCCATTCTGTGTGTATTATACACATTCAAATTTAATGTGTCTATATTGGAATTACTGATCCCTCTATTGTATTGGGAGTAAACGCTTGGTTTAATTTTGAATCATTTATCAAAAACCCATTATTTTATTCAAATTACCCCTTTATAAACATCTGAATCTCGGTCAAATATTTCTGGGGATTCCCCCGGAAGATAATGCCGGGGCCTTTGATGTATATTTCTCGCGAAGGAATTTCCGTCTCCAGGTCTTTTTCCTTGATATAAGATAATACCGTCTCATACGAACGCCCTAATTGATCGTAAGGTCCTTGATGAATTAAACTTATGCATCGTCCAGCGGGTAAGGTTCGGATGGTGATGCCTTCCACGGTTTTATCCGTTGGTTTGATGGGAATACATGATTCGATATCGGCATCATCTTCTTTGTATTCCGGATCGTAGTAAAGATTAAGCGGTTTTCCAGCAACAAATCGCCCGTAACTTCGGCATATCCTGGAATACGCCTTACCACACTCATCATATCGCCCTTTGTAGCGAATACTCGCTACCACCATTTCTTCCACGCTCTTCTCTTCAACCTCAAAACTTTGTTTTGCTTGCGCCATGATGGCCTCCTTATCCCTGCTGATAATCAGATCAAGGGTTTGAGAGTTACTTTACGGTTTGCCCTTAGGGGAGAGTCAAGCTTACTTTCAAGTTTTTCCTATTTTTTTAATGATTTCTGAATCTGCTTTTTCAATAGGTTGCTCAATCGACCCACCAACGCCTTGTTTTCCGGTTTTTCGGCAATATTGACATTTTCTTTGGGATCATTTTTGTGGTCATAGAGCATTCGGGCATACACGTCCCCCTTCTTGTCTCGCCACTCAGTATAAAGATATCGGTCTGTCTTAACTGAATCGCCAGCGTAAAACCGGCTAAAAACAGCTTTTTTCCATTCCTGGTCAGGGTTTTTCAGCAGAGGGACAAAACTTTTACCATCAAGATGTTCCGGTAATGGCAATTCACATAATTCACATAAGGAGGGATAAATATCAACAAATTCAGTTAATGCATCGGTTTGAATCCCTTGTTTCATCCCTGGTGCGCTGACCATAAGGGGAGCTTGAAGTGAGGTTTTAAAGTTACAGTGCTTGCACCACAAGCCATGTTCGCGCAAATTCCATCCATGATCCCCCCACAATATAATAATGGTATTATCCTTTAAATTGAGCGCATTGAGCTCATCCATCAGTTTTCCGATCATGGCATCGGTATAACTTACACACGCATAATAGCCATGCACTAGGGTTCGAGCCTTCTCATCTGATAATGATCCTTTTTGAGGAATATCATAATAGTTCCTTAACTCTCCCCAATTGTGCATGGCGGCATCGGGTGCATTTTTCGGGCGGAAGGGATTATCAGCCATATCGATTTTATCCCGCTCATACAAATCCCAGTACTTGGAAGGCGCATTAAAGGGCAAATGAGGCTTTAAAAAACCAACGGCTAAAAAGAAAGGTTCATCTTTTTTAGCCAAGCGGCGCAGGTCCGATACGGATTTCTTCATTATTTTCCCATCAAAATAGGCTTCATCCGGCACATCGGCTTTCTCATAAGCAGGCCCACGGCTGCTTGAATCATTTGCTTCAAGTTTCTTGTTTTCTTCCAATTGGTAATCCCGCCAATTTCCTTCCTCATTTCTCGGCTTCCAGGGTGCTTCGCTCCATCCTTCCCGGCAGTCGTTTTGATGATGAAAAATCTTTCCATTCGATATGGTGTGATACCCATGTTTCTTAAAATGCTCGGGAAGAGTTGTCACACCAGGCAGATCCTTTTCAGCCCACGTGCTATAGCCTAAAAAACGGTTTCGCGTGGGCCGGCTTCCGGTCATCAAACTGGCACGGGAGGCTCCACACACTGGAACATTGCAAAAACTGCGATTGAACTGAATGCTTTGGCCAGCGAGCCTGTCGATATTGGGTGAGTGCATTTGCTTGTGCCCATAGCACCCTAACTGCGGGCGCAAGTCATCCACAGCGATGAATAATACATTGGGCTTTTTGGATTCCTTTCCCATTGAAATGGCGGGAAGAGCACACGTGGCCGTGGTAAACATTAAATTTTTCAGTGCATTCCGTCGATTGAGTTTTGAGGTATGATTCATCACCATTCTCCTTATCTCTTTTCTTTTGCGATCATCATAAACTGAGTGTTGAAGTAGGCACCAAACCAGCGAAATGGCAGCCCAACACAATGTACGTTGGTAAACTCTTCTTTAATAAAAGCCAGGGTTTGACGATAATCAAACCCTTTATGTTGAGAAAAACTGGGGCGTTCAATTTTATCCAAATTGCCAATCGTGGCGTTCCATAATTCACCCCAGCTATACGATCCGCGATATCCACCAAAACATAAAGTGGAGACACCTTGTTTTAGCAAAATGGATAGGCCAAGTTCAATGGGAACAGAGACAATTAATGTCCCTTCTTTTTTCAATACCCGCTTCAGTTCTTTAATGGCCTGTTGTTCGCCATCCACGTGTTCGAGGGTTTCCAGGCAGCATATCACATTAAACGATTCCTGCTGAAAGGGCAAATTCCGGATATCACTTTGAAGGCATAAAAAATTGGTATCTGAATTCATCCGTTCTAAAAGGGTTTGCAAAGACTGGAGATTATGGTCAGCCCCCACGGCAAATGAATAATTCCCATTTGCCCGCACCAGTAATTCTCCATCCGAGCAACCCGCATCCAAAATCGATCGTTCAGAGTCCAAACCGGCATGTGCCAGCGCTTCACGAATGTGGGCGCCATGTACCCAATTCATGATTCGATGCCGGCTGTGATACAAATGCCTGGAATGTCCTTTGGGATCATATTGAAAGGTTTTTTGATTCATAAACCGCATATGTAGCCAAGAGGTTACCCTTCATATCTTAGGTTAAACCAATCAGCCATTTACTCCTCCCGGGTTTTCAGTGCGCTTAACAAACAACGCCATTCATTTTAGCTTGAATGGGATTAAAAATATATATGGATGATATATACTTTTAATTTTGAACTATCAAAAAAGAAGAGTAAAAATTCAACTATTTGAATTTCCATTCCCCTCCCAAGATTGGGAAGAACCAGGGGAAGGTTGACACAATACAATTTGGGAAGCCGGAAATAAACCATGAAGTACTTTATCCAAACGTTCGGTTGTCAAATGAACGTTTATGACACGGAATCATTGAGCGGATTGCTCAATAGCGCTGGCCATAGCCCTACATCCAATCTGGATGAAGCGGAATTGATTTTACTTAACACCTGTGCGATTCGGGAAGGCGCTGAGCAGCGTGTCCGAGGCCGGGCAGGCCAGCTGAAGAAATATAAAAACAAGGGAAGTTTAAAGTTTTTAGGGATATGTGGTTGTATGGGGCAAAAAGAGGGTGAACGCCTTATCAAGGCTATTCCCCATCTTGATTTAGTAATGGGACCAGGGGCGATTGGCTCGGTTGCCCAGCTGGTTGACGACTTGGAGCATGGAAAAGGTCCGGTTCTCAACTTGAGTGGAATTCAGGATGAAGTCGACCAGGTCTATCCCACAGAGGCTGAAGCGGTTCGCTATCCCCGATTTTTATCCATCATGAAGGGATGTGATAAAAAATGCTCATTCTGCATCGTTCCCTACACCCGCGGTGCTGAGCGTTCTCGAGATCCCCGCATCATCTTGCAAGAAGCCGAAATCCTTGTAAACAAAGGATTTAGGGAAATTACCTTGATCGGCCAAACCGTCAATTCCTATCACCATGGTGATATCGATTTTGCGAAATTGTTGGAAATGGTAAATAATATCAATGGCTTGGAACGCATTCGCTTCGCCACTTCCCATCCAAATTCCGCAACCCCGGAAATGTTAAAAGCGGTAGCTGAGCTAGACCATGTGTGCGAACAGCTTCACCTTCCCGTGCAATCTGGGTCAAATCGAATTCTTGATAGAATGGAGCGAAATTACACTCGCGAAGAGTATCTTGATCGAATTCAATACTTTAGAGAACAATTCAAGGATCATCTCATCCCCCCTGCAGTTACCACGGATGTTATTGTTGGATTCCCAGGTGAAACAGACGAAGACTTCCAGCAAACCTTGGATTTAATGCAATCCGTTCGTTTTGACGCGGCTTTTATGTTTAAATATTCACCACGCCGGGGAACACCAGCCGCAGAGATGGAAGATCAGGTGCATGACTTTACCAAAGCACAACGCTTGGATAAATTGATTAAACTTCAACATCAAATTGCCAAAGAGCAAAACCAGGCTTTCTTCGATAAAACCGTCGAAGTGATGGTTGAACGGATTGGCTGGGATCCCAAAAAAGAGACCAACGTAACCGAAACACGAATGAGAACCAGCCGTGTAGTAAAATTCTATGGCGATTATGGTCCTATGGAAATTGGCGATATCTTTCCCGTAACCATAACCGATGCATCATCGTACACTCTTTATGGCACTCCACTGGAAAGAAAGGTGAAAAGCATTGTGGCGTAAATCTTGGTTATTCCTTCTTTGCCTTGCTTTATTAATGATAATTTCAGGCGAACGAGCCATTTATGAAACAGTCCATGCCCAGGACCGAGGTTTTGACACCCTTGATCCCACCACCCGCCGGTCGTTGGAGGAACTGCGCCGGCTGTTGTTGCTTGGCGAAAAAGAGCAAGTGGATAGGATGTTAAATCGGATAATCAACGGTTCCGGTTATATTGAACCACTTGCTGAAATATATTACAAACTCGCTCAGGATGTAGAAGATTTGGAAACACTTGTCGGTTATTACCAAACCATGATCGAAAAATGGGAGAACTCGCCCTGGGCCGCAAAAGCATTGGTCGAACTTATCCCATTGATTTTGATGAGTGGAGGGCGAATTGATGAAGATATTGAACACCTCATGTGGTCAAAAACCCCAACTCTAATTCAAGCCACTGAGAAAGCTAGTGCCATCGGTGAGGATCCCAAACTTTTGAAAAATGATTTGTTCCTGAATTTAGTACACTTGGCGCATATCCAGGAGGATTCCGCACGGCTTTCATTTTTATCCCAGCAAATAGGGGCTTCACAATCTCCCATTCAGACACCGATTGAATTAGTAAGCGCATTCGCCAATATACGCATGCAAAACTACGATCAGGCTGCATTAAACATTCGTCAGTGGATGCAAAACAGTCCTGATCCCCAACTGATCCCATTTGCTCTTTATGCCTTATTTTTCGCCGTTGATACACCCGCCAAGCAAAATGAAATCTACCTGCAGCTGAATGAAGATTATGCCGATACCCTGGAAGCTTTATTGGTGAAAAAATATGTTGCGGATGAATAAAGAATTCATTCAGGGTTTCTTTTTTGTTTTTAATCTCTCAATAAAAACCATTCCCTGGCGCTTTCGTTTTTCCTCATCGTTTTCGACCTTGTTTTTAAAATCTTTGAGAATTTCTGGATCATAAGCTGGCTTGCCCTCATGTATTCGTTTTAAGGTTTCCCTCACCGTGGTTTTTAATTCAAAACCATCCTGATCCAGGCTTTCCTGAATTGGCTCAGGAACTCGTACACAATCCACATCATTTTTTTCAAGCCAATCTTTTCGAATCCAACTGCTTAAAAACTTTCGGTTTAGCCCCACACCATTCACTGGATCAATCTCTTCCAACAGTTCGTTTACAGAGACAAATTCATCTTCACTCAAGTGAATATAGGCATATACTGCCATCAATATATCGAGTTCCTTCTCTTCGCATTCCTGGCATGAGACGCTTTTATCATCCATTCTTCTCATTTTTTCACAGATGACGCATCGCCTTGATCTCATTCCTATCACCCTTTGTTTAGATATGTTTTTTAGAGCAAAACTATTTTAATGAGTTTTACTAAATTTAGCAAATAAATATTCCAAAGTTTTGTGAAAATCACCCACTTTTATAAATACGTATACTCAAATTTATATTATTATGCCTAAATTTTGAAATTCCACTTGAGTTAATTGAGTTTGAGCATCATCTTGAAAAAAAGAATTGAATCAAAAACCATACTGGCCTTGACCTATTGGGATTTACCAAATAAAATTCCAGATTCTGTAAAGAAATAAATTAGATGGGTGGAATCATGAAAACACACATAGCAACCCCTGAAGAAATCCAAAAAACACATCAATTTCATTTGGTTGATGCCTCAGGTGTCGCTCTGGGCCGCTTGGCCAGCCAGGTCGCCACCTTATTAACAGGAAAACATAAACCGATTTATACGCCTTTTAAAGATACCGGCGATCATGTCATTGTTATCAATGCTGACAAAATTATACTCACAGGTCGGAAAATCGATCAAAAAGAGATAATTCATCATAGCCGGTATCCCGGATCACTCAAACGCATGGTTTATCGAAAGGCCATCAATGAAAAACCGGAAAAAGTCGTTCAAAAGGCCATTTGGGGTATGCTCCCCAAAACAAAGTTGGGACGTAAAATGTTGAAGAAATTGCGTGTCTACCGTGGTGACTCCCATCCACACAAGGCTCATAATCCGAAACCTTACTCGCTTTAATATAAGGAGGAATCAGTTTTAAATCATGGCAAATCCTTACATCTCATATGGCACTGGCCGGCGGAAAACATGCATTGCTCGCGTATATATAAAAAACGGGACAGGCGAAATAAACGTAAACGGAAAGAATTATGATGACTATTTCATGCGAAAAACCCTGGAAATGGTCATTCAACAACCGTTTGATGTAACGGAAACAAAAGGGAAATATGACGTCTACGCCAACATTACGGGCGGTGGATTAAGTGGCCAGGCAGGCGCTTTGCTGCATGGAATTTCCCGGGCATTGGTCAATTTTGACAGCAAATACCGCCCATCACTTAAACGGGCCGGTTTCCTTCGCCGTGATCCGCGCATGGTTGAACGTAAAAAATATGGACGCCCCGGCGCCCGAAAGCGCTTCCAGTTCTCCAAGCGTTAAAAATTTCTATTTACTATATCAAGACACCCAGAGGGAAGCGGTGAATACCGCTTCCCTCTTTTTGTTCGCCAGCATTTTTTGATTAAACGTTACCATTTGGAACTATCCGCTTGATGAAGATAAGAAGGGTGTAGTTACAAGAGGTCAAATTCGATATCAGTGGAATCGATCCCCAGGTTGTGGCAGATTGTTCGAATTCTAAATTTGGATATTTTATCCCTGGGCTTGTATGAAACAGGAACAGATCTAACCTGGTGAATCATTTTATACTCTAATAAGATAAAATTATATTTGACTCCATTTGAAGGGATTACCCGCTAATCGGTCTTTATCTTCACTCCATATTCTTTTAGAGCTTCAATAAAATCTTCCCACGTTGGTAATTCTTTGTTTGAGTTATCCACAAGGTGTTTCCGACAATGCTAACGAGGCTTGTTTAGGAACATACTCTTTAATGTATTTGCCATGAATTTTTCGTCTGGGCGGTGATGGAATCTTTAGAGGTTTTTTTAAAGGATTTCCTTTGTTAAACATTTTCCAAAACTCTTTAGGTGTTTTAGGAACATTTGAAAATGGACGTTCATTGTTATCAATTGCTAGCATCACATAAGCCATAAGTGTACAAACAAACTTGTCCTGTAATTCTTTCAACGTGTTTGCTTGTGCAGATATGTCATATTCCAAGCACTGAGCAATCCAAAGATCGTGATATTTAAAAATAAGGACACGAATATTTTCGTTCTGGGATTTCATGAGTTTATATCCTATTGAAGCAATCCTTCAATCTTATTCTATCAATACAGGTAATTATGTATCTATAACATATACTATCTCACATTTCCTCTGTTTCCTCAAGGAAATTAGATGTTATTAAAAATCCGCTATTTTGATTTTCTTGAATAATAACGGTTGAATAATATTACTTGTTATCCTCTCTTTTGATAAACTAAAAGGAAACCAATCGATTTTTATTATGGTATGTGCTTATGATAATGAAAGGATTGTTTCCTGCGTGTTTCTTCCTGCTTCTGAGCCATCCTTTATATGCTCAGAATCATCCGGTTATATTTGAGCTATTCACTCATCCTGATTGTTTTAATTGTACGTATGCCCTTGAGGCTGCTGAGCAATTGGATGATGAATTTTCGAACGAAGAACTGGTTATTCTTCACTATCCCCTTCAAAGTGATCACAGCATCCCATCATCCCTTAGCCGAACCATCAGTTACTATGGGGAAAAGCGACTGGATCAGCTCCCATTTGCTTTTTTTAATGGCACCTCAAAAATCATAGGGGCGAATAAGACCATCAAAACCTCGTATCGAAACAATATCAATGCTCTTTTAAATGTGGACTCGGATTGGCAAATCTCATCCTCATTTCAAATTCAAGGTTCAATGGTAGTGGCATCAGCAACTTTTTCCGCCCAATTGAGCCCATCAGATAAGGCTTACGAACTCTATTTTGCCCTCATTCAAAAGGTTCCTGGTGAATCATCAAATTTGGTGATTCACTTCAACAACGTTGCATCAATTACCACCCAGTCAGCGACCTCTTCATTAAAGCTAACCAACCTCGCCACAAAAGGCAATGGTTCTCTTAATGGTGTTTGGTTTTTGCAGGAGCCTACTTCAAAGTACATTATCCATTCATCCAAATCCCAAAATTTATCTCCTATTTTAAGGGATCTGAATTTGGATCAACGTTTTGATTATCAAGATTTGTTTCATTTTTCCACCACCTGGCAACGCTTCTCGACAGAGAACGATTTAAACCAGGATGGAAAAATTGATGCGATGGATTTGTTATGGTTCCTTGGCCCGGAACCATAATTAATTGACATCTCCCCCCTTTTGGATTACTAATCAATGGTGAGCCCCTCCTAGTTTTGGGAGGGGAATGATGCGTCAAATGGCTGATCACTTACAGAGACTTAATTTTCGATTGCACCAAAAGCATAAATGGGGAATCAGGCGAACGTACAATGAAATCTTTTCTTATTTTTTTGACCGCCATCCTTTTTGTCATTTTGACAACATGGGTGTTGATGACCTACATTTTGATCAGCGAGGAAGAGCGGATTGAACGCACCATTGAACGGGGGCGGCGTGCAGTTGAAAAAGGTTCGATTTTCACCCTTCAAAATCTTCTAGCAGCAAACTATAGCGATTCCAGTGGTATGTCACGCGAAGAAATAACAGGCGCGCTTCACAATTTGTTCCGGGAAACATCTGAACGGCAAATCAATATTATCACTTGTCATATTAGCATCGATGAAACCAAACAGACCGCTCAGGCATCTGTAAAGTATACTTTTCAATTTCAATCCAGCAGCAATTTAATGCATCACTATCTATCAAAACCATCCAATACCACACGTCAGGTGCAAATCCACCTTCAAAAAATCGGTGGCAGATGGAAAATCACCCAAACCCTCCACTGATAGATTGGAAAGGCCATTCCTTGTATCTTAATTTAAACAATACGATGGCTGTAACAGTGGTTTTGAATTCCATTTTGTGGCAATATATCAATTTCAATTGCTTGAAGAATCAGGAGATGATAGATTGGACGATCACCTAGAATATCGCTTTCAATCGACAATATACATAACAGTCAAAGGCGCGTTGGACGCCAGTTCATCCAGGAACTTTGAATCCGATGTGGAGGCACGGTTAAAACAAGCGGGAAATACTTTGGTGGTTATTGATTTGGAACATGTGGATTTTATCAACAGCCTCGGCCTGGCCGCTGTTGTTCAAATCTGGAAAAAAGCCAAGGCATTGGATCAAACCATTCGCATACTCGCCAACGAAAAAATCGCTCGAATATTTCAAGTATCCAAATTGGACACCATAATTGAACTATATGTTTTCCAAAGTTGTTAAAAAAGATGGCATTCATTAAGATCAAACACACGTTGCATAGCTCATCCCAACCCACCGAACAATTCACATTTTTGCTTATCTGGTGGCTATGTTTCATCGCCTATCCTATGTGGTATTTGCCCGGCCTGGATTGGAGCCGGTTGATCGTCTTTCTCGGATTAATTCTTTTCATGACGGGATGCAGCCTGTTGCTAAGAGCAGTGATTGCAACAACGGATTTTTATGATGAGGACGATTCATCATCCGCGAATGATACATATTTCTTTGCGGCGCTTTTTTCGGTAGCCTTTATCTGCCATGTCCCTTTCTTGAATCTGCCTATCCTAACTGGCCTGGATACGATTGACCATGCCGTGATTCCTGCGTTAGTTGCCGACCGTTTCGTGGATTCCATCTCTTCCGTGATAGGCTTTAATATTCAATATGGTTTACTCGCCCTGTTTCTTATCCTATTAATCGGAATTCCAGTATTTTCCAGGTGGCGAAAAGCAATCAGCCTGACGTATAAATGGATAAGCAGCAAGCTTATCAATCATTATTGGGAAACTTTTTTGTGGATAGCAGGTATCTCATTTATCTATGCCATGTTATTGAATCTCAGTTCCCTGCCAGACCAATTTGGTGACCTTGGTTCAATTTTTCGTTATCCCCCTTTATCAAAAATCATCCTGATCCCGTGTTATTTCTTTATGGGTTTGCAGGAGTGGGTGGGCCGTATAGTTCAAATTGCATTTACCTTTGCTGGAGCGTATTATTTATATCGCCTGACCCTCTATTTCTTTAATAGTTATGCCGCCCGACTGGCGTGTTGTATCTATGTATTTCTCCCTCCCATCTTTCATTATGGCAACACCCATATGATCGAAGGCGGCACATTATTTTTTGTGATCGCCGCGTTTTTCCATCTTATGCGATATATCGAGGACAAAAACCGATTTGATCTACTTTGGGGAACGATCTTTTGTGTGTGTGGCTGCCTTTATAAACATCCGGCGGTCAGTGTTATTCCCGCATTTGCGTTAATGGCGGCCTATGACTTTTTATTCCCTAAAAAGGGCTGCCAGAGAACGATTTTCCCCGCTGTATTGGCTTGCAGTATAGCTAGCATCACGGTCTTGCTTTATATGAAATTATCCTCGTTCAATTCTGATATCCCTTCAAAAATTTCTTTCCCCACCATTACCCGGATTGGCGCAAACCTATCGGCGATACCCCAAGGGATAAGCTGGCCGCTGGCGGTACTATTTCTTATTGGGTTGACTTTCCTGTTCATGAAAAAATACACACGCACCGGTGTATTATTTATCGCCTGGATTGGTGTTCATTTCATGCTCAGCTGCATGTCCACCACCTATCGTAACGTGCGCCAGGCATTACCCTATTATGTGGGATTAATACCTCCTGCAGCCTTTTTTCTTTCAGAGCTAACATCCAATCGCACGTGGTTGAAAATAGGTGTGGTTTATGTGCTTTTACCTCTTACTTTGATTTGGGCTGATTTTGTGATGGACCGGGATCAGTCTGATCCCGTGAAAGGCCGGGCGATGGGAGACCGCTCGTATATCACCTTTGGTAACTGGGAGCGTACCTATCTCCCTTATGGCGAGGTTATACAGGACTTGAAAAAACGAACTCAATCCGGAGATACCATCTATGCTCCCATGGCCAACGAACCGGTGGCTTTTTATTTAGCAAAATATGATTTTGAAAATAGGGATTATGTTCGTAGTATAGAAGCATGGGAGCCTGACATCGACAAACAATCGCTGGAATCTTTATATGAATTTTGTCGAAATATTGAAGCGGATTGGCTTCTGGTTCCCACGGGGCGATGGTTGGCCGGTTATGCCAATTCGGTTTGGATTGATCAACTCTTTTCTGATCCGCCGCCTTATTTTGAATTCATTACACGTTATGCATCAGGAACTGAAGTGATGGGTTTGTGGAAAGTGGTTCATAAGTGACAGGTTAGAGGGGTCAAAATTTTCGGACATGCATTCCGGATCGAATGGGGGAGGGTTTTTCCTGCTGTTCTTGAATTAATGATTTAGGCATGGCGGAAGCAATCGTACGGCGAACGTTTAACTGTTCCTCCTGCCGGCATTCACTGCAGAGGGTGTTGGTTTCATCAGCCTCCATCTCTTCCCCACAACTCCGGCAAAATTTCGCTCCCCGGTCAATCACCAGTTTACCGCATCGTTCCAATTCAATGATCATGTAGTAGATAACCATACGAGCGTCAGGATCCGCATCGGGGATTTGATAGAAACCACGGATGGTCTCAAGGGATTCCGCATCCATTGCATCTTCATCGAGATTTAAAAAGTTAAATACCTGATCGCGGACCATCAAGTAGACCTCATCGGCGATGATTTGATGAGGCATATAATCCCTATCCCGCCGTAAATAGCTTACCATACAATAAGCAACCAGATGGGCAAACCATCGTCCATGAGTTTGCAAGAGTTTTGTTTGCCGTCTGCATCGTTTAGCCAGGGATTTGGGGAATTCCTGTAAAAATCGATGGATGGCCATTTGGCGGGGCTTTTGTGTTGAAAAATCTTCGTCCTTATCATCACGAGGTTGATTTGTAATTCCTTCATTCAATATAAGATCCCTGCAGATCTCATACACAATAGAATTCATGGCATTGCAACATGCAGCGCATAAACCGGTTTTTAAAACCTGCCCGCAATATTCACATCCTTCTTCATCTATTGCAATATCAAGACTTTCCCAAGATTCTTTTATCTTTTCAGAACGCCACATCTTTAAAATCCTGAATTCATTCGAATTTATATCCAGAACATAAATATCAATATGTTACAGATATTATTAATCTTTTAAAATTTTACTCGCTACCGAGCATAAATGAAGTGAAAAAAAATTTGGCAAGCAAAATTCTCCAACATTTTTTCCCACGGGAATGTCATCCTAATGACAAGTTTTTACAACTTCTTGCCCATACAAACCCTCTTCCTGGATACACTCATCATTGGAGGGAAAAACCAAAGGAAGGTGGAGTATGGATACCAAGGTTTTACCCTATAACCGTACCCAACAAGAAGAACAAGAGATACTTCTTTTTTATGTGGAACGCATATTGGAATTAGTGGAAAAAGGCTGTATTTCACTGGCAAAAGCCGCGTTTGAACGTAACAAGTCAAAGCTGCGTTCTTTGCTGAGTGAAGAGATATTCAATCGATTAAAAAATAAAACACAAGAAGACCTCTCATGGAACCAGGAAAAGGAAAAGTCGTTTTATGAACGAATGGAGCATGCGTGGAGTTTTGGTGAGCATAAATCGGTTCATGATTTAGGCCATGAGATTTTGTTTCACCATAATCACAAGGCGGATAGTTGTCCAACCCATGACATATGCAACGAGGTGTTGGAACGGCTGGCGGCCAATTCGATTCATTATATTGAGCCGGACAGTATTGCTGTTAATACTTTCATCGATGCGACTATCCAATTTGTGGTTGAAAATCGAAGGCCAAACCGGGATGGTGTAAAGAACCTTGAAGGAAATCCTGGGTTTTACCTTCATGATGTGATGGACCGCCGTTACCGTTGTTTTGTAAAACAACTCAACGAAGTCCAGGTTGGTGAAATGCACAAATTGAAAATCACCAATATTCCGGGACCGGCTTTGACAAACGGAAAGAAGTCCGAACCGATTGTTTATCTGGAACCACGGGTGGCACCGGGCGATTTGATCGAAGTTGAATTAAACAGTCTGTCTCATACAGGGAACAGTTTTACGTTTCGGCATTATAGTTATGATGGCTTTCTGTGGTTTAAACGTCGGGGTGTTAATAAGGAGATATTTAACAAAAATACCCTTCAACCCCAGGATAGAATCGTAGCCAAAGTACTTTACACCACAGAAGAAGAGAAACGCACGCATTCAGGGAAAGTGACACGCCTTGGAATTATCAAAGCGATTCCGATACGGCGGGCCGAGCAGGAACCGTACCCGCAGGAGGATCAAGATAACGGCGCTGCCAAAGTTCTAAACTAAGCAACATCCAGAGATGGTTGTTATAATCTCTTATCCCGTCTTGATGATCCATTATAAGTGAGCGAATTTGCCGGGGGTTGAATAACCCCCGGCGGCTCGTGGTTGATTCGGAACAGACCTCCTCGATCATATCCCGAAGGTCGCCGCGGAACCACTCACCCACCGGCACATCAAAACCATGTTTACGGCGAAAGAGAATTGATTCAGGAATTATATCCTTGAAAGCCTCTTTTAATATCCATTTGGTCTGTTTTCCATTTAACTTGAATTGCCCAGGAAGCGAAAAAGCGAATTCGACCAATTCATGATCCAAAAAGGGAACGCGGACTTCAAGCGAATGCAGCATTGACATGCGATCCACCTTGGTCAACATATCCGCAGGCAATCCCAGCCTTAAATCCACCCATAACATACGCGTTAAGTCATCATGATGGGGAAGTTGGTCGAACAAGGTTTTGCGGCTGATTTGTGGGGTTTCAAATTCGATTGATTCCAAAACATCCGGGTTCAACAATGCCCTGCGATGATCATCATCAAAATGGATCGCCCATCCCCGATGGCGTTCAAATGGATCAGGATTCACGCCACGGAAGAACTTCTTCACCTGGCGAAGCAGGTCCATCCAATGTCCTGAGCGTGATTCAGGAATCATGGGCATGAGCGAATTGGAAATTGTTTGTAAAGCAGCATTAGGCATCCAGGAGAAATAACGCCGGAAATACTCGGCCTGATATTTTCGATAGCCGGCAAAGATTTCATCTCCCCCATCGCCGGATAATACCACTTTTACGCTTTCTGACGCTAATTTCGAGACAAAATAGACGGGCAGACAGGAGGAATCGGCTAAGGGTTCATCCAATTGCCAGGTGATGTCATCCAAGGCATTCAGCAAATCGTTGGGATTTAAAATACGTTCTTGATGATCCGTTTCAAATTGTTTGGCGATTAATCTGGCTTGCGGCGTTTCATCAAACAATTTATGCCCTTCGAATCCGATGGAAAAGGTTTTGAAGCCAGGACCCATAATGCGATGCATAAGGGCAACCAAAACGCTCGAATCCATTCCCCCTGATAGAAACGCGCCGACAGGCACATCAGATAAAAGGTGCTCGTCAACCACATTTTCCAGGCGCTCTGCCAGCTCCTTTTTTGCTGCAGTTGTTGATATTTCACTTTTTTGCATCCACTCTTTCGGTTCCCAGTACATGCGGTGTTTTAGAGTTTGAGGAGTCCAAACCAGCATTTCACCTGGCATCAATTTTTTAATCCCACGAAACATGGTCAGAGGTTCAGGCGTAGCCAAATAGCACAAATAGTGATTTAAAGCATCATAATCGAGTTCGCGTTTCACCTCTGGATCACAAAGTAAACACTTAATTTCTGAAGCAAAACGTAATGCCTTCTCATCAAGCTGATAGAAGAGGGGTTTTATTCCCAAACGGTCACGTGCCAGAATCAGTTTGCGCTTATTACGATCCCATAGTGCCAATGCAAACATACCACGGACAGGGAGAAGAAAATCCTCCCCGTATTCACGGTAAAGATAGAGAAACGTTTCGGTATCAGAACGGGTGCGATAGCGATGGCCTTTGGCAATCAGTTGTTCTTGCAATTGCGGGTGATTATACAGTTCACCGTTATAGATTACCCAAAGGTCTTTTTCCTTGGTCGACATGGGCATATGGCCATCGTTTAAACCAACAATGGAAAGACGGCGTGAGCCTAAACCAAGAAACCCATCAACATACCAACCTTCATCATCCGGCCCTCGATGCTGGATAATGTCTGTCATCGCCTTGAGCAGTGAAGAATCAACTGGTCGGTTTTCATCTTGATAACAAATTCCACAAATACCACACATTTATTATTTTCCCATTAACCATTTTTAAATTAATCAAAGTTATATCCTAATTCAATATAATCCGGGTGTGTTTGGAAATAATCCACTACGAGTTTTTGCACATTGGGATGCAGTTGCTTTTTCCATTTATCAGCGATTGAACGGTCGGGATCACGATAGTACATATCACGGTCGTAAAATACACCGTCCAAACTTTTTTCACCTTCGTGTTGATACTTTGAGGGATTTCGCATTGAATCCACAGGCTCTAATCGAAGAAAATCACACAGCGATGAAACGGTTGTTTGCGGATCGGAAACCAGTGTTTCAAAACAAAGGGTATACACTCGTTGCGGAGCCATCCGGGCGGCTTTCATTCCTTCTTTAAGACATTCATCAATGCATTCGATGGCTGCATCCACGGTCTGGCTGAAGGATGGGGGATTAATTCCCTTGTTTCGCGCTTTGATCCCGACCTGCATCATGGATAATACTATCGCCCGTGGATCGCGAACCACCTGTATACAACGTGTGCGAGGAAATACTTCAAGCAAATCGGTGAACGCTAACACGTTAAACGGTGTTTTCTCGCTTAGGTACGTGCAATCCCGGCGGTCTGCGGCAGGGAGCAGTAAGTTTTCAAGCATATCACCTACCGCCTCATTGACCTGCGCCACCCGGCAAAAGGAAGCGATGTTGGAACCCGCCTCGATGGATGCCAGCAAGGTGCGCCGTAGTTTCATGATTTGTGGTATATAGGTGAATTCCGGCCCGCCATATATACCGGGATGGCTATCCAAGATATTTTGGAGCAGCGTAGTTCCCGATCGGGGGCATCCCCCGATAAAGATCAACCGTTCACCCTTTTCATCCGGACTCATGGATTATTATTAATCCCCCCACACAATGCGAATGTCTTCATCCTCAGACTGATGAGTGACATGGATGAGGAGGGATTGATAGTCCGCCAAATAACGCCATCCCTGCGTTATGGAATACAGACTCTTTACTTCATCAATGGCATTATTATTTATATAAACAGTCTCAGGTCTTTCTTCCAAGGGGGTTATTAATAGTTCTGTTAACCGGTCTTTTTTGGATTGAACGTTAAAATGAATGCTTTCATCCTCTTTCTTTAATTCATTCAGGTCTGCATTGGCGCTGATTCGTAGGGCGGTTTTAGAGGGTGATTCGACAAAAAGGGTGCGAATATTCAGGCTGTTTCCCTCCAAGGCATGCAGATTGGTCATGATATTTTCAGGATTGATATAAGCCCCTCTGGCGGTAATGAAATAGTCACCGTAACTATCCGGCAATGTTCCCGCATATGGACCATCGGTCAGTTGCTGATGGAGAGCGCTGTTAACGATCCCACGCGCGATTTTCAGCCAGGGTTGGCTTTGGTCATGGTTGGCTAGTTCTTGTAATGCATAAGCATAAACCAGCCCACACCATTGCACTGGTACTCCCCGCCATGAATGAGAAAAGAAGGTTGTGCCAAAGATAGGGATGGTGGCGTACATTTGCAGTGGTCGGTCATCCAGGCGCCATAAATAATGGAAGGGTACTCCCGTTTTGGCCCAATACAAAGCCTGCTTTAAATAGGATGAATCACCCGTGATCAAGTAGGCATCCAGATTGGCCCGTGTGCCATGCCCGGATACCATGATATCTCCGGCGGCGATTGGGCATTCCCAGCCCTGAGCTCCACGGGGCACGCTTCGTGCATTCAATGCATCGAGGGCTTTCAAACCGGCTTTGGTTGCGACGGGATCGGCGGTAATGCGTGCTGCCCGCATCAAGTACATGGCGTTTGGTGAGATGGTCCCGCTGACCACTTCGCCTTTTTCACCCAAGTCCATTTGTTGTTCGCGGGTAGGATTAAATCCCCAACTGCCGTCCGGATTCTGTCCGTTCGCCAATCCCTGGGCGCGGCGCCGCCAATTGGTCAGCCATGATTCCGCCACGCCCCAATAAAAAGCCGGTTCGAAGGTCATCACATGGCAGCCGGAAGGGCTTCCCAAACCGGCAGGACCTTGAGTTTTCAGAATATGGTTTTGTACTCGATCAATTCGTTTTTTGAGCGTTTCTTTAACTTCTGGGTCATCACATAGAAAGTGATCGAGTGAAAGTAGCGCCAGCATACCGCCGGAGGGCGATGCTGCCCATCCTGCACAATGGCCCCATCCATTGGCGTTTGCATCCCAGCAGGTGGTTAAATACGCCTTACGGCTTACGGCAATGGATTCGGCATAGCTACGCGGAGCTGACTCTGGTTCGGGATAGTTGCCATTGTTATAAATCTTTAACCAGGCATCGAGAGCATCATTGGGATCATGGCTTGCGGTTATATAGATGACTGATTCCAACCGGATTTTCTCGCCTGATTGAATTACATAAGGTTCATAAGCTTGTTCACGATTCTCATTCACATAGTTAGGAACACTGGGGACGAACAAGCCCATCAAGTGATTCTTTTGTCCATAAAGCCGGTTTGGAACGGCGAACTTGGGTGTCAAATCGAATCCATTCTTACTCCATTTGGCATGCGCGGGCCATAGCATGGAGATTAAAACACCATCATGGGTTAATGCCATGTAGGGGATGGTATTTTTGTATGGATGAGGCATGTAGTGATCGCGTACGGGGGGATGAGCGACTTCATCGCTGGAGGAAACCGCGTCTTGATCGATATATTCAATACCAGGGAAAACCGCCAGGTCTTTATTCTGGCCAAAACTCTTTTCACCTATATATAATTCCGGTCCGGAAAAATGAACCAGCTGGCCATTTGCATTTTCATTACCACGGTTGGAGAGCAACTCAAGTTCACTTACAACCTCAATCGCCCCCGCGACAGTATCGAGTGAGCGATATGTCTGTACAACTTTCCACACTCGGCCATCTTGATCGTTCAATGTATGGGTGAATGTTAAACGGCCATCTTTTTCATTAGGCTTTGCCTGTTGAGTTAAAATGGAGAAGGTTTCGATGTTTCCATCATCCAATTTAAATGAGGCACGTCCCAAATTAGCCATCCAGGCCATATCAATCCACTCATTGCCTTTCTGATATTGAAAACAGACTGGTCCGTATCCAAATTTGGTGAGATAAAAAACCGCTCTTCCATTTTTCGTATTCAGCTTGAGCGTTTTATGAGTTTCTTTCACATCATAAACATGGAGTTGCCGTGAAAGAGTTTGATATGCATTGGATTGGTTATCCCCTGATAACTCTATCCACTTGCATTCAATGGAAAATAATCCTTCGTTCCTTGCGGCTAATTGCCATGAAGCTTCCTGTTCCTCACCAGGAGGGATGGTCAGGGCCTTCGACAGTTTTTGTTTTAGTTTAAATTCAGCTGGGACATAATCACTCAGACTCAGTTTGATATTGGCCTCAATATCACCCTCGTTCTTGAATTTGGCTTGTAATTGGAATGATTCGCCGGGGTGGGAAAATGGAACGCTGGAAAACAAGCCCAAAGGGACCACCTTCGCCCCATAATGGCTTAAGATTTTAAACGAACGGAGGTGCACATTGGCGGTGGAATCACACGGATCCAGACGCAATAGATTAATCTGGCCTGACCATTTCGCCTGGTTGGATAGCGTTAATACATAGGTGTGAAATTGCCCATCCGCTTCAAGTTTAAAACGAGCGCTTTTCGGTTCGGAAAAATGAGGTGGCTCCGTGTTTGACCAAAAGACCTGACCTTGCGAACCGCCATCCACTTTCATCTCAATTTCGATGGCTTTAAAAGCCTGTGAATCAAAATTGAGTGGGGACGAAAATATGTAGGGATCAGAGCCGGTACATTCAAATGAAATCCCCTCTTCCTGTTGTTTCAATCCATCCACATCATGGACAAGACGCCAATCTTGCCCGGTATTTAAATTTGCTAACATTCGGCGCGTGGTATTTTCTTCCCCAACCACGTTTTCCATCTTAAACAAGCAACAGATAATCATGAATCCGAGAAATACAAGAACGATGTTTGAATTTGACCTCATTGGTTTCCCTCATTTTTTTCAGTGAATAGGGTAATTTTTATTTACTTTAACGCCATGTTTATAAAAAGCGAAAGGGCGGTTGCTAAACCGCCCCATCGAAAATAAACGAGAATATTATGAATCATTAAAAGCGTGCTGTGACAGAAATGCCATAATAATCGGTTTGACCGAAGATATTGGATTTATCTTCCATATATTCATTGGCATAGGCGAAGTCAATATCCACATTGTCATTCACCACGGCGGTAAAACCAGTGGTGATTCCACCATTGTTATACCCGAGGCGGACAAAGAAATAATCACACACTCGTTGTTCAACACCAAAATTCCAGCGATCCACATCCACATCAAATAATCCATTGCCAAAGCCCTGATCCCCTTCGATTTCACCATTCCAATAATCCAAGGCCAGCAAGGTTCCATCAATGGGGATAAACGAGGCACCGATAGCAAAATAGTGTATGTGGTAATAATCGCCATCATTAGCGGTTCCAAGTCCTGGAATATTGATCGTCTTCGCTTCCAGATCATCTTTGATGTAAATAAACTGGCCACCGATATTGAAGCGTTCATGCGGGGTGATCATCACACCCAGTTGAGTGCTGCCAATTTGGGATAACGCTTCACCTTCCACCCGGCTGCCTCCGCCATAATCCAAATCGACATTGGCTTTTTCATAGGGATACGCCCCACCACCGGCTTTTAGCCAGGGGGTGATTTCAAAACCTGTTTGCATGCCAAGGGTTAACAGATCAAAATCAATGTTCGGATTACCGGGAGTAAGAACGGCTTCATCCCCACTGTCGCTGATCACACCGTCAATCATAATCCGGCTGACCGCGGACTGAAAAAAGTGAAGGGGAAGTAATTCTCGAAATGGATTTGGAATCACCACATCCAATCGGCCCCGATGGGCAAGCGGCCCTGCATCATGGTCCAATATCCCGTAATACAGTGTGCCTTCAATCCGGTCATAGCCACCCAACGCGGCTGGGTTCATCGAGCGCGGACCGGGGACACCAACATAGGCTCCACCCATCCCTAAACTTTTGAGGGTGGGGGTTAATCCGAGAGCATATTCATCCCGCATAATACCCGCTGTTTGCACCTGTGCCATACCTTCACCTGCGATCATCCCGACAAGCGAAACCACCACCAATCCAATGAGTATCCGTTTCATAATCATCTCCATGCTGTTAGGTTTTATTTCGATGTGAGGAATTTACCATATATAAACAGGTGATGTCTATGGATGATTCACCATTCGTTGATAAATTTTTATAACAAAATTCATATAAGACCATTCATCTTTGTTGTGTCAGCCATATGCAGTGGACAATGAATAAAACATTTATATTTGGCCCCACTATTCCTCACCCATATGAAATGGGGGAGGTTTGGAGGTTGGGAGGGGAATGGATCTTCATAATGGTTGATCTCTTATTCATCCTTTTCATCTAGCTGGTAAATCGTTTATACTTTAAAGAAGACGAGATTTATGGAAACGATGCACCAACCCATGATACAAATCCTGCCGCCTGAGGTCGCCAACCGGATCGCCGCTGGTGAAGTGGTTGAGCGCCCTGCCTCTGTGGTTCGTGAGCTCATCGATAATGCCATCGATGCGGGCGCCACCCGTGTTGATGTTGAGGTGGAAGAGGGCGGCTTGAAACAAATACGGGTGACAGACAATGGCAGCGGTATGTCGAGCGATGATGCCGCTTTATGTGTTAAACGCCATGCCACCAGTAAGATACGTGATTCAGACGACCTGGCTGCCATTTCCTCACGAGGTTTCCGTGGTGAAGCGCTGGCCGCCATTGGTTCTGTCTCCCATTTCGAATTAACCACCCGCCGTGAGGAGGACGAATTAGGCGTATCGATATCGGTTGAAGGGGGCAAGGAAAATCCTCCCAAGCCAATTGGCGCCGCGGTGGGTACTGTGGTGACCATCAAAAATCTGTTTTATAACACCCCCGCTCGAAAGAAATTCCTGAAAAAACCGGCCACCGAACAGGGGCATGTGCTATCCACTATTACCTGGAACGCCTTGGCTCATGAGCGGGTGCACTTCACGTTTACCCAAAACGGGCGCACAACACTTGATATACCATCGGTCAGCAACCGTCCTGAAAGGATAAAGCAGATTTTCGGTCCGGATATCATCGAAAATCTCATCCCGGTCAATCTGGATTCTCCTGTTTTAAGCATTTCGGGCTTGATTTCGAGGCCAACCTTGACCCGTAATGGTGCGCAGCATATCTACTTTTTCGTCAATGACCGTTTTATTAAAGACCGGCTTCTTCATCGTGCCATGATGAATGGTTATCGCAACCTGCTTCCCGCTGGACGCTATCCGGTGGTTTTTCTATTTCTGGACATTGATCCATCAGAAATCGATATCAATGTGCATCCCACCAAACAGGAGATCAAGTTTTCGCGTGAAGACGCCGTTTTTTCAGCCACTTACGGGGCTATTCGCCAGGCGTGGGATTCTCGTGAGGACGCCAAGAAAGAAACGCAGACCATTTTTGAATCCTTAAAATCACAAAAGGATAATCAAGAACCCAAAAAACCTTACACGCCAAAATCAATTCCCGCCTCGCAGCGTCCTCAGCCTACTGCAAGCTTGGATATCCAAAAAATGGGCAGCCAGTGGTTAAAACAAGAAGAAGAGACAACTGAGAGCACAACGCCCCCCCAAAGCCATACAAACACCAATCAACCTCCCGAGCCTCAAGAAGATTCAGGGAGAGCGGCGCTCCCGCAGAGCCAGTCTTACCCCAATCAACTCACCGAGCCTCAGGAGGAACCAGGGAGAGCAACGCTCCCACAGAGCCAGTCAAATCCCAATCAATCCACTGAACCTCAAGATCAACCAGGGAGGGCGACGCTCCTGCGGAGCCAGTCTAACCCTCCAGAAACGCATCCCGGTGAAAACCAAAGCATGGAACAATTAAACCGCCAACCTTTGCAATCCCAATCCGGCCTGGATGACTTAAAACCATCGGATAAAAAAGTGGATGACCTGCTCACCACGCAATCCATTGAGAATGCCACCCAATGCCGGGTGATTGGGCAATTGATGAATTGCTATATTCTCGCTGAAACCCAACAGGGATTATGCCTTATTGATCAACACGCCGCCCATGAACGGCTGATGTTTGAAAAGTTTTTAACTCAATCTCAAAAAGCCTCGCTGGCCAGCCAATCATTGCTTTTCCCTATAACCCTCGATTTCAGCCCCGATGATGCCGTGCTGCTGGAAGAAAACCGTGTGGTGTTGAAAAAACTGGGATTTGATATCGAACCTTTCGGCCCGCGCACCTATGCGGTGCATGCGATTCCCTCCTCATTGAATAACCAGGAGGCGGAAGAGTTTATCAAGGATTATCTCGGTGAGTTACAGCATGAAGGTTCACTGGCGGAAAAGCACGAACGCGGGCTTCATACCCTGGCTTGTAAAGCAGCGGTTAAATTTGGTGATCCGCTCCCCCAAGCGGATATGGAGGCCATCATCCAGGGATTGGAATCCATTCCCCGCCGCAATGTCTGCCCTCATGGCCGCCCGGCGGTTCTTTTCATCTCCGATCAAAACCTGCGAAAAGCCTTCAAACGCACGGGGTTTTAAGAGGAATTGATATAAAAAATTCATTTATCATCGAAATGAATCCTTTCATATCTGGTTTATAGTTAGATTTTTGTTCATTCACTTTTTAATGCAAACTAAGAAATCAACAAAGATAGGGGAGAGAACGAGAAAGCGTTCTCCCCTCTGTTTTATGACTCAGTTCGGTTAAAAGAAGATAAGACTACATCGAATCAGATCCCCGGCAGGTTGGCCCACGACATGTTTTTTAAAGTAAATGTAGTTGCTCATACCATTGTTCCTCAAAAGATATAAACGGCGGGTTCCAACGCATTTAAATGATATGCTGAATATAATAGCATACAATTATCGTAAGTGCCAACATTTTTTTTAATTTAATCGGACACTTCAGCTCGGCGGGAGCCTCGCCCTCCCTGGGGGTACTACGCTGACACGGCTCGGCGGGAGCCTCGCCCTCCCTGGGAGCCTCGCCCTCACCAGGAGGCTGGCATGTTACAACTAATTTTCTCCAAGCATGCCCCTGAGGAAATTCACTCATTATCCATTATAATTCCTGAAACACTCTATATTTCGAATCGATTGTAAAATGGCTATTGAGAAGAAATTGTATCGATACATTATTGGCGTAATTGGTTTGACGGCGCTCTTTTTCCTCTTGTGGACCTTGCGTTCGTGGAATTTGACCATTGGGGATGGACTGTTTTGCTGCAAGCAAACCGTGGGTGAGAAAGCGTTCCCCGTCACCCTTTCCCGCTCCACTTTATCGTTGTTGCTTTATCGCGCCATGTTTTTTACCCTTCAGCCCCTGACCAGCTGGTGGGTGGAGGATATAATTGCCATTTCCTCCTGCCTGGCTGGATTGCTTTTTTTTGCAGCCCTGTATCATCTTGCTCAGAAAACTGGCAGGGATCGAATCGAGACGATCGTCTTTATTTTGTTCCCTTCCAGTACGCTGCTTTTCCAGATTTTCTGTGGCCATATCGAGTTTTATTCCTGGTTGTGCGCCTTTTTGATGCTATGTGCCTATTTGGCCTGGAAATCCATTTATGAGGGGTTAAATCCTGTGTGGCCGAGTGCCGCGATGGCCTTATCGGCGGGTTTTCATACCAGCGGAGTGTTTTACTTCCCCGCGTTGCTGTTGATCCCACTGCTCATGCAACGCCGGGATGGCCAACCGTTTCAATTATCCCACGCCGAACTGAAACAGTTGAGCATCATTTTCATGCTTTTTATATTTGTAATTGTCTTGCATCGAGAATTTCAATTTTATCGGTTTGCCTTCCTTATCGCGCTCCCCCTTTACTTACGTTATGCGCCCGATTTATGGCGGCAATTCATGAAGCCCTGGTGGCCGATTTGTCTGCCCTGGTTGATTCTGTTTACCCTGCGTGCCTTCTTTGGCCTGCGTGCGGAGCCTTTGCTGGAGCACGTGGCTCCCTTTCGTGAACCATATGATCATGGCGCGTATCTTTACATGTTCTTTTCATGGGATCATTTATTTGACAAAACTTTGTTCCATTTTTGGCTGGCCCCTTTTGGATTGGTGTTTCTTCTTTATTTCTCGCTTTTCTTCCGCCGAATCACTTTTCAAAACAGGTGGTTGGTTTTTTTGTTTAACTTTTGTGTCTGGACGATGGTGTGGACCATCATTTTCTACAATCAACTGCGTGATCTGGATTGGTATTATTCCACTGTGATGGCTGTTCCCCCTCGCGATTGGGACCTGTTTGCCAGTATGGCTATCCCACTAAACCTCTTCGCCATATACGCTGCCGCCCGTTGTTTGAAACCATCCTTATTCCGCTTTACCGCTGTATTGGTGATCTGCACCCATTTAATCCTAAGTTTTCCTATTATTGTTGATAACTCAGGGATTACTTCTGACCGTGGATATGTTACGCTTATGTTTGATACAGGTGATATAACCGCCAATGCTCATGTACGTCAGTTGAAAGTGGGGCAAACCCCGCTGGAGATAAACAACATTAGGGCTGGTTGGGCGGAAATAGTTATTGTTCCCATTGAGAAAGGTTATCGGTCATGGTCAATTGCGATGGAACTAAAACCCGGGGAGACCTATGATTTTTCACCACGCTTAATACAAATTGATTAAATCCAGTTCGATTGGAAAAGGACACCATTCATGACCCATCATCGAGGATTCACCCTTATTGAGCTGCTTATCGTTGTGGCCATAATCGGTATTTTGGCCGCTATCGCTGTACCCAATTTTTTAAATGCCCAGTTACGTGCCAAGGTCGCCCGGGTGCAGGCGGACATGAAAAGCGTTAATACGGCCTTGGAGCAATATTTCCTGGACTGGAACAGTTACGTGGAAGATCACGACTGGCCGACATCCCAATCCCAACGGGGATTCTTTCGCTTAACCTCGCCCACGCCGTATATGTCCTCTCTCCCACAGGATCCATTCCCTTCGAACGCTATCATGAACGAAGAGCGAAATCCAACCTTTGAATATGGATCAGGCAACGCCAATAAGCCTGATGTTCAATGGCCGGCGCAGGCCTTCATCATTATATCAACCGGCCCTGACCTGGAAGAGGAAGTGCAACGAAATGATCAATTCCCCTTTGGGACCAGAATTCGCCAATTCGACCTCAGCAATGGCCTAAGAAGTTCAGGCGATATCATTCGTATGGGAGGGCAGTATAATTCAGGGCGGATTCAGATTGATGGGAGATGGGTGGTTGATTGAAGTCTAAAGATATTATGTCTTTACAAACGTAAATACATTTATTTTTGTTCGTTCAATAAACCATCAAGTCCACATGTCTTACCACATCCGCTTGCGGGGAAGATACCCACCCTCCGTAAATCCTGCAAGGTGGATGGGTTGCGTTGTTTAACCCATCGAGTTTTCTTCATGTTAAAATAGAAGTGCATTGATGGGTCGGAAAACGTGACCCATCCTACGAATTTATTCGGATATAAACCAAGGGCTTTTCCCTTGCTTATTCAACAGAAATCCTCACAATACCCATATGCCAATTTAATAAACTTGAAGGAGAATGGAAAATATGAAACGCAGAACACTATTGTTTTATGTATTAACCGGATTTTTAGGCCTCTCGCTTCTTTTTCCCGCCAGCAATGCCGCGGATGAGAAGGAACCGGTCAAATGCCTGATGATGGGATTTGGAATGCACCGGGATGATAACCTGGTGGACGCGTTGGAAGATATTAAAGAAAACTATCCAACCGTCAAAATCACCGCAACGGAAGACCTCGAAGCACTTCGCTATGAAAATTTGAAAAAATATGATGTGCTGTGCATCAATCGAGTGAAGGTGGAAGATGGAAATCCACCCGATTTTGTGAAAGAAGGAATCATTCAGTTCCTTAAGGATGGCGGGGGATTGGTTGCCAACCATTTCGCCGTAGCCTACATGCAAAATTGGCGTGATTCCATCGATATCTTAGGCGCCATGTGGGTTTCAGGAAAATCAACCCACGGCCCCTATCATGAATTCAGTGTGGATATACGTGATGAAGCCCACCCCATCCTGGAAGGCGTTAAACCATTTACCACTACCGATGAGCTTTACTATAACTTATTAATGCGGCCTGATATGAATATCATTATGACCGCTGACGAAGAACGCTTTGGCCACACCGTTGCGGAACCCATGCTGGCTACACATTATGTTCACAATGCCCGGTGTGTCTATTTTGCCCTGGGACATGATGCGGCTGCCTGTAAACCACCTGAATACCAAAAAATCCTGGTGCAATCCATTGAATGGGCCGCGTGCCGACGCTAAGTAAAATGAATAATCAAACCTTTAATCGACGCCTATTCCTCGCTGGCAGTGCTTCCGCGCTGCCAGCCCTGGAATGGGGCTTACCCGCTTTCGCTGGTGCTTCTGAGGATACGTCAAATACACCTCTATCCCAGGAACGGCTCAGCTCCCTGGAGCGCGCATTGGAACGGATGGATTCACGGTATGATCCCGACGAAAAAATGGTGACCTCCACCATTTCAAAAGTCGGTTACCATACCACCCTCAAAGCGGGGACAGTTCATCCAACACGAACATCACTGACCTATGCTGTCGCGTTGCTTGATTCCGGTGATGATAAGCGCCTCGACCGGGCACGAGCGATTTTGGACCGTGTGATCGACCTGCAGGACCAGAATCCGGACAGCCGAACCTACGGCATCTGGTCGTGGTACTATGAAGAACCGCTTGACAAAATGTCACCTCCGGATTGGAACTGGGCGGATTTTTGTGGGGTTCAACTACTGGCGGCCTGGGTCGATCACCGTCATCGTTTGGATAAGGAGCTGGTCGAGAAAATCCGCACCTCCATTATTCATGCCGCTGAATCCATCAAGCGCCGAAACGTTGGCCTGGGTTATACCAACATCGCCATTATGGGCACCTATGTTACCCTGATAACTGGTGAACAACTAAAGGTGGATCATATTCATGACTATGCCAAAGATAGGTTAAAACGGCTGCACAAGCATATTCTCGATCAAGGCTCCTTTAATGAATACAACAGCCCCACTTATACCATTGTGGCGTTAGCGGAGCTATCCCGCATGCTTATGCATGTACAGGATCAGGATGATATCGAATTGATCAATGATATACATGATTTAGCCTGGAAGCACGCCGCGGTGCGTTTTCACCCACCGACCGGACAGTGGGCTGGCCCTCATAGCCGCTGTTATGCGACGAATTTCAAAGATCGGGAAGGATATCGCGCCTTTTTGGAAGCGGCAACCGGAAATCAAGGCTTGATCATCAAAGAAGATCCCCTGCCTTTGGGAATTGAACATTGCCGTTTGCAAATTAATTGCCCGGATAAATATGTTTCTTATTATGCGAAATTAAAACCACGCACGGTGACGGAAACATTTATCCAGGGTGATCCCAAACCGACCATTGGAAGCACGTATCTTCACCCTCAGTATACACTGGGCACCGTCAATCATGCTGATTTGTGGAACCAACGCCGCCCACTGGTTGCTTATTGGGGTACCCAGGATAAACCGGCATATATGCGTATTCGATTTTTGCACGATCATTATGACTATTCCTCTGCCATACCCTTTATCTGCCACTCCCAATGTCAGGCCTTATGCACGATTTGTTTTGCCACTAACTATGGGGATACCCATATCAGTCTTGATAAAGTGAAAAACGCGACCATTAAAGCAAGTGATCTGCGCCTGCGCTTTGAATTTGGCGGTTCGATTGACGCACTCAGGATTAGAACCCCATCTTCACCGAATGATGCTTATATCCTCAGCGATCGTAATATTCAATTGCGAATCAAACCTCTTGGCAATCAATTCGACAAATCAAACTTTCAGTGGGAAAGTGGTTCTGATGTAAACAACACGTGGATCGACGCCATCGCATGGCAAGGTGAGGAAAAGGCGATTAATTTTACTACCCTTGAAAAAGCCTATTTCGCTTTTGCAATCCAAATCGCATCCAAAAACGATCCAACTATATCGATTAAAAATGCAGAGGCTAAAATCAAGGAAGATATAATCAGTACATCATGGTCGTTTGGAAACCATCGATTGGAGCTTTCCTGCCCAACTCAAGCCAAAACTTTAAATACGTTAAGGGAGCAGTTTCAAAGTCAAATTATATAGTAAATATGGGGCAATTCTGACTGGATTGCCTCGTATGGAATTGTCGCCCATGCAGGTGCATTCTAAAAAAACTATTAACCACTTTAAGAGATGGCAAACAAAGAGGATATTCAAAATCAATTCACAAAAATCGCCTCTCAGCTTTTAGAGGGGGTCGAATCGTGTATTGAAAATCTATCCAGGAAACAACGTGCTTCTTCACTCGTTGATCAGCTCCAAAAAACCCTTCCCTTATTACAACAATTGGAGCAATGGACGAAAAACCTCCCTCCCGAGCGCAGCCAGACTACCCTGACATCCCTGATTGAAGCATTGGACAATGTGTTCCAACTGGCGCTTAAAACGGGAGAAATCAACACTGCTGACATTGATGCTCCCCCGGATCAACCCATTCCTCCTTTCTTGAAGCAAGCGGTTCTTGAATTGGGGCCGGAAATCACCGTCAGCAATGACAAAATGGCCTTAAACGCTAAAATCCCCCACAATTTTGCTCATATGTGGGATGCTCAAAGCCTTCATTCCGCTTTGCAAAAGCTGGGGATTGTTGTTGAGATTGATTCAGCCAAGTTGCAACGGCTTTTGGATAAACCGGGAATCCCTCAGAAAGTGGCGGTGGGTTCGGATCCTCATGCGGGTACGGATGCCACACTGGAAGATTGCATTGGACTGGATCAGTTAACCGGCAAACCCACCATCGACGAAACCGACCGAGCGGATTACAAGGAAATCAACCGCATTGTGGATATTTCCCAAGGACAGGTTATATTTAAAAAGGAACCCCCCACACCCGGGACGCCAGGTATTGATGTGTTTGGAGAACCGATCCCATGCATCAACGGTGTGGATATTCCCTTTCCTACTATCCCCAATACTCAAACATCCCCTGATGGCCTTTCCCTGGTTTCTGCCGTGGATGGGTGTTTGTATAAGGAAAATGAGAAAATCATTATTGTTCCGACATTGGATATTCAAAAAAATGTTGATTTTACCACCGGCAATGTTCACGCTTCGGTTGCTGTTACCGTACAAAAAGATGTTCTTTCCGATTTTATCATTGAATCACCAAAAGATATTATCGTAAAAGGGACTGTTGAAGGTGCTAAAATAAAATCCGGCAACAGCGCTTTTCTTGAAGGAGGGATTCAGGGAAAAGAATCCGCTTTAATTAAAGCCAATAAGAATGTGAACGCTCGATTTATCAATTATGCCAAGCGTGTTGAATGCAATGGAACTGTAACCGTTCAAGGCCCAATTATCCATTCTGAAATTCGCTGCAACCGATTATATGGCGAAGGCCGGGAAGCGGAAATTCTCGGCGGTGTTATCGATGCCGGCGATGACGTATGTGTGGAACAGATTGGCTCGGAGATCGGGGTAAAAACTTATATTCGATTGGGAAGGGATATCTACCTGACCCAAGCTAAAATAGAGAAAATCAACAAAATCCTGCCAACCATCGAACAGAAAATCGAACTCTACAAAAAATCTTTGAATTCAATAGAAAACGCCCAAAAAAAAGGGAAAAAACTCACTCCCCATCAAGAGGAAATGAAGGGTAAAATCAAAATACAAATCAAAAAAGCCAAAAAGCTTTTTACCACAAAAGAAGCGGAGCGTGACGAAAAAGAAACCGAACTTCGTAAAGCAACAGAAAAATTACGCACTGTCCGGGTGCGTAAAACAATCTATCCCGGAACCGAATTTGATATCCTCGGCCATACGCGCGATATTAAAACACCTACCGGACCGGCCACCGTAATGCTCGTGGGTGATACAATAGAGATCAAGCCCTATCAGGATAGAATCTTTGAGGATGAGGACGAAATCGAATGAGTGCTGATATGTCAAACGAAAGCCAAAACAAACCAAACGATACCCCTCAATCTTCACCATCTTCTCATTCAACCGGTGGAGCCAAAAAACGGACGCTTCCCTACCGCATTATCCAAAAACTGCGTCAAACGTCCACACAGGAAGAAATCCGGCAGAAACTCCGTCTCTCCTTTAAAGGGGATGGCAGTGAGGATTATGCTGAACAATTTCAGCAAGCCCTTGATTCTGGTGACGCAAAAACTTTAACCAACCATATGTTGGAACTGAAGCGGGCCATTGAACTCGAGCGAAAAACCAAACGGCTCTCATACACGACCTTTAAATATGCGGATGCTTTTTTTGAACTTTGTCAACGCCTGATAGAACGAAAAAAGAGTATTGAACAATATCAAAAAGAACTGGAAATATTTCAAACAGAACAAAAACGGAAACAACTTTCGCCCAATGAACAAATCAAAGTGCGCCAATTGATTACCCAACTGCGAAAGGATTTACAGACATTTCAAACACAACGGGATAAAACCCGTGAGCTTTTTCACTCCCTCTGCAGGCTGCGCAGCAAAGAAATCCACGAAGAAAACAGTCTGCGTAAATCCATCGAAAAATACCTTCAGTATGTCGAGGGTCCCCAACGCGCCCGTATCGAAATTCAAATGAAAGAAAAAATGAAGAACATGCCCTATGAACATAGGGTACATTCTCTGCAAACCTTTATTCAATCTCTCATCCAAACTTCTCCCAGTATCCTTCAGGCTGAAGTGGAGCGCTTGATTGAGCTGGCCATCGATTTGTTTGTGAATGAACACCTTGACGATGCCATTGCCCAATTACATAAAGCTGCTGACTATCAACCTGAAAATGAAGAAATCTACACATTATTGGCCCAATGTTGGGAGAAAAAACAAGAGCGCGACAAAGCCATTCAGAACTATAAAAAAGCGTGTCAATGCAAGCCGGATGATCCCAAGCTGTTAATCCTTCTTGCCCAAGCGTATGAAAATAACCAGAAAATAAACCTAGCTATATTAAACTACAAAAAAGCATTAGACATTCAACCCGCTAACTTTGCACTTCTAACCAAGTTGGCTCGATTATCCTTTGATTCTGAACGGTGGAAAGTAGCTATTCCCCTTTTGCTTCAAATTATAGATCGTAAACCGCATTCATTAAAAACACTAAAACGCTTGGGAATCGCGTTAATCCGTACGAGTGAATACGACCGCGGAATTTCAATCCTTAAAAATTATATTCAACGTCAAGGAACGGATAATGACGTTGATTTTGCCCTGGGATTGGCTTACCGTTCGCAAGGATTTTACCATGATGCTTTTCAGCATTTCAAAACCGCGTGGTCGAACGATCAAACCAACCTGGAATTCCATTATTGGTATGCCATGGCCCACTTTGACCGTGGTGACTATGATGAAGCTGAATCACTCGCCCGTTTATTGCTACAACGTAACTATGAACCAATCCAAACGGTAATCCTGCTCGCCCAATCGCTTCGCCGATTGGGGAAAAACAAACAAGCCGTTGACGTCATCAAGCCATATATTGAGAATGGTTCGAAAAAAAGAGATTTGCTGTTGGAGTATGGACATGATTGTCTGGCAGCAGGCATGGCGGATGAAGCCTATCAAAAATTACAATCCCTGGTGAATCTATATCCATCTGACGAAGAGATCAGGCAAGCATTTGGGTTGGCCTGTATCCAATCCAAACGATTCCAGGAAGCGGTACACTACATTACCCCCCTGGCAGGATAATTGTTAGATAAATCCCAGCAGGGGAAATCCTTTAACTTAACCCAGACGATAGTTTGGAGCTTCTTTGGTGATGAAAATATCATGGGGATGACTTTCTTTTAAACTCGCCTGAGTGACTTGAGTAAATCGTGCTTTTTCATGCAGTTCCTTGATGTTTTTGGTCCCGCTATATCCCATCCCCGCACGTAATCCACCGACCAATTGAAATACATGGCCGGAAAGACTGCCTTTATAAGGAACTCTACCTTCAATGCCTTCTGGTACCAGTTTTTGCACATCAGTGACGCTTCCCTGGCCATATCGGTCTTTTCCACCTTTTTGCATGGCCTCCAACGAGCCCATACCACGGTACAATTTAAAGGTTCGTCCTTCATATATGATGGTTTCGCCCGGCGCTTCTTCCGTTCCAGCAAACAAACTGCCGATCATAACCACATTCGCCCCGGCAGCTAATGCTTTGACAATATCACCTGAGTATTTAATCCCACCATCTGCAATGATTGAAACGTTGTATCCATCCACGGCATTGGCGCAGTCAAAAACCGCTGTTATTTGAGGTACCCCAGCCCCACTTATCACGCGGGTGGTACAAATCGAACCAGGCCCCATGCCGACCTTAATCGCATCCACCCCTTTATCACACAAAAATTTTGCCCCATCCTTGGTCGCCACATTTCCCGCAACCACAACTGCATGGGGGTATTCCTTTTTAACTCGCGTAACAGCATCGCCCACACCAGAGGTAAAACCATGAGCCGTATCGATAACTACTGCATCAACACCCTTGTCTAATAGAGCGCCAGCTCGTTCATGGGTATCCACTTCGCTCACACCTATCGCGCCTGCGACTCGAAGCCTACCCAATCTATCCTTTGCCGCTTGAGGATAGCGGCGTTTTTTCTCGATATCCTTTACTGTTATCAAACCTTTTAGTTTGCCTTCCTGATCCACTACTGGAAGTTTTTCTATCCGGTTTTTATGTAAAATAATCTCAGCATCCTCGAGCGTGGTTCCAATCGAAGCGGTAACTAAATTCTCCTTCGTCATATATTCTTTGACTTTTAGCTTAGTTTCCCCGCTTTTTGAACCTTCACTGATAAAACGCAAATCCCGGTTGGTGATAATACCAACCAAGTAATCATTTTCGGTTATAGGAATTCCGGAAATTCTGAAACGAGCCATTAGATTCAACGCTTCGGCTATGGTTGCGTCAGGTCCCAAGGTAATGGGATTAATAATCATACCGCTTTCAGAACGTTTGACATGGTCTACTTCCGACGCTTGCTGTTCGATTGTCATATTGCGATGGATTACACCAATCCCTCCCTCTTGAGCAATAGCGATCGCAAGACGAGAGGTAGTGACTGTATCCATAGCGGAAGAGCAGAGCGGAATAGAAAGATCTATATCCCTGGCAAAATAAGTTGATATATCCACATCATTCGGCAAGACTTCCGAATAGCCGGGAAGCAGTAAAACATCATCGAAGGTTAATGATACCGAAACAAATTTTTCTTCATACTTCATGGCAGGTTCCTATTTAAATATATACTTTTTTTAAACAATCAAACGAAATCAGGCCGACAAAAAACAGTCGGCCTGATTGATTAATTTACTATTGATTATAGTTGCTATGCACTCAATTGGCATCGGTAATGGGGCGGGAAAGCGGAGATACTTCCAACTCACGCGCATTCCCGTGGGGGAAATACAAAGTGCGGCTTGGAAGCGAAGGTACATTCCCTGCTTTATGAACCGTGCCAAAACGGTCGACCATATACATTCCCACAATCTTTCCTTCTTCATTCGGGACGAGAGTCAAATCGCGTGCCGCATCAAAACCAAGATTGGCAAATTGCCGTTCAATACCCGGCTTGACAAAATTATCTGTTGATGTTTTTCCACGTGCATTGACAACAAACACTTCACCTAATCGGGTCAACAAACAATACCCGCCAAGATTTGGCATTACTTCGATGTCCACCGCAATATCAAAGGCATATGAGGGTGGATTGGCAAAATAAGGTGCATTCACCGAGGGATCCATATTACCTGTATCCGGATCTTCCCATGGGGCTGGAATGGCATTTCCATCAGTGTCTTCCAGCATAGTATGTACGGCACCAAAACCATCCAGGACAGCATATCCATTGGTTACCGCAGCAGATGGTGCATAAACCGGTTTTGAAACATCATTTCGTTCTTCGTCAATTTCAATGGGTTGGAAGAGATTATCCACATCGATACCTTCATTGATGGCCATTTGACTTCGTGCCTGTGAATCAGGAATAACCGCGCCGGTCAATTCTTCAAAACGAACCATGACTTCCAAATCCCGAGCGATGGGAAAACCTTGCCCACCTGTGAATAAGAAGTAAGGTGCTGGTTTTAATTGAGTTGCACCCTGATCATCAACCCCCGCATAATCTTCTCGATAAGCAGGTTTGAATTTAAAAATATCATAGAACTTATTAAGACCATCATCTTTATTGATCAAATTCATTACTTCAGGATTGTTAACATAGTGAATACCAGCAAAGGCATCCATGATATACATACCCTGGAAGGCGTTGGTCATGGAGCGCCAATCCACGGCAACCTCGATGTCGCGGGCCACGCCATCTGCGGCGCCCGGAATGTTAAGATTAAATCCAAAGTAAGGCCATACCACAAAATCCTCATCCGGGTTGCCATCCACATCCATATGATCTCTATTATATTCTTTCACTGCAGCCAAATAATCCATCTGTGGAGCGCTTCCTGGCCCTGTGATTGGCGTACCTGGCCCGGTTATGGTGACGGTATGCACAATGGAGAATTTATCGAGTAACATTAAACCAGTTATTTCATCATTTGAATTCCCGACTGCTTCCATATCGCGAAATACATCGAATCCTAGGAAGAACATGTTAAATTGGGAAGGAACACCATTGGCATCCACTTCAAAAATAGGCTGATCAGCGACATTAATCGATTCATCATGAACGGACCTCACAACACCTTGTGTATCCATACTAAATGCACCATCAACATATTGTGCATCCCCTAGCTCAGCAATGTTTGTGGCACCATCGAATTGACCTGCCGGGGTGTTCAATCCTTGACTCGGTGTCCACGCTTCGCCAAATTCCATTCGAATCCAGTCAATTTCCATTTTCTGTTCACTGCCGCCGGATGTACGGCGAAAAGCGATTTCACCAAACTCACCCATGGAAATATCATCGGTGCGTTCGCTTTCATAAACCAAAGCCCCGTTTTGCCAGGCTCTTATCATGGATGAACCATCTCCAGGCGTGTCATCGATAACGACAATGCGAATCACGCTAAACTGGTTAAATCCACCGGTTCGTACATCGCTTTTGCCATTTCCATTTCGTCCATCATGCGTTTGACCGAATTCCCAGCCTGCCGGACCTTCATCGCTTTCGGCCACATGACCCAATGTCCAATAATTACCGGCTGAATTGGTGATATCGATAACCGATTTTTGGGAATCAGTTCCCAAATCTTTTATCCTCACCACCAACGTCATCCTGCCGGTCCATTGGTTATAAACATCAGTTCCAAATAAATAACCGCGAGCCCATGAACTCGCGCCTGGAGCATCAGGATCAGGTGAGTTATCATCAATCCTTGACCAAACTCCGCCTACCTGGGCATCGTGAAATTTGATTGTCTCATATTTGGGACGACCATTGGTTTCATCCGGCCTGGGTTGCCAGTCCGTTCCACCCGAATCGATAATGGTTTGTGGGAGTTTCCTACCGTCATATTTGAAATCCCAATCGTCTTGTGCATCTACGGCTGAGACTGAAACCATCAGCGTAAACGCTAGACACATAACCATTCCCCAACCTGCAAAGCGATAATGAGTAATTTTTCCTTTATGACCAAGCACAGTTTTTTCCCTCTCATTTCTTTTCGTGATCACACTATCGTCCCGGGTTCGAATACTCGAAAAATAACTGGCCATTTGAACCCCCTTCGTTTTGGGTCAAAAATATAAATTGTTCTTGCATACGGGTTCAGCAAAGCGCTACAGCGCCCACATAAAATTAAATACCTAATTAATAGAAGAAAATCGTGTCAATGTCAAGAAAAAAAAAGGCCTTAGGTCAATTTTCGCCAAATAAGTAACTCTCTTAAACTGGCTGTTCACGTATCCCATTGACACGACAACAGCTATTTTTCAAGTCTACAATATCACAATTTTTTATTTTAAGAAATGTCTGGAGCATTTCTTTTTGAAAAAGTTTAAGTCTAAACCCCTAAACCATTAAAAAAAAGACGCTTATTGAGTTATTTCTAAGGTTTCAGATTAAATCAATAAAAAATGACCACAACTCCCTTCTGCTCAATATTTTGATAATTATACTTCACCTTCATGTTGAATCATACGGTATAATATGCTGAATACCAGAAAAAAATAACCATTTAAACGATTTAGCCCTTTTTCTATCGATATTTTTGAATTGATTAATACTCGAGACCATCCATTTATATAAAAAGTGAGTTTAACTCTGTTTTTTCAGTAAATTTTTTCAAATAATTTTCGAGAACATCGATAAATCAATTACTTAACGATAAAATACTCAGCATGACTGTTTCTGAAAAAGACACATAGTGCCAGACGATATGGAAATCTTATGACACAACATTCCCAAAATGACCGCGATGCATCATCAAACACCGCAAACCACCAAAAATCAACCACTCGCACCTCTTTTCAACGGTGGTTTTTTTATTATGTTTACGCCTTGGGCATTTATTTCATCTTTGCCACCATAACCATTAATGCCAAATATGTCGATTTTGGCGATGGAAATTATCTCTATTTATCATGGCGTTTATCAGAAGGGGATGTTTTATACCGTGATTTACCCAGCCCCCAACCCCCTCTATTATTATTCCTAGGCTCATTTTTGCTGAGTTTGAGTGATGGTGATCCATTGCTGGTCCGAATTTGGCAAGTCATCCAACATATGCTTACCTCCTTGTGTGTTTTGGGAATCGCGTTTCGTATTTATCAAAAAACCGCTATCGCGGCGTTAGCGGGCATTATTTATCTATTCCTTCCTGAAGGTGTATGGTGGGCTGCCGGGTATCAATCTGAACCGCTTTTGGTTTTATTGCAAAGTTTTAATCTATTTCTGCTTTTGACCGCCCTGCGAAAGGACCGGCCAACCATTTCCCTCTATGGCTCGGCACTGCTTTCTGTGCTATGCGGTTTCACCAACATGACCGCGCTTCCCTACATATTGTTGCAATGGGGATTTCTAGCTTATTTAAATCGCAGGCTTTTTTGGCATTATTCATCGGCACTTGTTTTTCCAGGCCTGCTCTTTTTGGGATTTATGTATATTTATAGCCATGGTGAGTACATAGATCATGTCTTTTTCCGGCAAGTGGGCACTTACCCCAGCGATTCTTTCCAGCAAGCTTTTAGCTATTTCATTGGCAAATTGAATCAAGAGGGGGGCGATATTCTGTTTTATGAGGGTGGATTTGTTTTTGCGGCCATAGCGGGGATATTCTTATATGCCGGGAATGAACAAGATGACCCCAAACGCAAAGCGTATCTGGTGTGGTGGGCGATATTTTCACTCGGATCCATTATTTTTGTCACCAAAGGGGGAACTGTTGAATATATATTTACCATCGGTGAACCTGCGGTGGCGATCTTTTCAGCCTATTTTTTAACCAATCTGCTATTGGCTGCTGAAGTTCCCACCCGGCTAAGCGAAATTTTCAAAGGCCCGATTCAATTTGGGAAATTTACCCTTTTTATATGTCTTTTCCTGCCCGTTTTGCTGATGAAACCGATTAATCTCCTCTATTGGACATTGACAAATGCCACCCGTGAAGTGGTAGTGACCACCTCACAGGGGAAAGTTACAACCAATCGATCATACGTATTTGAAATACCAGGCAAAGAGATGGAAACCTTTGCCAACTATATCAAAAAAATGTGTCCAGAAGACAAATTGATGCTCGCTCCACCCTACTACGCCTTCATCGCCAAACGGGAGCTGGCTGAAAACGCTTCTTCTTTATTTATTCTCTATCTCGCTTATTTCAACGAATGGGAGCAATTCAAGAAAACTCACAATATCACATTGGATATTCCCTCGATGTCCGACCTGGAAAATGTGAATTTTGAGGATTCATCCAAGCTTCCATACAGTCCAGTCGCTATTGCCAAACTGGCGAATCTCTTCGATGAGAATCCTAACCTGGCTCAAGATTACCCGGTCATACACCTGTTTCTCAGAATCAGACGGCAGATATTCAATAAAGAAGTGGCGTTAATTATACAAAATAACAACCATTTGTTCTTTAAAGTCCCGCCCCTGCATCAAGCCATCCAGGATTACTGTAAAGAAGCAGAAGTCCAACCCATCCTGGTCCCCCGGGAAGAACGGTTGACCGTTTATGTGCCGAAGTGAGGGGATTGAATTGGTTGTTCTTTCCTAATACAACTTTTATTCAATTCTTAATCCTTCAGCTGAGGCAGCTTTTCGCATTTCCAGCTCATCTGCCATTTTATTTGAGGTTTCGGTATTCATAAACCGAAGTTGTTCGACAATCTGATCGATATCCTCTTCCTTTACTTCTGAATAATCGGGGTGATTTTCTTCCGATGGTTGATAACCGAGTTCATCAAAAAGGTTTTTAAGCCAATTATCGACGGGGCAATCCAGGACGAGATGAGTACGATCGCAAGTTCCTTTATTGTCGATACGGTGAGGTTTGGTGAAATCCAGGTACCAACACTCTCCGGGATTCATGATGATTCGATTATTGTTTAAATAAAATTCCACGTCAGGATTGGTGGTGATGGGGATATGAATACGTACAGTGCCTTCTTCGAAACTTAGCCCTTCATCCGTATGATTTTTTATTTGGCTTCCCGCAAACAAGTTCATTAATCGTACAGCCTGTTTTCCACATGCAATGGTTTGCATGACATATTGAAAATAGGAGCATCCGGACAAAATCGGGGTATCTTTGTAATGATCAGGCGAAGCAGGAACCGAGTAAATAATTTTTTCATGTCCTCCAACAGAACGCAGGGCGACAACGCTCCAAGCGCCCTGGTAATCCTGCTTGTTGAAATGATCGAGCCATAAATCCTGGCTAATTTGGTCTAAATCCTTCCTGAGTAAGGCCACATCAAACTGAAAAGGCAGCTTAAGTGTATCCATTAACGGTTAATCCTCTTTTCGGATCATGCTTACGATTTTGGTTGGCAATCCAAACAAGCGAATAAAACCTTCAGCATCTTTTTGATTGTAGACCTCATCCTCGCCAAAGGTGGCGTAGTCTTCACGGTAAAGGGTATGGGGTGATTTTCGGCCAACAACGGTGCAATTTCCTTTATATAGCTTCATGCGTACAGAGCCGGTAACATATTTTTCTGTTTCGGCAAAAAATGCATCCAAAGAACGGCGCAAAGGGGAGTACCACTGGCCATTGTAAACCAATTCGGAATAGCGGTCGGATGCCAGGTGGCGATAGTGCAATGTTTCACGGTCACAGGTTAAGGACAACAATGCACGATGGGTGGTATATAACAGTGTACCGCCAGGTGTTTCATACACACCGCGGGATTTCATGCCCACCAGGCGGTTTTCCACCAGGTCGACACGTCCCACGCCATGTTTTCCAGCCAGAGAATTTAAGGAAGTCAACAAATCAACCAAACCAAGTTGCTTTCCATTAACAGCGACGGGCACACCTCTGTCAAAATCGATTTCCACATACTCAGGCTGATCGGGGGCGGCTTCCGGATTGGTGGTTAGGATAAACATATCATCAGGTGGTTCATTCCAGGGATCCTCAAGTATCCCTCCTTCAAAGGAGAGATGCCAAAGGTTACGGTCCATGGAATAGGGTTTCTCAGCCGTTACCGGCACAGGGATGTTGCGTTTTTTAGCGTATTCAATAGCGTCATCTCGCGAGCGGATATCCCAATCCCGCCAGGGGGCGATGACGGTTAAATCAGGAGCCAGAGCTTGATAGGTCAACTCAAAACGAACTTGATCATTCCCTTTGCCGGTAGCGCCATGAGCTACCGCATCTGCGCCTTCTTTTCGAGCGATTTCAATTTGCGCCTTGGCGATCAACGGACGGGCGATAGAGGTTCCCAGCAAATATTGGCGTTCATATACCGCTTCAGATTGAAGCATGGGAACGCAAAAATCCCGTACGAATTCCTCACGCAAATCCTCAATGTAGAGTTTGGAGGCACCTGAATCCTTGGCTTTTTTATCCAAGGGATCGAGTTCTTCACCCTGGCCGATATCAGCGGCAAAGGCAATCACTTCACAGTCATAATTTTCTATCAACCAGGGGATAATGATGGACGTATCCAACCCACCGGAATAGGCTAAAACCACTTTTTTGACATTTGTCATGTAGATCACCTCTTAAAACGTATTGTTTTTTTATTGTGTATTGATAGAGGACGCTTTTTTATCCATCTGTTTTCTCTGTTTATAGGCATCTATAATAGAATAAACATACAATATCAGGCTGCATACCACCAGAACCACTAAGCTTCCCCACATTTTTTTTATCGTATCGAGGGGTTCTTGCATTTCCTGAACCGAACCGGAGCCAATAGCCACAAAGTAATTCGCCGCCACAAGGGTTAAGGGAATAAGCACAGAGAGGGATGCGAGTAAAAATAATATCGACACCACTGCTCCCTTTACCCATTGACGGTTAAAAAGCTGCCCCACACCCGGTAATATGACGGCAGATAATAAAGCCGCTTTCATGGCATCGCTTCGATTGGGTTTAGTGGTTTCTTGATTCATGGATTCTTTTTCATTTTGGACTGAAATATTTTTTTGACGCGTTCCACATCTTCGGGTGTGTTGACCCCTGGCCAGGGATGGCTGGTGCTCACCATTTTTATGCGCACCCCATGTTCAAGCACCCGTAATTGTTCCAAACTTTCCGAGATTTCAAGCATACTCCGCGGCCAGCAGGCATAACGTTGAAGAGTGAATCGATTGAAAGCATATACACCCAAGTGCAGCCAATAATGGGCGGGACGCTGGGTCCATTCAACATCCTGCTTGCGGCGCCAATAAGGGATGGAGTGCCGAGAGAAGTAAAGGGCGAAATTTTCAGTATTGACCACCACTTTGACTTGATTGGGATCGTTTACATCCTTTTCTTCATGCAAGGGAGCCATCAAACTGGTCATTTGAAGTCCGGGGGCCTCTTCAAAGCATTCAATAAGACGATCGAGATCCACCGGATCAATCAGCGGTTCATCCCCTTGGAGATTCATGATGATATCTTCCTGTAAGTTTAATTCCTCAACCACCCGTGCCACACGATCGGTACCAGTAGGCAGAGAAGGGGGAGACATCACCGCCTGGCCATTGAAATTTTCTACTGTTTCGCGGATACGTTCATCATCCGTGGCAACGATGACTTTTTCGATCCTTTGGGCTTCTGAGGCTTTTTCATAAACACGTTGGATCAACGGCTTGCCGCAGATATCGATTAGCGGTTTTCCGGGTAAACGTACCGATGCATAGCGTGATGGGATAATACAAATGGCTTTCAGGATTTTTTCTCCTTTATAATGTTGTTTAATCAAGGTGATCTTAAATCCATCGAGAATGCAAAGCAAACTTCATGATACTCATGAACGGTTTTCATTCAAAGATGAATAGAATTCGTCGAACAAAGTTAAAAAAGGCATCCGAGTGGATGCCTTTCGTTTAAAATATTAATCTGGAATTCACTTTGGTTTTATGCCATTGTTTTTTCATTGTGGTCTTTTTGGTCGACAAATATTTTCCCTGGGTTAAGAATACCTTTGGGATCGAAAATCTCTTTCACCCGGCGCATGACTTTTATGCCAGTGTCTCCCACCATCATGGGTAGATATTTGCTTTTGATACATCCAACCCCATGTTCACCGGTAACCGTGCCGCCAAATTCGATGGCTTTTTTAAAGATTTCATCGAACGCTTGCTCCACCCGTTCCATCTCTTCTTTGTTGCGTTCATCGGTCAAGCAGGTGGGATGAAGGTTGCCATCGCCAGCATGGCCGAAAGTGCCGATATCGAGATTATATTTTTCGCGAATTTGATCGATAAACGCCAGCATGTCAGGAACCTTGCTACGGGGAACAGTGGCATCCTCTAAAATCGTGGTCGGTTTACGGCGTGCCAGTGAAGCCAACGCCATGCGTCGTGCCTGAGCCAATTGTTCCGCTTCTTCTTTGTTTTGGGCTACTTTGACACCTGTGGAGCCATGTTCTTCGCAGATTTGTTTGATTTTTTCAGCTTCTTCCTCGACTTGGACGGGATGGCCATCGGTTTGAATGAGGAGCAGGGCGCCAATGTCTCGGGGAAGGCCAATGTGTGAATGGTCCTCCACGCAATTGATGGTGACATTATCCAGGAATTCCAACGCACAAGGGATGATTTTACCGGCGATGATGCCAGCAACGGCTTTTCCGGCGGATACCATATCAGGGAAATAAGCTAACAAAGTTTTAGAAGCGGCAGGTGGTGGAACCAGGCGGAGGAGGACTTTGGTTATAATCCCCAACGTTCCTTCTGAGCTAATAAACATTTTTTTAAGGTTGTATCCTGCCACATCTTTTTTTGATTTGCTTCCCGTCCAAAAGATCTCTCCATCAGGAAGAACCACTTCCAAGCCGAATACATAATCCTCGGTAACCCCATATTTCAAGCAACGTAACCCGCCTGAATTTTCCACCACATTTCCCCCAATGGTGGATATTTTCATCGAGCCGGGATCGGGAGGGTAAAACAGGCCTCGTTCCGCAGCCTTGGCAGCCAGTTCGGCGGTAATGACACCCGGTTCAGCCAATGCGGTCAAATTCTCTTCGTCAATTTCCAAAATACGATCCATGCGGACTGTGCAAATAACAATCCCTGCTTCCAAGGGAACACTGCCACCGGACAGGCCCGTGCCAGAACCACGGGGTACCACGGGAACATCATTCTGATATGCCCATTTCATCACGGCGGAGACTTCTTGTGTATTAACAGGATAAACAATAACCGCGGGCAGGGCGTTTAAATTCGGTGTTCCATCAAATGCATAGGTTACAAGGTCTTCCGGATCAGATAAAACTCGATCCGCCGGAAAGATATTTTTCATTGCTGATATAATTTCCTGATTGGATGGCATAATTCCTACTCCCTTTCAACAGATCGGCTTCCCCTCATTCCTATAGGATAAGGGAATATGAGGACATTTAATAGCGGCGTTGTGCAGACGGATCCCATACAATCGCCTGCCGCCCTTTACGTCCATATCTTACTTCTGTTCCTGGACATTCAAAAGCGACAACATCGGGGGCATGGTATACACTTTCTTTGGCAGGAGGAATATTGGTGTAAAGGGTGCGGCCCACCCAGGCTACATTCATGGGCACACCTTTGGTGTTTACCAGTAAAGTTGAAGAACGTTCATAAGGGGAAAACTTAACTCGCAAATAGGTTCCATTAATCATCATATAATAAATGCGTTTCCAGGTGTTTTCACGCACCATAACGGCGATATCGGCATCGGTTTCCACCAGGGGATTTTCAATCCCACCCCCTGGATTGACTGCAATAATTTCGAGGCCGTGGTTCCACTCCAACACCCGAATTTCCGGCATTGGCAGCGAGGCATATTTTATTCTGAATTGTTCACGTCCCGGTTGATCAGGCGAGAGAATGTAGAAAAAGGGGTTGAGAGGATTTTTAAGCTCCAAATCCAGAAGCGATCCAATCACCCCGTCAGTTAATTCGGCATTATTCAAGGACTCTGAAGAAAACAATATTTGTAGTTTTTGGGGGGGACTTAATTCGATCTTTCCCATGCGCTCTTTATGGCGAAGCATTTGCCATTCTTCAAAAGATTTTGGTGATCCATATAGATCATCTTCTTTGGGGATGATTTGAAGGTATTCACGAACGTCCTGATCCACCATCCCAGCACTATTCTCCGGGAGAGAAAACAAGACATGGCTTATATTCCCCACCTTCTCACTTTTTGTTGGGAAATGAATCACAGCATTATACGCTCCCCCGGCCACTCCAAAATGGCGGCGTAAGAGGTAGGTTTTCCCCACTGGTGAAAAGCTTCGCCAGCATGTGTAAAGTGGTGTATGCACAGGAGAAGCCGATAAAATACGCTCCGTACCAGTGGCCGATAAGGTTGCAGAAGCTGGATTTAATGCTTCTCCAGCTGGTACTTCATGTAGCCAACGCCAATCAGAGCCGTCATCGTTTAGATAAAAACTGTCATGATGGATTGTATATGTTGGGGTTATGATGGTATCCAGTGCTGCCTGGGAAACAAATAGCGATTGGTGACGTTTTGTTTGCATGGCATGCATTGAAAACGACTGATCGCTGGTATGAATCAAATCATTCCTGTAAGAGGGAATTGAATTGGATGGCCGGTGAGTTGTTCGAAAGAGATAGGTATAAGGATGAGAATCAATCTCACTTGCCCATTCATCCCACACGGATAATGCATTGGAGGTGGGATCCTCTCTCGCGGCTAATTGGTAGACTGCCCCCCAAAGGGTGGTTAGATTAATATTTTCGGGGCGTGTCCAACCCGCTGATTTTGGGGAGGTATCCTTTTCGGAATCCGGCCTTATGGTAGGCCGAGGTTTTCGAGGAAAACTCAGATATTCAAGTTGTTCGCGTAATGTTAACTGACGCCCTTGAGGATTTTCTTTCAAAATTTGAGCACGAAGTTCGTGTATCGTTCTGGGTTTGGGTGTTGGCACCTTTGGTTCATCGGCTTCGTCCTGGTTCGGAATCGTTGGTTCGGGAAGGGGGGTGGATGCGACGCCCACATTATCATTCTTGATTTTCTTTTCATCTTTGGGATACATGGCTGGATCGATCGTAATAAATAAAGGCTGTGTTTTTGGAAGCCAGGGATGGTTTATCGGTGGATCATAATATGAATGCACAACATTTACCGAATCCGGAATGCGATGGGTTTCCAAAGCCCTGACCATTGACGAAAATGTTCCCGCGAAGGGATTTGGATTATAACCCAACGGTTGAAGAGATTCCAACCAGGGAATGGTAATGATTAAATCACTCTCAAGTTCAGCCAAGGGTACCTGGATGCTGTTATTATCCGTCAAAATATGTTGTAAGCTTTCATGGGTCATTACCACGGCATGATATAGATCGGGTAGAAATGATTGGATGGAAAAGGAGGCTTGTTTTTCCCATTCAAATTGATAAACGGAGATGCAAAACATCGTTGATAAACCCAAACTGGTACCGTAGACCAGTTTTTCATCGGCGGTGAATTTTGAACGGTTTGCCTGGCAAACAGAAGCCAGCCGGTCACGCAGAAGTTTTAACTGGTTATTGGGAAGGTGGCGGTCTTTGGTATCGAACCGGTAATAAACCAGATCATAAAGCATCGTGGTTAACGCAAATAAAAAGGCTTCCCGCTTTGCTGTCAGTTTTTGTTTATTCTCATCTGCCTCAAACAACTTTACCTGACTTTTTAATTCGTCGATTAAATAAACGACTTCATCTTTGAGGGCATTAATGGCCCAGCGTTCTTGTTCGTACCCTAAATAAACAGCCGTTTCACATAGCAATTTCGTATAAAAATAAAAGTCTTTTTTGGAAAAGAACAATGGATGATAATCTTTTTTTTCGCTTAATGGTCCCTCACCGATATACCAGGGTGATTCTTCACTCAAATAACTTTCCACCCGTTGGCGAAATTCTTTTCCCAACCGGGCTTGAGGGGTATCACGCAGCGCCCGGCGTCCTTCACGAAAGTGGTCCCGGTTGGCCAATAAGAAGGGATGGCCGGATTCCTGAATGCGTTCAACCATATAATGAGGGATGGGAGGGACAATGTCATCCGAAGCCAAGACTGAAAGAGCAGATGATGGGACCAGTAATAAAAAGAAAATTTGAAATTGTCGATTTAATATCATTATTTTGTAGTAAAATTGCACAGCCCAGGCCAAGCAATTTGTTCCTATCTTACGTTGTCGGTTTGTTTAAAAGAAGCAGTAATGTTGTTGCGTCGCTGTCTGTCGGGTTATTTTCAACATAACGGGCCAGTTTGGATTTTAAAATACGAAAATCAACGGGGTGATTAAAAAGTTCTTCAAACTTGGGTAATTTTTCATCATTATTTCGCGCTATCCCCACTCCCGTTTGTATCGCTTGTTTGGCCTTTTTATACTCACCCAATGCAAATAAGACTGTTCCTAACACCACTTTGATTTCACCATTGTCAGGATCAAGTTTTTCAAGACGAGCAAATATGAGTTTGGCTTTTCGGTAATTCCGTTTGTTGAGCGCGTCCATGCCCTCATTAAAAATCAATTGGCTGGGGGATTGCAAAACAGGTTTGCTTTCTTCTTTTTCCTGCGTTGCTGAGAGTTCTTTATCGGGTTTTTTGGTGGAGGCTTTTATTTCATCTGCCACTGCCTCTGGTTGATATCCCTGGGTATATCTAAAAAAGGCGGGGGGTCTAAAAAAATTATTTGGATATACATGAATGTTTTCCACCTGAGGCGGATAATATTGAGGAACGGGATATTCCATCCCCCGACCGGGATAATTCATCGGCTCTGGGGGTGAGATTTTCGGATTTTCATCATAAACATCCACATCCTGGTCCGAATAGTAGCTATACCGCCGCCATGACCGGTAATCTGAGCTGTGGGTATAGATCGGATTTTCCGCATAATTCTTGCGGTAGCGTTCTGCGTAATCATCATTTTTATACGTATCATTATAGAGATCCGTATAATCACGCCGGGCTTCCCGCCTGAAATTTCTATTGTTCGCTCTTTCTTCCCGTTCCTGAACTCTTTTTTGTACAGTTCCCGACTCTTCTTTCGCATCATTGGAAGACCGTTGGGTACGTACTGTGTTTTTACTACTAAATTGCTCTCGATATCGTTCCGAATAAGACTTTGTCTTCCTTTTACTGGTCGAACTGCTTTTTCGTTCAGGTTGTGTTGATTTCGCCTGGCTGGATTCCATTGTTTTCTCTGATTTGTCAGGAATAGTCGTTTTTACCGTACGATTAACATCCTTCACCTTTCCCTTAAGCGAAGATTGCGCAAACAAAGAAGATGGTATTAACAGACTACCCATACCAATAAGTAGCACAAATAAAAAAAGGGCCTTTTTCATCGTTCCTCACCACCTCGTTTAATAATTATAACATGGACAGGAAAGGTCTGGCAATCACATTTTCAAAATCAGATTATTTCCCTTACTGTTCGTATTTTGGCAACTTATTGCTAAAATATATAAATATAAATCATGCATTCACAAAAGACACCGAAGACACATCCGGTATAACCTTCTGAGTTTTTTCAAGTTAACCTCATTTAGAAATGGGGGGTTCATTTATCGGCGGATGGGTATGCTTAATCAAAAATAGGATTCATAAGTAAGTATTGATTTAAATTATCCGGCAAAAGAAAGGGTGAATTCACAGAAAAAACAAAACATACATGGTCAGCCATTTGAAAGACCATTCCCCTCCCAAGACTGGGAGTGGTTAGGGGAGGGTTGATAAGAAAACGATAAACAAAGTCCTTTAACCCCCTCCTAACCTCTCCCATTACATTGGGGGAGGAATAGTGGAGCCTAATATATGTTTTCACTCCCTTTTCCCTTCATGTCGCTGACACGCTACAACAAAACGTCAACTTTAAAACCAAATAGTTAAAGGTACTTATATATCTCATGGAAATAACATTTTTAGAAGCAATTGAAAAAAGAGTCATACTTGCCGATGGTGCAATGGGTACGGAAATCTACAGCCGCGGTTTTTTTTTGAACCGCTGTTACGATGAACTCAACCTCACCAATTCCGATATTATATATGATATTCATGCGCAGTATGCCAAAGCAGGATCGGAAATATTAACGTCAAACACATTTGGCGGCAATCGTATCCATCTGAAATCATATGGTCTAGCCGATAATACAGAAGCGATTAATAAAAAAGGGATTGAATTGGCCCGTGATGTAGCCGGCGATTCCATTTATGTTGCGGGTTCGATCGGCCCCATTCCCCGCAAATTAACCCGGAATGAAAATGAATCGGCAATTCGTGATTCCTTTCGTGAGCAAGCCAATATTATTCTGGAAGCCGGTGTTGATCTTATCATTCTGGAAACTTTTTCCACCCTTGAGCAATTGGAAGTGGCTTACAGCACCATTCGAGAATTGGATGATTCTATCGCCATTATCCCATCCATTTCGATTGGATTGTTTAGCAAACATAAACCGGTTTCTCCTTCGGAGCTCGTTCAAAAAGCAAAGCAATGGAATTCTCCCATATTGGGATTAAATTGTGGTGGTGGTCCACCTGAAATGCTCGAAGTGCTAAGTCGCGTTAAAAAAGCCGCTGGTGATGATATTAAAATTTCAGCCATGCCCAATGCTGGTTTTCCCCAGGAAGTGGAAGGCCGCACCCTTTACCTGGCCTCTCCGGAATATTTGGCCGAATATGCCCGCCGTTTGGTACAAAAAGGGGCTTCGGTTATCGGCGGTTGTTGTGGTACAACACCCAATATGATCAAAGAAATGTCCTCCTTCCTGCGCTCTATCCAACCTGGGATGACATCGGTCAGCGTTGTTCATGAAATTCCACCTGAAGAATCCATGGAACCTGTATCTATCGAGGAACGAACCCCATTTGGAAAAATTTTGGGGCAAAAGTTCGCTATTTCTGTTGAACTTGATCCCCCGAAAGGTCTGGATGCGGCCAAATCAGTACAGGGCGCAAAATTCCTGTATGGAAATGGGATCGACGCGGTCAATATTGCTGATGGTCCCCGCGCCATTGGGCGCATGTCGCCAACAGCGCTGGCGTTGTTGGTTCAACGGGAAGTACCTATTCAAACCATCATTCACGTCTGTTGCCGCGACCGGAATTTACTGGCTCTGCAGATGGATTTAGTTAGCGCCAACGCCCTGGGATTGAAGAACTTGATGTTAATCACGGGTGATCCACCCAAGATGGGAATCTTTCCCGATGCCACCGCCGTGTTTGATTTGGATGCCATCGGGCTTATAAGTGGGGCAAATAAATTAAATCATGGGCTGGATTTTGCAGATAAACGTTTGAAATCCCAGACATCATTCGTCATCGGGGTGGGTTGTAATCCAGGCGCCACCGACCTTGATCTTGAAGTCAGCCGGTACGAGCAGAAAGTTGAGGCAGGGGCGGAATTTGTTTTTTCCCAGCCTGTCTATGATACGGAATTATTGATTAACTTCCTGAATCGAATTAAACATGTCAAACCAATTCCATTCTTTGTGGGCATTCTTCCCCTGGCCAGTTCAAAAAATGCTGAATTTCTTCATAACAACGTCCCTGGCATGCAGGTGCCGGATGACATACGCAAACGCATGAGCGTGGCTCCCACCAAAGACGCACAACGTGAGGAAGGAATTAATATCGCCGCCGAAGCATTAAAAGAAGCCAAAGAACAACCTGCCATCAAGGGTGCATATGTCTTTCCACCGTTCGGACGTTATGAAAGTATATTGGATGTGCTTGAAAAAGCAGGTGTGCGTTAAAAGGGGGAAAGGCAATTCAATACAAGGATTAACACGGCATTCCAACTGAGTGAGGTTTCATTGGAAGCATAACTGCCTTCATCATCCACATAGGTCATTGCGGAGGGAGTGTTTTGATTAAACCTCCCCTTCAATATCGAATCATTTAAAAATTGGTTAGGGCCTCCCACAAGCATTCCAGGAATGGGTTCTTCCGCCTTATCTATCATCGATAGAAAATGGTGAGGATTTTGAGGGGAATGATCCCCTATCCCGGTTACATAGCACATGGATAATGGATTTCTACCCAGGATGTAATGAACTTGATCGAGCATAATGTTGCGATAATTTGGTTTCGAGTTAACAAGGTCCGCTAAGAACAAAATGACCGCATTTTGAAGTAGGACCGCATTGGATCCCCAGGAAAATTCACCCTGATTCAAGCTTTGCGCATATCCTTCCTGATTCGATGTCTCCACAATACTATCCGCCAAAGAGACAAGATCATTGATGGCTTCTTTTTTTAACTTTTCATCCAATGCTGGGGTTGAACTGATTATGATAGAGGCAATTGCCATAGGCATAACATTTCCCCAATAGCCTGTAGACGATAAAAGTGGAACTCTTTTTTCGCCAATCTGATTGGCGATATCCAAATATTGAGACTGATTCGTTGCCAAATAGAGTTCCACCGCTGCCCAAAAGCGTTCATCCATATCATCCTGGTCAGAATAGGATTTGGTAATGATTTCTTCTGGATTTTGAAATCCCTTGTCATTCGGATTTTGTTCCAAATAACGCCAGGCTTTTTCCGCCGACCGTAAGCAGGTTATGGAATATGTGGCATTGTAAGGTGAATACAAACGTGAGGCCTTCGCCAGCACTGCACATACATTCGCGGTTGCCGCTGTTGAAACAGAATATAAATAGCGTTGTTCCTTTTCATTTTTGTTTACCGGTTTCGTAGGTTCTTTAGGCGTTAGCTTGTGATAAATCCCCCCATCGGGGGCTTGGATCGATAACAACCAATCAAGCTCCCATTTAACTTCATCCAAAAGATCGGGGATACCGTTTCCACTTTCCGGTATCGGCAATGATTGATCGGGATAACGTTGAGGATAAATTTCATGCAACAACAAAAGCATACCTGCGGCAAATGAACCATTGACGGTATACATCCCATTGTCACCACCGTCATACCACCCACCGGCTAATTTTAACGGGGTTTGCTCATCCGCGGTTGCCGGAAAAACCATGACTTCTGAGGTATAAAGAGGGTCTCTGGACCATTGAATGGCATACTCTTTGGGCAGTTCCATTCCATTGCGTGATAAAAAGAATCCTTTCAGAGCCTGTTTGGCTACATCTTCATATAAATGGCTGTCAATCCTAAACAGAAAAGATGATCCGATTCCCGCCACGTCAAGACGATATTCACCCGTCGTTGAAAGCACAGAAAAATCCGCTTTCCAAATATGTCCACCACTGACTTGATCGTTGGAATGAGCCAGTTGCAACATTCCTTTTAATGCAATCTTTTCACGTTCGATATTTTCCACCTCAAACGGCAACGCGATAGAACTGGATACATATGCAATCTTGGATTCTGATAAGGGATAACCAATTTGATTGATATGAATGTGAGGAGAAACAGGATCGGAAGAGCCAAATGTTTGACTTGCTGTATAGAACAGAAAACCACAAATCAAACACAAGTGTTTTATAGACATGTACGATACCCCATTTACAAAAACAAACTATTTTGAACATGGATAATGTTCTACGTTTCGATTCTTCTCCAGGATTCTAGAGGAGATTATACACTTCATTATCACATACGAATAGGAAATAGGAGGCAGTGATGCTTTAAACGGCATGGATTCATACCAATGTTTTTTTGTGTCTGGCATTTGACCTCTCTGCCCATATAAATCATTCTATGGTATGATTCTTAGTGAGGATTTTGTGGTTAAAAATCGGTGAGGATTAATTATGAAAACCTTTCGAAATTGGATAACATTTTTATTCATCTTTTTGAGTATCACTTCACTCAGTTTGGCTGAAACGATTGTCTTTAAAAGTGGGGATCAGTTGGTGGGAACCATTCTCACAGAAAACAGTGAAACTGTTTTGATCGATGTACACGGAAATTTACTGCAAGCCCGCAGCGCTGATATCTTGTATATTGTTGAAAATGGCATGCGGCGAAACGTGGGGGAATCCATCCCTGGTGATAATCAAATCGAAGGGGCAACCCAAACCATCGTGCCACCCGATATCCCCAGCGGAACGGAATCAATTTCTCCGCCCACGGTTTCCTCCTCAACGCCCCAGCCGCTTCTCCCTGTGGTATTGCCAAAAGGCAAAGCCTATCAAGTGACCGGTGCGGGAATTCGTTTCCGTGAAGGCCCCAGCACAGAATATCCAATTTCCGATACCCTTTCAGGCCAAGCGGTTTTGGTGGGATTGGAATTTCAATCCGAATGGCTTCGGGCCAAAACCCTGGATGAAGAGGAAGGATGGATTCACCAAAACTTTATTCGATTAATGGATAACACACCCTGCCTCGTTACTGGCGACCGGTTGAATCTGCGTGAGGCACCGGGTGAAGTATATCAACCCCTGGAACGACTGCGAAAAGGCGACATGGTGATCAAATTGGATGAGAACGAAAATTGGTTCTATGTTTTATATGAAGAGCGTGTTGCAGGGTGGTGTAGCAAGGAATATTTACTCCCATTAACCAACGAATCCGCGTATCGGCCAACAATGACCACCGTTGTTAATAGTGAAGTCAATATGCCGGTTTTGATCGAGAAAAATCCACTCTCACCCCAGCAAATGACCGTCAATCTTACGGTTCGGGATCCAAGTATTGTTCAAGCGGGAAAAACAAAAGTGATTGTCTTTCATGAGGACCGTACGCTATTGGATAGTGGGGATGGCCCGAACTATGTGAGTGAGTCGATTGTAAACCGAAAACAGTTATCTGATTCATCCCAAATTATGCAAGCGGGAATGCCCGAAGAGCTCGCTATCCGGTTCGTAGGTGGGGATATTTTAACCATGCTGGGAACCCGGGTGGACAGTGGGTGGCTTTACACACTCAAAACCCCTCGCTCCGATTCAATCGTGTTTTCGTTTATCGTTCAGGAAGGACCGGCACGAGGCACCATTATTCTTGTTGAATAACGCTTTTGATATTTAAAAGTAAATGTTCAGGGGGCAATCATCGCAATTTGGCGTTTTTCGGCAATAATGATGGCCAATTGCCACAAATTGGGCATGAAAATCCTTATATAAATCCAAATCCCGGGGAAGACGCTCCATAAAAAAATCCCGCATGGTATGGTAATCGGCATTCTCTGCAATCCAGCCATGACGAGACATTACCCGGTACGTGTAAAGATCGATCACAAATGAATAATGGCCGCCAGCATAAAGCAATATGGAATCTGCCGTCTCAGGCCCAATTCCATTAATCGCCAGCAATTTCTCCCTCAAAATACCTGTATCATCCTGGAACATGCGTTTCATATTGCCTTGATATTCTTCGGTGAGAAAACGGATAAACGCTTTGATCTTCTTGGCTTTTTGATTGTAATACCCGGAAGGCCGGACGTACTCAGCCAGTTTTTCCAATGGTAATTGGCGTAATCCTTTATAAGAGAGAACTTTCTCTTGTTTGAGGCGATCCAAGGCTTTTTCAACATTTTTCCACGCTGTGTTCTGGGTAAGAATCGCACCGATAATGATTTCCAGAGTGGTATCACCAGGCCACCAATTGCGGTGTCCAAAAAATGCCTTCATGTGTTCATATAGTTCTTTTAAATCAATCTTCATTCTTTCCTATACATTTTGTGAATTTACCTTTGTATCTGATCTTGTTGTCAGGCGGTAGGATCAAAACCGTTTTGAGATCAACTATTATTATCTACGGGAAGGTAAATGTTAAAGGTGGTTCCCAATCCATATTCACTCTCCAAATCAATCCACCCTTTATGCTGTTTGATAATCCCATAAGCACTGGCCAATCCCAAACCTTTTCCCTGTCCCACCTCTTTGGTGGTAAAAAATGGTTCGAAAATTTGTTCAATGGTTTCTCGATCCATACCAGGTCCATTATCAATAACTTTAATTACGACATAATGTCCAGGATAAGCGATCGTGTGATTTTGACAAAAATCCTGAGTAATCTCTTCCGTCATGGTTTGCAGGGTTATTTTAAAATGATCTTGCCGCCGTTCTATGCTTTTGACGCCATTTACAATTTCCATAATCGCATCACGCGAATTCAAGCACAATTTCATAATAGCCGAATTGATTTGGTCACTATCTGCCAGGATGGTCGGCAACTCCGAGTCCATTTCCACGTTTATTTCGATACAGGAATCGATGGTTTGCCGAGCCAAATTGTATGTCTGCTGGATAATGGAATTGATATCGGTGGGCTGACGATTGATTTTGGATAACCGGCTGAATGAAAGGAGTTGACGAACCAAATCAGCCGCCCGTTCCGACGCCTTTTTAGCATTTACTATATATTTATGAAACTCGTTGGGAACTTTTCGTTCTGCCAAACTTAAATTACCAATGATCCCCGCCAATAAATTATTGAAATCGTGGGCCACTCCACTGGCTAATTTATCAATGGCTTTCATTTTTTGGCCCAGCCGGAGTTCCGCCTCCAAGGCCATCCTTAACGTTACATCTCTCATGACAGCCACGTAGTTGATGATTTTCCCGGATTCATCACGTACGGGAGAGATTGTGCTTTCAATTTCATACAACGTTCCATCTCTGCGTTTGTTGATAATATGGCCTGTCCAAATCTTTCCACTCGTGATGGTATCCCATATCCGCTTATAAAAGGCAGGCTCATGTTTATCGCTTTTCGAAATATTGGCTTTTTTTCCAATCGCCTCTTCTGATTTATAACCTGTCATTTTTTCAAAGGCCGTGTTCACATATTGAATGGTGCCTTCCACATCGGTCACCACAATGGATTCCGCGGCTTGTTCGACCGCAATGGATAGGAGCTCGGTTCTTTCCTTGAGCCGTTTTCTTTCGGATATTTCCTCTTTCAGCCTTTGATTCATTCTGGAGGTTTCTTCCAGGGCTTGGATCATTTTTTGGCGTGCTATTCGCAATTGATGAATAAATTCAGAGGCAAACAACACGACAACCGAAACAGCAATCAGCGAACGAAAAGAGGATTCCATAAAGACATCCATGTTCAGTAATACATAACAGGTAATTAAAAACCCAAAGACCGAACATGTAAAATATACCCTTCGCCGGTATGTATAAGCTGCATAAAAAACGGGAAGCGTTAGTATGATAAGAAATTCATCTATATAAGATTTTCCGGTGATCTTTCCAATATAGATCAGTCCCAATCCATACATGATTGCAAATCCAATAAACAGCATAATAAAAGCAAGTTCATGTCGAATTTTGAACTTATTGACGGGCGGAATCCTGATCATGCCTCTGTAACCTATTTATTTTTAAATTCTCTAATAACAATTAAACGATGGGAAAAACATAATTTATATAAAATAGCTGTTTCATTATGGTTTGTTCTCGTAATCTCTTCTCTCCTCATGCATATTCGTCCAGGAAGGATCATCCTGATGAAGGGTGGTATTCAACAGTTGGGATAATTGTTCCTTAAAGGAATTTAAATTGGGATCATTAATGGCAGAGCAACGTATATTCGGTTGAACTTGCCTTTCCAGCTCTCGTAAAATCAAATCATCCGTCACAGTATCATTTTTATTAAAAACCGTAAATACAGGTTTTTGATTACACCCTAGACTGTTTAATACTTCATGTACAGCGTGAATTTGCTCTTCAAGATAGGGTGAGCCGGCATCGGTGACATGAATAAGCAAAGTGGCTTCTTCCACAATTTCCAAAGTGGCCTTAAAGGCGGCAAGCAGGGGTTCAGGCAAATCTGAGATGAAACCAACCGTATCGGAAACTAATAATCGATTCCCATCCGGAAGATAGAGCCGACGAGTGGTGGTATCCACGGTAGAAAACAGTTGATCCCGTGCTGCCACTTGTGAGGAGGTTAAACGATTCAGCAACGTTGATTTACCGGCATTGGTATATCCGACCAAAACAGCGGTGGGAAGGTTTTGACGTGAGCGGGATTTTCTTTGCATGCGGCGATTTGAACGGATTTTATCCCATTCTTTTCTTAATCGGGCAATGCGATTATCGATCCGCCGCCGGTCGATTTCCAGCTTGGTTTCACCCGGCCCCCGGGTACCGATCCCACCACCCAGGCGGGATAAATCTATACCTCGTCCGGTTAATCGAGGGCGCAAATAGCGCAGTTGGGCCAATTCGACCTGGATTTTACCATCTTTGCTCTGAGCATGTTGGGCGAAAATGTCGAGAATAAGTTCAGTACGGTCGACGATTCTGCGTTTTAATTTTTTTTCGAGATTCCGCTGTTGGACGGGGCTTAAATCACTATTAAACAAAATGAGTTCGTAATCGTTTTGGGAAATTAACTCTCTTAATTCCTCAATTTTTCCACTGCCAATATAAGTTGCTGGATTAATCGCTTTCAGGTGCTGAACGCAAACATCCTTCACCTTGGCCCCCGCGGTAGAGGCCAGACTTTTCAGCTCCTCGACCTGGTATTCTTCATGACCCCGGTTGAGATTCCCATTATAGGCTGCAACCAATAATGCTTTTTCTTTGGCAGGTGAAAGTTTACCTTTCAAATTTCTTTCCGCATTCCGTATTGATAGTTATATCATTCTTTCGTTACACGGTATTCACTCTTTTCCATGAAAGAAACATAATGGCAATCCCACGGAAACAAGCGATGATATATAAATAGTTTAATGCATCGGGGAACTGGAAACAATACAGAATAAGAAATGCCGGCAAAAAGCCGGCATTTCTTCGCCATCAATGGCTTTTACGCATTCACGGTTTAAAATAGATCGCTTTTTAGAGAACCCCCTGCTATTTGGACGTGTTAACGGCTGCGCTGGGGTTTTTCACCCTCACCCATCTGATTCCAACGGACACGCGTTTTTGCGGTGGGCATTACGGTTGCAATCGCGTGTTTGTAAATAAGGTATTGCTCTTCTCGTTCATCGTTGATAAGGATTACGGTGAAATTGTCGAAAGCGGATATCTTTCCGTGTAAATCCGAACCATCAACGAGGTGAATATCGAGGGATATTCTTTCTCGTCTAGCCTGATTAAGAAAACTATCTTGAATATTCATCACACTCTTGGCGGCCATTCTTATCCCCTTTCGATTTTAAGGCCAATCATTCCATCATTTTTTCAATATTATTCAATGAATGTTTTATTTGTTAAAGGTATTGTTACCACTGTTTCGCCAAAGTTGCAAGGATTCGTAACAAATTTCGTTTAATTCTTTTTGATTTGAGACTGAAATCCAATGGACTGGCCACTGACGCCTGAACCAGGTCAACTGCCGCCTTGCATAACGACGTGTCCCTTTTATGGTTAAATCAATGGCGTCCTGCATCGGAATCTTTGATTGTAAATGTTCCGCACACTCCTTATAACCCAACGCTTGCATAACTGTATAATAACGGTCACAGCCAATCTTCAAAAGCCATTGCGTTTCTTCAATCAAACCGGCCTGATACATCCACACCGTTCGTTCCTCGATTCGCCGGTCCAATTCATCCCGCTCCCAATCTAATCCAATGAAGAATGTTTTCGATATCCACGGTTTCTTCAATTGTTTCTGGCGTAGCTGAGAGACTGTTTCACCTGTTTGTTCCATTATCTCCAATGCCCTGAGTATTCTCCGGGCATCGTTGGGATGAATTCCTTCCGCGGCTGAAGGATCTTTTTCCTTTAACTCCTCGTAAAGAGAATTCGAACCCTTTTCTTCCAAAGTCCTGGCCAATTTATCACGAATGGACGAATTGGGATCGGGAACCTCAAAAAATCCTTCCAACAATGCACGAAAATAAAGACCCGTTCCACCACATAATACGAGAGGCTGATTCTGCGACAAGGTGTGCTGCAAAATGGGTTCAGCATACTCTGCAAAACGGAAGGCATTAAAGTTTTCCAAGGGTGAAACTATATCAATGCCGTGGTGGAGAACTTTTTGCTGCTCGTCTTTGGTGGGTTTTGCTGTTCCGATATCCAACCCACGGTAGACCTGCATGGCATCTACGCATAGGATCTCCGCCTGGATGGATTCCGCCAATTCCACAGCCAATGCGGTTTTGCCAGACGCGGTTGGCCCAACAATGGCGCAAATGGGTTTGGTGAATTCCTTCGAATGTTGATCTATTAAAATGGTACTGGTATTCTTCATGATGACATGGAACGCACATTAAATCAGTATATCATGTTTCCATAACATGATATTCATTCGCAGACTATTTTTATATGCTAATTATATCCGGATTTACATCCTATCTCTTTTTGGGATTGGTATAAGCGCCGAGAAATTTAAAATATATTTACCACCTCTTGATTGATACAAAAGGGGTTTCTGAATAAACTAATTCGCTTGTGGATTATCATCCGGCTGGACGGAGTTTTAATTGTGGCGAGTGTTACCGGCGTGGAAGCGCAACCATCGCAAAAAAATGAGGTCAGGCAGAGCGCGGAAGCGGCGGGAGTGAACCTTTACCGCCTTCCACGGCATGTGGCCATCATTATGGATGGGAACGGGCGATGGGCCCGCTCCATGAAAAAACCCCGGATTGAAGGCCATCGCGCTGGCATCAAATCAGTTCGGGAAATAGTTAGAACCTGCCGGCAATTGGATATTCCTTATTTAACCCTTTACGCCTTTTCCGCTGAAAATTGGAAACGCCCCAAAAATGAAATTAATTCATTGATGATCCTTCTTTGCACATTTCTCAAGAAGGAGCTGCGTGAAATGAAAGATAATGATATTCGTCTGGATACCATTGGGCATGTGAATGAACTTTCTTTCCCCGTCCAAAAAGCGTTGAATCATGCCAGGCAATTAACCAAGGACGGAGATAAAATGCAGCTCACTCTAGCCCTCTCCTATGGTGGCCGGCAGGAAATCACCGACGCCATCAAGAAAATTGTGCAAAATGCCTATAATCATACTCTATCTCATGACACCATAACGCCTGAAACCATTGACCAATATCTTGATACGGCAGGTATTCCTGATCCGGATTTGCTTATTCGAACCAGTGGCGAAATGAGAATATCAAATTTCCTCCTGTGGCAGATTGCTTATTCTGAAATATGGATAACACAAACACTTTGGCCGGATTTTCGAAAGGAGCAATTGTTTCAGGCTTTATGCGAATATCAAGGCAGACATCGCCGATACGGTGGTGTGGATATTGACGGGGCAATATAACCTGAGTAACTTCCAACAAATTAAAAATAAACCCCGAGTTTATTAATTAGGTTTAATCCTTTCAAATGTTGATGAATGGAATGCCACAGCCATGCACACTCGACGTATAATAACCACCCTTATTCTTCTACCGATCTTTTTAATGGGTATTTTTTCAGAATATGGCCATTGGCTCACCGCTATCGTGGTTGCTTATTTCTTTTTTTATGCTCGAGAAGAACTATATGAATTGCTGGATGTATCAAAACCACGAAATCTAATGATTTGGCAAAACACCTTTGTTATTATTTTCTTTTTAATCAGCGTATTAAGAAATCTCCCTATGGATTTTAGAATTGCGATGTGGTTAACTTCATTGTTCTTTTTTTTCTGGGGGAGTTGTTTATTTACAATCCAAGGGGCCGTCAAAGGAGCTCGTTATGCGATTTCAACTCATGGCTTAACCTTAATTTATCTCTTGATACCCCTCGGTTGTCTGGTCTATCTTAGAACCCTGGAAAATGGTGGCATTTTCCTCTTCTTTGTGCTCGCCATTTCAGGATTTACTGACGCAGGAGCACTATATGGGGGCCAATTATTTGGAAAACACCGCCTCTCACCCGTGATCAGTCCCAAGAAAACCTGGGAAGGTGCATTTTCCGGGAGTTTATTTGCCATTTTGGTTATTCTGATTATCTCCATAATTCAAAGTAACTATTGGGGTTATACCCTTTGGCGAGAAACACCACACCAATACATTGAAATCATTCTGGTGACTTTACTTATGTCTATGGTTGGTCAATTTGGAGATCTGTGTGAATCAGCCATGAAACGGGATAAGGGAATAAAAGATTCGGGAGTATCTATCACTGGCCACGGGGGATTTTTGGACATGATGGATTCCATATTATGGGTGAGTCCGGCGATGTTGGTTTATGTAAAGATAATCAAGTGCTGAATCATTTTTTTTGATGGTCTTCTTCACCACATTTACCCCAGTTTTTATCATCATGACGCTTCGGTTGCCGTAGAATCTTTTTCAACGTATAGGTAATGGCTTCTGAAGGCAAATCTCCCAACGCATAAATTCGAAGGCCTTCTTTTTCACAAAAATATATTGAACGGCCATGCCTCTCTAATAATTTGATTTCGTCTTCATGCTTATCCTTTTGTTCCTTCATCTCTTTTTCGGATTGCTTACGTTGAAAAATGGATAACCGCGCCAGTCCATCACTGTATACGGTATGATTTATTATGATATTTTTATCACGTTGCCATCTATTTTGATCAAAAAAAACAAACCCACGGGGAAGCCACTCAATCTTCAATGGTTGAAAATTGAGTGGAGGATCATCCTCTTTTTCTTCTTTGTCTTTATCATATTTCCTAACCAGTTCGAGTCCTTTCGTGGAAAAAAACTCGTTTGAGATATCATTGATTTTTATCTCTTTGAAAAAATAGGTCTCCCTTAATTTGTCATCACAATCAACCATGGTCTGTTTTAACAACATATTGGTATCGGATTCTATCCACATATGAATGGAAAACCTGTACTTATGTTCAGGGATTACGTATATTTTTTGAGTATGATGACCAGCTATTTTTCTTCCATTTTTTGACTTAAAACCATAATTTTTAAGTAGTAAACTCTTTCGATCACTCGAGTAATGTTCTGGATGTTTAAAAATTATATGCCAAGGTAAAGAATCTTTGGAATGTTTAAATTTCTCTTTTAATTCGTCATCAAATGGAGACTGCCAAAACCCATCTTTTTTATTTAAAAAAACAAATCCTTTAATGGATTCAGGACTTACGACTTCAACATATTTTTCACGGTCTGATTTTTGGACTATTCGAATCGTGGAGCTTGATTCTTTTCCATCATGATACCGGCGAAAAATTAATTCCCCCGAATAGGGAAGAGAAACAAAGGTTTCTTGTGTTTTAAGATACAATGACGCAATTTCTTCTTTATTCGTCGCGCTAGCGCTCAAAGAGAAATTCAAAATTACGCCAATGTATAAAGCAATAAAAAAACGGATTAGTCGATTCTTTGATTTCATTCAGCTTCAACCGTCGAATAAAGGGCTACCAACGATTCCGTTGTTTCGGATGAATTGGCACCTAAATCATGAAAAACAACATATGTATCTGCTTCGCCTTCAAAACCACTTAATTCATTAACCCGAATAACTTGATTTCCTAATAATGGATATTGTATCGAGAAAAACAAGTAAGAACCAAATAAGAATATCAGTACAAATGAAAGAACCCTGGCGGAAGATAATAGAAGATTAATATGGGCATAAACCCAGGGGAAGAAAACACGTCTTTGCTTGACCTGTGAAATCTGCTCTGAGATGGATTGCCAGACCTTTGGCGAAGGCTGGTGTAAGGGAAGGCTGTTTAAGGCAGAGAGATAGTTTTCCATCCGCTCATATTCAGTGCGCCACTCCTCGGATTCAGAAATCATCTTCTTGACAGCAAATTCCTCTTGAGTTGTTAATTCCCCCTCTATGTATTGTCTTAGCAACTCAGAAGATACTGTTTCGACGCGAGATTGATTAGGATTAGTTTGCTGGTTCATCGTTTTCTACCCATCAAAAAAAATTGATATTTTCCAATTTTTTTTCTAACGCTTTGTGAGCCCTGTTTAACCTGGATTTTACTGTTCCAAGCCTACAATTTAAGATTTCGGCTATATCTTCATAACTTAAATGATGAATATATCTTAAAATTACAATTTTTCTCTGTTTTTCACTCAATGAAAGAATGGCTTTCTCCAACAATTGTTCTTTTTCAGACGTATATGCCCATTCTTCAGGTGTTCTGTTACCATCCTCGATTTCGATATCTGTTTCATCGGCATTTTTACTGTAAATAGAAACAGTCTGATTAAAATATTTTCGATGCTTTCTGAAATAGTCCGCCGACCGGCGTAATACAATTCGATAAAGCCATGTCGTAAAGGCGGATTGAAACTGGAATCGTTTTATGTCCCGGTAAACGGATATAAAAACTTCCTGGATAATCTCCTCTGCGATTTCATGTGATCCTACCATGCGAAAAGCCATGCTGTAAACATCTTTTGCAAAACGGTTATATAGCCGTTCGAACGCAATTTGATCTCCGCTTTGACAAAGCTCTATCAACTTACGCTCATCATCGCATTGATTCACTGAATATTTTTTTCCAGTTTGTTTCATTAAATTAGTCGATCTTAAAACCCGAATGTTCCAGAAAAGGTTATCACTTATTTCAATCTTATACCCAGCATAATTTAAATCGATATATTGTATTCACCCACAGTTTATCCACAACATCTGGGGGATTATATCGAACATAACATGTTGTATTTCTACCATTTATGAAATGGAACACAAATTTTCTCCACAATTCTATTGTTGAGAGATTTATTCTCCATTACGAATTAAACATCCACAAATAAAACACCGTTAAGATCGCAAAAAAGATTCCTATCTTTTAATATGTTCGTGTTATCACACCTTTTGGTTATTTTAAGTTTATGTATTATAACACATTGCGTCATTGTGGTTTATAAATCCATATTTCTTTTTCATTTTAAATACGCACCGTTTACTCACAAGGTTTCCCCCGTATAATTCACAGTTTATCCACAAGTTTATCCAATAAGGAAAATTCATTTATTATATTCAAATTATTTAACTTCCGCTAAATGCTCGAATTTAAACCTAAACACTAAGGCTTACGATAGTGATTGATTAACAGTAACCCTAATATAATAGGATCGTTAGATGATGAGTTCTAAAAAGTATATATATTCATTACTAAAGGAAATGATCTCCAGAACATGAGTTATCCACAGGAAAAAATGGGAATAAATCCGATCGGAATTTTTGATTCAGGGATTGGGGGTTTGACTGTTGTTAAGGCCATCATGCAACAAATGCCCGAAGAGACACTTTGCTACTTTGGGGATACAGCCAGAATGCCTTATGGCACAAAATCAGCCGAAACAGTAAGCCGTTATTCCGTTGAAATAACACGCTTCTTAAAAAGCCATGATGCGAAAATTATTGTGGTGGCCTGTAACACCGCATCTTCCGTGGCGATTCAATCGATAGAGAGTACATTCGAGGGGCCAGTCATCAGCGTAGTGGATCCAGGTGTGAATGCGGCATTGAGAGTTACCAATAATGGACAAATTGGAATCATCGGTACGAAAAGCACCATCCAAAGTGGCACCTACCAGAAGCGGCTGCTTAAAGCCGATCCTCATTTACAAATCACGGCCCATCCCTGCCCATTATTTGTCCCATTGGCAGAGGAAGGATGGGAAAACGATCCCATAACCCATGTAATCGCAAAACGTTATTTACAACCTTTTATTGAAAACAAGGTTGATGTGCTTATATTAGGATGCACTCATTTTCCCCTTTTATCCGAAACGATCCAAAATGTTTTAGGTGATTCAGTCGTACTGGTCAATTCTGCTGAAGAAGTCAGTAAAATGGTGGGAAAAACACTAGAGGATTTAAAATTAAAAGACACCGTAAAGTATTATAAAAACTTGTTTTATGCTTCAGATGATATCGAGGGATTCAAAAGGCTCTACAATCGAATTTGCGGAAAGCAGAAAGGTACATTTATGGAAGCAACTTCCGATTTCTTCCACATTGTGCAAGAAGTGAATCGCTTCAAAGGGAAAATCTTTGCGGATACAATTCAATGGTTTGAGACACTAAATGGAGAGTGAAATCAGCCGAGATTTTATGTTATCTCGGCTGATTCTCCTTCAGTATCAATTATCTTCTTATATTCTCCAATTACAATCTCTTCCATCCTTTGCCGCATTTCCGAATTCAGAGGATGCGCAATATCAGCATATGATCCATCTGCCTTTTTACGGCTCGGCATAGCGACAAACAAACCGGAATTCCCATTGATGACCTTTAAGTCACGAATCACAAAGCAATCGTCTAAAATAATTGTGACAAATGCTTTGAGTTTATCATCCTGTTTGCGAACGGGGTAAACTTTAACTTCCGTAATTTCCATTGTTTGTGCCTTAACATGTAAGTTTTGTTAGATTATAACACAGCACGCCGTGTCAATAAATGCCGCCAATAAACTCACAGAAGAAAATACATGATGTACAACTGATCACTATTTCTTCTTCTTATGTCTATTCAGCCTTCTTTTCTTTTTTCTTTTATGGGTAGCGATCTTGGTTCGCTTTCGTTTTTTACCTGATGGCATAGATTAACCTCGTTCTTATAATCAAATTCTAATAAAGCTCGACCATTAAAGAATATAATCCACATTTGTCAAGTGGATTACATCCGGTATTGAGTAAATAACATTAAAATGCCCGGGGCGGGATTTGAACCCGCACGGCAATCGCCATACGCCCCTCAAACGTACGTGTCTACCAGGTTCCACCACCCGGGCAAAAACAAATCTTATTCATCAAGAGTTAATAATTTTGTCTGAAAATGATAAAGAAAACAAGCCCAATAAATAAAAAACCCTTTATACTTTCATTCTAATGAAGTATACTACCCAATTTCTGAACTGGAATTATATCACTTAAGACTATTGTATCAGTTAATACTTTCCGGTCATGTGTGAATAAATATTTTAATTCAATGCGTCATGAGAATACTGCTTTTAGACAACTAAAATATTTGAATTTACGTATTTTCTGATCATGATATCCACAATTTATCCACAGATCCTGGAACTTGTTAAATTTTCTTAAATCTATTAATGTTTCATCGCTTCATAAACACTAAATGGGTTGGTAAAGTTTTTATCAAGATTAGATTATGGGATACAATATATTCATAAATATAGACTTACGGCAATTAACACCAAAGTGTAGGCTTTGTTCTATTTATAAAAGTCGATAAAAATTATAAACAATCTTTCAGTGAATCGAATGAATAGATGCCGTTTAACTCTATCGCAGGCATAGTTATTAACAGGCAATTACAAAGGGTAAAATATGAAAGTAAGCATCATAGTTGGCAGCCAATCCGATCTTCCGAAAATTCAAGGAGCTGTAGACGCTCTAACTCAGTTTAATGTTGAGTTTGAAATCAATGTTATGTCTGCTCATCGCTCCCCAGCTCTAGTTGAAAACTATGTCCGAAACGCCCCACAACGAGAAATAAAAGTCTTTATCTGTGGAGCTGGCTTAGCCGCGCATTTGGCCGGTTGCGTTGCAGGGCATACCTATTTACCCGTCATTGGTGTACCTCTTTCGGGTTCTACGCTTGGTGGGCAAGATTCCCTGCTCTCCACAGTTCAAATGCCCAAAGGTGTTCCTGTTGCCACCGTCGCTATCGACGGATCTTTTAATGCTGGGCTGTTAGCCGTGCAAATGTTAGCCTTATCTGATAAGAACCTAACAGATCAACTCATCGCCCATAAAACAGCGATGGGTGAGAAAGTGTCTCAGATTAACGAGGAAATTCAAGAGAAATACAACAAATAAGTTAAATTTTTTTCGGAGGAATGATTCCCATGAGAAGATGGATTGTTTTTTCACTTTTTGCGTTACTTATTGTTTCAATTTCATTCGGCGCGGAAAAAAAGCCCATTAATGAAATGAAAATTGGGGACAAAGCCCCTGATTTCAAACTCCCTGGTGTAGATGATAAAACTTATACGCTCAAGTCGTTCAAGGACTCAAAAGTATTGGTTATTATATTCACTTGCAATCATTGCCCCACAGCTCAAGCCTATGAAGAACGAATGAAACAATTGGCCAGAGATTATAAGGACAAATCCGTTGCCATTGTGGCAGTTTCACCAAATGATCCCAAAGCGGTTCGGTTGGATGAGTTGGGATATTCCGACCTGAACGATTCTTTTGAAGAAATGAAAATTCGGGCCAAACATGCCAAATTCAACTTCCTTTATTTATACGATGGTGACACCCAGGATATGTCCAGAGCCTATGGACCAACCAACACCCCCCATGTCTTTATTTTTGATGAAGAAAGAGCCTTGCAATATAAGGGGGCAATCGATGATTCAGAAAATCCCAAACGAGTAAAAACCCGCTATGTTCTTGAAGTTATCGATGCCCTGCTCGCGGGAAAGGATTCACCCTATGAACGCTCGCCACGGGTAAGGGGTTGTTCCATCAAATGGGCCTATAAACGGGATTCTGTGCAACAATCACTCGATAAATGGGCTGCCGAGGAAGTGACATTGATGCCAATTGGCAATGAAGGCATCAAGAAATTAATCGACAACGAGTCAGATAAGTTACGATTGATCAATTTTTGGCATACCTGGTGCCCGGAATGCATTGTTGAATTCCCTGATTTGGTCGACACCAATCGTATGTACCGGCATCGTGATTTCGAAATGATTACTATCAGTTTTGACGATTTTGACGATCCTGAGATAAAAAAGAATGCCCTCAAGTTTCTAAAAGAGAAACAAGCCTCATGCACAAATTATATTTATGATGGCAAGAATGAAGAGAATCTCCTGAAAGCAGTGGGTAATAGTTGGAATGAAGAATTTCCGTTCACGCTCTTGATAAAACCCGGTGGTGATGTAATTTATCTTAGTAAAGGGATCGTAGATCCTCTCGAACTTCGACAAGCTATCGTAGATGTATTGGGGAGAACATATCAATAATACAGAAATTACTTAAAATGGTAAATAATATTAAAGTTATTGCCGAATCACCCGAAATTTAATATAATCCTGGTTATACGCACCGTGAACTTAAGTAATGACTTAAGTTCATTTCCAGAGTTGAGGACGATGTGAATGAATGCGGTACTGCCAACAGTGCCGCTTCATTCATTTTTAGGCCCTTTATTCAAGTTTAATAGGTCTTCTTCTCCTAAAGTGATGTTTTGCCCACCGTATCTTTGATGATCTTATAAAAAGTCTCTGAGATTGTTTTTAAATCATGGTTCTGTATCGCATATTGCCGTGCATTCCGGCTATATTCTGACCAATTCGCTGCATCCGAGAGTAAAACATGCACCGATTCAGTCATTTTTTCAAAATCACCTTGATTGCACACCCCCATTTCATGGGCATGCAAAAAGCCATCCGGATCAACATTGAGGGAAACAACAGGAGTACCCCACTTTAAAGCTTGCACAAACGTATTAGGAAATCCCTCTTGCAATGAAGTATTCACAAAGAGTTGATGGCACTCAAATAACTTTTCCGTCTCATCAAAAGTCACTCCGGGAAGAAAATCCACATTGGTTAATTTCTCTGCCCACGCAACCAGGCGCTCATACTTCTCCTCGAAGGTGGTTTTAGGGCACACCATGGTAAAGCGGCGATCGGGGATTTTTTCCGCCAGCGAAAGATATAGTTCGGGATTTTTCCACGGTTCACAACGGCCTATCCATAGCACGCCTGATTTGTCTTCGGGAATCGTTTCTGGAATTTGGTGGGCGGATTGAATCACCACACTGTCCCGTTGGTGTCTTTGTTTTAATAATGCTTTTTGTTCATTCGACTGTGTGGTAATAAACGAGGCCCGTTTTAATCCATACAGATAGGTTTGGCTGACGATACATCCTTCCGCTTTGGACATGGAGCCATCAATATCCCACATGTGGGCGGACATGAAAAGAAAGGGCTTTTTTTTCCATTGGGCAACAAAAGCGGTCAAGCCGGTTTCCAAACCGCGTCCACGTTGTACATAAATGTCTGTTTTTAACGAGAAAAGGGCTCGCAATATATCGAAAATACCCAAAAATGATCGTTTCCAACGTGATTGATAATAGGGAAGTTTGTAAACATGTATTCCATCCTGTTTAAAATAACGATATGGCCCTCTTCCGCGTGTGATAAGTTGAACCGTTACGCCATGTTTCCTGGCGATTTCTTTGGAAAGTAATAACAACTGTAATTCCGCACCGCCAAACTGCCTGGGTTCATCCGGATCGAATAACTTATAGGCAAACAAAGCGACCAGAGTAACATTCATTTATTCATCATCCTTTAATTTCATAGCGGCAATATTCAATTTCATCTTCTTCCACGGGGTGAATAAGAATGAAAGATCGAGTAAAGTACATCCCATATAACTTAAACGGCTTATTGTATTGGAAAATAAGAACTTTTAGTATGTCCAACAATTCATTGTTCCCGTCATGGAGTAATAAAAAATGAATGCATTGGTTACCGGATGCGCAGGTTTTATTGGCAGCCATCTCTGTGAAAAACTAATCCAACGAAACGATCGGGTTATCGGAATCGATTGCTTAACCTCATATTATGCGAGAGAAACCAAAACCTATAACCTTGCCCATTTAAAAAACGAAGAGAATTTCACTTTTATCGAATGTGACTTAAACCAAACGGACTTTCGTGACCACCTTGAAACCGTTGATTGTGTTTTTCACACGGCTGGACAGCCAGGGGTTCGAGGAAGTTGGGGTGATAAATTTCAGGAGTATACCAACAACAACATTCTGGCCACCCAACGATTGCTGGAAATGATTAAATCCACCGGCAAACCGATCAAAGTTATTTATTCTTCATCGTCATCCATATACGGTAATGTAGACCGCTTGCCAACCGCTGAAGATTCATTACCCCGTCCATACTCTCCCTACGGGACCACCAAACTAGCCGCCGAGCACCTGTGTATGCTTTATCATGCCAATTACAAAATCCCGGTGGTTTCATTGCGGTATTTTACTGTTTATGGACCACGTCAACGGCCTGACATGGCCTTTCACATTTTTATCAAAGCGCTTTTGGAAAACAAAACGATTAAAGTGCTAGGAGATGGAAAACAAACCAGAGATTTTACTTATGTGTCCGACATTGTGGATGCCAATATTGCCGCCTCAGAAAAACCGATCGAGGGTGAGATCCTTAATTTAGGGGGTGGAAGCCGAACATCATTGAATGAAACATTAAAGATTTTGGGAGAAATCGCCGGCACTCAACCCATTTTGGAATACAATCCAGCTATTCGAGGCGACGTTCGAGACACCTGGGCGGATACGGAAAAAGCCCAACTCCTATTGGAATTTCAACCCAAAGTGAAGCTGAGAGAAGGATTAAAAAACCAATATGAATGGGAAAAACCTTTTTATGGATATTAATATGCCAAAAAGACACCCTTTTGTAATGGTTTTTATCTATTAATATGACTGAACATTTTCTCCTGAGTCGTCCTGGAAAAGGTGAATGTAGTCTTGATAAATAAATCGGCGATTTCGCTTTAAACCAGAGAACTCTTTCAAAATCCCATGCTTAACAAATTGATCCACTAAATTATTCGCAGCGGCATAAGAAGTGCCTGTAAGTTCTTTAATATTATTAACCATAACAATGGGATGTTCAAAAAGATATTCAATTAAACGGTGCCCATTACCAGCTATACGACCAAATTTGTCGGTAATGAGTTGACGGTGTTGTTCTCGTAATTCCAGGATTTGCCGCGTAATTTGAGTTGCTTGTTGACTAACTTCAAATACCCCTTGAAGAAAAAATAGGAGCCATTGTTCCCAATCCCCCTTATCACGAACGAATTGCAGAGAATCGTAATATTTCTGGCGGTATCGTTTAAAATAATAGGAGAGGTACAGTACAGGCTTCTGCAGAACCTCATTTTCACATAGCAGAAAAGTGATAAGTAATCGTCCAAGCCGGCCGTTCCCATCTAGAAAAGGGTGTATTGTTTCAAACTGAGCATGGACGAAGCCAATTTTAATCAATAGAGGTAGCCCTGGATCTGTATGTATAAAATTCTCCAGCTGACTCATCGCATGAGGTAACTCATGGGGTGGGGGTGGAACAAATATGGCTTCTGAGAGCGTGCAACCACTGGGACCAATCCAGTTTTGAGTTTTTCGCATTTCACCCGGTGTCAAATGCTGCCCGCGAGTTCCTTTCACCAGTTCAGCATGAATTTCACGAATAAGGCGAACGGATACCGGCAATTCCCGAAGATGTTCTAATCCTCTATTCATTGCACGAATATAATTAAAAACTTCATTAATATCGCCAGGCTGTTCTGGAGAGAGGACACGGGCTTCAGCAGCCAACACATCTTGTAGAGAACTTTGGGTACCTTCTATTTGGCTGGAAAGCACAGCTTCCTTGCGTACATACATGGCCACAAAAAGGTCAGGATGCGGCAAGGTTTGAATAGAGCCATCCAACCGTCCAAGCGCTCGGTCAGCAAGCGATAAAAAGTTTTGCAAATCCCCTTCGAGACGAACAGGAGGATTCGGCGGTAATGGAGATGGAATAAATGCCCTATACCCACCCGTTTGATTTACGTACCTGCCAGCCCTTGTCTGATGGTTTGATTCATTCATTTCCCCATACCATACTTATAACATAGCCTTTTTCTGCCTCTTTATTATAGTTAACCTATAATATAGCAGAAATAATGCTCCATATTATAGGCAGCCTATAATATGGAAAGGATTTCGCTTTATATTATAGGTAGCCTTTAATATTGAATAGGCAGAGCGACAGAAGGATTCATTTAGTATTTGATTGCAGGAAAAGGTGAGAACGTATAAAAGTAATGTTTTATTCCCCTGAACGAACCAACAAGGCATCCCCTTTATACATATCGGTCTCTGGATAAAAGGTATACCACGCGAACCAAAAGGTTCGAAATACATCCACTCCTTGATCTGCATCCACCCTGATTTGACCGGAAGGAAGGCGTTTTAACGTAATTGTTTTCCCTGCCACCTTATCAATTATGGAGGTTTGATTTGGATCAAGGCATTGAAGAGGAATTGCTTTATATTGATTGCCAATGCGCAGCCCCAATATCTGTTCTTTCTTTTCAAATTGCTTGCTGTGATGATTTATGGGATAAGCCAATCGTTCAGAATTAAAATAATCCTTATACGAATTAATATCATAACACCGGCTATGACCGGTATAGATGGAAAGCACGCTGGTTTCAGGGTAAAGCTCTTTCCATGCCTCCCAGCTCATTAACTGAAATGGAAGGCATTTTAGTTCGGTACCCGTTTTAGGACCAACCACGGCTTTTCCCATCAATTGAGACCACAAGCTTTCCTGTTGGGGATCATCCCGCCGGTCAAACAAGAGCATGTTGCTTTGGTACAACAGGCCCGAAATGCCAAACTCAAGGACTTCTCCTTCTACCGTCCGTTCAAACACCGCGGATGAATCACAAAGCGGGCAGTAAGTAACTGCTATAGGCACTCCTTCGATCGTGTCATTAACGCATTCATGCCATGATAAGATTTTTAAAGGGTATGCACGTGTTTTACCCTTATGAAAAAAACCAATCACTCGATCAGGCGCTTTCATATACGATGCGGAAGATGCTGGAACAAAGGATGGATTGGTCAAAGAAGGAATCCCGTCTTTTGGAGGACCACCATGAAAAATCTGATCCACTGGAATACTTGCTTTTTTTACATTGAAGGAAGAAGTTGAAAATTTGGGATTGCCATTGCACAGTTGTTCGATTTTATCTAAAACATTTCCATAGGTAATGATGCCGCAAACAACGATCGCTGCGATCAACAGAATAACGTAATAATATTCCTTTCCTTGCGGCCAAAATCTGGACGATCTGGTTTTACTATCCATACCTTAATTCCATTCTTTTTATTGTGGGAATTCATTCCACAATATTGACTCTTTCCAAAATCATTATATCAGTATATATGACTCTTCAAAAAATTCCTGTTTGGTATTCTATTCATACAAACAGATTTGAAAGAGAGAAAATCTCATGGATATTGAAAACTATACGGATGAACAACTGATTGATGAACTCGAAAAGCTGAAGAAAATGATGGATAATCAGGAAGAACAAATCCCAAAAGGCGAATCCGATAAGAGCATGGAAGAGTTAAGACGCGTGATGAGCCGGATTAATCATCTAAAAATGCAGGCAAAAAAGAGAAATCTGAAGATAAACTAATGGACTCAAAAACCTTTCATATGATCGTTAATCCAACCATTAAGCGAAATGAGTTGGATAAAGAAATCCATTCCATTACAACTCATTTTCTTAAATATGGAATCGAAATTCAAATCCACAAAACCGAGCATGAGCGCCATGCTATCGAAATCGCAGAAGGCTTAGTCCGTTCAGGATCAAATGATCTGATCTCTTATGGGGGAGATGGCACTGCGTTTGAGGTTATAAATGGCATCATGCGCAGCGGTAAACATCAGCAGGCCAGGTTAGGAATCCTCCCATGTGGAACCGGAAATGCTTTTTTAAAAGATTTCGGCATGTTCACCTGGCGGGACACCGCCGATCGAATTATACAAAACCGCACTCAAAAAGTTGACATAGGCCGGATTACCCCAGAGGGTATGGAAAATAAACGGTCGGTTTATTTTCACAATATCGTCGCATTTGGGACCTTTGCTGAAGCATGCCGGTTAAGACATACACGTTTTAAACTGATGGGTCGGCATGGTTACAATGCCGCATTTCTTTATTTTATGACTCATTTAAAAATGTATCCATTTGAATTAAAGATTGATGGTTCGCCTTCATTTAACTTCTCGGGACCCATCGCGGCAGTGTGTAATTCACAATATACAGGACATAAAGCCCGACTTTCGCCCTTCTCAAAAATAGATGACGGACAATTTGAGGTTATTTATGTGGAAGATATTCAGGCCATGGAATTATTCAAACTTTTCCTTAAACACAATACTGGCGAACACTTGAATCACTCTAGCGTAACCTCTCTTCGAGCATCCCGGATAGAAATTTCAATTAAAGAAATTGATCAAACCATGGTTGATGGTGAGCTGTTTAAGAATATCCCTCTTAAAATAGAAAACCTTCATCTTGCATTGGAAATATTTGCTTAAAAAGCATTACGGTTTTTCGAAGTAAAAAAAACTGTAGTTTCTGGATTTAGAACCGATATATAACATTAGCGTGTATATCTTAAATCTAATGAACTTAAAGACTAAGCGTACAATTGAAAGTATTGGAATTGAAATCATACGTTTGGCTGGAAGATGCGATCCTAACGGTTTGTAAAAGCGTATTTCCTTTTGAAACCACGCTCAAAGTTCATTCCATAAACCTTGCCCAATATAGAAACTTTCCCCATAAGGACTACTATTTCACTCTTGAATCATCTGATGCCGAATTTCATCTCATACTTCGGCTGCATCATGGGATGTTTTCGCTTTGGAGCGGAACGGAAAGCATTAAAACAGCTAAAGAATATTCGGTTATGCGCCATGTTTATCAACATGGCATCCCTTCACCCTTTCCCTATTGTTTTAGTGCAAAAGAACGCCCTTTTGGAAGGGCTTATATTATTTTTGACGCTGGCGATGGCGTGCCCTGGTGGCAAAATGGGGGTAGTCTTCGAACCATGCAAGAGAAAACCGTTGAATCACTTGCCGATCAACTGGCCAAACTCCATTCTGTCGTTCCGGCCAAGCATCCCCTCTTACCCTCGATAGATACAACAAGTGTGTTGAAAAACCTGAAACAAAGAACAGCCGCGTTAAAGAATCAAGAACTGAATACTTGCATTAGAAACGCCATGAAACAGCTGGAGACCATCCCCCGCACCCACCCTGTGGTGGTTCATGGCCAATATGAATTGGAAAACACCCTCATTAAAAACAACCTTATTCGTTCCATCGTCAATTGGGAACATGCCGCTATAACAGAGCGATGTTGGGATGTTGCCTTCACGTCCATTTCGTTGCAACAAAAAGATGATCGATCTTTGGCAAACCGTTTTTTAGCCCGTTATGTTCAACAAACCGATGCCCCTATAAAAAATTTGGATTTTTGGGAGGGATTGGTTGCGCTTCGTCATTATGTATTGAGCGAGTGGATCCGTACGATTGATGAAAAAAGCTACTCCGCCATCGTCGGCCATCAAACCAATCTTCTAGCTGATGTTGAAACCATGAAAGTTAAGGCACACCAGTTGTTTCTCTGATAAATTTTACCGGTTTTTGATGGTCCACACATCTTTAAATGCATCGACCGGTGCACGGATTTCATCCGGATCATTGGGATCATAATGCTGAGTGGGGATATTCACCAAGTAGGTTGCTTCTGATAGCGACATTTGGCCATGCCAAACCAATGGTGGAATTACAAGAAGGCTTTGTAATCCCTCATCCCCTAATACAACCGTCTGATATTCACCCTTTGTCGGACTGGCATCCCGATCATCATATAATCCGATCTTTGATGTGCCGGACACCACGTAAAAATGATCCGTCTGTTTCTCGTGCTTATGCCAGGCTTTTATAATACCTTTGCGTAGAAAAGAGACATAAATTTGACCGAATCGCTCGTAATAAGAATCATCGTCCCGCAGAATTTCAACTAAAAAACCACGATCATCCGCATGCCGTTTTAAAGGGATAACTTTAACGCCGTCTATCATGTCAAGCCTCTCAATTTCAGTTGAATGTTGCTATCCTAGCAGTCAATCGTAAAAGTCAGAAACCCCATGGTATATTCAGGAGGTGCGAATGCGTGTTTTAATTGCCGGTTCACGCGGGCAACTGGGGACAGATCTGGTCCACTCGTTTTCCGATTGCCAGGTTACACCCTATACATCAGAAGATATGGAAATTACGGATGAAGCCCAAGTTCAACAACGAATTGCTTTTACCTCCCCTGATCTCGTCATCAACGCGGCGGCGTTTACCCGTGTTGATGAATGTGAGCGGGAAAACGGAAAAGCATTTAATATCAACGCGCTGGGACCTCGAAACCTCGCTTTGGCTTGCAAAAAATGGGATGTGCCCCTTGTGCATATCAGCACGAACTATGTATTTGATGGCGAAAAAGAATCCCCTTATGATGAAACCGACTGCCCAAGACCTCTAAACACGTATGGCATTACCAAACTTGCTGGTGAACATTATGTGCAAGCCATTTGGCCCAAGCATTACATCATCCGGGTTTCCGGATTATTTGGCTTAACACCCAGCCGAATGAAAGGAACCAATTTCGTCGAAACCATGCTTCGGCTGGGTAAAAAAGGAACGCCATTACGCATTGTCTCCGATGAATACCTTGCTCCGACCTATACAGTCGATGCAGCAAAGGCGATTAGAGAAATTATTAAAGCCGAGCGATTTGGATTGTATCATCTGAGTAACAGTGGACAGTGTTCGTGGTATGAATTCGCAAAAGAAATTTTTTGTCAATCCGGGCTGTCAGTGGCGTTGGAATCTGTTTCTGCCAAGGAATATGGAGCACCCGCTAAACGGCCTAAAAATTCCGTTATCGTTAGTAATTATCTGAAAACACATGATATACCACATCTTCCACCTTGGCAGGAGGCTTTAGCCCATTATTTAAAACACCGTGAAGAGAAAAGTGAATAAAGGCCGTGGCACTCTCTCAATATATCAAAGAAATCTCTATTGGTATTAAGACCCTGATCTATCCTCCCGCCTGTATCGCCTGCGGCACACGGTTGTGGGATGATAAACAGTTTGTTTGCGATTTCTGTCTCCATGAGCTGGAACGATTACGGGCTCCATTATGTGAACGCTGCGGAACTCCGGTGGAACAACCGGTTGATTCTTGTCCTTCTTGTTCTCTGGTTGAAATCCACTATGATAAGGCCCGCTCTATCTTTTCCTTTCGGGATGATAAAGTTCGATCTCTCATCCACGCTTTGAAATATCATTACGTTCGGTCATTAGAAAAACCTTTGGGGCAGCTGTTGTATCCTGGATATGAACTCTATTACAAGAAAACACCGATCGATTTCATTCTTCCCGTTCCCCTTCACAAACAACGCATGCGGGAAAGAGAATTTAATCAATCCGCCTTGCTGGCACGGCAACTTGGCATGCTCGCCAATATAGAATGCCGGGAAAACATTGTTAAACGGGAAAAACGAACATCGCCCCAAACGAATTTGAAATTAAAAGAAAGGCAACATAATCTTGCAGGCGCCTTTAAAGTGAATTTCCCCAATGATATCAAACACAAGAATATTTTGATCATCGATGATGTCTTCACCACTGGCGTGACCGTTAATGAACTGTGCTCGGTACTATATAAGAATGGGGCAGGGAATCTTTATGTCTTAACCTTGGCACGTGCGATAAAAGATAAGCCATAAATGTTCCACTGACTTTTTTATGAAAGGAAACGGCCATGACATCAACAGATAATAATGAATACTTTCTCGTCATCAGCGGCGAAGAATTACTGGAAGGAAAACGCCAGGATGCACATATTTTTTCCATCACCAATTCCCTTAAAAAAATCGGCCTTTTCTGCCGTCAATGCATCGTGACGGGAGATCGTATGAAAGAAGTGACCGAAATTATTTCTCACGCGTTCGAAAAAGTCCCAGTGATTCTCATGACCGGTGGATTAGGCCCAACCGTTGATGATATTACCCGGGAAGCTTTAAGCACTGCCATGAATATCGAATTACATGAAGATCCCGGCGCACTTCAAATGATCGAAGACCGTTTCAAATCGATGGGACGAACGATGTCTGAAAATAACAAATGCCAGGCGTTGGTCCCTGTCGATGGATTCTTTATTAAAAATCCAAATGGAACCGCTCCCGGTTTGGTTTTCGATAATGGACAAAAGATCGCCATTGCCCTTCCTGGCCCGCCACGAGAACTTGTTCCCATGATTCAAAATGAAGTGGTTCCTTATTTATCAAAGCGATTTTCCGGTTTAAAAACACATTTATCCCGCATGATTCGCTTTTGTTGCCTGGGTGAATCCACCATTGACTCGATAGTCAGAAAGCAAACAGAACATGATGATGATATATCCATTTCTTCATTATCCCGCATCGGCTTGGTTGACCTGACTCTCTCTTATCCCTCAGATGAACCTGAGTATCGTGAACAACTTGAACGCTATGTTCGCCATCTTCGTTCTAAAGTAGGATCGTATATTTTCACCGAAGATGAGCATGAATTGGAAGACGTGGTTGGCTCATTGCTAAAAGACAAGAATCATACCCTTGCCGTGGCGGAATCATGCACGGGTGGATTGCTGGGTGCACAAATAACGGCTATTTCCGGCAGCTCAACTTATTTCGCCGGTGGGATTATTGCCTATACGAATCAAATTAAAGAAAAACTTTTAAATGTAGGTGCAAAATCCATAGATACACACGGTGCAGTGAGTAAAGCTGTAGCAGTTGAAATGGCACACGGGATTATCAAACATTTCCACTCTGATTGGGGAATATCAATAACCGGTATTGCCGGTCCGGAAGGAGGAACGCCAAACAAACCTGTTGGAACCGTTTGGATTTGCGTATCCAACAAGGACGGATCTTCATATCCCTTTAAAGTTCAACTCCCTCCCGGTCGATCATCGGTAAGGCAGAGAAGTGTCATTTTTGCATTGGATCAGTTGCGCCGATTACTAGTGGGAATTCAACCACATAATAAAGAATAAGGCAAAAAAAAGGACTCTTTGATTTTTATCCGTTTCGTTATTGCGGCATTAAGAAAATATGTGTAAAATCTTAAAAGGATTATGTTATGATTTTTGGGATGAATCAATCTTACTCGATTTCGTTTAGAATGTTTGACCAGGACTAATTGGCGTGAATTATAAAAAACTTACTCCCATGGACTCCACCGAAAGCATTTCTTCCGAATCCCATTCGGAAAAAGTGACTTTTATGGTTAAAAAAGAAGTCAAGCAATTCCTTGAAATCGGCAAAAAATTTCTCGACAACGGAAAAATTGAATTGGCGATTAAAAATTACCAAAAAGCGGTTGAGAGTGACCCGAGCTGTGCCTTGTGTCATTTTAACCTCGCTTATGCCTATCATGAATCGAATAATAAAGAATACGCAAAAGAACACTACGAAAAAGCGGTCGAATTGGAACCTACATGTAGTCTTTTCATTGAACACCTCGCCCGCCTTTATTTCGAAACTTCTGACTTCCGCGAATCCATTCGATTATTCAACCGGGCTGCTCTAATTGGACGCATCCAACCCCTAAGCCTTGGTTTATGGGGTAAAGCGCTTTTTGAAAAAGGGTTGTATGAAGAATCCATCGAAACATTCGAACACCTCTTGGAGCGTGAACACCGTCCGGTAATCATCGCCGGTTCAAAGTACTGGCTGGCTGTCGCCCATCTCAAATTGAAACGTACAGCGGCTGCTCGTAGAATTACCAATACGTTATTGAAAAACAATCACGTTGATTACAAAATACTTTGTGACCTGGGCGAGCACTTTATTGAAGCGAAATGTTTGAGTATAGCCCGGCGAATATTTGAACATGTCGCGATTCTTAATGAAGAAGTATTGCTCGTACGGCTTCGGCTGGAGGACATTCGATCACTGGAACAACAGATCGACGAAATGCTTCCAAATCTTTTCGATGGGGATGAAGAACGTCTTTTGCACCTCATACATGCTTTAAAGGAATTTGGAAATGACCGGATTTCAAAAGCTCTCCTATCTTTTATCAATTCAGATTCTGCTCCAGTAAGAGAAAGTGTAATCCGCTATCAGACCACTTATGGATATGATGTAACTAATAGTATTTTTCCCCTATTAAAAGATGAGGTGGGATATGTTCGAGATGCGGCCTACGAATATTTTGAAAAACAGGATTATAATCAATTTCTAAATGAAATCGCGCATGGATTAGAAGATCCATTACCCTCCGTGAGGAAACGCTCCATTCGCTATATAGGACGATTTGGGACGATGGAACACTTACCAATATTGGAAATGGTCCTGGGTTGCCCTTTAAACATTAAGTTTAAGAATGATATTAAACAGGCGATCAATTCAATAAAAAAGCGCTACCAAATTAAAAACGATTTGCTTTTTAAGTCACCTGCTAAAAATATCCCTGATTTATCCTCTAAACGTTCCAAATACGAATGGCGTTATTGGATTTTGATTTTACTTCACCTGACAGCTGTAGCCTACTTTATATACTATCTTATTTCAAAATTATAACAAAAAAGGGCAGGATTTGATCCTGCCCTTTGACTTTTTTACTCAGCAGAGGAATTCTTCCCTCTATTTTATGAATTCATCTTACATAAAGTTGGTAATATCATCTTCAGCGATAACCTCAGGATCATCGCTATTAAAACGGTCACCTTCTCTTATACGATCCTGATTATCTAAGAAACCATCTCCATCATTATCAATTTTATCGGTCGGGAGCATAGATCCTATACCACCATTGCTAGTAGAAGGTGTAATGGTAGTTCCATCAGGACCAAATGATATGATTTGGAAAGTTGAAGGTTTAAAAGGCTTATAACGCTTATCATCCCTCATCTGATAAGCACACGGTGCATCCAATCTCACTCGTCTGTTTGAATTCCTGAAATCGGTTCGGCCTCCCGGGTTATATTCCGCACTGCTCACATAATACAGAGGATTACCCCAGGAGTCGATAAACGCATATTCTTCCATTTGAGCCTGCCGTGCATCCGATGGAATTTGAAGCCGACCCATGATCCGATCCCTTCGATCATCGGCGGAATTTTCTTCGTTAATCCAAAAGTTATCCCCACTATCAAAAAGTTTAATTTCACTGCTGTCTGGTTCATATGCTGTTCGCGCTTTTTCTGTTAAAGCGAGGTATAATTCCTGAGGATTAAAGCTCGGTGGATATTTGCCAAAATCCTTTTCATATGCGGTAATAGCGAAACTCAATTTACTGATCAAAGCCTGTGTACTCGCTATTTTTGCACGCCTTATATTCTCTCTCACATTTGGAACCAAAATGACTGATAAAATACCGATGATTGAAACCACAACCAGCAGTTCAACAAGTGAAAATCCTCTTTTTTTGTCCATGACTCTTCTCTGTTTCATTTAATTTTCCTGACAATAGAGATAATATGGCAACGCTTGGACAATGTCAACTTTTTGTCTTCGCTTTGGGCGAGAACTATGGTATCCTAGTTTCTCTCAAGGCTATGAATAAAGCTGTGAATACACTGTTTAAAACACGGGTATAAATGTGAAGAAAAAGTGAATAAATTTAATTTCCATACCTTATGCACAGACTATTCTAATTTGGTCAACTTTTAATAACAGGTTATTAAAGTCATAAGTTATTTATTATCAAATAGTTAATTATGATTTTAAAATTTATTAACAGGCATAATAATAATAATAAATAGAGATATATATTAAAAATCTTTAATTATATATAAAAAGAGGATGGGAGATTAAAATGAAATTTACTGGTTCCAATCAATCCTGGTTAAGAGGTATCTCTGTTGTTCAAAATGCTGTTGGAAGCCCCATCTCAAACCCTATTGTAGAAAATATTCATGTTTCATGTGAAGACAATAAAGTAACGTTTGTCGCAACCAACTTGAATTTGACACTCCAATGTGTGGCAGAAGCAGAAGTGGAAGAAGAGGGTGAAATCGTACTTCCCTCTGAGTTATTAAGAAATATTGTGAGAGATTTACCACAGGGAGATGTCTATTTTGAATGTGATAATCAATTAACTAAAATGAAGTGTGGTGAGTTTGTCGCCAAATTAAAGGGATATGGCGGTGAATTGTTTCCTCAATTCAACCGTGTGGATGAAGGTATTAAATTCAATGTTGAATCTCAAAGACTGAAAGAAATTATTCATAAAACGATTATCACCACATCCACTGATAAAACACGTTTTGAACTGGATGGGATTAAATTTGACATTCAAAACGGAATTATAAAATTTATCGCTACAGATGGACGGCGTCTATCCTTTTATCAATTGGAGAATGAACAACTACGTGATGTGGAAATGTCCTGCTTTGTTCCAACAAAAACGCTACAGGAAGTCCAACGTTCGTTCCAGGATGAGGGTGAATCAGAAATAACCATCCAGGAAAAGAAGATTCAATTTTACTGTGGAGATACAACGGTTGTGTCCAATCTTCTGGTGGAAAACTTTCCCCAATATGAACGAATCATTCCTCCTCCAGGAGATATAAAAGTTGTTTTAAACCGGGAGGAATTAAGCGGAGCGGTAAAACGATCATCCAATCTATCCAGCCAGGAGACAAATCTTGTAATTTTAAATGTGAAGAACAACCAAGCGGATATTTTTGCCGAACGGGAAGAAATTGGTGGTGAAGGAAGAGAGACCATTTCGGTTAAATATGAAGGAGAACCACTGGAACTTCGGTATAACTTTCATTTCTTACTGGATTTTTTAAGGGTGGAGGAAAAGGACGAAATAGAAATAGAGATAAATGATCCTAAAAAGCCCGGTATTCTGAGAGGTATAGCCGATGAAAATTTTCTATATGTTTTAATGCCGATGAGACCACCTGATCAGGAATAATCATAATGGGTTGAATATAAAAAGTTGTAAAAATCTTAAATATGACCTTAAAAAAACCTTAAGAAGAGTTTTGAAACATAACTGTTTATTTTTTAATAACTTAAGTCAATATAAATTAGGTTAAAACATAAATTTTCTTGCTTGTTTCTACCTGAAACACTATACTTTCATGATCGAAAGAAAAAATATATCTTTTTAACTTTAGGTGGAATATGAAACATTTACGAGTCGATAATACCAGTACAAAAGGAGATACAAAATTCGATAGAGACCTGGCAATCGAAAGAGCATGTTATTGCCCTTCGTATAGCCCCAGTAAAATTAGAATTCAGGAATATTTTGTTTGTGATCCACCAAAACCGCCATTGGATATTTGTGAGGATTGCCCCATAAATGGCCTGAGAGAACCGTCAACTATCGTAATTGCATCGTATATGAAGCCAGGCGAATTGGAAGATGTCGAAGAGGATTGATTAACAATTATAAAACCCAGAGTTCAAATATTGTCCACCAATTATTACCCTTGTCGGGTTGCACAACGATCTCAATCGAATGGGTAAGAATAGGTTTTTCCATTTCCAAAACGCTTGAATTGATTTCCTCTTTATAAATAAACGGTCCAATTGCTTTTCTATTTCCTTTATCATCAATCGCGAATACCTGATTACGGCGGGGATAATCTGATGTTTTCGTGCCATGGAAAAGAATGATCCTTTGTACAAACCTTGATTTATCCAAAGAGAGAGTGAAATAAGAACCAGATTTTGGTATTTTTTCACTAGACCAGTACGTTTCCCTTCCATAGGCACGCACACTTATATTCTTATCATAAGAAGCGGATGTAAACCAAAAAGTGTTTGAATCTATTGAAAATTTTGTTTTATCTATAAATTGATGGTATTTTTTAGGAATGAATAATATATAATCACTTATATTGTATTTATTGTAATATAAATATGCATTACTGAATAATTTATCTATTTTTCTTATATATAAGGGGTTATATTCATTCGTATTTAATTTTTCAAGGGTTGGATTGTTATACCAATAATCTTCATGGAAAAGATATGCAACTCTGTTGTTTTTTATTAATTCTTGTGAATAATGTGGCAAGCGGCGTGAAAGGCGATCAATGGAAATAACCGATCCTTCAGACGTAAACAAAACGTTCTCTCCCAACCAATCCCGTCCGGCATAATCCGGACTCACATCAAACCCCTGATCACATAAAACATATCGAATGTTATTCTTTAACAATAAATCTGCAATTTCATCATAGGCAGAGGGAAGATATAAACCATCACGAGAAAGACTGGTTGGTTGATGGAAAAATTTGGAATAAGAAAGAAAAGAAGAACTCAACGAGAGGAAAAATATAAAAAATATTACAATAAATAAGGAAGGAGAATAGGAAGATAAAAATTTAAAGAAGACAAAAAGGATAACTGGAATACAAAAGTACATTGGTAATGCATACCAAGGCCATATGCCAAACATGGAGTAAGATACAATTAAAAGAGTAAAAAGGAAAAGGAAAAAGAAAAAATAATAAATCGGTTTTTTTATCATAAATTGTTTTAAGTGGATGCGTTTTCGAAGAAATGGATAGAAAATAACGGATAGTAAAACGATTAAGGGTGGAAAATAGGGGAAAAGCACGGAGGGAAGTTCGTTTTGCTGATCATATGGAGCACGCAAACCCAATATGGTAGGAAGACATTCACCCAGGAAACGATCCAAAACCTCTCTTTCACCTTCCACTCTGGCCGATGGAAGAGAACGCCCTTTGACTAAATAATCAAAAGAACCGGAATCTTGTGAAATCAGCCATGTTATCCAATAAGGCGCACAAAAAAGAATAAAGAAAAGAATCACCAATACGGGCCCGGATTTTAAATAGGCAAGATATTGGTTGTAATCATTATAATAGAATGGAGAAAACGTCTTTTCCCTCGCGAAAAGAAGAATTAAGAATGAAACAAGAATGAACGGCAAAATCAAAGGAAGTTGATAAAAACCAATACCTGCTATCATTCCCCACAACAAGGCATAACCTGGAGAAACCCGTTTTAACTGGTAGCAACGTGCTGAAATTAAGAATAAAATAGAACCGCATAGAAGGGTAAAAGAATATCCAAACCATGCTTTACCCATTATCCAATAGAAATGTGTTCCACCAAGTGTGAAAAAGAAAAGAGAAAACAAAGCAAGATAAGCTCCACCAAATAAATAAAATGAAAAGGTGGTTATAAAAATAAATAGAGAAAACCATAAAAAAGGGAGCATTTTTAATCCCACAACGTTAGAAGGAAATATCCCAAGAAAAATTGATAAAGGAATGGATTCCAATGTTCCCTGGTAATTTTGGCCATAATGAAACAAGGGAGGACAATGACCTTTGTTCAGCTCTTGTGACATAATACCAAAGGCCGCCTCATCCGCCTCAAAAGATTGGAATGTAATTTGCATCGTATTATATTTCAAAACAACAAAAAGGCATAAAACAACACTCCAACCTACCATTGAAACAAGAGTGCAATATTTTTCGAAATACAGTGAGAGTCTGCGTAAAAAATGATTCAGGATGGGAATAAGACAAAAAAACGAAAGGATAAAGAGGAAAGAAGGCAGGTTTCGTAAAACAAAATATTTATCCCAGAAAATTACGGTTTCTTTATAAAAAGGTCCTTCAAGCAACCGATGCTCATTATCTCCATACGTTCTTATTGAACATGAAATTTCCGGAATGGGAGAACCTTGAGAAATGGAACAATGAATTGTGTGTACTCCAGGAGGAAGTTCTTTTTGAATAACCAAATAGCGATCACTCGTTACAAGGGGATGATGAGCAAATTCCTCTCCATTGATCGTCCATAGAGCATCACCATGGCTCACATAAAACATGAATGAAGATACTGGCTCATTTAAAGTAAACTGGCAAGAGAGTTCAAATTCACCAGAGGTTATAACATGAAGGGTATTAAATCGGGCGGGTATAATGTGAAAATGGTTCGTGTTTATCTTCACATGATGTTCTTTACCGATTAATTCGTTGTTGAAATGAAATGAAATACCAGGTAGAGGGATAACAAGCAAACTGATAAAACCGGTTATAAGAAATAATAAGCCGGTAAGGAAAGGAAATGTTTTAATATCACTCTTTGAAATCCACTCACAAGGATACGATTTTTTACGATTTATTTTTAAGAGAAAATAAGATATCAGGATTAAAAACAGAAAAAGAAAAAAAGATGAAATCCGATCTGGCAAGTGGATTCCCGGAATGATAAACAAAAAAGTGAAAACCAAACAAAATAAAGTATGGAATAATTGTGTTATCATAAGAATTGACCAATACCCATCTCTCACGTATGCTAAGCGAGTTTAAAATCGGATACAAGCTGGAATGAAATATTAAAGACAAAATAACCATGATTTAAAGAGGTTTAACATGAATGATAAGATAAAAGTATTGGTAAATGGTGCAAAGGGAAAGATGGGGGCGGAAACGGTGCGTGCGGTTCAAAGCGCTGATGATATGGTTTTGATCGGCGAAACCGATATGGGAGATGATCTGGCTTCATCGATCGAAAATTTAAGCGCCGATGTGGTGGTAGATTTTACCGCTCCAAGCAGTGCCTATGATAATACAGAAATCATCACAAAAAGCAGTGCTGGCGGTGTAATTGGGACCACCGGCTTTACACCAGATCAAATAGAAAATCTAGTTAAAAAAACTGATGAAAAAACCCCGGGAATAATCATTGCTCCGAATTTTGCCATTGGAGCAATTATGATGATGTATTGTTCGAAAATAATTGCAAAACAAATGAAAGATGTTGAGATAATAGAACTTCATCACCCCGGAAAACTGGATGCCCCATCCGGTACCGCAATAAAAACAGCGGAACTTATTTCTGAAACGCTGGAGGAAAATGTTCCACGTGGAACATATAAACCAGGAGTGCGAGGGGAATTATTCAATAATATTCCTATTCACAGTGTTCGTTTGCCAGGATTATTGGCCCATCAACAAGTCATCTTTGGATGTGAAGGCCAAACCTTAACATTAAAACATGATTCTTTGCATCGTGGATGTTTCATGCCTGGTGTATTGTTATCTATTCGTGAAGTGATGAAAACAACAGGTCTAATATACGGTTTGGATAATGTTCTATTCAAGAATTCCCTATAAATAAGCATAATTTAATTAGAGAAAATGTTAAACCGTAATGATTGATAAACTGAAGAGGCGGTTTTATTATCCACCCATATATACGCTAAATAGATTGTCAAAAAAACCGGATTGACACATAGGTCAATCCCTACATATTGTAGTGGCGAACCTTTGTGTTCGCCCTACGATGGTGGTTGATTGGGAAATCATGGATTTTCATCCCTTTTTTGAACAATTTTATAAAATCCTTCAATCAAAAGAGATCAGTCTTGATCAAAAAGTGATTGGGAATTGTGCCCAATATTTCTATTTGTTAAAGAAAGAAAATGAGAAGTATAACTTAACCGGTTATAAAACCATCAGTGATTTTATCGACTTTCACCTAAAAGATACCCTTTATATTCTCAACTTTATGAATCCCCCAGAAAATTCAACCATTATGGACATCGGTACAGGGGCTGGAATCCCTGGAATATTAATGGGATGTATTAGGCTGGATATGAATGTAATATTGGTTGAATCAATCAAAAAGAAATGTACTTTTCTACAAATGGTAACACAAAATATGCCCAATCTAAAATTAAAAATTCTTTGTGATAGAGCAGAAACACTCGCGCATCATGAATTATTTCGTGAAAAATACCAATTTATTGTTACCCGCGCCCTCGGGAATTTGTCTCAATCCCTTGAATTAACGGCAGGTTTTGTGAAAGTTGGTGGGCATATATTTTTACCCAGAGGGACCTCAAATAAAGATGATGCAAAACACGCCGAAGATGAACTTCATTGTGAACTTGATACAACACACCATTATTCTTTAACGGGACGAATTGATACTTTCTTAATTCATAAATATCGAAAAAAAGAAGCATTGCCAGAAAAATACCCTCGAAAGCCTGGGCAGATCAAAAAGCATCCCTTATAATTTTTACATTAATTTATCTTAATTTGAACTAAAAAGAATGTTCCACGTGGAACAATTGGATTTTCAACGTGGCCCAAGTTATTTCAATCGTTAATCAAAAAGGCGGAGTCGGTAAAACCACAACTGCGGTGAATCTATCCGCATGCCTGGCTGATGCTGGCCGGGATGTTTTATTAATTGATATCGATCCACAAGGAAATGCATCAAGTGGAGTGGGGATTGATAATAGAACGCTGAATGTATCGATTTATGATGTTTTGGTTGAAGATTCAACGATTGATGATGTTCTGCTCCCATCTTCTGCACCGAATGTAAGTGTTGTTCCTTCTAACAGCGATTTGCTTTCTGCAGAATTCCTTTTAGCGACCGAAGAAAAAGGGAACAGCCGCTTGAGGTATGCTTTATATGATTATTTCTGGTTTAAGCGAGGTAATAGTACGGCGGAGTTTGTGATTATTGATTGCCCACCCTCATTGGGTTATTTAACCATTAATGCGATTTTGGCGTCTGACTCCATTATCATTCCCGTTCAATGTGAATATTATGCGTTGGAAGGCTTAACAGAAATTCTCAAATCGACCACCATGATTCGTGAACAATTCAATAAAAACCTGGCCTTAAATGGGATTCTTTTAACCATGGCTGATCGCCGGCTTAATCTAAGCCGTTCCGTTGAAGAAGAAATACGCAATGCTTATGGCAGCTTCGTGTATAATGTACTAATACCCAGGAGTGTCCGGCTAAGTGAAGCACCCAGTCACGGTTTACCCATTATTGCCTATGATTTTAATTCAACGGGAGCCCAATCATATATTAATTTGGCACAGGAAGTAATTCAAAATGAAAAGAAAAGCTCTAGGCCGTGGCCTATCCGCCCTTCTGTCTGATGTCTCAATCGAATCGATTCCACAAAAAACCATTCAAGAAGTCGAAATCGATCAAATTGAGATGAATGAATACCAACCTCGCTCTTTCTTCGATTCAGATTCGTTGAATGAACTTGCCGAATCAATTCGAAACCAAGGGATATTGCAGCCATTATTGGTCAGAAATCATCCTTCTATCCCTGATTATTTTCAACTTATCGCGGGCGAACGGCGCCTTCGCGCCTCAAAAATAGCAGGATTAACCAAAGTCCCTTGTTTGATATTGCAGGCAGAAGATACTCGCCTGCTTGAAATAGCGCTGGTCGAAAATATTCAACGCTCCAATTTATCTTCCGTTGATGAAGCAAAGGCATTTAAACAATTGATGGAACGGTTTTCCCTGACTCAAGAAGAAGTCTCCGCCAAAGTGGGTAAAAGCAGGGAATCGATCGCCAATTCCTTACGCCTTTTGAATTTACCGGAAAATATATTGGAACTTCTTCACCAAGGCATCATTTCAACTGGACATGCTAAATGTTTGCTTTCGCTAAAAAATAAAGAAGAAATAAATAAATATGCTAAAATAATAGAAGAACAGCAACTTAGCGTCAGAGAAACAGAAAAGTTGCTCAAAGAAGGAATTCAACAGCAACCAAAGGCTGAAAATAAACCCAAAAAAGCTCAAACTAAGGATATTCATCTGGCTGACTTGGAAAGCAAGTTGGAAGATTCATTCCAAACCAAAGTCAATATTAAGATGCGAGGCAAAAAAAAGGGGACGATTGAGATTCAATTCTTTGACTATGACCATCTTGAGAGCTTATTAAAACGTTGGAATGTTCATTATTCGTGATGCTTATGTTGCTTAAAAGGATGCCTTGTAAATACTATGAACAAAGCTCAAGAAGAAAGTTTTCGTAGTTTTAACGTCAATACGTTATTGGCCAGCCGTCTACCACCTCTTGATCTTTATATCAAAAGAAAAAGGGACACGACTCCAATTCTTTACCGCAGCCGTTCCCTTCCCTTAACGGATAAAGATATTAAAGAGCTGCAGCATAATGATTATGAATTCCTTTTTGTTAAGCAAAGGGATTATGGTCCTTTTTCAGATTTGGTGGAAAAAGATATTGCTCAAATGATCCAGGATGAGAATATTTCCACTGAAGCAAAATGCGAGATTGTATATAACTACTCTACGAATCTAATGAAAAGAGTTTATGAATCACCTGAACCATCTGAAGTAATCAAAGCATCTGATGAGGTGATTCCCAACGTCACTGAAGTTATTTTTGGAGATAAAAAAGCAGCTCACGAATTTATAACCAGAGCTTCAATCGATTATGAAATATACTCCCATTCCATCAATGTATGCTTATTTGGTGTTTCTTTAGCCCGATATTCGTTAGGAATTACTAAAGCGGATGCGCTTAGTCGGTTCGGGCCTGGTCTTTTGTTGCATGATATTGGAAAACTTAATATACCCAAAGAAATATTGGAAAAAGAAACCGAACTAACCGATGAGGAGTGGGAAATAATAAAGAAACATCCAATTGAAGGATTGGAAATGGTGCAAGGATTTATGGAAGTTACCCCGGAATGCGAAGCCATCATTCTCCATCATCATGAACGATTGGATGGTTCAGGCTACCCCTATGGACTTAAAGGGGATCAAATTTCGATAGGGGCGCGTATTTGTGCGATTACAGATATTTTTGATGCCATCAGCACACATCGTCCCTTTAGAGAAAGAAGAACATCTTTTGAATCATTAATGACTATGAAACGAGAGCTATATCAAGGTTTGGATAAAGAGCTGTTTGAAAAATTTCTATATATATTTATTCCCCCAAAAGATTAATTAGCATGAAAAAAGTATTAAAAAAATTCCTCGCACCGGCTAAAAAGAGTGAATTATGGCCCTATCGACAATTAATCAAACAATTGGCCGCCAGGGATTTAAAAGCCAAGTATAAAGTTTCCATTTTGGGATTTTTTTGGAGTTTGCTTAGGCCATTATTGACTATAGTTGTTTTGGCTGCAGTATTCTCAACACTGGATTTTAAAAGTCCCCGATACGGAGTTAGCTATCCAGTGCTACTTCTGGTTACATATATGCCCTGGTTTTTCTTTTCCACTGGCTTGATCGAAGGAACCCAGGCCCTGCTTTCTAACGCCCACCTTTTGAAAAAGGTTTATTGTCCCCGCGCGGTTTTTCCTGTTGCTGTGGTTTTGGCGAATTTTATCAATTTCTTATTATCGCTCGTTGTTTTGCTGGGGGTTTTGTTTTTTATGGCGAAAATAAATTTAACTGTGTTATTCATCCAGCTCCCGTTTGCCATTTTATTTCTCACCCTGCTACTTGCAGGAATTGCCTTTATGACCTCTGTTTTAAACGTTCTATACCGGGATATAACACAGATCATGGAATTTGTCGTATTTGTCTGGTTTTATTTATCACCGGTATTATATGATCCCATTTATTTTTATGAGAAATATCCCCAAATCTATTTTTACGCTTATTTTTTAAATCCAATGGCAGGGGTTTTGGAGTGGTTTCGTTATATATTTTTATCTAATCATTTAAATTCAAATTTACCTGAAAACCTGGATCAAACCATTGTTGTTGATCTTAACGAAATTAATCATTTCATATTTCTCTATTGCATTCCCTATTCGCTTATTTTCAGTGTAATCGCATTTACCCTTGGTTACTATCTACTCAAACGTTTGGAAATACGCGCAGTGGATGCGCTGTAAACAAGAACGATGGTAGACAAAAAAAAGAACGGAGGAAATGAATCCTCCGCTCTCTTTTGTTTTAAATCCAAGATTCCTGATAATTAGCTGGCAGCCAGCATTTCATCAGTGGAAATGGTTGAATCACGAAGTAAAAGCCGTTGTGGAATAACGATTTCCTGCTTTTTAACGATGGATTCATTCTTCTCGTTAATGTCAAGCAATTGAGTCAATACATTCACCATCGTATCAACATATTGCGAAACACAAGGTGAAACAGTGGATAATCGTGGATCTGAAAATGCGCCGCTCGAAAAATCACCATGGCCAATGATCGCCACTTCTTCAGGAATCCGTTTTCCCAGCGTTTTTAAACTACGCATAATCTCTAATGCGATAATGTCATCATAACCTATAATGGCCGTGGGAGCATCTGAACCTCGGAAAAGGTTCTCAAGGCGGTTCAAGTTTACATGCCATTCCTTAAAAACAGATGGATTAATGACGAGCGAGTCCGGATTCCATAAATCACGCTCTTTCATAATGTCTTTATAGGCATTCCAACGCTCAGGAATGGGTCCAAAATCACTTTCATTACCTTTGGGGCCAACATATGCAATCTTTCGGTGTCCCTGTTCAAGCAATTGTAAAATTGCGCTGCGGGTACCACCATAATAATCCGTGCGAATGCAATACCATGAATTGTTGACCGGCTCTGAAACTTTCTCACCAATAATGACGGGGATTTTGTTTTTCCCAAATAATGAGGCAACACTAATGTGCCTTTTGGGTTGGACGGGATACCATACAACCGCATCCACTTGTTTCTCGAATAATGTTCGGGCGATGTTCAGCTCTTCTTCTTCATCATCTGGTGAAAACATAACCAGTGTTTTGAAGTACCGGTGGGTTGTTTCATTGATGAATTCATGGATGAAACCATCAATGTTATTGTTGTTTATCGGCATGATGAGGCCGATTACCTTGGATTCTTCCGCTGTTTTTTCACCCTCACTTGAACGCTTAACCACGAATGTTCCGCTTCCCTGACGGGATACGAGCCATCCCTGGCGCTCTAGTTCTGTGATAGCTCTCGTTACAGTGCTCAAGCTCAGCCCGTGTTCCTTCATAAGTTTTTCTCGTGTAGGCAAAGGATCACCGGCTTTGAGCTCACTTTGTCCAATTTGTTCACGTAGATGAAACATTAGCTGAACATACTTTGGAACTCTCAATGAATCAAAACTTTTCACGATACACCTCTTATATAAGTATTCTTCCTAGCATGATTAGTATTTCAATAGAGAAAATTTCATCCAAAATGGATAAAATTCCCTTTAATCAATCGTTAAAAAAAATAGCTTGGCTAATTAATTCCTGTAAAATATTCAAAAATTTTCCTTAATACTATTAACTCAGAATAATTTTTGCAATTTCTTCATTTTTTTAACAAATCATATCGATCGTCTATATGATTTGTATGATAGAATTTCGATTTTGTTCCTTAAAAAGTGTAACAGGGCTTGTTTTGAAAGGAAGGTAACCTATCAAATAATCGATATTTGTATACATCTTGTTAAGAATGTATACAATAATAGAATAGTTATATCCCTCCGTAATAGAGATTATCATGAGAAATTTGCTTTGTCAGAAATATAAATAAAATTGTTGGAAATTTTATCTATAATTCCCACCGCTTATAAATAGTCAGTGAAATTCCATATTCGAGAGGGTTTCATATTCCATATTTGCCACTGACTTGGGAGAATGAAACTTGGATAGTCGGTCCGGCACAGACCGAGGCTACGAATCCTACAAACCGGTTAACCAATTCCGAATCAGAATTATCTTTTATAAGGAGGAAATTCACTTGCCACCAAATTATGGGTAAAGCTCAGCCCAAGATTGGGAGGGGATAGGGGAGGGTTGAAGGATTGGCACACAACCTCTTGCCTTCGAAGATGTTTTAATACAATTAGTGGTGTTGAGTCAAGAATATCTCATATAATCCCAAATCCTTTAATGATGAAAAAGGCTATAATTCCTACAATAACAATTAGTAATGTAATAATAAGTGTTGTTAGAAGTGGGGAGCCTTTATCGTTTGATTTTGTCAATTCATCACTGGGAAAGGCTTTTTCCCATTTTTCATCTGTGATAGGGATTCTATTCGAAATAGAAGGGTTACGGGTGGCTTCGACATTGGCACTTTCTTCAGACGGAGTCTTCTTCTTCGCTTCCTCTTTCCGGGCTTTTGCTTCAGCGGAGCGAACACGGCGCCGTTCAGGAGGTTTTTCGGGGGTTACATCCTTTATTCCTTCCCAGACAAGTTTGGTTCTTTCATGTTCAGGTTCGAAGATTAATGCCATTTCGTAGTGATAGCGGGCATAAGAAAATTGCTCGAGTGAACTATAACAAAGTCCCAGGAAGAAATGAATATCAGCGTTTTCTTTATCGTTTTCCAATGCCAGCACCAAGGCGTCCAGCGCTTCCTCATATTTTCCTTCTCTGGCTAAGCTTTTTCCTTTTTCAAATAAATCCATTGCATTATCCCTTTGGGTAGATATTTATGATAATGATATAGATTAAAGATACTTTGTATGCTTAATCACCGAAATACAAAAAAAGTTCATGTCCAGATTTCCTCATTGACCAAATTAGGTGGTTTTTTGTTATCAAAAAAGGCAATAAGGTTATCAACAGCGATTAAACCCATTTTTGTACGGGTTTGGATGGTGGCGCTCCCGATATGAGGTAAAAGAACCACATTTTCCAATTCCAACAAGCCGGGATGAACCTTGGGTTCTTCTTCGAATACATCCAGGCCAGCGGCCCATATCCATTTTTCCTTTAAGGCTTTCACCAAAGCGGCTTCATCCACAATCGGTCCACGGGCTGTATTAATTAGTATCGCATGATCAGGCATTTGTCTAAGTTCTTCCTCACCAATCAAGTGTTTTGTCTCATCTTTTAATGGAACATGGATACTGACAACATCGCTCTTTTCTAACAATGTATCCATGGGAGCGAATTCTATTTCACCTAAAAAAGCATCTTCAAAGATAGGATCACGCTGGTTGGAGTAATATATGACTTTCATATTAAAAGCCGGAGCACGTCGAGCCACCGCTTTACCAATTCGTCCCAAACCAATGATCCCCAGGGTGGAGCCATATATATCCTGGCCTAGTAAAATTTGTGGTCCCCAGCCTTTGAACTTCCCTGCCCGTAGAAATCGTTCAGATTCACCCATTCGCCTCGCCGTGACTAAAATAAGAGCCCAGGCTAAATCTGCTGTTGTTTCTGTCAACACACCGGGTGTGTTGGTTATAGCGATTTTTCGCCGGGTGGCTTCTTCAACATCAATATTGTTGTAACCCACAGCGTAATTGGCGAATATTTTGGCCTGGTTGGCGTTATCGAAAACTTCCTTATTGATTTTATCGGTCAGGATACATAAGATCCCATCCCGGTTTTTCACGTTTTCCAATAATACCTCGTGGGGAATGACACGGTCCTCTTCGTAAACTTCATAATCAAAGCCAGCGTCAGTAAGTTTATCCATAACCGGTTGTGGAAGAGCTCTGGTCACATAAATGCTGGGAGCCATATATAAAACCTCCATAGAGTGAATATATAATTTTTTTGCTTGTACCTAGAATAATAACGAGTTGGAAGGAGATCATGAAGTACGTTTATCGATCCGATAAACGCTTTTTGGTTCAGATGTGCTTTTAGCGATGGATTTGGCGTATTCTTTCATTTCAGCAGCTAATTCTGTCATGATCAAGTAGTTATCGATGTCCCGAACCTTGTTGGTAACCACCCCGATAGAGACTGTCATGATGGGAAATTTTTGTTTTTTACCCAAGCGGTTAATGGATTCGATATAACCTCTGCTGCTATCTTCTTCATCATATTGAAGGGGAATTAAGGCATCAAATGTGTTAATCACATAGTTACAAACATTATCTATACAGCCGTGACGAATGACCATAATGAAGTCATCACCACCAATATGGCCGACAAAATCACCTTTTGCTCCATAATTGCTGACTCCTTCATTCAAGATAGTGGCAAGAATTCGTATGACATTGTCACCGCGATTGTATCCATATTTATCATTGAACGCCTTGAAATAATCCAAGTCGGCATAACATAAAGCGACAGGATAATTTTGGGTTAAGCGCTTGGTGATTTGCTCTTCAATATAGATTGCTCCCGGAAGGCCGGTTAATGGGTTGGAAACCTGCAAGCGGATATTTCGGCGCATGCTGGTATGAATACGTGCCGCTAAAACCTGGGGAGGAAAGGGTTTAACCACAAAATCCTCTGCCCCGGCTTCCAATGCTTCAATCTCTTTACTTAGATTGCGCTTACCCAACACGATGATGATGGGCATGGTGTAAGTCAGGGGATTTTCTTTTAGCTGGTGAACACTTTGAATAGCTCGATCACCGATTCCGTCAATATCCAGGAGGAGAACATCCGGAATATTTGCGGAAATGTTTTCGTATAAACCCTTAACAGTATGTTGTTTTTCGACTACATAACCTATCTCGCGAAGGTAAGTTAAAAAAGCCTCTTCTTCTTCGACCAGCCCAACAGCCACTAAAGTACGTGGTTTTTCCAGAAGTTGTTTCTCTTTGGAAATAGGGGGGTCAGGATTAAGGACGATGGATTCAGTTAGCATGAAATATTGTCTTTACTTCGAATTTATATATAAACACCGCTGCATGTATAATTTGTATCCCTATACTATAGCATTGAAACTTAATTTCAATGGAATTTGTTAAATAAAACCTTCAATTTTGAAATCGTGATTTGATAACGCGATGATTTAAACTATCCGCAATATAAAGATTTCCATTGGAATCGATGGTTATCCCTTTCGGTTTTTTTAAGTATCCACCTTGATTTCCACTTCCACCCGCTTGTGACACCTTATCTCCTGAGAAACTATAACGGGTTACAGTATTTGTGGTTGAATCGGTGATATAGATGTTCTTGTTTTTGTCAACTGTAACATAGGGTTCAATTCCAACAGGATCGCCACCCCAACCGTATACTTGCCATTGTTTGATAAAGCTGCCTGACGGAGTAAAGGCTGCCACACGTTTTCCACCTACATCACAGACATACATCAGGCCGTCTGGGCCGAAAGTGATACCAACCGGTTCAGTAAGGCTTTCTTTTACAACCGGTCCCTCATAAGAACCATCCGGCTTAAATTTAACCACACGGTGATTCCCCGTGTCTGAAACATATAAGAAGCCTTGTTGATCAACCGCCAGCCCTCGTGGTGAATAGAAATAGTCACCGGCAGGGCGGATGGTATTGAGCAGTTCACCATTTTGATTGTAATGGTTTATACGACCAAATTGATTCCACCACGTATCTGTGGCATAGATGGTTCCATCCGGTGCTACGTCGATCCCACCATTGGGCCCACCATATAGATTGACTTCGAACCCCCCAGGATCAGAGGTTGGGCCACTAAAAGTTCCGATAAATGCCAGGTTTTGACTATTAAACACCTGAATGCGTCCATTTTTCGCATCCAATACATAAAGCTTTGATTCATCCGGAGAAAGCGTCACACCACGCGGCTCATTGAACTGCCCGTGGCCCGTTCCAAATGTGCCAGCAGATTGGATAACCTGCAATGGTTTGGGAGGCGCTTTTAAGGTATCAGGAACCTGGGGTGAAGCTTCGTTTTCTTTTAATGGGAAGCGTGAATATAAATAAACATCGGTTGAACCCGGTTTTGTCCACACTTCGCGGTATAGCAGATATCTTAAGAAAGCCAACCACGCTTCGCTTTGTGGTTTATTGCGAAAACGATGATGACTGAATGGGAGAACCTGTTGGTACGATAACGCACTGCCTTTGGTTTCATAGACCCACCAGACACGGTGCTTTTTACGCCGTTTCCGGTATTTTCCTTCACCCCAAATGGTCATACGGTTTTCCAGATCAGGGTGTTGGGGATCATCCGCGATGATAAGCGCGTAAGGTATATCCTTGGGGGGCAGACCGCTGGTGGTGTTGAATACTTTATAATGACGAAAATACCAAAAATGCGGCCAGCCTGATCCACCTTGCAGGGAAACCAAATATTTACGTTCTGCATGATCCCGGTTTGTCATGTATGTTTCACCAATGTCAAGAGGACGATAGGCAACACCCAGATCTTTGGCGCCTTTGATGACTTGATCCACAACGAATTTCACGTCGTGATCAGACTGAGTATAAACCAACGTTTCGCGAGGATCGTCGCTATTATAAAAGTTCAATATTACCGATGTGCGTGCCTCATATACCACAAACAGTCCTATAAGGCACACAAAGACTGTTCTTATGGCTCCTTTGTTCATCCAAGACATCACATCGCCTAAAAAAGTGCCTGCCAGTAGAATTAGTGGCAATGATTGATGGACGATCAGCCAGGGTACTTTTTCTTCCAGCATGGCATAAATGAGGAGTGATAAGACGGTCCAATAGATTAAAAACAGGCGAAACCCATCAAGTTTAAAATGATGGGAAGTGCTTTTTTCTTTACTTGATGCACCCTCGTCGGTAAATTCCTGAGGAACGAAGGAAAAGAGCTTGACAAAATTCTTTAATATGGAAATGGCCGCGGCCAGGCATAGCGTGAAAAACAAAACGTAGTATGAACTGAATTGTCCCGCTGGTGAACTGCCAAGAATGACGATGCAATAGGTGTATACCACCCCGATGAATGCCACGATGAACGAGAGAAAATATATTCCACCGAGGGTGCTGAACATATAAACCACAAACGCAACCAGGGCCAGGAGGAGTGGCAGGAATTCATAAATCAATAAGCGGGGGATAAAGTAATCCGGCGGGCCGGAAATACGGGGCTCGAATTGCTGCCCCATCCAGTATAGAAGATAATCAACCACACCCGCTTTCATGCCGGATTGGTTGGTTCCCATAGTGGTAAACAAAAAAGTATACAGGGTAAGAATAATTAATAAACAGGTAAGCAAAAGAGTTGAATGCTTAAAGAAATAAGATGACAGTGACTCAGATTCATCATTTTTCAATATCGATTTTTGAATGTATACAATAACAATGAAAAGAGCAATCACGCCCACCACGGCGAGGATTACCCATAAAGGAATGATATTTTGATGATTGGCGATGAACTCGTTCCATGATGTACGAAGGGTTTGGATGGAAAAACTTCCAGTTCCACCAATCTGGCGTGCACGGGATTTGAACGCTTCCTGGTGAGAGACATAGTAAACCAGGGAAAACGCGGTGAAGGAGAAAATAGCGTATAACGAGAGCAATTTCACAAATGGTTCACGCTGAATGAAAATCTTTTTTAATGCCTGGCGTTTATCCTCTTTCGGGGTTTGGAGAAAATAGTAAACACCATAAAAAACGATGAACGAACCGAATACGAAGCCCGTCATATACGAATTTTCCTTGCAGCAATACATCAGCGCAAGAAAAAAGCTTGTCCAAAGCAGATAGCGGGTTTGAGGATTTCGCAGATACTCCAATGCGAACACCAATATACCCAGCGCCATGGTGCCCATGTAAATATCATTGCGGGCAAAACGAGAGAAATAGGATAACGTGGGAGAGATGGCCACAAATAAAAGGCAGGCGATGGCGCCCTTTTGCCCAATCCAAGGTCTTAAACGCCATACGAAATAGAGCATCAATATCCCGAAACTGACAAAGGGCAGGCGGGCAGTGAAATCGTTATCCCCGAGCAATATGAAAAACAACGCTCCGTAGTGGTAAAGAAAGGGGCCATGATAAGTGGGATCGTAATGGAGTTGTGGATTAATGTTTCCCCGGCTTAGCTGGTAGCTATGAAGGGCATGGATTGATTCATCATGGTGAAATGCCATGCGGTCCAACATAAACAACCTTAAAAATACGCCGAATAAGACAATAATCGCTAGCGTCAATCCAAGTTTGGTGATGCTAATCGTGTTTGAATTATTTGAAACGGGCATGAAGCACTCCTCGTTGTTTGGGCTTTGTCAATCAATATGTATTGATATTTGATTATCCTCAGGGATATCAAATAAGAAAAAACGGTTCATTTGACTTAAAAATTCTGATTAGATCGTACCATTTTTGATTTGTTAGGCCTTTTTGTCTAGGTCCAATTTGCTTGTTGTTTCTCTACCCTATACAGCGGTATCATTCACAATAAATACCAGTAAGATTTATTATGATGGAATTTAATGGAAATGTAATTTACGATGGGGTGGAAATACATTTGAGGAGACATCGATTATGCCAGAATATATTCCGTTGGCGTTTGGTTTGGAAGCGCTTTACCCGCCCATGACGATGACAGCGGCACAATTACGCGATATTTATGTCAAACTTGCCGATCCATGCCGTTTTAGTGAATTTAAACAACAAGGTGAAGGACAGGGCGCAAGGCTTTCGGAAAGCGGCAACCGGCATTTAACCATTGCGCAGGATCGAATCGCCTATAAGGATGACTTCACCCAACATATGTTTACAACCTTTATGGAGGATATGGATCGGATTTTGAAAACCATGAAAGAGGTTTTTAACCTGCCGGTTTTAATTCACACCAAAGTATTGATTCGCCTGCTGATGCCCTTTCAAGGACAATGTAATACCGTGGAATATTTCCAACAATCCTTAATGAATACCGCTGTGCCCCACTTTAGCCAGTTTGGCAGGCCAATGTCTGGCGTGGGAGTCAAGCTGGTGTTTCCACCTACACAAGAATTTCATTCCACTTTTCATTTGAGGATTGAACCGTATTTTCGCGATTTGAAGATGTTCTTTCTTGAAAATAATGCCCAGTTTTTTGATCCGGTAGTGAATTTTCCCGATATCAAAAAAAGGATGGAAGAGAGCTATGAATTTATTAGAGAGAAAGCCGGTCCCTTTGTATTGGATTTATCTCCTCCCTCTCCGTAACACATAATAGAAAAAAACGATTTGTTGATTATGAAGCGTGGGTGATTTGCTTGTTCTCAGTGATGTTAAAGCGTTTTTTTAAGGCTGCATAACGATCGCGAACTTTTTTGATATAGCGTTTTCCCGCCGCAGGGATACCTTTTCGTTCCACTCGGCCTGGTCCCACATTATAAGCGGCAAGAGCGGTATCGAGATCACCATTAAACATTTTCAGGAGGAAATTCATATATTTTGTTCCCCCACGGATATTGTCTTCAGGATCAAATGGCTTTGTGACATTAAGGTCACCCGCGGTAAGAGGCATTAACTGCATTAATCCCTGGGCCCCTTTGGGTGAAACAACCTTGTGCCGCCATGACGATTCAACATCAATCATGGCCCATACCAAGAGGGGATTCAGACGATTTTCCCGGCTGTATTTATCTACCAATTCCAACCATTTTTTCGGTGGGAGTTTTTCGCCATTTTTTTCTGCGGTTTCCACGGCAACAAGGAAATTAGAATAAACGGGGCGTTCGATCTTCTTTTTCTCCCGCTCCCGCGCCAATTTTTCTTCCAGGTATTTGCGGCCATGGAGAATGCTGTCACGTTTCATGGAAACAATTTTATCACGAACCTCCTGCCAATCCTCCTTGGGAATACCATATTGCTCCGCTAATAACAGTTGGCGTTCGGCGCCATAAAAATCGAGATGATCCAAACGATCTTTGGCCATGAGTAAATGAAGATGGCCGCGATAACGTCCCCAATATTCGTCGGCTTCACGATGACGGCGTTTGAGTTCTTCAATTCCAGCGCGCAATCCTCGCCGCTCGATGTATGAATCAATTCGTTCGCGTTCTTCTTCTTGCTGTTTTTTCTTCTGGGCTTCGATTTCCTTTTGCATATCCTCAAGAGCGGCGTTAGCTTGCTCCTGAAAAGTTTTATACGATTGGGCTTGTTTTAAAAAGCGCTCAGCGCGTTCGTAACGTTTTCGATCAAGGAGGATAGCTCCTATGCGCATTTCACTTTGACCAGGTGATGAGGGAAGCACGCTGGAAAGAGTATCACGCGGCAGGATAACCAGTCCACCCAACGTTTCGATCTTGATGTGGGTTTCTGTTTCTGAGAGTAATGAACCTTCCAATGACGATCCGTTTTTGAGAAAAACCCGATCCATTTCAGCATCGCTCTTCCCCATAGCGGGAAGAACCGAAATTAAGCATAGTAAGAATGTGACATGTATTTTATTACTCATGATCTTATACTTGATTTATTAAGTCGTGTTCTTAGATATTCGCGTAATAGATTTTCCAGTGGACGGCTGGTATCAACAAGAGTGTAGTCAATATCCAATTCCAACAATCCGTTGCGATAGGTACGCAAAAACTGCTGAATTCGTTCCTCATATGCTTTTTTTAAGCGTTTGGGTGTGGTTTGTAGTGCTTCGTCGTTTTCTTCCAATGGCTGAAAATCCACCGTGCCGTGATATGGTAAATTCATTTCCTCAGGCGTTAAAACTTGAAACACGATTAACTCTTGTTGACGTTTGCGCAAAATGGATAGGGTTTGCAGCACATCCTTTGGATCTTCAATCAAATCAGAGATAAGAATAACAATTCCTCGTTTTTTGAGTTGTTCGCCCATTTGTGAAATCACCGACGAAATTGCAGATGGGGCGCGGCTGGTTTGAGTGGCTACCAGGCTCTCCAGGATAGTGCTCCATTGATCCTGGCGATAACGGGGAGGAACAAATGCCCGAGGCTGATCATCAAATACCGTCAACCCCACACTATCTCCCTGGCGAATCATCAAATAGGATAACGCAGCCGTTAACTGTTGGGCATATTCAAGTTTAGTGATGGTTGAATCTCCAAAACGCATTGAACCGCTTAAATCGGTTAAGATCAGTCCTCGAAGATTGGTGTCTTCTTCGAACAATTTGACATGAAAGCGGTCGGTTTTGGCATAGGCACGCCAGTCGATATGGCGTAATTCATCGCCGGGATTGTAGGGCCGATGTTCGCTGAATTCGACATTTCGTCCCATAAAATGGCTATGGTGAAGACCAGAGACGGTTCCTTCCACCGCCTGGCGGGCGATCAATTCCAACTGCGATATCGATGATAAAACTGCAGGATCGATAGCATTTTTTATTGGCATAATTAATTGTTTTTATCCTTATGTGTGGTAGTGATAGATTTTATCGCATTACCAAAGTTTCGTCAGGTGTTTTTATCACATCCGAATAGTTTACATGATTGTACGAAGTTCACGAACCTCTTGGAGAATTTCTTGAAGTACCTGAATATCCCTGGGTGCAAAACCTTTGGGGCGTGATGTTGTCCCTGTTGCAAAAAAACCATCACCTGGCGATTCACCCAATCCGCTGGTGTAAGGGAGTTTTCGCAAATAATTGAGGATTAAGTCTCTGATTTCTATAGCGTTATCCAATCCACTCATCACCGCGCGGTGATAATTGTGAGATGAAGCGTTTTCCTGGTTTTGGGCGGAAACACCTCCTCCTCCCGCGGTTTCCACAACCAACCTGGATATGCCTAGCATACGCTCAATAGGGCCTTGTTCGAGTTTGATATTTTGGATATTGGCAAAGGTTAGGGTTTGTTCGAGGATATTCCAAACTCCTTTGCGGATACGCAAACTTCGATCAGAAACAATGTAATAGCGCATTTCATATTCAATGCGGATTAAAAAGTAGGATCCAATGCCAATAACTCCCCATAACAAAGCCAAGGCTGTACATAAAATAGCACCCAATCGCGTGTTGTTTTGAAGCGTGATGCCCCCTGCGATTGTAAAGGCAACAGCCAGAACAAATAAGACAAGAAAGAGCATAAGATATTGATAATTCAAATATTGGGGCGAAGCCCGAAAGGTTGTAATGCTGGCATGCGTGCCTTTTGGAGGATCAGGTGGCTCTTTAGGGGCTTGGAACAGGTCTAATAAAAGATCCTTAATTGATTCATACATCGTTTTGCTTCCTCGACATTTGTTCTTGTCGCAATGCCCGTAATTCATCGCGAATTTCACACAGTAACTGATAAGCATCCAAGGTTTCAGAGGTTGAATCATCACTTTCGGTTTCATCCGGGGATTTTTCTCCACGGGCACCCCGCATTCGTGTGTAGAGAAAATCACGGATTTCATCGTATTCTTCAAGCCCGACGATGGACAGTTCGGCTGTGGCGCTGCCCGAGGCGGTTTGAATATCCACTGTGGCTAGCCCAAACCAACGCTCAATCAAACTGCGCGAAACATGGATATCCTGAATTCGGGCATATGTCAGGTAAACTTGTTTTTTGAATAGAATTCCCCATGATGCGCCGATGCCTTCGGTGTCAATGTGGTATCGAAGTGAAAAGTATTTGCAAAACAAAGGCGCAAATACCAATGGGAAAGCAAATAAAGTGGTTAAGCTTCTAAAAAAGTAAACCCAAGCCAATTTTGGACATGGCCGGGATATGTTATAAATCTTTTCTTCTGTCGTGGGATCCATTTAAAATTATTCAATCCTCTCTGTCACTCAAATTGAGTGAACTTAGATCATTCAATAAATATAAAGTGGTCAACCATTTAAAGTACCATTCCCCTCACAAGACTGGGAGGGACTAGGGGAGGGTTGATAAGAAAACCTTGAGCAAATTTCTTTACCCCCCTCCTAACCTTCCCCATTTCATTGGGGGAGGAATGATGGGGCCAATTTTATGTTTTAACTCTTTTTCAACTTCATATGGCTGACATGTTTCTAATAAATTTTAAGTATATTCCCTCTATAAGAAACCAGGATTAGACTTTTCTCTTTTCATTTAAGAGTTCCTCTTCGAGATTTTTCAATTCATCCGTGTCCCATATTTTGAGGAAATAATAGGTTCCCGCACGTTGTTTTTCTTTGAAATCATCGAAGGCTTCAAATAATTGCTCTTTTTCTGCTGGTGCGATGCCTTCTTCCAGGGCGAGGATAAAGGTGGCGGCGTGTTGTTTGCCGAGTACTCGCCAGCATTTATCAGCGACAGTAGCAACAGTATCCATTACTGGTTGAACTCCAGGGTAGTCCAACGCGATCCAATAGGTATGATCGCCGCGAATTTCCATATAGTTGGACATACGAACGACATCATCCTCATAAACAAAGCATCGAAAGGGTCCTTGGGTGGCGTTGAAGGCACCGAAGCGATATTCCAATTGCTGTGAATCATCGAATGTCCGTAATCCTTTTTCATCCAATATATCTTCCAAACGATCCATGAAGGATTTTTCTGTCATTTTATATACCTGCCTTATGTGTCTAAAATTCGGAAACGCATGCCTGATTCGCGTTCAATTAACTTTTTTAATTCAAGCAAACCTAACGCAGATGAAACCCTTGAAACGGGCCATTCCAGCTCGCGGGCGATTACATCAATATGTTTGGGTTCATCTGTCAATATTTTAAGCGTGGTTTCTTCATCGGCGCTAATGGGGATATTGGGTTTTTCTGGAGCCGGTGGTTTTGAGGGTGATGTAGCAGGTTTTTCAACGGGTTTAGACTCGTGTATGGATATAGACTCATGTTGTGTTTTGGGTTCCTTTATACTTATGGTTTCAGGCTCTGTTGATTGGATATGGGGAATATTGCCTGCCAGTTCGTTGTGGTAATAGGTGATTTTATCGCCGAGTTCATCCAGAATATCTTTGGTGGAAGTAACCAGTTTAGCGCCGGATTCCCTTATTAATTTGTTACATCCCCGTGCGGTGTCTTCATCCACCGAGCCGGGAAGGGCAAAAATATCCTTCCCTTGTTCGAGGGCATAATTGGCGGTGATTAATGCTCCGCTGTGTTCGGGAGCCTCTGCGATGAGCACTCCGAGAGAAAGCCCGCTGATGATGCGATTGCGGGGAGGGAAATTACGGCCCTGGGGAGACACATTATAAAATAGTTCGGTAACGATTGCTCCACGCTTGACGATTTGGTCAGCCAGCAGAGTGTGTTCACGGGGATAGATAAATTGCAGGCCGTTGCCCATCACGGCGATGGTTCGGCCGGATTTGCATTTCAAAGCCCCTTTGTGAGCGGCGGCGTCGATTCCCCAGGCCAGTCCGCTGACGATGGTTAATCCCGCTTCCGCCAGTTCATTGGCGATGGTGTTGGTACGCCGGCGGCCTGCGGCTGATGCGCGGCGTGAGCCGACGATGGCGAATGCCAGAATGTCTTGGGGTAGCAGTTTGCCCTTTACATACAAGACGGCGGGATAGGAATGGATGTATTTTAGTAATGGAGGATAGCCAGAATCGGAAGGCAAGAGGATGGAAATGCCCTCTTTTTGTGCCCAGGTGAGTTCTTTGTCGATTTCGGCATCGAATTTTCCCTGAGCGGCTTCGTGGACGGCTTGGCCGATCTGTCCGGATAAACCCGGAAGTGCAGCAATGGCACTTGGTGGGGCGTGGAGGGCTTTTTCGATCGAACCGAAATGCTCCACCAGCCGCCTCGCGCGGTCGCTGCCCATGTATTTTGCTCGAAGAATGGCTAACCAGGGGTATAATTTATCGCGGTCGATTTTCATTGTGCTCATCTCTATGCTTTGTAAATTATATTAAGCGGTCTGTGGGTGTAGGGCAAGCATAATAAATCAATAAAAAAGAAATTGTTTCATAAGGATTGTTCGATGATGGGATGCTGGTTATAATTCGTTTCTTGTGTATTATAGGCCAGAATAACCTCAAACGTGGAGGATAACCATGTATGCAATTGTAGAGACAGGGGGCAAACAGTACAAAATTTCCCCTGGTGATACCATTAATGTGGAAAAATTACCAGCTGAGATCGGTGAAGTTGTTTCGATCGATCAAGTATTGATGGTCAGTGATGAGGAAAAATTGCGGGTTGGCACCCCTTATCTGAATGATGCCGAAGTGAAAGTCAAAGTTCTAGATCATGGCCGGGGGAAAAAGATCAAAGTCTTTAAATTAAAACGCCGCAAACAATACCGCCGCACCCAGGGCCATCGGCAGGATTTTACCCGGATCAAAGTGGAGTCCATTTCAGCAGATCAGGAATAAGGGACACTGTATGAATACAGACCTTTAAACCTTGGATTGTCTGTTGAAAATTTATAGATGAATTTTGCACTCCAACGCTCGCCTTTCGGCGGGCGTTTTCATTTTCTGTTGAATCATCGTCTGTTTCTCCATTTATTTTTGTTTTTTTGTTTCGGGGCGCCCCGGATTACTTCATCGATAATGGCCAGTTAGCCATGAATCGCGAGATTGGTTAACCTACCCGCCTTGCGGCGGGAAGCGTGCGTACACGGAAGACGTTGGGGTACCGAATCCCATTGCCATAGCCGTTCATCAACCGGGCGGATGATTTTCGGCCGCCAAACCGAGTTTTACGGATTTCCGCTCCCAAACGGAAAATCCAACATCCAGGTTAATGAACGCTCCAAGCCAAAGCTCTTACGTTTTTGGATCGAGTGCCCGGTTTGCACCCGTTTCTACCATCCTGGAACGCTCGATCGAATGCCGCGCGGTTCATCCATTCGTTCGATATGAAGCGCTTTGGTGTACGACACGATTCCACGAGATGGGTTATCCCGGTCTCGCAGAGAAAAAAACTTCTCTACTAACAGAGATTTATCAGAAAATATGGGGGATTAATTTGGATTCTATTTTGAGAATGGGGGTGTAAGTTGTTATTTTTCAGTGGGATATGGAGGAAGAAAAAAAATAGGTAATGATGTTCACAGCGTAAAGATTTCATACCAGGGTGAATATCATCAAAAGACTTCCACAGGACTTTTTCATCCTTCAGTGTTTCACAACCTTTCTCCAGGCGATCCAGATAGCGGTCTGCTTGTTTTTCTCTCCATATAGCGCCAGAGGTCGATCAAATCTTGTTCTGCCGCTTGTGTGAGGATGTAGGAAGGCATGGTCAGGATGCCGGTTTTTTACGGGCTTTTTGTTTGATTTCATCAAAGGTCTTATTGGAAAATTCTCCGCGTTCTGCTTCCTCTATACGAGGACGCAGATAAGCCTCTAGTTCCTGAAGAGCCTCCTTGTCGTCTGAAGGGAGTGAATATTCAGGAAGATATTCTTTTTGATAGGGATTGAAGGATTTTCAATGAGAATTTGCTCTTGACCCACAATTTTTTTATTTGTGGAATCGATGTTTAGTGTAATCCGGTATGTTGTTTGGGGGAGAACGGTGGGAACAATGAAACGGTGTGATTGGCCGGTCTTTGAAGCGTATGTGTTTGCGCAAAGATACATGAATAAAAGGAAAAAGGCTGAAATACAAGAAGGTCGTATTTTCATGATGATCAAACCTACGTTGTATATTTTTAATATACATAAGCCATTCAAATGGTTGTTCCTCTTCTATTTTGGAATTTCATTTCCCTTATCGCATCATCACGGTTAATATACGAAATTTCTCTTTCTGCTTTCTCACGCATAACCCGTATTATAACGATATTTTCGTTACCATTTATGTAGTATTTATCATCTTATTGGGATTTATTATATTCACATCGATATTGGCTTTGCTATGTGCCAGATCGTATTTGTAGAGATCATCGTTTCGGTATTTCACTTTCGATGCACCTGCTCTGTGAGGATTGTTTTTCAAATCCTCAAAAGCTTGTTCGATTAACCGGTCATAATCGTCTGCCATTCGGGCCGAGTAGTTTCTCAGTCCATTGATATAGATTTCGTCGATATCAATTCTGGCCTCATGAGTAAGATATATCTCCCAAGTCATTCAGATTCTTCTTCTGACCATTCTTTTTTCAGTTGTTCGCGCCGATTTTGAAACCATTCATGCATTTCATCCAAACTCGTAAATTTAATATAATCTCCTCGCTCGAAGGCTTCCCGTCCTTTATCCAATTCCCGCTGAAACATTTCTTCCCGAATTAGCATTTCCTGTTCTTCACGCTCTAACAAACGAAGCCCGGCACGGAATACTTCACTCACATTTCCGTATCGCCCGGACTTAAGAGCGGCTTCGACAAATTCCTCTTGTCTAGGTGTAATGGTTATGTTGCGTTGGGGCATCATCTTTCTCCTTCAGTAATCCAATATCTTACTCTCGCATTTTAGCCTATAATAATAAATAATTTACTATCCATGGTTGGATAATGTGTTCAATCATAAGATTACTTTTTCTCCCTTTTTGCCCATACCATGGAGTTCTTTTTACGCAATTGTTAGCGATAGGATTCGCTTTTTGATAAGGATGGGCTGGAATTTTGTGCGTTGCCATTATGTGGATTGTTGAGCATAATATTGAGGGTGCACTTCAAAGGCTGGCTGCCGTTGCCACCCGCCATTCATGTTTTTATGCTATTTTAGCGGAAGGAAATATTCTGGTTGTAATCTTTACGCGTCTCACATCAACTCAAGAATCAAGTACGTCAACCGGTTGGAGATGGTTTGGTGGCCCAGGGGGTTGGGGTATTGGGGGTTTTGGGTTTGCAGTAAGTAATCGAAGGGAACCTTTCCGTAGAAATAGAGTAATGATGACCAGGCGGCGGGTTGTTGCAGGTGGGTTGGATCGACTTGAAAAAAGAAGAGCTGATTTTTGAATTTGTTCATTCTTTTTTGATTCAAGGCGTTCCACTGGCCTTTTTCGCCGCTGTTGGTGAAGGTATAGCGTAGGATTTCGGGTTGGTCCAAGGTTATTTCCAATGACCAGACTTGATCGTTTGCTTTTTCATCCCTCGCATTTCCTTTGTCGTTTAAGGGGATGAGGTTGGGAATGTTATTTCCCAATTTTGGATGGTTCCCGGCGATGTAAATTGAATCGGGCACCTTCACCGTTAATGGGACGTAGATTCTAAATAAAAAGGTGAAGGCATCCATTTGATCCTTACGGTCAAAACCCGCAGGTTGAAGATCCAGGGAAAAGGATTTAGCCCGCTCTTTTTCTCCTCCCAATTGATCGAATAATGCTCTTACGTCAAATAAGGGCACATCAAAATCATTGGCCAGTTTTTTATATTGATCCAAGGTTTTGAAATTAAGCAGGTTAAGGTTGACCAGGATGGCCTTGCCCTTCTGTTGATTAATGTAGTGATTCAATATGGCGGAGATATTTTGGTAGAACGATTCAGGTGATACCCGGTCAACCCATTGATTGCGTTTGGTTCGTTGATTGATCAAGGCGTCGATTTCGATTTTGGCTTGTTTGAGGGTTTCTTGCCGGTTCCAATGGCTGATGGTGCTTACTTTGTTTAACCATTCGGTTATGCCGGATAGGCCGTTGATGAGATCATGTTTATCATAAATCGCATAGAGTTCCCCTTCGGAAAGGCGGGCTTCGTGGGAATCAAAAAGCCCAAAGGCGAGAATCAGGATATCGGGTTTGAAATTGTGGACCAGCTGTTCATATTGTTTAACGGCATGAAAAGATGTGAAGCCCGGCGCGGCGAAGTTGAGCACTTCGAATTTTTTGTTTGATTCCTTTTTCAGGTTTTCTCTAAGGCGAGCGGGAAAAGCTTTCTCTTGGGGCAATCCCCAGCCGAAGGCGATTGAATCACCCATAATCGCAATGCGGGTGATATTAGGATCCTTCTTGACATCCACCTCAGGAGAGCGCATACCAAATTCATTGGTGGTGAGTTCGAAATTCCCCGTATTGGAATAGGATAAAACTTCTTGTAGCAGGTTGGGCTTCAGTTTGCCGTAGGCGTTGGGGAGGTACAAATCCTGTAACGGCTCCGCCACCGCATAGGGCAAAGGAGATGAACCGGAAAAGACCGTTAGACGTAAACCGATGTCAAAAATAAGGGCAATTAAAACGAGTGATATAAGAATAATCAGAGTTAAACGTAATTTCATAGGCTTCCTATGGACATGTACATACTCACAGATTAGCCAAAGGCAGTACAAATCCTTCAAGATTGTGCGCCAATCCTTCAACCCTCCCCTAGCCCCTCCCAATCTTGGGAGGGGAATGGTTGCCACACCTTTTTATCAATCCTACCAAACCTTTGGAATTCATCTCCTATAATGGCTATTCACTTCTCCCCCAAGCCTGGGGGAGACACAGAGGGGGTTGACCGTTAGCCCAAAAATTTTTGAGTAAAACGCAACCAAAACATGGTATAGGCAATATAAATGGCTAATCTCTTCAAAAGAAGATTGAGTACTTATTGTTTCTCCCAAATTAATTTCTTTTACCTAAAACATGGCGCAATGCATCCTCCAAGGTAGGATAATGGAAATGATGATTATTTTCCAGAAGTTTGGATGGCTTGATTCTTGCGCTGGCGAAGAGTAACTCGTCCGCCATTTGTCCTTGTACAAGACGAAGGGCGAAAGCAGGGACGGGTATAACAGCTGGCCTGTGTAATACCTTCGCAAGCGTTCGAGTAAATTCCTTGTTGGTGACGGGATTTGGTGAGACGGCATTGATAGGTCCACTCAGGTTTGGATTGGTGATGATATGGGAAATCAGGTATGGCAGATCGTCAATTGCAATCCAGCTCATGTATTGCTTTCCACTACCTAATGGGCCACCCAATCCTAACTTGAAAGGAAGCAACATACGTTTAAGTGCGCCACCGGCTGGGGTAAGAACGATGCCGATACGCAAGTTAACCGTTCGAATGTCTTTCTCAGCTGCTGGTTGGGTTGCTTTTTCCCACTCGCAACAAAGTTCGGATAAAAAGCCCTTTCCTGGAGGACTGTCCTCAGTGAGGATTTCATCGCCCCGGTCGCCGTAGAACCCCAGTGCGGATGCACAAATCAAAGCGTCTGGCGGGTGGTTTAATTGTGTCAGGGTTTCGCTGAGCAATCGTGTTCCTTCCACCCGGCTTTGGCGTAACCGTTCTTTTTTGGCGGGTGTCCATCGTCCCGAAGCAATGTTTTCACCCGCCAAGTGAATAACGACGGCGAAATTTTCTAATGCTTCTTTGTCTATTTTTTTATCTGCGGGATTCCAATAAACGGAATCATCGTCCACTTGTTCTTTTCGGCGAACCATGCGTACGACCTTGTGTCCGGCTGTTTTCAGAAAAGAGACCAGGTTTGATCCAATCAATCCACTGGAACCGCTGAGGAGGATATTTAAGGGCTTGGATGCTGAAAATTGTTTTTGAACATCGAGATTATTATTAAGGGTTTGTTTTTTCATGTTTTTGGTGATTCTGAAAGTTTCTTTTGTTGTTTTGCCCGGCGCCTGCGTGCGGCGATTTCAGGGGCTTCTTTGATACATTCACCCAGTATACCAAATCCACGAGCGAGAATACTGCCGGTGCCAAGGACGATTTTTGATGGTGCTTCACCCACCTCGAGAAATCCTTGCTCGTCGGGTTGCAGGTTTTCCCAGTTGTGGAACAGGCGCCCCCAATCACTTTGCATGCATTCATAAACACGTTTGTTGCCGAAGCGTGGATACCAATACATATCGTGATAAAGCACACTGGCAATATATGACCACGGAGCCAACCAGGTTTTGAGTGACCATTCGATGAGGGATTTCAGCCTTCCCCAATAGATTTGGTGTTGCATGCGGGCGGCGAATGTGATGTTTTTCAGAGGGCCTTCAAAGTGCCAGTTTTGTTCCGCTGCAGCCTTATCGCCCACAATTTCAATTTCGTTGGGATCGCCGCAGCCCAAGCCTTTTTCGTGGGCCAGACGGATGTATTTCATCTGCATAGGATCAAAACCCATCAGTTTGGCGGCGACTGCATCGATGGCAACCTGATCGGAGGAAGCGAGAATCACATTTTTCACGTGGGGAATCATGCAGCGTGGACCGGGGCCATCGCCTACAAAGGTGCCGTCCATCACAGCAAACACGCCACGGTGGATTTTTTTCTGGATCATTAACAGGTCGACCAGGGTTTCGTGAATGACGGGATGAGTCCAATGTCGGTGTTCATTTAATAAGCCGCCAAACGCATTCTTCATGGCGCCGGTGGTGGTGGTAAAGACATGGGTTTTGATAGTTGGCAAGTGGATGATATTTTCACCGATAAAGCGTTTGGGGATGGAAAAACCCTTGGGGTAAACATCATTCAGGCAGATAAAGTCTTTGGCCAGGTCACCGACGGCTTCGCGAATGTCAATCCATTCTTCGCCTTCATAGAGGTGGATATTTCTCAAGTCATGATCTTGCACGGGATTGATCTGTTTGTTTTCGCGTTCGCCCAAGTGTGCGTCGATTACGACTGTACGGTTATGGCAGCCGTGGATCAATTCAGGGTTATAGCCATCTTTCTTCATGGCGCGGATCACGCCTTCCAACTGCCAGGGGGTGGTGGAACAGCCGGGGTAAAAGAAATGCCAACTAATGTTTATTTTCAAAGCGGTATCAGCATCCTTGGCAACGGTCTCCTGATAGTCAGCCAGGTTAAGCAATTCATGATAATCATTAAAAACGGTGCGTGGTGAGGTAGGTAAAATAGCAACTTTTGCGCGTGACACCATTAAAACTCCTTGTATTTGATTTCAATAGATTCATTAAATCGTGACATGAATTATACGTGGGTAGTTTAAAATTAACAATGGAGGATGGATAGCATAGATATAAACGCTTGGGGGGGGGTATGGTTTAGCCCCTATCTGTTATTTCACCAGAAATCAATTGAAATCGCTTCGTTCCCAAAGGCATAAAGCTTTCTTCATGGGTGACCAGAATTATGGTTTTGCCTTGAAGATTTTCCTGACGCATGCATTCAACAATGATTTTTGAATTTTCAGCATCCAAATTTCCAGACGGTTCATCGGCCAAAATCAGTTCCGGATTTCCTGCCAGGGTTCGAGCCAATGCCGCCCGTTGTTGTTCTCCAACGCTTAGTTCTTCAGGAATATGATGCAAACGTTTACTCAAGCCAAGCTGATTTGTTATAGAATAAATCCGATCGTCTGCTTGCTCCGCCCTGCGAATGCTTAATGAAAACCGTATATTATCCAACACGCTCAGATAAGGCATCAAGTAGAATTTTTGAAACATAAACCCAACCGTTTGTTTACGGTACGTATTTCGAAGGAAAGAAGAATTTTCATATATGTTTTTCTCCTTGTATAACACACTTCCGGTTGTAGGGCGAAGCATTCCACCAAGCATAAGCAAGAGCGTGCTTTTTCCGCTTCCGCTATGACCATAAATCACCACGAAGTCACCTTGATCGATGTGAAGATCGCATTGGTTCAAGGCATGAATTTTTTGGTTCTTTTTTGTGTAGGTTTTAGTTAGTTGACAGGTTTGTATAATCACGATTATTCCTCTATTAACGTGGCAGCCGGATCCATCCGCAATAATTTCAACATGGGAAATAATTCAGCGATTATGGCGATAAGGCATGTTCTATATGCCACGTTGGGGTAATGTTCCCATAGAATTTGTACAGGCATGGTATTGCTGACTAAAATGGATGTATTGAACCACATCGAAAGCAGCGAACCAATCAAAAAACCTGATAGGGAAGCGACAAACGCCAATAAAAGTATTTTTACCAGATATAATCCTATAATATAAAAATAATTTGCGCCCATCGATACAAAGATGCCCAGTTCGCGCCGCCTTTCGGTGACCTCCTGGAATCCAGTCACCACAATCAACAATATAACAACCCCTAGTACAATCATTAATATGTACCGCAATGAGGTTTGCGTCGTTATACGAGCCCAATAGCGGCCCTGGAAAATGTCCGTTTGTGTAATCTGTTTAAAACCAGGTTGAATGTTTGTCAATTCTCTCTTTTGAAATGCTTCTGTTTCCTCTTGATCTCCAACATGAAGGCACGCGAAAGCCATAATGACATTAATTTTACCGGCTTGATCAAGAAGAGCCTGACAGCCGGATAGTTCTATATAAATACGAAAATCATCAATTTTACCCTTGGCAGGTAAAATTTCAGCGATGTTGAAAGAATGTTTTTTGATGATTATCTCTGATCCTTCAGCGAGTTGTAGCTGTCTCGCTACCATCGAGCCAATTCGTGCTTGACCCTCTTGAATCGGCTGTATCATATTTTGTTTTTCCCGCGTCTCATCTTTTCGGGAGACCGGTTCAATTCCGGTTAGAATAAACTCGTGATTGTTGATGTGGATTTTCTGCTGAAGCGTGGAGACGTAATAACGTGAAGCAAGATGAGTATGTTTAGCCAATTCACGAGTTACCTGATCTGAAAACATAATTTGTTGTTCATTGCAAAGATACGTATCAAGTGGGTTGGTTTCATTGGGGAGAATAAAGAGGTTATGCCCCATATTTTTCATGATTAATTGCATGGACCGATTTGCGAATCGGCTGGTGTTTTGCATATACACATAAAGAGAAACTAAAGTGGTAAGGGCTAAAAAAATTAATAGATTAATTCCCCATTTGTAGATCGCTTGCCGAAATAACAATTTAAAAAACATGATTCCAAAGATGCTCCACTAGCACGGGATGTATGTATTAAGATATTGTAACCTAAACTATCTGGTAACTTCAAGCCATTCAAACTTTAGATTTGGCATTGGAAGAAAGGCGATTTTCCGTTAAACATAAACAATACCGGTTAATTGCGCCATGAAAACGTGGATGGTAGATGAATCGCTTGACAGAATGGATCGAGATATGAAAACTCAAGTAAACTAAGAGAAAATGGGAAATCCTCGATTTGAATTCCCAATTTTAAATCAATGAAAAATTTATCCTTTTTTAAAATCAGCCAGCGCGAACTTTACTTGATTTTAGGTATTCCCCCCTTATTCTTTATTTTCGTTAATTGTCTATTGTTGGGGAATTGGATATCAGGCGGCTTCCACTTTTTCCAGATGGTTAAAGTGGTTTATAACTTCAACACGTATTATTTTCCCATTCTTTGCCTGATTGCCGGGATTGTTTTACTTTTTTACTATTTCAAAAAATATCCATTATTCAACATGTTGTTTTATGGTGGAATGGCCTGCATAGGAACAAGCATACTCCTTATCGGTTTACGGATTTATGCCACCCATATCGAGCCGCATAACCTGCAACTCAAACAGCTCTCCCTTACCAGTTCCAAACGGGTTCAGCCTATTCGGCTTTTGCATATTTCAGACACCCAATCGGATCGTGTGGGATGGTATGAAGAGCGAACGTTCAAACGAATCAGGGAACTTAATCCGGATTTAGTTATTCACACAGGAGATTTTGTACAAGAAATCCCTCCGGCCACTTTTCAATCTGAAATCAGCAAGTTAGCTGAATTGATCGGCACGGTTAAACCGCGATTGGGCTTTTTTGGAGTGTACGGTGATACGGATAATCAGCTCCACCGTTTGACTACAAATGGACTGGGTGGCTGTATTATGCTTGAAGATGAGTCTTATGTGATTAAGGATGGCCCCAACCGCCTGAATCTATACGGACTTTCGCTATATCATTCAGCCAAAGGAAATCCCGAAGCCATTGCCCAATGGCTTGCCAATTGTCAGGAGGATGATTTTACCCTCCTGTTTGGGCATCGTCCTGATTATCTGCTTCATTCAGAGGGATTTGAAATCGATTTATGTTTGGCGGGTCATACGCATGGCGGCCAGGTGGTGATTCCTTATATAGGGCCTTTAACCATAGCGAGTGATGTTCCTTTTGAATGGGCAAAAGGATATCGAGAAGTGGGGAACCTTCGTTTTAACGTATCCGCTGGGATTGGATGCGAACATTTAAGTGGCGTTCCTGATTTACGGTTCAACTGTCCGCCGGAAATGACCTTGATTGAATTCACACCCTAAAAACGTGGTATTGGTCACGTTTTTTCGACCCATCATTCCATCGATGGGTTAAACAACGCAACCCATCCTACTTGCTGATGCTCCAACATCCAGTTCGGGTGGATCAGTAATCCGCCCGAATGATTGGTGGCAAAAGGGGCAGGTTTCAAACCTGCCCCTGCAATACGAACTAATTTGTGTAAATTTAAAGATTATTCTTCATACGTGCGTTTCAAGCGTTCAACTACAGATGCATCCGCCAGGGTGGTTGTATCACCCAAGGCTTTGCCTTCGGCGATATCGCGCAAAAGACGCCGCATGATCTTCCCGCTTCGTGTTTTAGGAAGATCGGCAGAGAAGATGATTTTCTCAGGTTTGGCAATGGGACCTATTTTTTGCGCGACGTGTTCTTTTAAGTTCTTTTCCATATTGATGCTGGGATCATTGCCCTCTTTTAATGTCACAAAGGCAGCTATAGCCTGGCCTTTCACATCGTGATGAATTCCAATCACGGCTGATTCCGCCACAGAGGAATGATCGACCAGAGCACTCTCTACTTCCATAGTGGAAATCCGGTGGCCAGAAACGTTAATTACATCATCCACACGTCCCAGAACCCAGAAATAACCATCTTCATCCAGCTTGGCCCCGTCTCCTGCGAAGTAGGTATTCTCATATTTGCTCCAATATTGTTCTTTGAACCGCTCCTGATCACCATAAATTCCCCGTAACATGGAAGGCCAGGGCGATTTAATGACGAGATAACCTCCGCCGACATCGACCTTTTTACCCTCTTCAGTGAAGATCTCGGCATCGATGCCAGGAAAAGGAATAGTGGCCGAACCCGGTTTAGCCCAGGTTACACCTGGGAGAGGGGTGATCATAATGCTTCCGGTTTCGGTTTGCCACCACGTATCGACGATGGGGCATTTTCCACCCCCGATATGTTGATGGTACCACATCCAGGCTTCGGGATTGATGGGCTCACCCACCGTTCCCAGCAAACGCAAGGTACTCATATCGTGTTTTGCAGGCCATTCCGTGCCCCACTTCATGAAGGCTCGAATCGCTGTAGGGGCGGTATAAAAAATAGTCACGCCATATTTTTCCACCAATTCCCAAAACCGGTCGCGGTCAGGCCAGTCGGGTGCGCCCTCATACATCACTTGGGTGGCCCCATTGGCCATAGGGCCGTAAATCACATAACTATGGCCAGTCACCCAGCCAATATCAGCAGAACACCAAAATACATCCTCCGGTTTTAAATCGAACACATATTTCGTGGTCGCATAAACACCGGTCATATAACCGCCAGTGGTATGCATGATGCCTTTGGGTTTTCCTGTGGTTCCTGAGGTGTACAAAATATAGAGCAAATCCTCAGCATCCATTGGTTCCGGTTCACAATAGTTATCCACTTCCTGCATTAAGCGGTGGTACCAATGGTCACGTCCTTCTTTGACGTGAAGGGGAAAGTCACCTCGTTTGACGATTACGACATGTTCGATTGAAGGAGTATCCCGCATCGCTAAATCGGCATCATGTTTGAGGGGGATTAAATTTCCACGGCGGTAACCACCATCCGCCGTCATAAGAACTTTTGCTTGGGCATCGTTTATACGGTCACGCAAAGCATCAGGGCTGAATCCTCCGAAAACCACGGAATGGACAGCACCAATTCGGGCACAGGCCAATATCCCGATAACCATTTCGGGGATCATGGGCATATAAAAAGCAACCACATCCCCTTTCTTTACCCCAAGGCCTTTCAGGCAATTGGCGAATTTGTTCACATCGCGGTATAAATCCCAATACGTGAAGGTTCGCTGATCACCGGGTTCACCTTCCCAAATAATGGCGGCCTTGTTTCGGATCCCGTTTTTTACATGGCGATCCAGGCAATTATAACTAGCGTTTAATTTTCCCCCAACAAACCATTTGGCGAAGGGAGGGTTCCATTCCAATGTTTTGTCCCATTTCTTAAACCAGTCCAATCCTTCCGCCATTTGTTCCCAAAAAGCTTCCCTATCCTTTGAGGCTAAATCATAAAGAGAATTATCATTAACGTTGGCCTTTGCTTTGAATGCTTCAGGTGGGTCAAATCGCCGTCCCTCTTGAAGTAAGGCATCAATAGTCGCATATGTCGCGAGTTCGTTCATCGTCTATCACACTCCCGATCAGTAGATTGTTTTATTTTTTGTTCCACACCGTGTTGTCCGCAACTTAATACATTAGCACGGTTCATGTTTTTTTAAATGGAATCACCGAGGAGCCAGTTGGTTAAGAATGGGATTGATGTAAAATACTCCTTTGGTTTAAGAAACAAAAAAACAAATTAGGGAGGTTTTTTCAAGTTATGAACTATTCAACCTATATGGTGAAGCGATTTTTTGTGCCTTTCTTATTCCTGATACTCTTTCTCCCCTCGGTTCAGTCACAATCTCAGGATAAGTACAACTCAACCATTCCATTTGATACGCCTGCCATTCGATATGGTGATATGGAAATGTCATTGGGGTATTTTGTTGTTTACGAACAATACCGCCTTGGGCGCATACAGGCTGAAAATGAAGAACAACGCAAACAAGCGATGCAAACCATCGTGCGTAGCTCACTTTTTGAGCATAAAGTGGCAGACTTGGCTAGAGAAAACGGATACACCGATGAAAATGAATACCAGGTTTTCAATCAGGATTTGCAGGCCGATTGGCTCTCGAAATTTTATGAATATCATCAATTTTATAAGGCATTTAAACCGGATGAAAACAAATTAAAAGCACGCTATGAGGAAAATAAGGAGGATTATCACAAGCCCCTCCAATTTACATTTAGACACATATTTTTCCGCACCATTGATATGCCTGAAGAAGTGAAAGCCGAGGCCAAAGAACGTGCGGAAAAAGCTCTCGCATTGATCCGGGCGGGATCAGATTTTGTTGAAATAGCCAAGAAATTCTCTGACTCTTCAAAGAAGGGCGCACTGGTCGGTCCCCTTTATAGCCGCGAGTATAAACCCGATCAGGCGATAAATCCCAAACTCGAAGATGCTTTGCTCTCAATGAAGCAGGGCGATGTTAGCGATATTATTCAAACGCGATATGGCTATGAAATTTTGAAGCTAGAAACGTTAACGCCCGAATCCTACGATCCATTTGAACGGGTGAAAAGCCGTCTTATTGTTCAATTGCGCAACGAAGCCTTCAGCCGCTGGAAACAAAAAATCCTTTTTAACCACTGGCCTGAAGCAATTACCAAATTTAATCCTCAGGTTCTCTTCGATGAAAATGCTGATCCCAATACGCTGGTTTTGGAAGTATACGGCCAAACCATTCCTTTGGCTGACTATCCACAACTCAGAGGGACAAACCTTAAAAAAAGTAGTAACGAATCTGAATCTGAATCTGAATTCGAAGAACGTGTCATTAAAAATGCACGTGAGCGCATTGCTTATCGTTATATTACAGCCAAACTGGCCAAAGACCTCAATTATGAGACCATCCCTGCTTATCAAACGTATGTTAAAACTTACCGTATTAGGCAATTATATAACACCTGGTGGGATCGTATTGTGGAGCAATACCTTGAAGAAAATCCCATAACCGAGGAAGAAATGCAGGCATATTACGAAAAGAATTCAAGAATGTTCTTAAAACCTCAAAAAGCCCATATCGGCGAGATGACCTTCCGAATCACCCCTAAAAACGAGGAAAACAAATATCAGGTCTTTAAAGCCCAACAAGCCGCTGAAGAAAAAGCCCAATTGGCTATCAGCCGATTGGAGCAGGGAAAACCCTTTGTGGACATCGCCCGGGGATTATCTGAAAGCGGTACCGCTGAACGGGGGGGCGATGTGGGCATGGTTGATAGCCGCTCAGAAGAACTACCCCGCCGCGTTTTGAGCCAGGCTGTAAAACTGGATGAAGGTGAATACACAACAGAACCCATCAAGGATGGGGATGCGTATTATGTTTTGATCTGTTATGAAAAACCGGAACGAGAACCAATGGAATTTGAAAATTCTCAGATTCAGCAGCGATGTGAACAAGGCATTCTAGGTGAAAAACGGAATGAAGTCCTTCAGGAGTATATGAATAAATTGGTCGATCCTGATAAGATCGAAATCGTGTTTGATCGGCTATATACATTTAATCCAAGTAATTTGGAACGCATAAAACTCGATCCGGTAGAGGATGCTTCAAAGTAATCCGGTTGTATATTGAACATGAATGATCAACAACGGCCTGGCATTTGCCAGGCCGTTGTTGTTATTTATCCATAAATCAACACCGCTTTCAGTTCCATCACTTCCTCCCCCGGTTTGTTAAGTGCTTTAACCTTCAATTGAGTACGCCCACGATCCAATTCAACCGTACCAAGTTTCAACTGTTTCCATTTCTTTTCATACACCTCTTTACGGGGCACACGGTCAGGGCTGGGGATGGGATCAGGATTAAAGGCTTCCTTTACTTGACCATCGAGGCTTCTATCACCCACTTCAACTTTAATTTTTGTCCCCACACTCTCTTTTGGGCAATTGTAGAATAAACTGATATCGTAGTGTCCTTCCTCCATAACCTCGATATCCCAATAGGGATAGGCATCCGTATCCGTCCAGTTATCCACCCAATCATTAGCCCAGCCAGACGGTCCGTTATAAGCGATGCCATCTCCCTTTTGTGGGTGTAAGTAGGCTTCATGGCCGGGCAGCATGACTTCCGGGCTTTGTCGATAGCCAACCGCGGTGGGAATCGGATCAAAGCCATCTTTGGTGACATCCGCCCACCAGGCTTCATAGGCATTCTTTAATTCCTGCAATACCTTGGGATGTTTATCCGACACGTCTTTGCTTTGCTCAGGATCATTCTTCATATCATGCAAACGCCAATTCCCTCGTTGATTTACCGCCCGCCAGCGCTGAGTTCGCACTGCACCGCGGTTTCCCCAATGAGTATAGAGCTTTCGGTCTGGCCAATCGCCATCCTTGCCCTGCAGCAATGGTTTCAGGCTCTTGCCATCAAGCGGTTTGGTCTCCGGCATTTTAACACCGGTCAATGCTGCCAAGGTGGGTAGAATATCGATATGAGCGGCGATTTTCTCAACCGTGCTACCCGCTTCAATTTTCCCCGGCCAGCGAATAAACAGTGGAACACGCACACCACCTTCATCGGCACTGCCTTTGCGCCCGCGCATATTGCCATTATAACGGTCTGTATTAGGGCCGTTATCTGTCAGAAATAATACAATGGTATCCTCTGCCAGACCAAGTTTATCCAATCTGCTTAGAATTCGCCCGACATTATCGTCAATATTTTCACACATGCCATAGGCACAAGCTGTCACATCATCCAGGCCCTTGGCCTTATATTTATCAAAGTATTTATCCGGCACCTGCCACGGGGAGTGCGGCGCGTTGTAAGGAATATAACAAAAGAAAGGATCGTTTTTATGTTGGCCGATAAAATCAAGCGCTGCATCGGTTAATACATCAGTAATGTAGCCCTCTGTCGTGATCATCTTTCCATTGTGATCCAGTTTGGTGTCGAAATAGTTGTTCCAATGTCCAGCGCAGAAACCCAAGAACTCATCGAAACCCTGCCCGTTGGGATGCTGAGGATAATGAGCACCATTATGCCATTTGCCGAAACATCCAGTTGCATAGCCATTCGCTTTGAAGACCTCGGCGATGGTGGTTTCATCCGCACGCATGGTCTCAAAACCGCGTGTAACACCATGCACACCCGATCGCATCGAATAACGACCGGTCAACAAGCTCGCACGTGTTGGGGCACACACAGGGCTGGCATAAAAACGTTCAAACCGTGCTCCCTCCTCAGCCAGTTGATCCAACACCGGTGTTTCGATCACATCGTTGTCATGGGAATGAATATCCCCCCAGCCTTGGTCATCGGTCATGATCAATATAACATTCGGCGATTGATCTGATGCCCCCCATCCTTGCGAAGCCAGACCAATGGACATGGCCCCCAGTCCGACGGTTGATACGAATGTACGGCGTTTTAAGGTATGGTTATACATAGTGCAATCCTTTCCAATTTATCTTTAAAACAACCGTGGTAAATATTCCGGTGGATCATCATACGGTTCCACCTCACCAGCGGCCAATGAATACATGCGCTCATGGCTAATACGGGCGGCGTTGATCAATGGCTCATAGGGTTTGTTGCATACATCCAAAAAGCCAATGTTATAGTTCTCGCCATCGAAACGTCCCACCGCGGATTGATCATACAGGGTAAAGTAATGCACACCCACACATTGCGGGATCGCTGCTGCTGTTTCGAGGTAGTAGCGATAGGCCTTGCCCCGATCTTCCTGGCTGCGCACATGCACCAATCCCGGTGAGGGCAATCCAACATCCAGTGCCCCAAAGTGGTATTCACCGATGACCACTGGCATTTTTAGCATATCACCTATGCGTTTGCAAACATCGGCAGGAACCCGTTCCCGATAGCAGTTCATGCTGAAAACATCGAAATTTCTCATACCCGGCACCGTCCACTCCGGCGGTACACCTTGATAGCGAATCCCTAAATTTAAATGGTGGGGATCGGTTTTCTTGCATGTATCACTTAGCGTACCAAACAACCGTTCCACCATTACTTTGCTGAAGGCGAATAAATCACGATTGGCCTCAGTAGTTAAGCGTGTTTTCCAAAAACCTTTAGCAATGGCATCGAATGTGGTTTTAATCTTCCAGGCTTTGGATAATGATGCATTGTCTCCATATTTATCACTCAAAAAACGGCTTAACGCTTTGCGCGTTTCGCATTGAGGTGTATTGAAAAGCATTCCTGCCGCCGGTGCTTCACGTGAAAAACCCCATGTCGGTTCATTCATCAAAAAGTAGCCAATCAACGCGGGATCATCGCGAGTATTCAACAGCTGTTGAGCGTAATCTTCCGCATCCTTTTTAAAGTCGGGATGGAACACATCCGGGAAATCGCGGTATATTCGTTTCGACCGCCCAAAATTTGACGACAATGGCCGTACATAAGGAAACCTGGCCCTTCGGGCAATTTGCCAATCCGACCAATTGGCAACCGTGTTAAATCCAAAATCCTTCATCAGCGAGAGGGTAATGCGTTCCCAATGCTCATACCATTTATCCGGCCCAAAGGTGCGAATAAAATTAGCCATTAAATAATCGATCGATTGGCGGCCATAGATTGATTTATAATCTCCCTGGCGGTCGGGCAAAAAAGTGAGAGCTTTTTCCAATCCTTCACGAAAGGTGTAAATCCCCGCCCGCACACAATCAAGCCCCGCCGACCAAAAAAGGTGCCCTTCCGGATCAACCAGCCACCAGCGCTCACCATCATGATGGGTGGAAAAGAAACCGGTGGCATCAGCCTTTCGTGCTTTCCATCCACCCCAACTGGTGAAGAACTCCGGCCAGTTTTTCTGGTCCGCCGTTTTGTATTGCGTTTTCAATCGCTGGGTGAGTTCGTTTGCATTTTTCGTCTGTCCTGGCCACTTATGGATTAGGCTCTGCCCGATTTCGTCGAGCAATTTACCCTTAGGCAGGATGGGATCATCCAATTTTACTGGTTCCTCATTCATGATGATGATAGGTGTTTGGCACCATCGCGCTGGACGCGTGCTTTTGCGATGTATTGTAAGTGTCAACTGGTCTACTTCTTTTAAATCCACCCGTTCACCGCCGCAGATGGGCTTTAGCCACGCCGCCTCACGCTCCAGCCGCCAGCGGTTCATATCAGTGGCGGCCAGCGGAAAACGCACCCGAGCCTGGCATTGGTTCAGCCCTTTATAATGAAGAGTAAAAGCGGGGCCATTTTCACCCTCGCGCAAATGAATCATAAAAACGATCAAATCCTCATCATCTGCCAAAAGGTCAAAGGTCAAATAATCAGCATTAGCCAGCCGCCCTTTTTCAAAGGTATAAAGCAAACCCTGTCTCGGCTCCGAAGCGGTATACCACAACCCATTCGGCAATGGCGATTCTCCGCTTTCCTTTTTTAATCCACCGATGAACTCAGTGGGCTTAAGCGTATTCTCAGGTTCCGCAAAGCCAGTATGTGTTGCAGTCCAACATGCCGCACCCGTAAATACATTTATTTCCAAAAACCGTCTTCGTGTCAGTTGTTTATGATCCATGCTGCCTCTCCCTTTTGGATAGTTTTGATTTATTGACACAACATATCATAATATGAATTGTTTTTAAATCATCGAGTGGCAAGGACAAGACGCTGTTCTTTACCCTTGAAAACCACCTTGGATACATCTCCGAGGTGTCAAGGTACAAATACGGGGAGCATCGGCTTCCAGCCGGTGCTCCCCAGTTTGGTAGGGTGGGTTAAAAGCGGAATCCGCCCAAGCGGATGAAGCGTAACCC